>UQIF01000003.1 GCA_900540955.1 uncultured Olsenella sp.
GTGACTGGAGTTCAGACGTGTGCTCTTCCGATCTGGCTATGAGCGCATCAACCTGAACGACGACCCCGGCGCGCGCCTGCGCAATGACCGCGGGCGGGACCGCGGGCCGCGCCGCCGCTAAGGGGGCGCGGGTCTCGGCCCGCGCACTTCTCGCCGCGCGCAGAAATGGTGGGTCCCAGCCCCCGACGGCGGCCCTGCGCTAAGAATCGCCGAGCCCCAGCCACCGGCGTCGACCTCGCGCTAAGAATCCCCGGGTCCCAGCCACCGGCGGCGACCCCGCGCTAAGAATCCCCGGGTCCCAGCCCTCAATTCACGGCTGGAACTCGGGGATTCTTAGCGTTTGCGCTTTTCACGCAGCTGGAACCTGCGGTTTCTTAGCGCCCTCGCTTCTCTGTCCAGGCAAGAAGGTCGCGCGCTTCCTCGACGCTCTCCCGCGCTTTGATTGCCGCGGGGTCGAGCTCGGACACTCCCCAATGCACCCCGTCAATCGCGTCCAGCTCGGCAAGAAGGGCTTCTCGCCGAGCGAGCTCGAGCGATTGCCGCTCCTTCGCCGTGCGATGTCGAGGCATCCCGAGCTTGCCGCGGATAACGCCGTCGAGCAGACGGTCCATGTACGCGGTGCTCTGGTACTGCGCGTGCCAGATCGAGAACGGCTGAAGCCCGAAGGCGAGCAGCTCGTTGGCCCTGACGGAGTCGGCCTCCGCGCGCCCCTCCTCGCCGTGGGCCCTTCCGTGGTAATCGAGGCAATACCCCGGAGCATCACCGTCGGGGAGCGAGAACAGGATGTCCGGCTTGCGTACGTGCGCCGCCCCGAGGTTGCGCGAGATCCTCTGCACCTCGAGACCCTGATTCATCGAGAGGATGGGGATGCCGTAGCCGCCGTCGCGCCGACTCCACGAGACGCGCGCCGCGAGCTTGCTCTCCATGGGCGAGCCGGAGAGGGAGATCGCGAGTTCGCAGGCACGCCGCAGCTTTGCCGCCGCGGGAACGCGGCGCAGGCCCGCGGCGAAGTCGGAAAGCGCGGCGAGCTCGACGATCGGGGCATCTCGCTGGGCCATGCTGCCTGAGTCGGACGGGCGGATGGCGTAGAGGCCGCAGAGCTCGTCGATGAGCATCACGAGCTCGAGCGGGGTCGCGACCCTGGCCATCTGCAGGACGAGGATTTCTGGCGCGACCACGGCGACGTTCCCGGAGATTCGCAGGAGCGCGCCCTCGGGAAGCTCGCACGACAAGGCGTGCGAGCGAAAGACCTCGTTCGACCTGCTGCTCGCAGGGTCGGCGACGAGAATGTCGAGGGGCCGGGGGAGAGCGCGAAGCAGCGGGTCGGACTCGGCCCAAAGCCTCGCCTCGGCCTTGGCGGGCGCCTTGCCGGGCGCGATGCCGAGCGCTTCGGAGCGTGCGAGGACCTGGGGGAACCTCGCAAGTCTCATGGCCTCGAGGGCGGTGGTATGTGAGAGGACGTTGATCATAATGGCGGCATGGTATCCCGGATGGTCGCTGGGGTGGCTTCCCGTTGTCTGCGGATAGCTGGCGGAATGCTGCCGGAATTCTGCTAATTGCGATGATTGCCGACGTCGGGAGCCGCGTCTGGGCCTGATGGCGCCGGGCGCGTCGTTGGAAAGAAGCGCTCCTCGCACGATAAGCACACAGCCCGCGACCGCTCGCCGGGCCCCTGTGCCGCTCGCCGGCGTTTCTTCGTAATTCTGCGGACATGCGCTTCGAAGTCGGTCGGATTATCGACAACTGGCAGGCCATCGCAGGGGCGCTCGGGTCGCGCTAAGGATCATCAAGTCTCAGCTCCAAGTGGCGCCCCTGTGCTAAGAATCCTCGAGCCCCAGCTCTGTTCGATGTCCCTGCGCTTAGAATCGCCGGGTCCCAGTCCTTCTTGCCAAGCTAGGACTCGCATTTTCTTAGCAATAAGGGCGCTCCGTCGGCTGGGACTTGCGGTTTCTGAGCGGGCACAATCCTCTGCGTGCAAGTGGCCTATCTCACGTCCACCCACTAACGTTGACAAAAAAGCTGTTCACGTTTGCGCTGCTCAGAGCCTTGTCGCAAAAGTATGGTAGCTTCAGCTACAGACATCCGCGCCTGTTTGAGCTACATAGGTGGCAGAACATAGCAAACGATGGGAGGCAAAGATGGGAAAGCTCGCTCTAATCCTTGGGTGCGTCGCCGCGGCATCTCCAAACGCTCTGTGCGGGTCGGGGTTCTTTGTAACAACGGCGGGGGTTGCCACCGCTCCCGCCCTTGCGGTTGCTGCCCTTTATTTCCTTATCGTGGCTCCACAGGTATCGACGCTATTTGAATCATCTGTTTTTCGCTCCCGGCTCGCCAAGCTGTCCGTCGCTCTCTCAGCCGTGCTTATTCTCATTGAATACGGGGCCCTTGTCGCGCTTGCCGTGGGTCGACGCGAAGGTGTTTATGCCGTGTTCGGTTTCGAACAGGCGCTTCATTTTGCGGCGCTTGCCATGGCGTTGGCGGCGGCTGGCCCTTTCGGAGCATGGGCAGGTCCTTCCGCCATTCGTTGGGGGTCGTTTGCGCTTGGCGCCCTTAGCCTTGCTTGCTCGATCGCGATGAGCGCGATGGGGCCGGGTTTTTTGGGGCCATGGACCGTTGCGGCCTTCGGAGTTTGCGCCGCGGTGGTTCTTTCTATCAGCTATTACGTGACGGCTGACGGCGCTCGCTGCACGGGAACATTCTTTTGCGGCTCGCTTTTGATGAGCGCGATTCAAAGGTTTATCAACTGGAGATGCATCTCGATTTTCGAAATGCCTGCGTGGGCGGCCATCTCCCTCTGTTTGACAACCATAGCCGGCGCCGTGGCTCTTTTCGTTCTCGCACGGTGGCAGGGGGAATCGATTCAAGAAGGACCGATAGGCGCTTGCGGCGATGAACGCCCATCTGCGGAGGACCCGGCCAGCGTTGTCCGCGAGGCGCTGCTCGGCCTCCGCGGGGGAGGTGCCCTCTCGGAGCGAGAGCTCGAGGTCGCGTGCGGGCTTGCCTGCGGGCACTCTGTGGCTGAAATCGCGCAGGAGCTCGGCGTGTCGGCATCGACCGTTTCGACGTATCGCGTACGTGCATACGAAAAACTTGGCGTTGAGACTAATGCCCAGCTGGTGGCCTCGTTAACGAGGCCGTCGTCACAGCCGGATTCGGAAGATGCGCAAAAGCCTAAATTTCGGTCGCGCCTGCTCCCGGGGGTCGCGCTCGCGGCGGCGTGCATTGCCGGCTGTCTTTGCGGGTGCTATGGGGATGACGGCGCCCTTGTGGCATACAACGTCGCACTTGTTGCTGCCGGGGCGCTTCTCATTGCCGTTGGGCTTATTCGGATTGGGGAGGAAGGGCAGAGCCTCGGGCATTCGCTTGCGGGGGTTCTTGTGGGGCTCTCGATGAGCGCGGTTCTTGTGTTGTCGTCTAGGGCTCCGGGCGGTTTTCTTGGCGTTGCTCTTTCTGCTTTCGTTTTGGCCATATCCGTTGCGGAGAGCGTTTGGGCGGCTCAGGAGGGCTTGGGGTCGCGACAGGCCCTAGGGGCGGGGTTGGGGCTTTTGGCCATGATCTCTGTTTCGTATAGCGGAAGGTACATCAGCCCCTGGATGCTGCTCTGCTTTACGCTTGCGTGTATTGCGGCGGCAGCGGTCCTCTTATGGGTTGGGGCGCGAGGCAGGCGCGGAAAGCTCGTTGAAAAAACGCTCGATGGGGAGGTCCGCGCTCGTTTGTACCTTGAGGGCAGGGGGCTTTCCTCCCTTGAGGTGGGCGTCGCTCTGATGGCGGCGCGCGGCGCAACCGCGACCGAGACTGCGCTTGCGTTGAGTGTGAGCCCGTCAAGCGTCGCGGCCTACAGAAGCCGGGGACTCAAAAAACTAGGCGTTGAGGGGATTGTCGAGCTTCGCGAGCTGCTGAAGAAGGACGCAGGGTTGGCGTTAGCGGTCGGCCCGCGCTAAGAAACCGCCGGTCCCAGCTCTGCTCGACGCCTCAGCGCTAAGAATTTCCAAGTCCCAGTCCTTCTTGCCGGGCTGTGACTTGGACTTTCTTAGCAAGAAGGGCTCCCCACCGGCTGGGACTCGCATTTTCTTAGCAAGAAGGGCGCACCGAAAGCTGGAGCCCGCGTTTTCTTAGCGCGAAGCGCGCCGCCCGCGCGCCTCCACAGTTTGGGACAAAATCCCCCGTCCCTTTTGTCCCACCGGAGTGCGATGGCGTAGGATGGTGCAGGAAAACTCGCTCGCGCGAAGGAGACAGACGCATGAGAATCGCAATCGCTGCCGGCGGCACCGCCGGCCACATCAACCCGGCGCTCGCGCTCGCGGAGGAGCTGCGCGACCGCGGGCACGAGGTCACGTTCTTCGGCCGTCCGTCCAAGCTCGAGGGCACACTCGTCCCGCAGGCGGGCTTTTCGCTCGTCGACGTCGAGGTCACGGGCTTCGATCGCTCGCGCCCCTGGACGGCGCTCTCGTCTCTTTACCGCGTCTGGTCCGCCAAGCGCGACCTCGCCCGTCGCTTCAAGAAGGAAGGCGCGCCCGACGTCGCCATCGGCTTCGGCGCCTACGTCGAGGTCCCGCTGCTCGGCTGGTGCAAGGAGAACCACGTTCCCTACCTCGTCCACGAGCAGAACTCGGTCCCCGGTCTCGCCAACAAGATGATGGCGACCGCCGCCTCCAAGGTCTGCATCTCGGTCCCTGCGGCCCGCGATGTCTTTGAGCGCGAGGGCGACCTCGACCACGTGGTGCTCACCGGCAACCCCGTGCGCCGCTCCGTCATCGCCGGCGACCGCGACCGCGGGCGCGCCGCCCTGGGCGTGCCCGCCGACGCCACGCTGCTGCTTGTCTTTGGCGGCAGCCTCGGCGCCCGCACCTTAAACGAGGGCATGGCGGCGCTTAAGGGCCGCCTGCTTTCCATCGAGGGCCTGCGCGTTGTGCAGTCCACGGGCAAGGGCGGCTTCGAAGAGGCGGTCGCGGCCCTCTCGCTTACCGACGGGGAGGCGGCGCGCTGGGACCTGCGCCCCTACATCGACAACATGGGCGATGTTCTGGCCGCGGCCGACCTCGTGCTCTCGCGCGCCGGCGCCTCCTCAATCGCCGAGATAGCGGCCCTCGGGGTGCCCTCCGTCCTCGTTCCGTACCCCTTCGCCACGGCCGACCACCAGACCACCAACGCGCGTTTCCTCACCGACGCCGGCGCGGCCCTTCTCTTTAAGGACGAAGAGGTCAAGGCGCCTGAGTTCAGGGATGCCCTCGTGGGGCTCCTCGAGGACCCCGCCCGCCTTTCCGCCATGCGCGCCGCCGCGAAGGGGCTCGGCCAGGACTCCGCCGCCGCGGCTCTCGCAGACCAAGTGGAGAGCGTCGCGCGCGGGTAAGTTGCGCCGCCTTTTGGGATAAAGTAGATGGTTAGGCCGGGACGCCCGAATGGCCCCCGGCGGCAATGAACGCTATACCGAGAGGGGCATACATGAGCGAGGTCTCTTCCAACGCGAAGATCGAGAGCGCGCACTTCATCGGCATCGGAGGCGCCGGAATGAGCGGCATCGCCCTTGTCCTGCACGAGCGCGGCTGCAAGGTCACCGGCTCCGACCTCAAGGCCTCCCACTACGTCCGTGAGCTCGAGGACGCCGGCATCGAGGTCCACGTGGGTCACGAGGCGGCCACCATCGACGCCGCCATGCCTCAGGTCATCGTCACCTCCACCGCCATCCCCGAGACCAACCCCGAGGTCCTGCGCGCCCGCGAGCTGGGTATTCCTATCTGGCCGCGCGCAAAGATGCTCTCGTACCTCTCCGACGACGCGCTCACCGTGGCCGTCGCCGGCACCCATGGCAAGACCACCACGTCCTCGATGGTCGCCACGATGCTCGACAAGCTCGGCCTCGACCCGTCCTTCCTCATCGGCGGCGTCGTTGAGGGCTACGACACCAACGGCAAGAACGGCGACGGCGGCTACTTCGTCTGCGAGGCGGACGAGTCCGACGGCTCCTTCCTCTACCTCAACCCCGACGTCGTCGTGGTCACCAACATCGAGGCCGACCACCTCGACCACTACGGCACCCTCGAGAACATCGAGAAGACCTTCTGCAAGTTCATGGACCTCGTTGGCGAGAAGGGCACCGTGATCATCAACGGCGACAACCCTCACTACGTGGAGCTCGCCCGATCCACGGGTCGCCACGTGGTCACCTACGGCTTCGACGAGTCGTGCGACTACGTCTGCCGCCCCGAGGACACCCACCACAAGATCGAGAGCAACTTCAGCGTGGCCACCCCGTCGCACGGCGAGGTCCACGTGACCATCGCCGCCAACCCGGGCCGCCACAACATGGCCAACGCCACCGCCGCGCTCGCCGTGGCCGACGTGCTCGGCCAGGGCGTCGACGAGGCCGTTCGCGCCCTGTCGCAGTTCAAGGGCGCCCGCCGCCGCTTCACGCACGTGGGCGACATCGCTGGCGTGACCGTCGTGGACGACTACGGCCACCACCCCACCGAGGTCGCCGCGACCCTGGCCGCCGCCAAGGATCTCCAGTTCTCGCGCATCGTCTGCGTCTTCCAGCCGCACCGCTACAGCCGTACCCAGGCGCTGGCCGACAAGTTCGCCCATGCCTTCAAGGACGTCGACGTCCTGCGCGTCATGGACGTCTTCTCCGCCGGCGAGATGCCCATCCCCGGCATCTCGGGCAAGACCATCTCGTCGGGCGTCGCCGCTGCCGGCGAGGTCGCCGACGTCGAGTACGTCCCCAACCGCCGCAAGCTCGTCGAGGAGCTAGTCGACCTCGTGCGTCCCGGCGACCTGCTGATCACCCAGGGCGCGGGCGACGTCACCCAGATTGGCCCGCTGTTCATCGAGGCCATGCGCGAGCGCGCGGCGAAGGAGTAGCCCACGTGAGCGTATTCAACGCCTACATGAGCCTCTCGGGCGCCACCGACGCCGACGTCCTGCGCGACGAGAAGCTCTCGCGGCGCACGTCGTATAGGATCGGAGGCCCCGCGCGCCTGCTGGTCCTCGTCCACAGCTACGCCGCCCTCGGCAAGGTCGTCGACGTCCTGGCCGAGGAGCACGTCGACTGGGTTATTCTGGGCAAGGGTTCCAATGTCCTGGCCTCCGACGCCGGCTACGAGGGCGCCGTCATCATCCTCGACGACGAGTTCGCGCGCGTGACCGTGGACGCCGAGCAGGGCACCGTCACCGCCGGAGCGGGCGCGCTTCTTTCCAAGGTGGTGGCCGACGCCGCGAAGGCCGAGCTCTCCGGGCTCGAGTTCTGCGTGGGCATCCCGGGCACCGTGGGCGGTGCCGTCTCGATGGACGCCGGAACGCGCCGCGAGTGGATCGGGCGCTGCGTGCGCGACCTTGTGGTGTACCGTCCCGGCGAGGGCCTGCACCGATACGAGGGCCACGAGATCGAGTGGGGCTACCGCTGCACCTCGATCCCCACGAGCGAGATCATCCTCGAGGCCACCTTGGCTCTAAAGAAGGGCGAGCGCGCCGCGATCTCCGCCGACATGGAGTCGCGCCTTGCGCGCCGGCGCCGCACCCAGCCCATGGGCAAGCCCACCTGCGGCTCCGTATTCCGCAACCCGACCGACGGCTCGGCGGGCAAGCTCGTCGAGGCCTGCGGCTGCAAGGGGCTCTCCTCCGGCCGTGCACAGATCTCGACCGAGCACGCGAACTTCATCGTGAACAACGGCGGCGCCTCCGCGGCCGACGTGCTCTCGCTCATCCAGCTCATGCACGACTCGGTGCTCGCAAACAGCGGGGTCGACCTCCGCTGCGAGGTCAAGCTCCTGGGATTCGGCGAGTAGGGAACCCATGGCTTACTCGTCAAAGAAGGGCACGCCCCGCAAGGGGACGGCGCGCTCTGCCTCCGCCCCCTCCGCGGCCCGCGCCCCCAAGGCGCCGCGCGCGCCGAGGGCCCAGCGCTCTCCGAGGGCCCCGCGCACACCGAAGGCGCCGCGCACGCCCGTGGCCCCGCGCACACCGAAGGCCCCCCGCGCGGCAAAGCCCGCGCTCCGGATGCCTGACCGTCGCTCTGCCGCTCCCAAGGCCCCCGCCACGGGCGCCGTCCCGGCGTTCCTTGGCCGCGCCGCCCAGCAGGCGGGCCGCGCCGCAACGACCCCCATGAGCGGCAGGGAACGCCGTGAGCAGCATCAGCGGACAGATCGCGTGAAGCTCATCGGCGGCGCCGTCGTGGCTGTGTGCGCCGTCGGCCTCGCCGTGCTCATCGCCTTCTTTGTGCTGAGGGATTCCGCGGTCTTCTCGGTGGACGACGTCGTGGTCGAGGGGTCGACGCACGTGAGCGAGTCCGACGTGCGCAACCTGTTCTCGCTCGAGGACGGGACCACCCTGCTCAACATCGACAAGGACCAGATCAACGAGCAGCTCAAGCGCGACCCGTGGGTGGCCTCCGTCGAGGTTGAGCGGCAGTTCCCCCACACCGTCAAGCTCACCGTGGTCGAGCAGCAGGTGGACATGCTCGTCGTCATGAACTCCGGCTCGCTCGGCTGGTACCTGGGCAGCTCGGGCTCCTGGATCGAGCCGACGAAGATCGAGGTCTCCGAGGGCCAGTCGGTCAACGACGCGGCGCTCGCCAAGGCGCGCGCCGAGGGCGTTGTGCTCGTGACGGGAGTCCCCGCCACCGTCAACCCGGCATCCGCCCAGCCGGCGACCGACGACGTCCTCAGCGCGGTCAAGTCCTTCCGCGAGGGATTCTCGAGCGAGTTCGCGGCGAAGATCGTGAGCTACGACGCCTCGAGCGCTGACGCCGTCTCGTGCGTGCTGGAGAGCGGCGTGCAGATCTCGCTGGGCGCCGCCACGAGCATCTCTTATAAGGAGCAGGTCGCCTCCGCGCTTCTGGAGAAGTACCCCGGCCAGATCACCTACATCAACGTGCGCCAGCCCGCGAGCGCCTCGGTGCGCAAGGTCGGGTCCGCCGACGTGACGCAGGGGACGGGCGCCGACGGCGGCTCGCCGCAGCAGGGGCAGCAGGGCTCGGGCGGCGATGACCCCGGCGACGGGGGCTCCGGCTCCGGCTCCGGCTCCGGCGCGAGCTCCACGGGCGACTCGGCCGAGCCTCAAGCGACCGGCGAGGACTCGGCGACGGCTGCGGACGGTGCGGGGCAGTAGAGGGCGACTCAAGGTTGGTCGAGGGTTTGGATCACTTCTCTTTGCATCGTTTACCTGCGCACTTCACGTTCTCTCCATGGCGGTTGACTCCAAAACCCCCGATGTGCAAAACTACCTCGCTTTGACCGAGGCCTAAGGTTTAACTCGAGGTTTAGGGTTTATCGCCTCTTCCAAGCATGCCAACAAGCGACCGCAAGGACACACGATGGCAAAGACGTCAGCTAAGGCCCGCAGGGCTTTTAAACAACCGGCTCGTCGCCCCGAAGGGCCCGCGGCCAAAGAGGAGGACACGATGATCAAGGACACGGACACCCTCAACAACTACCTCGCCGTCATCAAGGTCGTCGGCGTGGGCGGCGGCGGCAACAACGCCGTCAACCGCATGATCGAGGAGGGTATCCGCGGCGTCGAGTTCGTCGCCGTGAACACCGACGCCCAGGCGCTCGCCATCTCCGACGCCGACATCAAGGTCCACATCGGCTCCGACATCACCAAGGGCCTCGGCGCCGGCGCCAACCCTGAGGTCGGCAAGGAGGCCGCCGAGGACTCCCGCGACGAGATCAAGGCCGCCCTTGCGGGCGCCGACATGGTCTTCATCACCGCGGGCGAGGGCGGCGGCACCGGCACCGGCGCGGCGCCCGTCGTGGCGGACATCGCCAAGAACGACGTGGGCGCCCTCACCGTCGGCGTCGTCACCAAGCCCTTCACCTTCGAGGGGCGCAAGCGCTCCGGCTCCGCCGTCGAGGGCATCAAGAACCTCTCCGAGATGGTCGACACCCTGATCGTCATCCCGAACGACCGCCTGCTCGACCTCTCCGAGAAGAAGACCACCATGCTCGAGGCCTTCCGCATGGCCGACGACGTGCTGTGCCAGGGCACCCAGGGCATCACCGACCTCATCACGGTCCCGGGCCTCATCAACCTCGACTTCGCCGACGTCTGCACCATCATGAAGGCCTCCGGCACCGCGATGATGGGCATCGGCACCGCCTCCGGCGACAACCGCGCCACCGACGCCGCCTCCGAGGCCATCTCGAGCCGCCTGCTCGAGGGAACCATCGACGGCGCCACCCGCGTCCTTCTTTCCATCGCCGGCAACAAGGACCTCGGCATCCAGGAGATCAACGACGCCGCCGACCTCGTGGCCCAGAACGTCGATCCCGACGCCACCATCATCTTCGGCACCGTCGTCGACGAGTCCCTTGGCGACCAGGTGCGCGTGACCGTCATCGCCACCGGCTTCAACGACGCCAATGTCCAGCAGCCGCTGCCCACGATGACCATGCCGTCCAGCCGCCCGGCGGCCTCCCGCCCGGCCGCCCGCGCCGCTGCTCCCGCGCCTGCCCCCGCTCCTGCCCCCGCTCCGGCGCCCGCGCCCTCGATGCCGATCAACGTCAGCCGTCCCCAGACGAGCTCCAGCAACGAGTTCGACATTCCCGACTTCCTCAAGCGCAGCCGAATCTAGGTTGAGCCGTGGCTACTCTTTGCCGATATAGAGCAGAGAGCGGCGTGACCCTGCTCTCGGACGAGAAGCCCGAGGGCGGGGTCACGTTCGCATTCACCGAGCGCACCGGCGGCGTGAGCGCGGCGCCTTACGCCTCGCTCAACCTCGGGGACCGCTGCGGCGACGACCCCGCCGCCGTCGCCGAGAACCGACGCCGCGCGCTCTCCGCGATCGGCGCCGAGGCCTGTGCCGACGCCCTCGTCACTCCGCACCAGGTCCATGGGGACACCGTGGTCGTCGTGCGCGAGACGAACGGGCCTGCGCACGACGAGGCCGCCCGTCTCGCCGACGCCGGCGCGGACGCCGTGGTCTGCACGGCCCCCGACGTGCCCGTGCTTCTCTGCTTCGCAGACTGCGTCCCCGTCGTCATCTGCGCCCCCGGCGGCTTCGCCGTCGCGCACTCCGGTTGGCGCGGGACCATCGCGCGCATAGCCCAGAAGACCGCCGGCGTCCTCATGGACGAGACGGGCTGCTCGGCCTCCGACCTCCGCGCCTACGTCGGCCCCCGTATCGGCGGCGTTGACTACGAGGTCTCCGCAGAGATGGCGCGTGACTTTTCCGCCGAGTTCGGCGAGGGCGTGCTCGTGGGCGTCGCCGCCAGGCGCAAGCTCGACCTCGGCTACGCCGTCGCCTGCGCCTTGACCGACGCGGGCGTGACGAGGAACAACCTCGCCATGGCCTTGGGCTCCACCGCGAGCTCGACCGACCGGTTCTTCTCGTACCGGGCCGAGCACGGCGTCTGCGGGCGCCACGCGGCGCTCGCCGTCATGACGTCTTCCGGCGCCCCCGCCTGGGAGCGCCTGCCTTAACAAAGAAGGGAGGACGACGTGCCTTTTCCTAAGCTGGACATAGAGCTCGACGACGCCTACCAGGCGTTTTTGTCCGAGCGGCGCCTGGCCATCCGCGAGCGCGCGGCCGAGGCGGCCGCCCGCGCCGGGCGCGGCGCCTCCGACGTCGCGATGCTCGCCGTCTCCAAGTCGGTCGAGCCCGAGGCGACGCTTCTGGCCTGGCGCGCCGGCTGGCGCGCCTTCGCCGAGAACCGACCCCAGGAGCTCGCGCGCAAGCTCGAGTTCGCCGAGGGTACCCCCGAGATGGCCGGCGTGCGCTTCGACGCCATCGGCAACCTCCAGAAGAACAAGATCAACCAGGTCATCGGCAGGGTCGAGCTGCTCCACTCCGTGAGCTCGCTAGAACTCGCCGAGGCGGTGTCCAAGCGCTGCTGCGCCCGCGGCATCGTTCAGCCTGCCTTGGTGGAGGTCAACGTCTTGCGTGAGCAGAGCAAGTCGGGCTTCTCGCCGCAGGAGGCCCGCGAGGCCGCCGAGGCGCTCGCGGCGCTGCCGGGCATCCGCCTGGAGGGCCTCATGGCCATGGCGCCGCGAGACGACGCCGACGCTGCGCGCAGGACGTTTTCGGGCGCCCGCGAGCTCGCGGGCGAGCTGCGCGACCGCACGGGGCTTGCCCTCGGTGTGCTCTCGTGCGGTATGAGCGACGACTTTGCGATCGCCATCGAGGAGGGCTCGACGCTCGTGCGCCTGGGCCGTGTCGCGTTCGACCCCGCATACGAGCTCTCGTAGGCGGGACGCTATACGTTACGTAAGCAGAGCGTCGCTTCCCGCGGCGCCGCGTGAAAGAGGGAAGACCATGGGCTTTCTCGATTCTCTGAGGGACCGCTTCGCCGGCAACGCGGGCGATGACGACGACTACTACGAGGACGACTACTACGAGGACGACTCGGCCGGCTACGCCCCCGAGTCCCGCCGCCGCGACACCGGCAGCGCCACGCGCCTGCTCGGCAACACCCCGCGCCCCGAGGCCGAGAGCGTCTCGGTCTACACCCGCTCCGGCCGCCCCGTGGGGGCGCAGGTGCCCGCAAGCATCCCCTCGCCGGCGCGCGGCGGCTACGACACCCAGGAGACGAGCGCCATCCCCCGCGGCGGTTGCGCGGCCCCTGCGGCCCCCGCGCCCGCCCCTGAGTTCGGCGGCGCCGCCCGCCGCATAGTGGGCTCCGGCCAGCTGCCGCCCTACGTCCTGCGCCCCGTCTCCTACGACGACGTGCAGACGGTAGTGCGCCGCGTGCGCACCAACCAGCCCGTCGTGCTCGTGTTCCGAAACACGAACATCGAGGTCGCCAAGCGCATTCTCGACTTCAGCTTCGGTTTCTCTATGGGCATCGAGGGCGAGGTCTCCGAGCTTGGGGACCGCTGCTTCGCCGTGCTCCCGCAGGGCGTCCAGCTAACCGCTACCGATATCAACAAGCTCGTCGCCGACGGCGACCTCGAGCGTTAAGGAGGGCTCCTACCTTTGGCTAGAAGCGACCTTTTCATCGGCATCATCGGCGCTGGCTCCATGGGCGGCGCGATCGCGTCGGGCCTCGTGGAGGCGGGCGCCTGGGACGCAGCGTCCATCCTCGTGGCGGGCCACGACGGCCACGGCTGCGCGCCGCTGGCCGAGCGCGGGATCCGCACCTTCGACAACTCCGCCGACATGCTGGCCTGCGGCCCCGACGCCGTCGTGCTCGCGGTGAAGCCCCAGGTGCTGCCCGGCGTCATGGCCGAGTGCGCCGAGGCGCTCGCCGGTAGGCTCGTGGTCTCCATCGCCGCCGGCGTGCCCATCTCCGCCATCGAGGCGGCGCTGCCCGGCGCCCGCGTGGTGCGCGTGATGCCCAACCTCTGCGTTCAGGTGCTCTCGGGCGCCTCCGCCGTCGCCGGCGGCCCGAGCGCGACCAAGCAGGACGTCGACCTCGCCGTCGAGATCTTCGGCGCCCTCGGCCGCGCGGCCGTCATGCGCGAGGACCAGCTCGAGGTGGAGGGCGCCGTCGTCGGCACCGCCCCCGCGTACTTCTCGGTGTTCGTCGACACGCTGACGCGCGCCGCCGTCAAGGCCGGCATGCCGTCTTCCGCCGCGCGCGAGCTGCTTTTGGCCACCATGCAGGGCTGCGCCGAGCAGCTCCTGGCTTCCGGCGAGCACCCGCGCGCCTACGCCGAGAAGGTCACGAGCCCCGGCGGCACCACCGCCTGCGGCCTCTACGAGCTCGAGCCCATGCTCTTTGAGGGTTCCTTCGCCGCCGTCGACGCCGCGCTGGCTCGCTCCGCCGAGCTCGCGGCGGGCAAGTAGGGCAGAGCGATGAGCATCTACGGGATCGCGACGCTCATAGCTCGCCTCTTCAACGTCTACGAGTTCCTCATCGTGCTGTGGTGCCTCATGAGCTGGGTTCCGCGCGGTATAGGACGCGGCACGGTGGACGACTTCCGCGACGCGCTCGGCATGCTCGTGGAGCCGTACCTGGGCTTCTTCCAGCGCTTTATTCCGCCCTTCGGCGGCATTGACTTTTCGCCGATTGTCGCTATATTCGCGCTCAGCATCATTGAACGGCTCGTTTTTACTATTATTCTGTAACTGTATGAGGCGCCCGCACGGCGCTTAACGACGAAAGGGATCCAGAATGGCAATCACACCAGCAGACATCGAGCAGCAGACCTTCTCTCCCTCCAAGCACGGCTACGACACCGAGGAGGTCGACGCCTTCCTCGAGCAGCTCTCCGCCGAGGTCGACGCGATGCTCCAGAAGATCGCCGACCTTAAGGGCCGCCTGAACAACACCGAGCAGCAGCTCGCCGCCTCCCAGGCCGAGGTCGCCAGCCTCGAGGAGCGCGTGGCCAACGCCGCCGCCCCCGCCGCCACCGTCATCGCCCCCGCGCCCGCCCCCGCGCCCGCTCCCGAGCCCACCGGCCTTGCTGCCTCCGAGCGCCAGATCTCCCAGGTGCTCATCGTGGCCCAGCAGTCCGCCGACAAGCTCGTCGAGGACGCCCGGGCCAACGCCGAGAGCATCCGCAACGACGCCGACCAGAAGGCCCGCGAGGTCATTCGCCAGGCCCTTGCCGAGAAACAGAACGAGCTCGACGAGATCGACCGCCTCAAGGCCTCCCGCGAGGAGTTCCGCACCGAGTACAAGAAGCTCCTGCAGCACTTCATGGACGACGCCGAGAGCGTCTTCCCGGCGCAGGGCCTCGGCACGAGCCTCTCGGGCTCCAAGGGCACCACGCACACCGACGCGGCCCCCGCGCCCGTCGTGACGCCTGCCCCGGCTCCCGCTTCTGACCCGGCTCCCGCCCCCGCGCAGGGCACCGTCTCTGGCTTCGGCGACTTCGGCGACCTCGACTAGGTTAGCCGTGCGTCGACTGCCGTCTGCTTCGACCAATGGGGACAGGCATGCGAATGCCTGTCCCTTTTTTGTTCGCGGGCGACCGGCGCTTCCTTGCGGCTGCGCCGGCGGAAAGGATGACCCATGAAGATCCTCGTGACCGGCTTCGAGCCGTTTGGCGGCGAGAAGGTCAACCCGTCCTTTGAGGCGGTGCGCCGGCTTTCGCCGAGGATAGGCGGCGCGGATATCGCCCGCGCCCAGATTCCCGTCGTGTTCCGCAAGGGACCCGCCGCGGTCGAGGCCGCCATCGAGGCCGAGCGCCCCGACATGGTGCTGTGCGTCGGCCAGGCCGGCGGCCGCGCGCAGATAACGCCTGAGTTTGTGGGCATCAACTACGCGAACTTCCGCGCCCCCGACAACGAGGGCAACCAGCCGCTCTCGCAAAGGCTGGTGGAGGACGGCCCCGACGCGCACTTCTCGACGCTTCCCGTGCAGGCGATGGCCGACGCGGCGCGCTCGGCGGGGATTCCCGCGTCGGTGAGCTACACCGCTGGCACCTTCTGCTGCAACGAGGTTCTCTATTGCCTCCTGGATACGCTCGAGCGGCGTCATCCCGGCGTTCGGGGCGGGTTCGTGCACGTCCCCTACCTCGACTCTCAGGCGGCTCGCCTCGGGTCCCAGGTGCCGTCTATGAGCCTCGAGCGGATTTGCGAGGGGCTCGCGGCCATGATTGCGGCGATGGCCGCGCACGAGGGCGCTGACGCCGTCTCGGCGGCCTCGGGACGCGAGTTCTAACTCGGTGTCGTAACAAAAAGGGCCTTGAGACCGGAACCGATCCGGCGGTCTCAAGGCCCTTCTTTGCGTGTTCGGCAAGCGGCGCGCCTAGCTCAGGTGGTGCTCCGGGACGACGCAGAAGACCTCGCAGGGCTCGGTCTCGCTGGCGTTGAACATCGCGTGGCCGTGGCCCTCGGGGCAGTAGTGCGCATTGCCGGCGGTCACGACCTCGTCGACGCCGTCATAGTTGAAGCGTGCGGCGCCCGAGATCACGTAGATGATCTCGGCGTTCTTCTCGTGAAGGTGGTAGCCGGACGAGCAGCCGGGCTCGACGCGGCCGCGGATGATCTTGCACTTGCCGTCGTCGTGTATCTTTGCGTCGAAGTGGCCCTCGCCGCCCTTGAAGTTGGGGATGCCGACGAAGTCCTCGTGCTCGAAATCGATGACCATGATCTTTCCTTCCTACAAAGAAGTGCTGTCGGCGAGGGGTGCGCGCGGGTGCCTTGGCCCCTTGCCGGTGTTAGCTGCTAAAGCGCGAGAGTGCGGGCGCGGTCGATGCGCGCGAGGCAGTCGTCGCGGCCGATGAGGGCCATGGTCTCGCCGAGCGGCGGGGAGACCATGTTGCCGCACTCAGCCACGCGCACGGCCTGGAAGACCACGCGCTTCTTGAGGCCGAGGGCCTCGGGCAAAGGCTCGAGGGCGGCGTCGATGGCCTCGGGCGCCCAGCCGTCGGCGGGCAGCGCCGCGAGCGCCTCGCGGGCGGCGTCGAGCACGGCGCCCATGCCCTCCTTGGCAAGGCCCTTTGCCACGGACTTCTCGTCGAACTCGAGGGTCTCGGCGTTGGCAAAGACGGGCGCCGCCACGGTGACGACGTCTGCCGAGAACTTGGTGCGGGGCTTCACGATGGCGGCCAGCGCGTCGATCCAGGCCTCGTCGTACTCGACGCCGCCGGGGATGAGGCCCGCCTCGTGGAGCTCGGGCACCATGATCTTGTCGGCGAAGTCGGCGTCGCTCATCGAGCGGATGTACTCCGCCTGGATCCAGTCGAGCTTCTTGGGGTCGAAGGTCGCCGGGTTCTTGGACACGTGGTCGAGGCTGAACTGGGAGGCCAGGACGTCGCGCGGGACGATGGTCGTGTCGCCGTCGAGCGACCAGCCAAGAAGGGCCAGGTAGTTGACGAAGGCGTCAGAGAGGTAGCCGGCGTCGCGATACTCCTCGACGTTGGTCGCGCCGTGGCGCTTGGAGAGCTTCTTGCCGTCGGCGCCCAGGATCATCGAGATGTGGGCGAAGGTGGGCACGGGCGCGCCGAGCGCCTCGTAGACCATGACCTGGCGCGGGGTGTTGGACAGGTGGTCGTCGCCGCGGATGACGTGGGTGATGCCCATCATGGCGTCGTCGACGACGGTCGCGAAGTTGTAGGTGGGTGTGCCGTCGGAGCGGAAGATGACGAAGTCGTCGAGCTCGCGGGCGTTGAAGGTCACGTCTCCGTGGACCGCGTCGTGGACCACGACGTCGCCGCGGTCGAGCGGCACCTTGATGCGCAGGACGTAGGGCTCGCCGGCCTCGATGCGGCGCTTGGCCTCGGCGGGGTCGATGTCACGGCAGCGGCGCTGGTAGCCCTGGAAGGGGTCCTTGCGGTCCTGGGCGGCCTTCTTGTCGGCGGCGAGCTGCTCGGGCGTGCAGAAGCAGGGGTAGGCGCGGCCCTCGTCCCAGAGCTTCTGGGCGGCCTGGCGGTAGAGGTCGAGGCGCTCGGTCTGCTTGTAGGGGCCGAAGTCGCCGCCGACCTCGGGGCCCTCGTCCCAGTCGAGGCCGAGCCAACGCATGGCGCGCAGGATAATCTGCGTGTTCTCATCGGTGGAGCGGGTGGGGTCGGTATCGTCGATGCGAAGGATGAAGACGCCGTCGTTCGCGCGGGCAAAAGCCCAGTTGTAGATGGCCGTGCGGGCGCCGCCGACGTGGAGCTTGCCGGTCGGGGAGGGGGCAAAACGGACGCGGACTTGCTGGTCTGACATGGGATCTCCTCAGGTCAGGTGGTGGTGATTCACATACGTCATAAGTATACGGCCAGAAGGGCGCGACGACCGCCTGCATGACGGCTCCCGCTAAGAAAACCTGACTTCTGGGCGCGCCGCCGCGGGCCGGGGCCTTGCGCGCTAAGAAAACCTCACGTCTGGGCGAGCTGGCGTGCCCGAGAGTCCCTCGCGCTAAGAAAACCTCACGTCTGGGCGCGCCGCTGCCCTCCTTGCTAAGAAACCCGCACGTCTGGGCGGAGTCGTCGCCAGACGTGCGGGTTTCTTAGCTTGGGGGCGTCCCAGGCGCGATGAAATCACCAGACGTCGCGATTTCTTAGCCCGGGCGCCGCTAGCCCTCCTGGACGCGGCGGAGGAACGCGACGGCGTTGCGGTAGCAGATCTTCTCGGTAATCGTGCGGCCGAAGCGGGAAACGAGCAGTTCCTGGAAGGCCGGCATCCTGTCGGCGCCGTCGAGGAACTCGGGCACGGTCGAGCCGTCGAGGTCGCCGCCGAGCGCCACGGCGTCCTCGCCGCCGATGTCGAGCCAGTGCTCGACGTGGGCCGCGAGCTGCTCGAACGTGACGCCGGCGGCCTCCTTGCCGGCCCACGCCCCCTCGACGATGAAGCCCGCGCAGTAGTTGAGGCCGGCGACGCCGCCCGTGGCCATGATGGCGCGGAACTGATCGTCGGTGAGGTTTCTCGGGTGGCCGCAGACGGCGCGCGAGTTCGAGTGGCTTGCGCACAGGGGACGCGTGGCGCGGGCGAGGACGTCGGCGAGCGACTCGTCGTTCAGGTGGCTGACGTCGAGCGCCACGCGGGAGCGCTCCATCCTCGACATCGCTTCGGCGCCGATGGCGGAGAGCCCCTCGTGAGAGTCGTTGCCGCTGGCCAGCGGGCCGGCGGCATTCCAGGAGAGCGACGCCATGACGAGGCCGTTGGCAGCCAGCGACTCGACGAGCGCGGGATCGGCGGCAAAGAGGCGCGCGTTCTCGATCGTGCGGATGGCGCACACGCCGCCCGCCTCGAGGGTGCCCTCGACATCGTCAGCGGTGCGAGCGCACCTGACCGTCGGGTTTCTTGCCAGTTGATCGTGCATGTAGTCGTTGACGTGCGCCTCGAAGACGATTGCCTGCTCGGGCGTGAGGCCGTCGGGGATGTAGCACGCGAAGCACTGGGCCCAAGGCGTGGAGCCGATCTTCTCGAGCGAGACGTGGCCGTGGTTATGGGCGAGCTCGCGGCAGCCCTCGGGGTCGGCGAGGTCGGCGAGGTTGTAGAAGTCGTGGTTGAGCGTGGCGCGAATGTCGGCGGGGAGGGTCTGCCAGGCGATGCGGTCGGCGGTGTCGCAGTGAAGGTCGATCACGGGAATGGATTCGCTCATGTTTTCTCCTTAGGTCGCGTGGGCACTATGGTAGACCCTCGCGGCGGGCACGGGCGGCTCGGCTGCTGTCTGCGGGCGGGTGCGGCGCGCGGGAATGGGGGAGCGTCGAGAAACCGGGCGGGTTCGGTGCGCGGGAATCAGGGAGCGTCGGCAATCAGACGGCGGTCGCGCGCCAGAAAGCGGGAGCGTCGGTAAGCTGTCCGCGTTGCTGCGCGGGAATGGGGGAGCGTCGGTAGCCTAGGCACCCGTCCTGCGCCAGAATCCGACGGCGTCAGTACTGACGCTCGGCGATTCCCGCGCAGAGCCGGGTTGCGCGCATGGACAACGCCGCCCCCAATTACTGACGCTCCCAGATTCTGGCGCAGCCGACGCCCCGATTTACCGACACTCCCGGATTTCCGCACGGCGCCCCGCCGGCGTCCGTGGAAAGAAGAGCTACCTCAAGTCGCCCCTGCTCGTCCATGCCTGCATGTCGACGGCGCGCAGCCTTGCCCAAAACTCCTCGCGCGCGTCCCGCTCGGACGCGGCCCGTGCCCTTGTCATCCGCCGCCGGGGCAGGCCGGCGACGTCGCGGACGCTCGCCATGAGGTCGTCCATGTAATCGATGCTGTCGAACTGCTCGCTGAAGATCTCGAAGGGGACGTACCCCGCGGCAAGAAGCTCGTTTCGCCTCAGCGCGTCGTTCTTTATCGCCAGCGCCGAGCTGTGCCATTCGGCGCCCATATAGTCGAGGCACGCGCCCCGAACCCCCGCGGCGGCGCCCTTGCCCGTGGCGCTCACCAAGAGGTCCGGCTTGCGGATCCTCGTCGTCGGCGCATCGCCGCCGAGCTCGGCGAGCTCGACCGGGTCGTTGAGCGACGCGCTCGAGATCCCGTAGCCGCCGCGCGCGAACTTGCCGGATGCGCGCAGGTAGAGTTGCGCCTCGGGCGGCGATGCCGCCCTGGCGGGCGCCATGCCCACAAGGCGCTCGAGCTTTGCGGACCACATGGGCCTCCCCATCGCGGAGAGGAAATACCCGAAGGCCTCGGGGGACGCCATGGGGCGGTCCCTTTGTACGAGGCCCTTCCGCGCGCCGTTTGCCACACTGAAGAGTCCTATGAGCTCGGAGAGGAGCATGAGCATCTCTTCTTCGCTGAGGTTGGGCGCCATAAGCAGGGGAAGCAAAAGGGGAGAGACGCACCTCACACCGGGCGCCACCTGTACGAGGGAACCGGCGGGCAGGCGACTCGACAGAACGTGGGGCCGGGCTCCGTCGCAAGCATGGGCTCCGCGCTTGTCCGAGACGAGCAAGCCGAGCTCACCCTCGATGCCGTTGAGCTGCCCGAGGGTTTCCCGGGCCTCGTTCAGCTCGGAAGCCGAGGGAAGGCGATCGGGGATGTCCGTTGGACAGAGCTCCGCCGTGGCCAGGCGACGAGTGAAGTAAGGCTGGCGAATGACCTGGAGCGCAGCCATATGCGAGATCACGATATCCATGGCCCGACTTTAGGCAATCCGCGCAAAGAATCAATTGAAAAACATGAAAAAGTTAATTTCCTCTTGCGGAATGCCGACGGAATGCTGGCGGCAGACTGGCGGTGTCTGGGCAGGTTGGAAAGAAGCGCGAGCTCACGGGCGCGGGGTTGCCGCTGCGAGGCCGGCGCGAAAAACGGGGAGCGTCGGCATGTGTGTGGGTTTCTTGCCGGCGCCCGGTGCAAAGAAGCGCGGGAATGGGGGCGTCGGCAGTCCGGGCGCCGTGCCGCGCGGAAATCTGGGGGTGTCGGTAATCCGGACGGTGCGCTGCGCCGGAATGGGGGAGCGTCGGCAGTCCGGGCCTAGAACTACGCCGGAATGAGGGAGCGTCGGTACCGACGGTCGGCGATTCCCGCGCAGGAGGACGGCGGGATCACCGACGGTCGGTCTTTCTGGCGCAGGGGACAGCCCAGACACGCGAAAAGCCTGGCCGGGATACCGACGGTCGGCGATTCCCGCGCAGGCGAGCTCGCGGATTACCGACGCTCCCGGTTTCTGGCGCAAGGGATGAGCGCGGCTTGGCAAGAAGGACCCCGGCCACGAAAAAGCCCCGGCCAAACGACCGGGGCTTCCTGCGCTACATCAGCTTCGTGGACTCGAGCTTCTCCTCGACCCACTCGTTGAACCGCATGACCGGCTTCCTGAGCACGAGGCCCAGCAGGAGCGCCGGCACGAGGTAGGCCGCGAGCGTGCCGAGCTCGACCCAGAAGTCGCCGTTGTAGATGCCGAACATCGCCGCGCGCATGGCGTTCTCGGAGTGGACGAAGGGCAGGAACGGGTAGGCCGCCTGGAAGAAGCCCTTGGGCAACATCTGCACCGGGAAGGTGCCGCCCGAGCCCGCGACCTGGATGACCATGAGCACGACGGCGATAGCCTTGCCCACGTCGCCGAAGCTCGCCGTGAGCGCGTAGATGATGTTCACGAACACGAGCGACGCCATGAGCCCCGCGAGCACGAAGAGCACGGGGTGGGCGCACTGGACGCCGAGGAAGAACAGGTCTCCGAGCAGGATCAACAGCGACTGCGCGAATCCGACGACCACGAAGAACACGAGGCGTCCGAGGTAGGAGTGGCGCGGCTTGGCGCCCGTCTCGCTGACGGCCTCCTCGCTCGGGTTGCACTTGACGAGCGCGGCGAGCACGACGCCGCCGATCCAGATGGCCAGCGTGGTGTAGAACGGCGCCATCGCGCTGCCGTTGTTCTCGATGGGGTAGATCGCCTGGCGGTCGACGCTCACGGGCTCCGAGATGAAGTCGCCGAGGGCGGCCGAGCCGCTGGAAAGAATGGCGCGGATCGTGTCCATGTCGCCGGAGGCCAGCGCATCGCTGAGCGAGCCGTTGAGCTCGCCGAGCTTGGCAGCCGCCGCGTCGAGCGAGTCGGCCGCGGTCATGATGCCGTCCTTGGCGCTCGCAAGGTCGCCGGCGGCGATGGCGGCGGTGCCGTTCACGGAGTCGAGCGTGGCCTGGATGGAGGAGCCGATGGCGTCGGCGTCGCTCGCGGCGGCGTCGATCTTCGACGCGAGCGAGGTCAGGCTGTTCTTGAGGTCTCCCTCGAAGTCGCCCTTGACCTGCCCGATCCCATTCTTAGCGGAGTCGATGAGGTCCTCGAGCTGCTTCTTTGACGCGGCGGCGTCGGTGGCGGCACCGTCGATGTCGCCCGCGGTCTTGCGCAGGCCGTCCGAGAGGTCCTGCAAAGAAGCGCGGAGGTTCGTCACGCTGCTGTTCAGCCCGTCGATGGTCACGTAGGCGGTGTAGACGTCGTCGCGCGAGACGCCGACCTGGCCGGTGAAGCCGGGGTCGGCCCCGTTGTCCCACGACTCGTACCAGGTGTGGGCCAGCGTGTCGGAGTCGCCGAGCGCCGCGAGCAGCTTGTCGAGCTCGGCAATCTGGCCGTCGACGGTGGCCGCGGCGGACTCGAGCGCCTCCTTCGAGGAGCCCGCAGCCGATCCCGCCTGGTCAAAGGCGGCGTCGATGGACTTCCTCACGTCGTCCATGCTCGCCTGGCTGCGCTCGAGCGCGGAGTTCACGGAGTCGGTCGCGCCGTTGACGGCGTCGCCGAGCGTGCGGACGTTGCCCGCGGTGTCGCGCAGCGCGTCGCCCACGCCGGCCGTCGCGGAAACGGAGTCGCTCGCGCCCGACGTGCCGTTGCCCAGAAGCGCCGTCGTCGAGTCGAGGATGCTCGCGAAGCTGCGGGTGTTCGCAGCCGTGTCGGTAAGGCCCGCCTGGGCGTCACCCACGGCGCCGTTGAGCTTGTCGGTGAACTCGACGAGCTTGTCGTCGTCGAGGTAGCTGGTCAGCTCGTCGAGCACGCCCGCGCCCACGTTGGTCACGGACTCGGCGAAGGACTGGTCGATGTCCTGCTGGACGGCGGTCGAGGCCTTGTTGGTCACGATCTGCGCGATGGCGTTGGCCTTCTCGTTCTGGTAGAAGAGCACCTTGGGCTTGGTCGGCGAGCTGGAGAGCACGCTCATCATGTTGGTCGTGAAGTCTGCGGGGAACACGATCGCCGCGTAGTATTCGCCGCTTTGGACGCCCTCGATGGCCTGCCCCTCGGTCGTCACCGTGTAGCCGATGGAAGTCGACTCGGTGAGCGAGGAGGTCATGCGCTCGCCCATGTTGAGCGTGACGGGGATGAGGTCTCCCGTGTAGCCGGCGTCGGAGTTGGCGACGGCCACCTTGAGGTTCTTGGTGTTGCCGTAGGGGTCCCAGCTGCCGGCGATGTTGAACCAGGCGTAGAAGCTCGGCACGACGACCATGCCGACGACCACGACGAGGCTGATGACGTTGGCGAAGACGTGCTTGGCGTCCCTCTTTATGAATGCAAAGAAGCGCTGCATCACTCATCGCCTCCCTTCTGGTTGGGGGCGGGCATGGCGGCGGTCTTCTGGGCGTTGGCCGTGTTGGCGTCGGCCTTGGCGGTCGCGTCGGCGCCGCCCTGCGCGCCGGCCGCCCCGGCGAGGCGGGCGCTTTTCTCCAGGCGCATCTTCTCGATGGGCGCGAAGGCGAGCAGCTCGGCCTTGAGCTCGTCGTCGAGCATCTCGTAGAGCTCCTCTTTGCTCATGTTCGAGAGGTTCGTCTTGTCGATCACGCGCTCGTGCAGGTACTCGCACACGATCAGGAACGTACAGATGATCACGAGCGAGAGGATCCACAGCACGAGCATGGCGAACTTCGCCTCGGTGGCGAACATGAGGGCAAGAAGAACGAGCGGCACCGCGATGAGAGCGGCGAATCCGCGGCGCACGAGCACCGGGTAGCGCAGCTCGAAGCTGGCGGCGCTGGCCAGGAAGGTCTCGCGGTAGTTGTCGGAGTCCATGATGGCCTTGACGATGGTGGCCAGGCGGAACTGGGTCTTCATGCCGGTGCGCTCGGTGATCATCATGTCGGTCTCGCCGAGCTTGCGGTCAAAGAGGTTGTTGATGTTCAAAAGGTGCCTGCGGGCCGCCACGCCGATGAGCAGCGCGGGGATGAGGTAGACAAGAAGCACGAGCAGGTTCCACACGTAGTAGTTGCCGTAGAAGCCCGCGATTGCCTCGCGCATGGCGTTGATGCCGTAGGTGAAGGGCAGCCAGGGGTTGAGCGCCTGGAAGAAGCCCGGCTGCATCTGGATCGGATAGAGGCCCGAGGCGCCGGGGATCTGCAGCACGACGATGAGGACGCCGAGCGCCTTGCCGATGTGCTTGAAGGCGACCGAGAGCGCGTAGATGAAGAAGACGTACACGAAGCTCTCGACCATGCCGGCAAAGACGAACGCAGCCGGCGAGACGCACTGGATGCCGAGCGCGATGTCGCCCACGCAGCAGATGACGGCCTGGACCTGGCCGATGAGGTTGAGCAGCAGCCAACGGCCAAAGAAGCCCTGCCAGGGCTTGAAGTCGCCGATGCCCTCGCGGTCGACCTCGAGCTTGTAGATGGCCACGAGGACGAAGCCGCCGACCCACAGGGCGAGGTTCGTGTAGAAGGGCGTCACGCCGCTGCCGTAGTTCTCCACGGGGTAGATGGGCATGTTGACGAGCTCGGCGGGGGAGCCGAGGAAGTCGCCGACGTCCTCGGCGTCGAGGTTGAGGATGTCCTTGATGCCGTCGAAGTTCTCGGCGGACTCGACGGCCGCGACGTCGGCCGAGATGGACGAGATCTTATTGGAGGCGCCGCGCACGGAATCGGCGGTCGTCGACAGCGCGGTCGCGCTCTGGCCGAGGATACCGTCGAGCTCGGACAGGGCGCTGTCGGCCTGCGCGAGCATGGCGGGCAGCGACGAGGCGGTGCCCACGAGCTTGCCGCCGGTGTTCGAGAAGCCGTCGAGCGCTTCGTTGAGCTGCGGCATCGTCGTTGTTGCGAGGTCCTTCTGCAGGTCGGTGAGGGCGCCGGTGGTCTCGCTGATGGCGTTGCTCACGGAGTTGGAGAGCCCGGTGACGGTGCCCGTCGCCGACTTCAAGCCGTCGGAGATCTGCTGGAGCTTGTCGAGCGCCTGCTTCTGCGAGTCGGAGAGCTCGGCGGTTACCGCGAGGCTCGCGTCGATCTTGGTCGTGAGCTGCGTGGCGATCTCGTTGCCCGCAGCCGACACGGTGATGGTGCGGACGCGCTCGAGGCCGGTCTGGACGTTTGCGGTGGCGCCGTCGAGGGCGCGGATCTGGGCGATGGCGGCGTCGATGCGGCCCTGGGCCCAGCCCACGTCGCCGGCGATGAGGCCGATGTTGTAATTGGCGGTGGAGCTCACGGAGTTGATGGTGGAGGCGCCGGTCGACAGGGCGGCTCCGAGCTGCGCGGCCAGGGTGGTCGCCTTGGTGCGCGTGTCCGCGAGGGTGTCGAGGCTGGCGGAGAGGCCGTTGCCGAGGTTGGTGCTCTTCTCGCTGACCAGCGAGAGCGTGTCGCGCGCGGTGGCGACGGTGCCGCGGGCGCTCGCGATGGAGGCCTGCGCCCCGTCGATGCCCTCCGCGAGGTCGCCGAGCTTGGCGGAGGCGTCGGAGAGGTCGCCCGCGGCGGTGTCACGGGCCCCGTCGAGCCCTTCGGCTGCGGCGCCGACGAAGCCGCCGAGCTTCTCGGTCACGGTCTTGCCCACGACGTTGACGAACTCGTTGGAGATCTGGTCCTCAAGGGTGGACGAGCCGGTGTCGGTGACCTTGGGCGCGATGGCGTTGGCCTTCTCGTTCACGTAATAGGCGATGTGGGCCTTCTCGACGTCGCCGTCGAGCACGTCGGCGAGGCTTTCGGTGAAGTCCTCGGGGATGACGAAGGCGGCGTAGTACTTGCCGGACTCGACGCCCTGCCTGGCCTCGTCCTCGTCGTCGACGAAGGTCCAGCCGAGCTGGTCGTTTTCCTCGAGGCGCTCGCGGATCATGTCGCCGGCGTTGGTGTAGCCGAGGTCCTTGATGTCCGCGCCCTTATCCTCGATGGTCACGGCGATGGGCACCGTGGAGGTGTTCTCGTAGGGGTCCCAGTTCGCCAGGATGTTGAACCACGCGTAGAGCGAGGGGATGATGGCCACGCCGATCGTGACCACGATGGCTACCGGGTTTTTGAGCAACCGCTTGAGGTCGCGGACAAAAATCTGCCATACCTTGCGCACAAGTGCCTCTTTCCGCTTTTTTGAACCACGTTCCCGCACGTGGCGGCACGGGATGCCTATTCGACCAAGATTTGAATGTAGCCATTCTGAACGTGATTTAAAACAGTCTGTGTTCAACTTTTTTGAAATTCGCTCAAAAATCTTAGATTCACAAGTCACCAGATGTTAGAATCGCGCGCAGAAGGAGTGATTGTTATGGGTATTCTCAACGACCGCAACGTCGCGGCCGATATAGAGAAGGGCGTTCGCCGGGTGCGCGCGGCCCGCGAGGGAGTGGCGCATGCCGCCCAGGACCGCCTGCGTGCCGAGACCAAGACGCGCAAGTCTGCGGCCACTCGCGAGAAGATCATGGCCGCCGCGACCGAGCTTATGGCCGAGCACAACGGCACCGACTTCCAGATGAGCGAGGTCAGCGCGCGTTGCCATATGTCCAAGGGCTCTCTTTACTACTACTTCGCCGATAAGGACGCGCTCGTCGAGGCCATTTTCGACCGCGAGGTCGACGAGCTCGTGAGCAACATCGAGTCGGTGGTCGCCAACGCGCCCTCGTCGCTGGCGTCCATCAGGGGCCTGGCGGACGTGCTCGCGTCGAGCATGCTGCCCCAAAGCCCGCTGGCGCTCGCCGTCACGCGCGAGCTTCTGGGGTCAAAGAAGGCCGTGCTGCCCTCCGTCGAGTCGCGGCTCGCCCGGATCGTCGGCATCTTCGAGGCGCAGATCGACCGGGCCAAGGTTGAGGGCCTCGCGCGTCCCGACATCGACTCACGCCTGTGCGCCGTCTCCATCGCCGGCGCCTTCACCTTTGGGATCTTCGAGGGCCCGATCAACAGGGACGCCGACGAGTCCGCGCACTTCTCGGACCAGTTGGTCGACCTTTTGATCTGCGGCATGGGCACGCAACAGGCGATCGATAACTTCAAGGCTGGGAAGGCCGAGCGCACCTTTGCGGGGGCCGCGGAATAGCCTACGTCCTTCTTGGGTATTTGTTGCGTTTAGCTGCCGGGTGCCTGACCTGCCCGGCTAAGATAAGTGACTGCTGAAGAAAGGAAGCGCACGCATGTCACAGAAGAACTACTACTTTACCTCCGAGAGCGTTACCGAAGGGCACCCCGACAAGATCTGCGATCAGGTGAGCGATGCCATTCTGGACGCTATTCTGGCCAAGGAGGCTGAGCTCGAGGCCGACGGCTACGTCGCGCCCGACGGCGTCCCCGCCAAGCTCGAGAACGTCCGCTGCGCCTGCGAGACTTTTGTGACCACCGGCACCGTCGTCGTCGCCGGCGAGGTCCGCACCGAGGCCTACGTCGACGTCCAGAAGATCGTCCGAGACACCATCCGCCGCATCGGCTACGACCGCGCGAAGTACGGCTTCGACTGCGAGACCTGCGGCGTCCTGAACATCATCCACGAGCAGAGCGCCGACATCGCCGCCGGCGTCGACGAGTCCTTCGATACCCAGGCCGGCCGCACGACCGACCCCATCGACGCGGTGGGCGCCGGCGACCAGGGCATGATGTTCGGCTATGCCTGCGACGAGACCCCGGTCCTCATGCCCATGCCGCACTACCTCGCGAGCCGCATGGCCGAGCGCCTGGCTGCGGTGCGCCGCGACGGCACCGTGGACTACCTGCGCCCCGACGGAAAGACCCAGGTCACCGTTCGCTACGAGGACGACAAGCCCGTCGAGGTCACGGCCGTCGTCGTCTCGACTCAGCACTCCGACGCCATCACCAACATGGACGTGATCAAGGCAGACATGGTCGACCACGTGATCGCGCCCGTGCTCGACGCCGCCGACATCAAGTGGGCCAACGCCGACATCTACGTCAACCCGACCGGCCGCTTCGTCGTCGGCGGCCCCATGGGCGACACTGGCCTCACCGGTCGCAAGATCATCGTCGACACCTACGGCGGCATGGGCCGCCACGGCGGCGGCGCCTTCTCGGGCAAGGACTGCACCAAGGTCGACCGCTCTGCAGCCTACGCCGCGCGCTGGGTCGCCAAGAACGTCGTCGCCGCCGGGCTCGCGCACAAGTGCGAGATCGAGCTCGCCTACGCGATCGGCGTCTCGCACCCGCTGTCCATCATGGTCGACACCTTCGGCACCGGTGAGGTGGACGACCGCGTGATCGAGGCCGCCGTCGAGCGCGTGTTCGACCTGCGTCCGGGCGCCATCATCCGCGACCTCGACCTGCGCCGTCCGATCTTCGAGAAGACGGCCGCCTACGGCCACTTCGGCCGCGAGCTGCCCGAGTTCACCTGGGAGCGCCGCGACCGCGTCGACGAGCTCCGCGCCGCCGTCGCCGACCTCACGAAGTAAACCTGCCTGTCGGGCCTGCCATGCCGGCAGGCCCTTCCATTTCCTCCCGAAAGGACCCTCACCTCTTGAAGCGCCTTTATCTCCTGCGCCATGGCCAGACCGAGTACAACGTAAAGAAGCTCGTCCAGGGCCGATGCAACTCTCCGTTGACGGAGCTCGGCTTGGAGCAGGCGCACATGGCGGGGGCGCGGCTTCGCGAGCACGGCGTCGCGCCGGACGCGATCGTGTCGTCGCCTTTGGGCCGCGCGATGCAGACGGCCGAGGTCGTGGCCTGCGAGCTCGGCTTCGCTGGGGAGGTGCGCCCCGAGCCTGGCATCATCGAGCGCGCGTACGGCAGCTTCGAGGAGGGGCCGCAGGGCGCGGTGCCCAGCGACGTGTGGGACCCGGGTGAGGCGCTCGTTGCCTTCGGCGGGGAGGGGAACGCCGAGCTGGCCGCTCGCATGGTCGCGGCGCTGGCGAGTGACGTGTCGGAGCCCGGTGTGGAAACCTTGCTCGCCGTCTCGCACGGAAGCGCCTCGCTTCAGTTCATCCGCGCGACCCTGCCGGAGGGCGCCGATCGCCCGCGGAAGCTCCCCAACTGCGCGGTCATGGTCTTCGATTTCGATGAGGCGACGCGCCGTTTCGAGTTCCGCGGCCTCCACGACCCCGCCGAATAACGCGAAGTGAGCAAAAGTCGGTGTCTGGTCGTTTTGCAGGCACAAGGTTAACGTTTCCCACTCGCGCTTTGCGCGGTTTTCGCGCTCGTCGCGCGGCGGCAACCTAGGCGACGCGCGCCCGGCGTATGGTATGGGGTCGACGCGTTCCCCACAGAGAGATTCCCATGCCTGACGCACGCACCCTGCTCATCCTTTGCCCGCTCGTCTTCATCGGCAGCTTCGTCGACGCCATCGGCGGCGGGGGAGGGCTCGTCACCTTACCCGCCTACCTTTTTGTGGGCCTTCCCGCCCACCTCGCCATCGGCACGAACAAGATGTCCTCGATGGTGGGCACGAGCTTCTCGACCCTGCGCTACATCCGCAGCGGCTTCGTCGACTGGAAGCTCGCGGCCCCCTGCGTCGCGTGCGCCCTCGGGATGTCGTTTGTCGGCGCGCGCCTCTCGATGGCGCTGCCCGAGGAGGTGTTCCGCTGGGTGCTCATCTGCGCGCTCCCCGCGGTCGCCTTCGTCTCGCTGCGAAAGAAATCCCTGCGCCAGGAGTCCGAGCCGATGCCGCGCCGCTGCCGAGCCGCCATCATGTGCGCGGTCGCCCTCGCGTGCGGACTGTACGACGGGTTCTACGGCCCGGGCACGGGAACGTTTTTGATCCTCGGTTACTCGACGATTGCCAAGCTCGGCGTGCGCGACTGCGCGGGGCAGACCAAGTGCGCGAACCTCGCGAGCAACATCGCGGGCTTCGTGTCGTTCGTGCTTTCGGGCCAGACCTGGCTTCTGCTCGGCGCCATCGCGTCGGTGTTCTCGATCGCCGGCCACTACATCGGCGCCGGCATGGTCGTGCGCGACGGCTCGCGCGTCGTGCGCCCCATCATCATCTGCGTGCTCGCGATCCTCTTTGCAAAGACGCTCGGCGAGGCGTTCGGCCTCGTCGCGTAGCCGCGTTTTTGCGGTGTCGGTGCGCTGCTAAGAAGACCTGACGTCTGGGCGTTGGGACGACCTTCTCGCTAAGAAAACGCGACGTCTGGGCGCGCCAATACCCAGACGTCGCTCGTTCTTAGCGTTAGGAGCCGCTTGGGCCCTTTGACGAACCTAGACGTCTGCATTTCTTAGAAAGAAGGGCCCCAGCCGCCCAGACGTCGGCGTTTTTTAACGCGTCGAGCCACTCGGACCTGCGAGCGGCGTTTTCAGTCCGTGAGCGGCGTTCGCTTATGGGTCTCTCGTGTAGGAGGGTATGTTCCCGCAAGCTTCCGGTTTTTCATGCGCCTCGGCTGACCTCGAATCCGCCCCGACCTCGGTAGCCTTCCGTCAGCGTCCCGCAAGCATCCCGGCAGCATTCCCAGACCATGCGCCGGGTACTATTGCGGCACTATGACTTACGTTATCTCGCATACCACCGCACTTGAGGCCATGAGGCTTGCCGACGCCCCGCGGCTGCTCGCGGCCGCCGAGCCGATGTACATCCCGGACGCTAAGGCGCCGACCAAGTCCGAGGCCGATCGTTGGCTCGGGTCTCGCTCCATCGGCCGCTTGCTTTCCCGGCCGGTCCACCTCCTGGTCGCCGACCGCGGCGGCAGCAGGGACAACGAGACGTTTCGCTCCCATGTCCTTTGCGGCGACCTTCCCGCCGGCTCGTTTTTGCGGGTGGGCGTGGACCTCGCCGTTCCGTGCCCCGAGCTCCTCGTCCTTCAGATGGCGAGGCTCGCGACGCCGCTCGAGCTCGTGCTCCTGATCGAGGAGCTCTGCGGGACCTACGCCGTGCAGCCCGCCGATCCGTCGGGAATGCTGCAGCGTAAGGAGCCGCTCACCTCCAGGGCGCGCATCCTTGAGTTCGTCGACAAGCTCAACCGCCCGCCCGCGGCGGCGAAGGTCAGGGAGGCCTGCTCGCTCGCGTTCGACGCGTCCGGCTCGCCGATGGAGTCCCGCCTCGCCCTGCGCATCGCGTGGCCCCGGCGCAAGGGCGGCTACAACGTGCCGATTCTCTCGATGAACGAAGACCTCGAGGTGGCGCGCATCTGGCGCGGCCTCGAGGAGTCGCATGTGCGCAGGCCCGACATCCTGTTCTCGCTGCCGCACGACGGAGCGCCCGGATACTGCCTCGACTATCACGGTGGGGTCCACGGTCGGGACGGGCGCGCCGAGGCCGATGCCGTGCGCGCGAACGAGCTGCTCGCGTTCGGGTTGCAGCCGTTCGCGATCTGGCATGCGCAGTACGAGGGCACGGCGTATCTCGATAGGCTCGTCGACGGCGTCCTGCGCGGAAAGCTCGGGCTGCCGGCGCACCGGGTGACCGCGGCCCGGCGCGCGCTTGAGCTGGCGCGGCGAGAGGCGCTTTTGGCAGAGCTCGACGCGATCGACGGGTTGAGCTGGGGTGTCTCGGAGAAGAGGCTCTCTGTGGTGAAGGCGAGGGAGAGCGTCGAGGAGGCGCAGGACCGGCTCGCCATCGATGAGGCGCGGAGGCGGCGGGCGGCTGGGCGCGGCGGCTTCGCGCGCTAAGAAAACGCGACGTCTGGGGCTGACGGTGGCTTTCCTGCTAAGAAACTCCGACGTCTGGGCGCTGGGACGTCCTTCTTGCTAAGAAACGCCGACGTCTGGGCATGACAGTCCCCAGACGTCGGCGTTTTTTAACGGAATGAGTGGTCTTGCCGTGCCCGAGCGCCTAGACGTCGCCGTTTCTTAGCGCGGCGAGGCGACGAGGTGGCGCCGCGGCCTAGACGTCACCGTTTCTTAGCGCGACGCGGCCGGCGGTGCCGAGGCGCAGCCCAGACGTCGCGTTAATTTAGCAAGAAGCCCTCGCGGCAAGAAGCCCGCCCACGCCCTCCGCTAAACTAGGAAGGCTGACCATTCATCCGCTCGAACCCAAGGGAGGGGGCTGTCCATGCCGTACGCGAGCGTCGTGCTCGACATACCCACGCGCGCTCTCGACGGCGCGTTCGACTATGCGGTTCCCGCCGCGCTCGCGGCCGAGGTCGCCATCGGGGCTACGGTGCTCGTTCCCCTGGGGTCTCGCGAGGTCGTCGGCTACGTCATGGCGACGGCCGACGACGCGCCGGCCGGCATCGACCCCGCGAAGATCAAGCCCGTCTCCCAGGTCCTGGCCCCGCCCGCCTTCGACGCGGCAGGCGCCGAGGTCGCGCGCTGGATGGCGCGCGAGTACGCCTGCCCGCTGCCCGACGCCGTGCGCCCCTTCCTCGCCCCCGGCCAGAAGGTCAAGGTGACCCGCGACGCCCCCGGCGAGCCCTGGCGCCTCGTCTCGGAGTCCACAGGCGCCGTCGACGAGCGCTGGGCCGGGCTCGCCCCCGCCGCGGCCGACTTCGTCCCCGCAAAGAACGCCGCCCGCCAGCGCGCCGTGCTCGAGGCCCTCGCCGCCGGCCCTCAGCGCGTGGCGGAGCTCTCGGCCACCATCCCCGGGGCCGCCGCCGCCATCACCGCGCTCGCCCGTCGCGGCGTCGTGCTCGTGGAGCGCCGCCGCCAGGTGCGCGGTTCGGCCGAGGAAACGTCGCTCTCGTCGGCCGCCGCCCCGCGCCCGCAGGCCCTCACCGAGGGCCAGCGCGCCGCCCTTGCCGCCATCGACGCCGCACGCGAGGCCGGGCGCGGCGACGTCGTGCTCGTCGACGGCGTGACCGGCTCCGGAAAGACCGAGGTCTACCTCGACGCTATCGAGCGCTCGCTTGCGGCCGGCCGCGGGGCCCTCGTCCTCGTGCCCGAGATCAGCCTCACCGCGCAGACCGTGGGCCGCTTCCGCAGCCGCTTCGGCGACGACGTCGCGGTCCTGCACTCGCGCCTCAGTGCCGGCGAGCGCTTCGACCAGTGGGACCTCGTGCGCCAGGGCCAGGCCCGCGTGGTCGTCGGCGCCCGCTCGGCGCTCTTTGCCCCTCTTGCCGATCCCGGCCTCATCATCATCGACGAGGAGCACGAGGGCTCCTACAAGCAGGACAAGTCCCCGCGCTACCATGCCCGCGAGGTCGCCGCCCGCATGGCGCGCGAGCGGGGCTGCGCGCTCGTGCTCGGCTCGGCCACCCCCTCGCTCGAGGCGCTCGGCCGCTGCCGCGCCGGCGCCTGGGGCGGCGTCTCCTGGACCCGTGTGAGCATGCCCGAGCGCCCCGGCGGCGCCCGCCTGCCCAAGGTCCGCGTGGTCGACATGGCCGAGCAGTTCCGCGGCGGCGGCCGCTCGGTCTTCTCGGCGCCCCTGGCCGAGGCCCTTCGCGGCGTGGCGGAGCGCGGCGAGAAGGCCGTCCTTCTCCTCAACCGACGCGGCTTCGCGAACTTCCTCATGTGCCGCGAGTGCGGCTGCGTCCCCGAGTGCCCGCACTGTAGCTGTGCCTTGACCTATCACGAGCGCGGCCACTACCTCGCCTGCCACACCTGCGGCCGCACCTGGCCCGTGCGCGCCTACCCAGACCCGTCGACGTCCTGCCCCAACTGCGGCAGCCGCTACCTGGGCGCCTACGGCGTGGGCACCCAGCGCGTCGAGGACGAGCTGCGCATGACGCTGCCCGAGGGCGTCGAGGTCATCCGCATGGACGCCGACACCACGCGCGCCAAGGGCGCCCACCAGAAGCTCCTCGAGCAGTTCGACGCCGCCGACTGCGCGGTGCTCGTGGGCACGCAGATGATCGCCAAGGGCCTCGACTTCCCCGAGGTCACGCTCGTGGGCGTGATCAACGCCGACACCATGCTCAAGCTGCCCGACTTCCGCGCCGCCGAGAGGACCTACGACCTCCTCGAGCAGGTCGCCGGTCGCGCCGGGCGCGGCGAGGCCCCCGGCCAGGTCATCGTCCAGACCTACTGGGCGAGCCACCCGGCCATGCGCGCCGTGGAGGCCCACGAGCGCGCGCTCTTCCTCGAGGCAGAGCTCGCCGAGCGCGAAGAGGCCGGCTACCCGCCCTTCTCGCGTTTGGGCAATGTGGTGCTGTGGGGCAAGTCCGAGGCCGCCTGCCGCTCCGCGAGCGCGGCGCTCGCCGACGCCGTGCGCGCCCGCGTGGAGGGCCAGGGCGGCTGGGAGGTCCTCGGCCCCACGGACTGCGTCAAGGCCCGCGCCAAGGACTACTTCCGCCGCCATGTTATGGTCAAGTCCCCCGTGGACGCCGACCTCGGCGGCGTGCTCGGTGCGGCCGCGGCCTCCCTCGGGCCGCTCAAGGGTATTAACATGTCAGTGGACGTCGACGCCTACGACATGATGTAGTGGACGGAGCGGACGCGGCATCAGGCCCCGTCCGCCGCAGCAAGGAAGACCATGGCGCGGGCCCGCCCGCCGCCATACGCGAAAGGAGAGACCCGCATGGGCCTTATGGACGATATCGTGCTCGCCCCCGACGAGCGCCTCGAGACCGAGTGTGCCCCGATTGAGAACATCGACCGCGACGTGAAGAAGCTCGCCGACCGCATGCTCAAGACCATGTACGAGGCCGACGGCTGCGGCCTGGCCGCCCCGCAGGTCGGCGTCCTCAAGCAGATCGTCGTCATCGACTGCGACTACGCGGGCGCAGGTACAAAGAAGAACCCCTACGTCCTCATCAACCCCAAGGTGGTTACGGCCGACGGCGACCCGCGCGACTTCAAGGAGGGCTGCCTCAGCTTCCCGGGCATCAACGTTACGGTCACGCGCCCCTCGCACGTGGTCGTCCACGCCTACGACCTCAACGGCGACCTCATGCAGTACGAGGCAGAGGGAAACTTGATGGCCGTGTGCCTCCAGCACGAGATCGACCACCTGCACGGCAAGACCATGGTCGACCACCTCGCGCCAATCAAGCGCGCCGAGGCCATGCGCGAGTACGACGAGGCCATCGCCGCGGGCGCCCGCCCCGGCGAGACCGAGGTCGCTGAGTAGGGAGAAGAGCATGCGCGTCGTCTTTATGGGAACGCCCGAGTTCGCCGTCCCGTCGCTTACCGCGCTGGCCGAGGCCGGCCACGAGATCCCGCTCGTCTTCACGCGCCCGGACGCCGTCCGCGGCCGCGGAAAGAAGCTCGTCCCCTCGCCCGTCAAGCAGAAGGCCGCGGAGCTCGGCATCCCCGTCTTCGAGACCTCGCGCATGACGGCGGAGGCCAAGGAGGCCCTGCGTGCGGCCGCCCCCGACGTGATCTGCGTCGTGGCCTACGGCTGCATCCTGCCTGACGACGTGCTCGAGGCGGCGCCGCTGGGCGCCGTGAACGTGCACGCGTCGCTGCTCCCGCGCTGGCGCGGCGCGGCCCCGATCCAGCGCTCGATCCTGGCCGGCGAGGTGCAGACGGGCGTATCCATCATGCGCGTTGCCCACGAGCTCGACGCCGGCGCCTGGTGCGCCCAGGCGCACGTCGAGATCGGCGAGAAGGGCTGCGAGCAGGTGACCTCCGAGCTCGCCGAGGCGGGCGCCGCGGCCCTCGTGGAGTCGCTGCCGCGCCTGGCCGACGGCACCGTCGAGTGGCACGAGCAGGACGAGGCCGGCGTCACCTTCGCGGCCAAGGTCCGCAAGGACGAGATGCGCCTCGACCCGGCAGACGCCGTCGCCGTCAACGCCCGACGCGTGCAGGCCTCCGGTGACACGGCGCCCGCCCGCGCGAGCGTGGCCGGCAAGGGCGTGCGCGTCATGTCCGCCTGCGTCGCGGAGGGTCAGGCGCTCGCGCCCGGCCAGGTCGCCGCCCAAAAGAAGCGTGTGCTTCTGGGCTGCGCCGACGGCGCGCTCGAGGTGCTTTCCGTCAAGCCCGACGGAAAGAAAGAGATGCCCGCCGCGTCCTGGGCCGCCGGCCTTCGCGGCGACCTTACCTGGGAGCGTATCTAGTGCCCGGCAAGAAGCCCAACAACGGGTCCCATCGCCAGCCCGGCCAGAAGCCCGCCGTGCCCGCGTCCAAGCTCGCGCCTGCCCGTCGAGCGGCCCTGAGGCTCTTCTCCGAGTGCCGCCGCCGTGAGGCCCGCGCCCGCGACCTTCTGCGCGAGGCGCCCGCGATGGCGGAGCTCGACCCGCGCGACCGCGCGCTCGCCACCCGCCTCGTATTGGGCACCATCGCCGCCCGCGGCGAGGTCGACCGCGTGGTCACGAGCCATCTGCGCGCCCGCTCGGCGCTCGAGCCGCTCGTTCGCGACGCCCTGCGCATCGCCGCCTTCGAGATCCTCTACCTGGACACACCGACGCAGGTCGCCGTGAGCCAGGGCGTCGAGCTCGTGCGGTGCGCGAGCCGCCGCGCCGCGGGTCTCGGCAACGCCGTCCTGCGCCGCGTGGCAGACGAGGACGCGCCCGCCCTCGAAGCCGCCCGCGCCCGCGTGGGGGCCGGCGACTTCACGGCCGCTGACCTGCAGCGCATAGGCGGCCTGCCCGAGTGGCTCGCCGAGCGCGCCATGGCCGACCTGGGGCCCGAGGTGGCGGCCGCCTACGCCGCGGGCGCCCTTGAGCCCGCCTGCGCGAGCGTGGCCGCGAACACCGCCAAGCACGGCTTCGACGAGTGCCGCGCGCTTCTTGCCGAGGCCGGCTGCGAGCCCGAGCCCGGTCCCGTGGCCGGGTCGTTTATCCTCGGCAGACCCTCGGCGCTCGCGCCGTCAGGGCTTGTGGGATCATGCGACGTGCTTCCCTGTGACCTCGCGGCGCAAGATGTCGTGGCGTCGCTCGGCGTCCGGGCGGGGGAGCGCGTGCTCGAGGTCGGACAGGGGCGGGGCACGAAGTCCGTCCTCATGGCCGCCGCCGGCGCGCGCCTGACCTCTGTCGAGGTGGACGCAAAGAAGTGCGCCCTCGCCGCCGCGCGCATGGAGGCGGCCGGCGTGGACGGTCGGGTGGAGTGCGTCTGCGACGACGGCCGCGAGCTCGCGCGCGTGGACGGCGCCTTCGGCCTCGTGTTCGTCGACGCGCCGTGCTCCGGCGCGGGCACGCTCTCGCGCCACCCCGAGATCGCCTGGTCGCTCAAGGAGGATGACCTCGCGGGCCTCGCTGAGCTCCAGCTCCAGATCCTTCGCCGCGCCGCGACCTGCGTGGCCGACGGAGGGCGCCTCGCGTACTCCACCTGCTCGATCATCCGCCAGGAGGACGAGGACGTGGTCGACGCCTTCCTCGCGAGCCCCGAGGGCGCGCGCTTCTGCCTCGTCTCCGCCCGCCGCACCGATATCTCTCACACGGACACGCACTTCTTGGCGCTGCTCGAGCGGGCGTAAGGATGGACATAGGCGCCGCCGATGCCTCAGACACGCGGTCCCGCATGCGTAACCAATAGGCTTTATCTGCGGATTGCCCGTTGGCCCGACGGCACAAGCGCCGACGGGCTAACATATAACAGTTATCCCGCAATCGAAAGGCCTCTCCGCATGCGCAAGCTCATCGAGCAGTTCCTCAAGTTCGGCGTCGTCGGCGTCATTGCTTTTGCGATTGACTACGGCGTCCTCATGCTTCTCTCGCAGGGGCTAGGCTGGGACCCGGTGGTTTCTGCCGCAATATCGTTCCTGGTCAGTCTCGTGTTCAACTACCTCGCGTCAATGAAGTACGTCTTTGCACGCCGCGATGACATGAGCCGTAAGCGCGAGTTTGTCACGTTTTGTGCTCTTTCGGCGGTCGGTCTCGGAATCAACGAGCTGATCATTGCCGGCGGCACGGCGCTTCTTGGGACAAGCGCGCTTGCCGTTACCGGTTCAAAGATTGTTGCGACCGCAGTCGTCATGGTTTGGAACTTCGTCAGTCGTAAAAAATGGCTAGAGGCTAAGGTTCCTGAAGTTGATTAGATTTTGGCCAACTGCCGCCCAGTCAGTTTCGTACACGCAACTAGATTAAAAAAAGGATTTACTCATGGAAGAAGAGAAAAGCTTTGATCTTGCCATCAATCTCGACGACCTCAAGCTGATTGACACGTTCTTCCATGTCAATCAGCCTAAGTCGACCAATCTTCAGAGTAAGCTTGCGGTCTCGGTGCCACGACGCCAGCGCGAGCAAGACGATGTCAACGGCCGTCATCGTCTTCACGCGCTCGTGAGCGTTCAGTTCCTTCTTTTTAACGACGCTGCGCCGGAGGAACTCACTCCCGACAACGTTGCCGAAGCCGTTATTTCATTCGGCGCTGCGATGGACATTACGGTTAGCTGCGCTTATATGGGTAAGGCAATCCCCGGAGCCAAGCATTCGACGGCTTCGAAGCAGGACATTGAGCTCGCGCGCAACAAACGCATGGAGGACAACATGCTGCTCGAAGCGTTGCGTTGCGGCTATGCTTTTGCCTCGTCGCGCATGCTTGAGGTGTCGAGCCTTTCGCCCCTCGGCGCGATTCCGATGCCTCTTGTCGATGCGGATGCATTGCTCAGGGATATCGACCAGAATCAGTAGGAAGTACGCCAGGGACCCGAAGGAAGGCCGATTATGAAAGGCATCATCCTCGCCGGAGGATCCGGCACTCGCCTCTACCCGCTCACCCGCGTGACGAGCAAGCAGCTGCTGCCCGTCTACGACAAGCCGATGATCTACTACCCGCTCTCCACCCTCATGCTGGCGGGCATCCGCGACATCCTGGTCATCTCCACCCCGCATGACCTGCCCAACTTCCAGCGCCTGCTGGGCGACGGCTCCGACTACGGCGTGAGCCTCGCCTACGCCGAGCAGCCCGTCCCCAACGGCCTCGCCCAGGCCTTCGTCATCGGCGCCGAGTTCGCCGGCGGCGAGCCCTGCGCGCTCGTCCTGGGGGACAACATCTTCTACGGCAACGGCCTCTCGCGCCGTCTGCGCCGCGCCGTCGCGCGCGCCGAGGCGGGGGAGGGCGCGACGGTATTCGGCTACCGCGTCGACGACCCCGAGCGCTTCGGTGTCGTCGAGTTCGACGCCGACTACAACGCTGTCTCCATCGAGGAGAAGCCCGCCTGCCCGAAGTCCAACTACGCCGTCACCGGCCTGTACTTCTACCCGGGCGACGTCTGCGGGCGCGCGGCCAAGGTCGAGCCCTCCGCCCGCGGCGAGTACGAGATCACCGACCTCAACCGCATGTACCTCGAGAGCGGCGAGCTCTCGGTCGAGACCCTCGGCCGCGGCTACGCCTGGCTCGACACCGGCACGATGGAGTCGCTCTTCGAGGCCTCCGAGTTCGTCCGCACGGTCGAGCGCGCCCAGGACCTCCCCGTGAGCGTCCCGGAGGAGATCGCCTACGAGAACGGCTGGGTCGACCGCGAGACCCTGCTCGCCTGCGCCGAGCGCTACGGCAAGTCCGACTACGGTAAGCACCTTCGTATCGTAGCGGAGGGCGGAATAGTTCCAAGTAGTAAGGATGAGCTGTAGTCATCGTTGTTTTACCAGGGCGTATTCATTTTTAAACGGTGTCTTGTGGAACGGCCTTTATCTGCTCGCTGACACTGGGTCGACGGCTTTGGGAGTAGTCATGGAAAAGAAAAAATCGCTGATCAGTGCGATTCGATCGATGTTCAAGAGGACAACCACCACTGCTGCGGCGGTCGGCGTTTCATGTGCTCTCGCCGCCTGCTCGCAGGCGGGGCCTACGGGAGGCCCCTCGTCCGATCCTGCGCCCGACTCGTCTTCAGTACCCGCAGCCTCTTCTTTCCGTGTTTCCTCTGTTGTCGTCTCATATGAGACCGGGGGCCAAAAGACTGGAGAGTCCACCTATTCGTTCAAGCGCGACGAGTCGGGCAATATCGTTAGTGTCGAGCTTAGTGGACCGACAGCCGGAAGCTGCGAGTACCAAGTGGACGAAAGCGGCCGCGTTGTGTCTTCTATCGTCAAGCGCCAGGGGTGCGACGACGATAACGTGACTTATACGTATGACGCCTCTGGGCGCCTCGTCAAAGAGGTCCACGATACTGTTTCTACCTATGTGATCAACTACGAGTACGATGAACAGGGTCGTTTGGCCCGCAAGTCTTGCAACAATCAAGATGGTCCGTACGACAGTGAGTACTCCTATGACGACCAGGGCCGTTTGATTTCCGAAAAGACCACGACCGTTGCTCCCTCCTCCACGCTTACCGAGTATACCTACGACGTAGACGGCAACGTGATTTCGGCGCATACCACCTATACAAACTTCGACGGGAGTATGAGCGATGCCGGCTCCGTCATCTATTCCTATGAGAACGGGAAACTCATTTCCGTCTCTTACGACAGTGCGCAAGGAATGGTTCCGATCACGTACAAGTACGGTGATGACGGGAACCTTCTTGTGGCGGCCGCTGGAGAAGAGATGGGGAATTACGACGCTGCTGATTTCACTTATGACGAAAATGGCCTGCTCATCGATGTTGAGGAGAATCTCAAGTTCGAGGGTTCTTCAGACGTCAGGGTGGTGAGAACTTCAATAACCTACGAAAAGGTTTCCGTTGCTGAGGACGCCGACGTGAACGATATCTCTGTGGATGTCTATCGCGGGCCGCAGCGGGCTATGGATGTTATCGACATGGTTACGATGACGCAGCACGTCCAGGGTGCGATTGACCCCACGCCCTTTGCCTCTGAGTCATCTTTCATCCTTAAATAGAGAGGTCACCGATGGGTAGAAGAAATACACTTAAGTCATTTCTTGTCCTGACGCTTTGCGTTCTTCTTGCTACTTCGGCGCTTGTTCCGGCCGCTTTTGCAAAAGACGAGAGCGAGTCTTGGGACGATGATGGCGTCGCTGCCCGCCCGGTTGAGGGTGAGGACCTTGGCGAGTCAGAAGACGAAGACCGCTACGCTATCGATGGCCAAATGGAGGCTGATGGCGATTTTGACGTAGAGTCAGATGCCCAGCCAGCCGCTGGCGATTCCGATAGCGAAACGCCTCCCAACCCGCGCCACATGTGGAGCCCTCAGAACATGGCTGGTGAGGACGCCATTATGCTGATGAGCACTTACGGCACAAACTGGAGCGGAAAGAACTTCTATAACGGGTACGGCAACCTGTGGTGCGCTAATGGCAAGAAGGTCATTGACGTTTCCTTCTGGAACAGCACTATTGACTGGACAAAAGTAAAGAACGGCGACGTTGATGGCGCAGTTCTGAGAATTGGCTACGGAGAGGGCGTCGAGGACACCCGTTTTGCCCAGAACCTCGCGGGCGTCCGCAGCGTGGGCATGCCTTACGGCGTGTATCTGTACAGTTATGCCTATGATGCGGACTTTGCCCGCAAGGAGGCGAACGGTACGGCTGACTTGCTTGACAAGTACGGCTGCAAGGATCTCTCGCTGCCTATTTTCTATGACATCGAGGCTTTCGAATGGTCTGCGCATGCGACCCCGACGACGCCCGCCCAATACGAGCCGATTATCCGCACGTATATCGATACGATGGCTGCCCGAGGATACAAGAACGTCCAAGTGTACTCCTACCGCTCTTACATGCAGAATCAGCTTAAGTCGGACTACATCTGGTCGAAGACTTCATGGATTGCCGAATATGGGTCGAGTCTCAATATCACTAATGATAAATACAGCGGGGATTACGGCTGGCAGTACACAAGCTCCGGTAGCGTAAATGGCATTAACGGCGATGTCGATCTGAGCGCCTTTACGGGCTTTAGCGCTGGCGGCTTCAATGTAACAAATCTAGATAAAGTATCCATTCCTGATGGAGAGTACTATATCAACTCGACGCTTGCACCAGCCTCCGGCGTCGATCTGCGTGGGGGCGGGACCGCGAACGGCACCGTGACCCAGCTCTACCGGGGAGATGGCGTTGCGGCTCAGAAGTTCGTATTTGCCCGTCAGTCAGACGGCAGCTATGTAATTAAAAACGCGGCGTCGGGTCGGGTGCTCGATGTCTCCGGTGGGCAGGCGGGCAATTCGGCAAAAGTCCAGCTGTGGGATGAAAATGGAAGCACCGCTCAGCGTTGGATCGTCCGTGACTCTGGCTCGGGGTACTACCTGCAGTCCGCGCTCGGCAATTGGGTTCTCGATATCAACGGTGGGTCAAGCGCCAACGGCACCGCAATCACACTCTACACTCCAAACGGCACCGACGCTCAGAAGTTCATGCTCGCCTCTACCGACGAGAGCGGCATTATCGAGGGGCTTCCGGTGTCTGTGACCCTTGCGGACAACGACGGGTTTGGACTCGACGTCACCGGCGGCTCTCTCGATGATGGAGCCGCGGCCCAGCTTTACGCAAAGAACGGTACCGACGCGCAGCTCTTTGTATTCAAACGCACGGGCAACGGCGTCTATTCGATTCAAAACGTTAAGTCTGGAAAGATGCTTGACGTCTGGAGCGGCAGCGTTTCGAATTCAGCCAAAGTCGATCAATACCAGGACAACGGGACCGCCGCTCAACGCTGGTGTGTGCGAAGCTACGGCAATAAGGGCGTCTCGCTCGTGAGTTTCAAGTCAGGGAAGGCGTTGGACGTTCGCTCCGGGGTAATCGCTTCGGGAACGCCCCTGCAGATCTACTCCGCCAACGGAACAGCCGCTCAGAGGTGGAGGCTTACTCGGTCGCTCTCAACCTCTGAGCGTGCTTCTCAGGCTGCCAAGGACCATAAGGGCACGGTTTCGCCGGGGTCTTACTACGTGAAGAGCGCAAAGGATGCCTCCAAGGTTCTCGATGCTGCTGGTGCCGGGCTCTCTTGCGGTACGAACGTCTGGCTATACCAGAAGAACAACACCGCAGCCCAGCAATGGGCGGTCTCGGAAGACGCCGACGGCTACCTTACCTTCATTAACGAGAACTCCGGCCTGGCGCTTGACGTCTCGGGTGGCGTCGCCAACAACGGTGCGAACGTCCAGCTTTATTCCCCCAACGGAACTAAAGCCCAGAAATGGATTGCGCAGAAAGCGGACGACGGCTCCGTTTCGATTGTCTCCGCAGCGAATCCGGACTTCTCCCTGGACCTATCGGCGGGACAAACCGCGAACCAGACGAACGTCCAGCTCTATGCTTCGAATGGCACTGCGGCGCAGAAGTATGTTCTCGAGGAGGCCGCCAGGCCTGTGCCTGATGGCACGTACGTTATCCTGAGCGCAAAGAACCGGAATACGGCGCTTGACGTTCAATGGGGCTCGATGAGTGACGGTGCGAACGTGTGGCTTTACGACGTGAACAACACCGTTGCCCAACAATGGAGAGTGACGAATAACGCAGACGGCACGTTGATGCTTGTGAACGCCAAGTCGAATAAGGCGTTGGATATCTGTTACGGTGGCACCGCGAGTGGGACCAATGTCTGGCAGTATGCGTCAAACGGCACCACTGCTCAAAGGTGGATTCCTATCAGTAATGCAGACGGGAGCATTACGCTTCGCTCGGCATCCAATCCAAAGCTAGCCCTCGATGTCAGCGCGGGACAGGCCGTCAGCGGCTCTAATATCCAGGTCTATGCTCTCAACGGCACTGCTGCTCAGAACTTTATGTTCAAAGCGGTGAACTAGATATGATGCAATCGCCCATCCAAGAGGTTGTCTGTTCGGAGATGGCGGAGCTTGATTGCCGTCTGTACGTCAAGCGAGACGATCTGATCCCATATGCTTTTGGGGGGAACAAGGTTCGTATCGCCGCTGAGTTCATGAACGATATGAAAGCGCGCGACTGCAGCGCCCTCATCATGTACGGGGATCTACGAAGCAACTTGTGCCGTGTGCTTGCATTTATGTGCCGACGTGACAACGTGCCCTGCCTTATGGTCGCGACGAGCGAGAATGCCGATGACACAGCCCCCTCTTTCAACGAGGACATCGTGCGCCGGCTTGGAGTTGAGGTCCTTGTTTGCGAGAAAGTCGGGATTGCCGCGGCGGTCGACAGGGCTTTCGCGCTTCTCCGTGCCCGTGGTCTTAATCCGTACTACATCTACGGTGACCGTACGGGCTCTGGCAATGAAGGAACAGCGGCAAATGCCTATGCGAAGGCATATCGGGAGATCTGCGCTCAGGAGCGCGAGCTCGGCCTTTCCTTCGACCGCTTGATGGTGCCCTACGGTACCGGTTGCACCCTTGGCGGATTAATCTGCGGCTCCCTTGCAGAGGGAGATAAGCGGAAGATCACGGGCATCTCAATTTCGTCTAGAACGCCGGAGCGGGCCATGGGCATCCTGCGGGATACCGTTACCGGTTGGTATGCTAAGAGGGGAATTTCTGCGCCGGCTGAATTCGAGGACGCACTCGATTTGCGGTGCAATTACAACTGCGGCGGTTATGGCTCTCGAGATGCCCGGGTCGACGATCTTATTGAGCATATGCTGCTTGAAAATGCGCTTCCGCTCGATCCGACGTACACGGGAAAGGCGCTGCGCGGCGCAATTGACTGTCTTAAGGACGATAACGCAAGGCATCAGAACATTCTTTTCCTTCATACGGGCGGCACGCCGCTCTTCTATGATTACCTCCGCTCGACCGCCCGCTAGCCACCAGGAGTAAGATCCTTATGTCCAAGCTCGTCTCTGTCGTAATTCCTTGCTATAACTCAGAGCACTCGATTGCCGAGGTAGTCGAACTAACCATGGCCGAGTTCGCTAAAATGCCTGAGTTTGAATGCGAATTCGTCCTTGTTAACGACAATTCATCCGATGGGACGTTCGGGGAGATTCGCCGCTTGGGTTCCCTGTACAAGAACGTCTACGGCGTAAGCCTTATGCGAAATTTCGGCCAACATAACGGCCTTATGTGTGCCATGAACTACACAAATGGTGACTACGTGCTCGGCATGGACGATGACATGCAGACGCACCCATCTCAAATTCCTACGATTCTGCATAAGATGGAGGAGGGCTTCGACCTTGTATACGGCGTTTATCGCCAGAGCACGAACGGATCTATAAAGAACTTCACGAGTTGGCTCAATAAGAAAACAAGCCGAATCCTGCTTGGGCGTCCCAAAAACATCCAGTCTTCCAACTTCTGGTGTATTACCCGTCAGGTTCGTGATGAGGTTATCAAATACAAAAATTACAGCCCCTACGTCGATGGCATTTTTTATCGTGTGACCCACAATATCGGCAACGTTACCATCGAGCATCACGAGCGTGAGTATGGTCAGTCGGGATATACGCTCAAAAAGCTCATCAAACAGTGGATGGCTTATTTCAATTTCTCGGTCATTCCCCTGCGTATCGCTTCGGTTATCGGTGTTGTTTCGGCGCTCATTGGCTTTGTTATGGCGATCGTAACTGTGATTCGCAAGCTTATGGACCCTACTATGATGATGGGCTGGGCTTCTACGATCTCCTTAATGGTCTTTTTCTTTGGTCTTGTGCTAATGGTCCTTGGAATCATCGGCGAGTATGTTGGGGATTTGGTGCTAGCCGTTAACGGAACGCCCCAGTTTATCGTTCGGGATAAGGTGAACCTGTAGTGGCTCATGGGAACGCAAAGACGCTTCTGGGTCTCCACTTGCTGCTCGCGATCTACTCTCTGTGCAGCATTTGCGGCAAGCTTGCGTCTGGTTTTGCTTTTTTGAGCTGGCAGTTCATTCTTTGCTATGGCGGAATGATTGCGGTCTTGGGCGTCTACGCCATTGGATGGCAACAGATAATCAAGCGCATGCCGCTCACTTCGGCGTATGCGAATAAAGCCGTTACTATTGTTTGGGGCATCATTTGGGGTGCGTTGCTGTTCCATGAGGCGGTGACGCCGATGAAGCTGCTCGGCTCCGCTATCGTGCTTACCGGCGTTGTGCTCTTCTCGTTGGCAGACGGGGAGGGCGAATAATGGACACGACGGTGCTGCTCTATGCGGGAATCAACCTATTTGGTGTGTTCATTTCCGCTATTTCCCAAGTCATGCTCAAGAAATCGGCAATGCAAGATCACGACAGCGCCATTAAGGAGTACTTGAACCCTCTTGTGGTGTTTGCTTACGTGATGTTTGTGGGCTCGACCTTGCTCTCCGTAATCGCATACAAGGGCATCCCCCTTTCTATGGGGCCAATCCTTGAGGCGACGGGCTACATCTATGTGACGATTTTTGGCGTGACGATCTTCCATGAGAAGATGAACAAAAAGAAGGTTCTGGCGCTAGCCCTTATCATCGGGGGCATCGCTGTCTACTCGCTGGGCGTCTAGAAACTCAATTGAATGAATGAACGCGACCGTGGATTGCCTATGCCTTGGCAATCCATGGTCATCGATTTTAAGCCTTGAAGAACAGCTTACATTCCCTGCTCATATCTGCTAAAAAACCCGTACGCGTTTCGGAAGAACATCTTGTTGACCACGTCCCGCCCAAAACGCTCGGCGAGCCTGATGTTCAAGTCGGGCATCTGCGAGCACGACTCGATCCACTCGGGGACGTCGCTTCCGTCGTAGTCGGTACCGATCGCGATGACGTCCTCGCCCCCGAGTGCAAGCCAGTGGTCTACGTGCGCGCAGAGCTCGTCGAAGGTCACTTCGCCGCTCGACGGGGCCGGACGCTCGGTGATGTAGCTGCGGTAGAGGTTCAGTCCCGCAAGGCCGCCCATATCCACGAGGGCGCGGAACATGTCATCGGTGAGGTTGCGTGGGACGTTGCAAACGGCCCGCGAGTTGGAGTGTGAGGCGACAAAGGGGCGCTTGTGGATGGAAAGCAGGTCGTTGAAACCCTCGTCGTTGAGGTGGGACACGTCGACAACGATGTCTCCCTCCTCGAATTTACTTACTACTTGCTTGCCCATGGCGGTCAGGCCGTCGGTCGTCGAGGGGCTGCTTCCCAGCGAGTTCTTTCCGCCCCAGGTAAGTGATGACATTACAATGCCGTCAGAGATCATCTCGTCGACAACGCCGAGATCATCGCCGATCATGCTCGCGTTCTCGATCGAAAGAAGCGCGGCGACCTTGCCGCTGCGGACCGCCTCCATGGCGACCTGCATTGCGGTCTTGCCGCCTCCGGGGCGGGCCAAGACCGCGATGTCGGAGTTATTCTGCTCGATGTCGTACGCGAAGCGGTTACGGGCCTTGCGGTAATAGGCGAGCGCGGCTGCGGGCTCGTCGGTGTCCATCCAGATGCCGAAGCACTGGAAATAGGAGAGCTGCTGCATCCTCGTGAGGTCCAGAGCGCCTTTGTTCTGACGCAAATCCCCGGCTTCAGATGAGGGATCGAAACCGACGTTCACGAGGAAGTTTTGCCAGCATTCGCTATCCTGCATTTCTCGTCTGCCGAGGGTGTCGCTGTGGAGGTCGAAGACCGCGAGTTTGCCGTCTACCAGGCCCTCATCGTCTGAAGTAGCGTTGTTGGACGATTCTGGCACCTCCTCGGCATCTGTTCGTTGACTGGTGCTCCCTGCTTGCTCATTAGGTTGTTGATTGAGCTGTTGAGCAGTGTTGCCGGTTTGCGCGCAGCCGGAAAGGCCAAGCGCCATCACTCCAGTGCCTGTAAGAAACGCACGACGAGATATGCTGCTATTAGAAGTGAGGTGCATGGGAATCACTCCTCGCGGTTAGATGCAAAAGCCTATAACAACGCCGTGGTTATTTGTCGGGATGTCGTCTCCGCTTACGGCTCCGTTTGCCGACACCTTTAGACAGTCGTACGTCAGGTGCGGGTTTGCACTGCGGACCCACCAGTCGCACGAAGAGCCGTTGTAGGCGCGTTCGAGGACCCCGTTTGTACCGTAGGTGGAAACATTGCATTGGGCAAAGAGCTCGTATTGGGTTCCCTCAGCCTCGGTCACGGCGTTGCACCACGTGTACTGGGCTGTTCCGTGCGTAGCGTTCCAAGCCTCGTTGCCGTCCTTGATGCCAGAAATCTCAACGAAGGAGGGAATCCACAGAGCATCTTTTGTGGTGGTCACGACTTCGGCTCCCATAGTCCCAGAGTTGGTACCGCCGCGGTTGTTTGTGTACTTCTTTGCGGGAGTGATCTGGCCTGTGAGGTCCGATGGCATAAGGTCGTAGAACTCGGTTGAGATGGACTTGCGAATGATCGAGCCTTCCCAACCGCCTCTGTTGTCGTCGGTGTAGTTCCAGGGGCAGAGTCCCAGCGCCTGGTCGAACAAGAACGTGAGGCCGATCTTGTTTCCGCTGGCGTCGACATCATGGTAAATCCCCACAATTCGGGCGCTGCACTTCTTGCCGTTAACGAGGGTTATGGTCTTGCTGCCCATCTGGGTGAGATCGCCGGACGCGTCGCAGAGGTTGTACTTTGCGGCAATCGCGACGGCATCCGATTTGGACCCCGCTGCGGTGATCTTGCCGGAGATCTCCTTCAACTCAGCCCAGGAATACTCGTCGACGGATGATTTGACGTCGTCCCTCTCTTTTGTTTCCTCGGATTCGATGGGCTCGGTGTGTTTATCATCGCTTACGATAACTTTGACCTTGCTTTCGTTGGGCTTCCTTTCGTCGTTTGGGGAGACACTGGACTGTTCTTGCTGTGCCGGTACAAGTCCAAACCAGTTGGTCTTCATGCCGGCGATGGCAACTCCGCCGCAGGCCAGGACTATAGCGGCGGCGATTCCGGCGATGGCCGCGGGATGCAGGCTGCGCTGCTTCTTTGGCGCTCCGTTCTCGGTCGTATCAAATGGTGCCCCGCACTGCTCGCAGAACATAGATCCCGGCTCGTAAGGGGCACCGCATTTCAGGCAGAAAGGCGACCTGGACTTTGTTCCGGGCCACTGCTTGGTTTCCGTAGATCGCTCGATTGCGATAGTGCTGCCCGTGTCGATGTCGCTACTGTCGTTGGTCTCGGCACTAAGGTCGGAACCGTCGAGGCGTGCACCGCATCGCTCGCAAAACACCCCTCCGGGCTCGTTCGGGGCGCCGCAGGAGGTGCAATAGACCTTCGGGGCTTCCCGCTGAGCCTCGACGGGGTCAAAGAACTTCGCAAGCTTGTGGCCGCAGTTCGTGCAGAAATCGGCATCGTCTTCGTTTCGAGCCCCGCAGAAATCGCAGAACATGGAGTTTCCTCTCGTTTGGGTACATACAAGATCGTAACCCCATACTCAGGGCTGTTTGTTGCACAGCTGTCGGCGCTTCGTTGGCTGTTTGGACTCGTGCGGTTGGGCAGCACATGATCGACGGGTCTGTCCAGCCCATAGCCGAGCGCAGCCCCTTTACCAGTATGGATGTCGGCTCGGGAGAGTATATCCCCGCGGCGCTCCTGAGGCTCTCGCCTTGGTATACGACTGGCGAGGGGGACAACGCCTGGTTCGATTTCGAATCCTATTTCAAGGATCGCGGAACGAACGCAATTGCCGAAAACGGGGGCGCTGCTTTCGGGGCAACACGCGATGGCCGAAGGACCGTGGTCGCTTAATCAAATCTGGGAGAGGGAGAAAAGCTGGAGATGCCGCTTCTTTACTATGTCGGTTACAGCGCGGTAGATCTGGACACGGGTGTCTCGCTGGAGGTGTCCGAGAGCAACAACGGCTTGGTTAACGTGCAGACAGCGGCCTCATCCGGTGCAATCGCGGTTGAATACACCGGCACGTCTATTCAATATGTCACTCTTGCCATTTCTGCCATCACCCTTGTTGTGCTCACGGTGACCAGTTTCTTGAGGAGAAAATAAACAATGAAAGAGTCGCTCTGCATTGTGGTCCCCTGTTACAACGAGGGGGGAGTCACTGGGCTTTTTCTTTGAGGCAATGGAGGCCCTCGAGGGCCAGCTCCCCGTCAAGGTTTCTTATGTCCTCGTTGGCGACGAGTCCAAAGACGACACGCTTTCTGTGATGTGCAGGGCGAATGCCGGGCGACCTGGCGTTGTGCATTACATTTCGTTTTCCAGGTATTTCGGAAAAGAGGCGGCACTTGCAGCCGGGATGCGCAGGACGGTCGACGATGGCTACGACCTCGTCTCAGTTATGGATGCCGATCTCCAAAATTCGCCCTCGCTGCTTCCCCAGATGATCGAACAGGTCGTCGTGCACGGCCACGACGTTGCCGTGGCGTATCGAACCACTCGTGCCGGGGAGTCGCCTATTCGCAGCTGGTTTGCGTATCGTTTCTACATCATGATGAACAAGATTTCCGATGTGGAGATGAAGGACGGCGCCAGAGACTTCCGAGTCATGACGAATAGGGCGGCGAAGGCGGTCGTTGACCTTCGTGAGCGTAATCGATTCTCTAAGGGTCTCTTTTCTTGGGTCGGCTTCGACACCGTTTGGATTCCTTGCGAAAACATCGAGAGGGCGCACGGGCAGACCGGCTGGAGCTTCTTGTCACTCGTTCGTTACGCTATCGAGGGAATCGTCGCGTTCTCCACGGTTCCGCTCGAGATCATCTCGGTAGCGGGTTTGGTCGCGTTTTTTGCCCTGGCGTTCCTGCTCTTTGTGATCATCCGTGCACTGCTGTTCGGCGATCCCGTTGCCGGCTGGCCCTCTCTTATGGCGGCTGTCACGCTGTTTGGTGGGGTTAATCTCTTAGGAGTTGGCACCGTGGGCCTCTACATCTCAAAGATCTACTCCGAGACCAAGAGCCGGCCTTTGTACATTATCGAGGAGGAGAAGTAAGTGATTCCCGGCGCGACCAGCTGCCGAGTCTCCATGCTAAAAACCCGCACGTCTGGGTCCCTGATACCCCTTTGCGCTAAGAAGCGCCGACGTCTGGGCGCTTCTTCCTGATTTGCGTTAAAGAATCGCCACCTCTGAGCGTCCCGAAGCCCAGAGGTGGCGATTTCTTAGCAGTCAGCTTGGCGAGAAGCCCAGACGTCGCAGATTCCTAGCGCTGCCCGCCCTAGTGCGCGATGCCGTTTCTGGCGCGCTTCTGCTCGGGCGTGAGCGCGTCGACCTTCGCGATGCACTCTCGATAGTACGCGCCGGCCACGGGGTCTGCCATAAGAGGCTTGTGGAGCTGCACGTACTCGATGCCGGGGTGGGAGTTGATCTCCATGAGCTTGGGCCCCTTATCGGTGAGTCCGAGGTCGAAGCCCAGGTAGGAAAGCGGCACGAGGCGAAGCGCAAGCTGCTTCAGACGCTCCTCGATCTGGGGCCAGTCCTCGACCATGCCCTCGGCGAGCACGCCGCTGTCAGGGTGGCGGGGGCTGGGAACGTTGCGGTTGGCGTAGACAATCACGCCGTCGCCGAACTCACCGGTGTTGATGTCGAAGCGCACGTTGTAGGCGCCGATGTCGCCGGCGGTGGGCGGCGCGTAGTTGGCCGTGGCGCCGGACTTGTCGGAGCCCATGCCGAAGCGCAGGTACGAGCTGATCATCGTGGGATTCGTGCCCGTGGTGTTTGTCATCACGAGGCGCAGGGTGTGGATAAGCGGGTCGATGGCGGCCATCTGGGCGCTCGGGCGGATGAACTCGGTGAAGATGTAGTTGGGGTGGCCCTCCACGAACGCGCGGACGCCTTCGGCGTCGCTCGGCCTGCCGTCGATGAGGTAACCTCCGTCCTTGTACGCGAGCATGTGGAAGCCCGCCGCCAATGCCCCGTTGCATGGCTTGCAGGCAAACTCGCCTTTCTCACACAGGACCTCAAGCAAACCATCGATTCCGGTGCGCATGCCGCTCGAGAACAGGGGCAACAAGCGGTCCTTGGCAGTGTAATAGTAATACTCGGGCAGCAGGGACTCGAACTCGGTACCGGCGAGCATGTAACCCAGCGTGAGCTTGTCGTTGATCCAGATACGCTGCCAGTCGTTGAGCGGCCAGATGCGGTCGATATCGTAGTCCGAGAGGTAGTCGCTTACGTTTTGCTCGTTCAGGCCGTAGGTGCAGGCGGACTGGGCGTAGAAGCCGTGCGCGTGAGCCCACTCGAGGTAATCCGGGTCGAACAGGCCGCTGTTTCTCTCGGTCTCGAGCGCCTCGAGGTACTCGGCGGCCATCCTGCGGGAAAAGCCGTCGGCAAGCAGCGCTTCCATAGAGTTTTCGATCATTTATGCTCCCCATCTCGGAAGGTGACGTCCAATGCGCTTTATCATACAGTCTGTTTGTGTTGTCCGCTCTTAAGCATTGGGTCAGCGGTATCTGCTGGCGGATTGGACGTGCGTGCATATAAAGGACATGAAGAAGGCGACCATCAGCTCGCTGTTCTGGAAGCTGTTCGAGCTCGGCGGCTCCTCGGTTATCACCCTTCTGGTTCAGATCGTCATGGCGCGCCTACTCGCGCCCGACGAGTTCGGCATGCTCGCCATCATGCTCGTGTTCGTGAATATAGGCAACGTCATCGTGCAATCTGGCCTGAACACGGCAATTATCCAGTCGCCCGATGCCACGGAGCGCGACTACTCCACCGTGTTCTGGATGAGCCTCACCATGTCGGTGGTGCTCTATGGCGTCTCATTCGTGCTCGCGCCCGCTGTGGCTGCGTTCTACGACGCCCCGGCCATCGTCGCTCCGCTTCGCGTGCTCGTGCTCATCCTCATCGTCAATGCGTACAACGCGGTGCAGGAGGCAATAGTCGCCCGCTCGATGGACTTCCGCAAGACCGCCCGCGCCACCGTGACGGCAGGCGTGGTTTCCGGCGCCGCCGGCATCGCCTCGGCGCTCGCCGGCGCGGGAATCTGGGCGCTCGTGATCCAACAGCTGCTCTTCCAGGTGGTCAAGTGCATCGTCCTCGCGTTCGAGATCGACTGGAAACCGCGGCTCGTGTTCGAGCGCGATCGCGCCGTCGTGCTTTTCCGCTTCGGCTGGAAGCTGCTCGCCTCCGGCGTGCTTGACCAGGGTTACCAGAGCCTGGCCGACCTCATCATTGGCAAACAGTTCACAAAGACCGACCTCGGGTATGTCTCGCAGGGCAAGAAGTACCCGCAGGCCCTGGGCTCGCTCCTTGACGGGGCAATCCAGCCGGTCATGCTGAGCGCCGCGTCGCGCGTGCAGGACGACAAATCCATGGTCAAGCGCCTCGCGCGGCGCGGCCTCAAGACGAGCACCTTTCTGGTGTTTCCCGCCATGGCGCTCTTTGCGCTCACGGCACGTCCCATCGTCTTGCTGCTGCTCGGCGAGAAATGGCTGCCAAGCGTGTGGATCCTCCAAGCGTACTGCTTTATCTACGCGCTTCTTCCCATCCACACCACCAACCTGCAGGTGCTCAACGGCATGGGCCGCTCGGACCTCTTTCTTAAGCTCGAGGTGGTCAAAAACGTCGTGGGCTTCGTCATCCTGTGCGCTGCCGCCTTCGCCTTCGACACTATCCAGGCCATCGTCCTGGGTTATATGCTCACGGGCGTGCTCTGCACCTTCATCAATGCCTTCCCGAACAAGCGCGTGATCGGCTACGCTTTCTCCGAGCAGGTTCGCGACATTCTGCCGGCATTCCTGCTCTCCCTCGCTGCGGCGGCCGTCGCCGCGCCCGTGGCCGCCCTCGGCCTTCCTGACATCGCCACCATCTTGTTTCAGGCCGTCGTTATGGCCGCGGCGTACCTGCTCATAGCTAGGCTTCTGCGCGTGGAGGAGCTCACTTACATACTCAATACCCTCAAAGAGATGAGGTCCGGAAAGGTGGGCAAATGACCCTCTCGAACAAGAAACTCGCAATCATCGGCGCCGGTCGCAACGCCATGATCTTGGCGGAGCGTTGCCGTGAGCTCGGCATCGAGTCCCACTGCTTCGCTTGGGAGAAGGGCGCGATGGCCAAGGACGCCGTCGACGTCTTCCACGACGTCTCGGTGACCGAGGTCGAAGCCATTGCGCAAACGTGCCGCGAGCTTGGCATTGGCGGCGTGGTGGCTACCTCCGAGTTCACCATCCTGCCCACGGCCAAGATCGCAGAGGCCTGCGGCTACGTCGGCAATCCCGTCGAGGTCGCGGCGAAGATCACAAACAAGTACCGCAACCGCGAGGCCACGGCGGGCGTGGAGGGGCTCAACCACCCGCGCTACTGGCGTGTCACCGACCCCTCCCAGATTGACGAGCTCGACATAGAATTCCCCATCATCGTCAAGCCGACCTCCGAGGGCGGAAAGAGGGGCATCTGCGTCGCGCGCGACGCAGATGAGCTTCGCGCCGCCGTGGCGTACTCCGAAAGCGAGCCCAACCGCAGCAACGCCTTTATCGTCGAGGAGTTCCTTGAGGGTGGCTGCGAGTACTCCGTCGAGAGCCTGAGCTACGAGGGCAGAAACTACATCGTCCAGGTGACGCAGAAGGAGAGCTCCGGCGCCCCGCACTGCGTCGAGCTCGGGCACCACCAGCCCGCCGACCTCACGCCGCAGATGCGCGCCCGTGTGGAGGACGTGCTCGACCGCGCGCTCACGGCGGTGGGCATCGTCAACGGCGCTTGCCACACCGAGATAAAGATCATCGACGGCAAGATCTACCTCATCGAGTTCAACGCACGGCCCGGCGGCGACCACATCGCTTGCACCCTGACCGAGCTTTCCACTGATTATCCGTATATGACAGGCGTGATCCAGATCGCGCTGGGCGAGTTCGAGGGCATCGCCCCCGGGCAGCTCAAGCCCTACTACGCTGGCATCGAGTTCGTTACCCAGCAGACCGCCTACCTCAAGGACATCTTCGACTCCTGCGAGGACGAGCCCTGGTACTACGAGAAGTTCCAGGCTACTCCCGACCTGCGGCCGCTCACGCATAATGACGGCTACAACACGAACTACTTCATCTACTACTCGCGCGAGGGGCGCCCCGACTTCGGCTCCGTCCGTTAGGCTGCTAGTATGGATGGGTCAGCAACGCAGACATCGTCGATTCGCAAAGAGGCAAGCATGCACACCGCTCTTGTTACGGCCATAGGATCATTCTCGGCGGACGTCGTCATCCGCCGTCTCCATGAGCTTGGGGTCCGCGTGGTCGGCTGCGACATCTACCCGTGCGAGTGGGTAGCGGACTCTATGAACGTCGATGTCTTCTACCGCGCGCCCTACGCGACCGATGCGACCGCCTACGACGCCTTCGTTCGCGACGTGTGCTCCCGTGAGCAGGTTGACCTCATCATCCCGCTTACCGATGTGGAGGTCGACTTCTACAACGGAGCCTTCCGCGACGCGGCGCCCTCAGGGGTCGCTGTATGCATCTCGCCGCGCCGGACGGTCGGGCTGTGCCGCGACAAGGATGCCATGGCGCGCTTCCTCGAGGGGTCTTCCTCGGGTGTTCGCGGCATCCCCACGCGCTGGCTTACCGAGGCCGCCGACGAGCCTTTCAAGGCCCCTGTGGTCGTCAAGCCCATCGACGGCCGCAGCAGCCAGGGACTCACGCGCTGTCGCGATGTAGCCGCCTGGGACGCGGCGCGCCGCCCCGCCGATCCCGAGCGCTACATCGTGCAGCCGCTCATCGAGGGTCCGGTCGTGACGGTCGACGTCGTGCGCGCTGCCGACGGCTCCGTGTGCGCCGCCGTGCCTCGCGAGGAGCTCCTGCGCACCCTCAACGGTGCCGGCACCTCGGTGCATGTGTACCGTGACGAGACGCTCGAGGCCTCCTGCCGCGCCCTCGCGGATGAGCTCGGCGTCGTCGGCTGCGTCAATTTCGAGTTTATTCGCTCGGGGGACGGCGACTACCGCTTCCTCGAGTGCAACCCGCGCTTCTCGGGCGGGGTGGAGTTCAGCTGCATCGCCGGCTACGACTGCGTAGGCAACCACCTGCGCGCCTACCTCGGTGAGCCGCTTGACGCGCAGGAGGCCTTCCCGGGCTGCTGGATTGCGCGCAAGTATGAGGAGTTCGTCACCAAGGTCGACGAGCTTTAGTTTTCCTGGAGGGACTTATGGCAGACAAGAAAATCCTGGTCACCCGCTCGTCCATGCCTACGCTCGACGAGTACGTGGCGGAGATCGCGCCCCTGTGGGAGAGCCACTGGCTCACCAACATGGGCGTGAAGCACCAACAGCTCGAGGCAGACCTCAAGCGCTACCTCGGTATCGACGAGATCGCGCTGTTCACCAACGGCCACAACGCGCTCGAGTGCGTGCTCGAGGCCATGGACCTTTCCGGTAAGGTCATCACCACGCCCTTTACCTTCGCCTCCACCACGCACGCCATAGTCCGCAAGGGCCTCACGCCCGTCTTTGCTGACATCAAGCCCGACGATTACACCCTCGACCCCGCAAAGATCGAGGAGCTCATCGACGACGAGACCTGTGCCATCGTGCCCGTGCACGTCTACGGCAACCTCTGCGACGTCGACGCCATCTGGGACATCGCAAAGAAGCACGGCCTCAAGGTAATCTACGACGCCGCTCACGCGTTCGGCGTGCGCCGCGATGGCGTGAGCGCGGCCGCCTTCGGCGACGCCTCGATGTTCAGCTTCCATGCCACCAAGGTGTTCAACACCATCGAGGGCGGCGCCGTGTGCTTCCGCGATGGCAACCTCAAGGAGCTTCTCGACCAGTGGAAGAACTTCGGCATCACCGGCCTCGAGGAGGTCGAGTATGTCGGCGGCAACGCAAAGATGAACGAGTTCTGCGCCGCCATGGGTATCTGCAACCTCCGCCACGTCGACGACGAGATCGCTAAGCGCCGCGTCGTCGCCGAGCGCTACTGGGAGCGCCTGGAGGACATCGAGGGCCTCAAGGTGTGCCGACCCGCCGCCGGTATCAAGGCGAACTACGCCTACATGCCCGTTGTGTTCGAGGACGACTGCGGAACCACGCGTGACGAGGTGTTCGCGAAGCTTCGCGAACACAGCATCTTCTCCCGCAAGTACTTCTTCCCGTTGGTGAGCGACTACGCTTGCTACCAAGGTCGCTTCGACTCGTCAAAGACCCCCGTGGCCAAGCACGTGGCCGACCGCGTCTTGACCCTGCCCATGGCCGCTGACCTCGCGCTTGAGGACGTCGACCGTATCTGCGACATCGTCGCCGACTGCGCGAAATAGTGTCTAGCGCCTTAAACAGGAAAGGTTTTCCATGCCTGAGATCTTCGAGCCCAAGAACATCATCGTCACCGGCGGTTGCGGCTTCATCGGCAGCAACTTCGTGCACTACGTTGTCAACAACCACCCCGAGGTCCACGTCACGGTCCTCGACAAGCTGACCTACGCCGGCAACCCCGAGAACATCGCTGGCCTGCCCGCCGACCGCGTCGAGCTCGTGGTGGGCGACATCTGCGACGCCGGGCTGCTCGACCGCATCGTCCCCGGCCACGACGCGATCGTGCACTACGCCGCCGAGTCCCACAACGACAACTCCATCGCCGACCCGGGGCCCTTCCTGCGCACCAACGTCGAGGGCACCTTCCGGCTGCTCGAGGCCGTCCGCAAGTACGGCGTCCGCTACCACCACGTGAGCACCGACGAGGTCTACGGCGACCTCGCGCTCGACGACCCGGCGCGCTTCACCGAGGAGACCCCGTACCGCCCGTCCTCCCCGTACAGCTCCACCAAGGCGAGCTCCGACATGCTCGTGCGCGCCTGGACCCGCACCTACGGCCTCGCGACCACGATCTCCAACTGCTCGAACAACTACGGCCCGTTCCAGCACGTCGAGAAGTTCATCCCGCGTCAGATCACCAACATCATCGACGGCCAGCGCCCCAAGCTCTACGGCGATGGGCGGAATGTCCGCGACTGGATCCACACCGAGGACCACTCGAGCGCCGTGTGGACCATCCTCACGAAGGGCCGCATGGGCGAGACCTACCTCATCGGCGCCGACGGCGAGAGGAACAACATCGACGTCCTGCGCGCGATCCTCGTGGCCATGGGCAGGGACGCCGACGACTTCGACTGGGTGCGCGACCGCCCCGGCCACGACCGCCGCTACGCCATCGACTCCACGAAGCTGCGCCGCGAGCTCGGCTGGGAGCCCAGGCACACCGACTTCGCCGAGGGCCTTAAGGCCACCATCGACTGGTACGTGGCCAACGAGGCGTGGTGGCGCCCCGCCAAGGCCGCGACCGAGGCTAAGTACGCCAAGCAGGGTCAGTAGGGGGAAACGTGTCCGAGTTCGAGTTCGAGAAGGACCTTGAGATCCGCGAGACCCCCATAGAGGGACTCCTTGTTGCCGAGTTGCCTGTGCACGGGGACTCCCGCGGCTGGTTCAAGGAGAATTGGCAGCGGGCAAAGATGTGCGCGCTCGGCGCCCCCGATCTTACGTGGGTGCAGAACAACATTTCCTTCAACGCAGAGCGGGGCGTCACGCGCGGCGTCCATGCCGAGCCGTGGGACAAGTGGATAAGCGTTGCCACAGGCCGTATCTTTGGCGCATGGGTCGACCTGAGGGAGGGGAGCGCTACGTACGGCGCGATCTACTGCTGTGAGGTCGACCCTTCGCGTGCGGTGTTCACGCCGCGCGGCGTTGGAAACTCCTTCCAAGCCCTCGAGGACGGGACTGCCTACACCTACCTGGTCAACGCCCACTGGTCCGCCGAGCTGAAGAAGACCTACACCTTCGTGAACCTCGCCGACCCCGCGCTGGGCATCGAGTGGCCCATTCCGCTCGAGCAGGCGACGCTCTCCGAGGCTGACAAGCATCACCCGATGCTCGCAGATGTCATTCCCATGGCGCCTAAGCGGACGCTCGTCACCGGCTGCAACGGCCAGCTCGGCCGCGCCGTGCGGGCGCTCGCCGAGGAGCGCAAAGTCGCCAAGGACTTCGACTTCCGCGATATCGACACCTTTGACATGAGCGATCCCGAGGCCTACGGCAAGCTTGACTGGTCCCTCTACGGCACCGTGATCAATTGCGGCGCCTACACGGCAGTCGATGCCGCCGAGACCCCGGAGGGCCGCCGCATCGCCTGGGCAGCCAACGCGACCGGCCCGGCGCTTCTCGCCCGCACCTGCGCGGAGCACGGAATCACGCTCGTCCACATCAGCTCCGACTACGTGTTCGACGGCACCCGCGAGCTCCACGACGAGGGCGAGGCGATGAGCCCGCTTTCGGTCTACGGCCAGTCCAAGGCTGCCGGCGACATCGCCGTGGCGGGCTGCCCGCGCCATTACATCATGCGCAGTTCCTGGGTCATTGGAGACGGAAAGAACTTCGCCAAGACCATGTGCGCGCTCTCCGACAAGGTCGCTGCCGGCGACCTCGAGCGCGTCACCGTCGTGGACGACCAGCTCGGCCGCCTCACCTTCACGCACGATATGGCCGCCGCCATCTTCCATGTGCTCGACGCTCGCGCCCCCTACGGGACCTACGACTGCACCGGCTCCGGCGCCGTCAGGTCCTGGGCCGACATCGCCCGCGCGTGCTTCGAGGCGAAGAACGGCAACGGGGACAAGGTCGTCCCCGTCTCGACCGCCGACTACTACGCGAGCGCCGAGGGCCCGATCGCGCCCCGGCCGCACTTCTCGGCCCTCGACCTCTCCAAGCTCGAGGGCGTCGGGTTCCACATGCCCGACTGGGAGAAGGGACTCGCGGATTACTTAGCTACGATTGTGTAATTGCGCGCCAGCTGAAGGCTGGCTGGTAAAATTGCTTCAGGCTATCGCAATGGAACCGTTATTGGAGGTTTACGTATGGCTCAGTTCGAGAGAGGCTGGTGGCGTCCTGCGGCGGTAATTTCGTCCGCCGCGTTCGTTGCTGTGCTTTCATCTGCCCCCGTCAATGCTCTCGCCGATGAAGTCTCTGCAACCGATGGTACCCCGAAGGCTGCCGTCGAACAGGTCGTTTTGAATGATCAGGTAGCGCCGACTTCCGTGACTGGCGAGGTGCAGGCCAAGGTGGAGTCCGGCGTCCCCGGGAGTGAGGGAAGCGCGCCTGCTCAGTCTGCTGAATCTGCTGCGCCCAAGACCGATGAGGGGCCTTCTTCGGTTCCTTCTACTAACGAAGAGCCGAAGGCGGATTCTCCTAAGACTGAAGAATCTAAGGCCGAGGAGCCCAAGGTCGAAGAAGCTGCTCCCGAGTTGCCTAAGGCGGAAGACTCCGTGATAGGCGAGGATTCGAAAACTGATTCTCCTACTGCGGTGAAGGCCGACTCGAATAAGACCATTGCTGACGGAACCTACGCGATCGGCTCTGGAAATAAGGTCAGTGCCGTCGCTGACGCTCAGAACGGTGGTCGTGCGAACGGGACGAATGTCCAGCTGTACGAAAGCAACATGACCGGCTCCCAGAAATGGGACGTCAAGTATCATGAGGCCGACGGCGGCTACTATACCATCGGTCTTTCGGGCACCAACCTTGTCCTCGATGTTCAGTGGGGCGTTGCAAAGAACGGCTCAAACGTCTGGCTTTACGAGAACAACGGTTCAAAGGCTCAGCGCTGGTCCATCGTAAAGAACTCCCAGGGTCTCTGGTCTGTGCTCTCACAACTTGGAAATTTCTACCTTGATGCTCAGTGGGGTGGCGTGTCTAACGGAACCAACCTGCAGATTTATCAGGGCAACGGAACGGCCTCGCAGTCTTACTATTTCCTGCAGTATAATCCCGCCGCTCCCAAGGGCGATAACCGTCCGGTTGGCGATGGCATTTATGTCGTCGGCTCCGATAAGGCCAACGGTAGCAAGGTCTTGGATATCAACAGCGGCTCGATGAGCAATGGCGGCAACGTTCAGCTCTATCAGGCCAATGGGACTGCGGCTCAGCGTTTTTATTTTGAGTATGACGGTGCCGGCTACTACACCATTACGAATATGGGCAGCGGCAAGGTGCTGGACCTGAGCGGTGCGGGGATTATGCCGGGCACGAACGTTCAGCAGTATGTCTCGAACAAGACTGATGCCCAGAAGTGGGCTGTTCGCAAGGACGGCAACTTCTTCTACCTTGTGAACAAGGCGACGGGTCTTGCCCTTGATTCTCAGTGGGCGGGAACTTCCAACGGGACTAATGTCTGGGGCTACCTCTTTGATAAGAGCTCTGCCCAGCGTTGGCGTCTGACCAAGGATGGCGACTTCATCAAGACCGGCTCTGACGGCACCGGCATCTATCAGATCATTGCCTTCAACAACACGGACCGAGTCTTCGACATCAAGAATGGTTCGTCGTCTGACGGCGGGCAGCTTCAGCTCTGGGACTCGAACGATTCCCTGGCTCAACGCTTCGAGATTCATGCTCTTGGCAACAATGAGTATCGTATTCGCACCGCGGCTTCTGGTGGTTGGCTGACCATCGAAAACGGCAAGATTGTCCAGAGCGGTAATTCCAAGACCGAGGCTTCTTCTTCCAATACGTGGAAAGCTGTCTGGAAGGGTGGCTACTTCTCGCTGGTGAGTGCTGCCGGTTTTGCTTTTGACCTTACCAACGGTTCCTTGTCCTCAGGTACGCTTGTCCAGGCCTTTGAGGCCAATGGCACCGCTGCTCAGCACTTCCTCTTCCGTGCTGCGGATTTGATTAAGAACGGGTATTACACGATAGCATCTGGTCTTGGAAATAATAAGACGCTCGATGTGAAAAACGGCTCTTTTGCTAATGGGTCAAATGCTCAGATTTGGTCTTCTAACGATTCAAATGCTCAGAAATTCAAGATTACCAAGAGCGGCAATTATTATGTGGTGACTTCCGGCTCTTCGAGCTATGCCTTGGATGCTCAAAATGGTGGCACGTCTAACGGTACCAATGTCCAGATATACGCTACGAACGGCACCTCGGCTCAAAGCTGGACGCTGAAGATTGCCGACGGCGGCGGTGTTGTATTTATTAATACTAAGTCGGGACGAGCCCTGGATGTTGCTGGCGACAAGGCGAGCGATGGCGCCAATGTCCAGCTCTACGACATTGACGGATCTAAGGGTCAGACGTGGAAGCTGGCATCCACCACTATCTCCGATGGATGGACCAAGGTTGGGAACACCTGGTACTTCGGTGGAAACGCCTTCACGACGTCTTGTCACAGCGCGTGGGAGAAGATTAAGGACCTCTCGGGCGCAGCCCGCGCCTCTTCGTATGGCGTTCAGCCGTATATCATCACTATTGACAACACGGCATGTCGTGTTCAGGTCTTCCAGGGCAAACAGGGCGACTGGCGTCCTATTTACGACTGGGCTGCCGGCGTCGGCGACGCTAACACGTATGACCACGGTACGTTCCTCACGAACGACCCCAACATCGGCGGCAAGGGTCTTGATATGTTCATTGGCTACAATTGGGATGGCACTCAGATTCACAACCCGTCGATTCCCTCGGACGGCCTTGTCGCATTCACCTCTTTCTTTGGTGCCCAAGGTTTTCACTCTACCTGCGGTAACCATAACGACCCTTCGCAGACCGGTAAGCATATTTCGCACGGCTGCGTTCGCCTGCTTGAGGCCAACGCTTGGTGGATTTATAACAACGCACCTCTTGGAACGCTTGTGTATAGCTTCTAAGTCAAGATGATTGATCCTCGAAATGCTCAGGGTATCTAAATGCCCTGAGCATTTCGCATGCTTACGGGATGCATGTTTACTTGAAGTAAACTAAGAATCGGCTATGCATTGCTGACATCGGAGATTTTATGGTTTGGTCTGAATTTAAATACTTGGGAATCGTAGGTGCCCTCGCCCTTATTGCAGCGTTATTTGCGTATAAACGTTATCCGAAGCTGTCCACTGCTTCATACAGGCGCACTAAGGATGAACTGATCTTTATTGCCATCATTTCCATTATTGGCCTTGCAACGATTTATTGGCGTTTGTATACCCAAAGGGTTGGTTTTTGCTTTGGACCCGGGGATACCGGCACTGATACGATTGAGCAGTATGTTCCTTTCTATACAAATCTCATAGAGAATATCCGCAACGGCAGTTTCGATATCTGGAGCTTTGAGTATGGTCTCGGTGTTAACCTGCCCTCGTATCAGACGTGGTTGTACGACCCGTTCAATCTATTGCTAATTCCGTTTGCATTATTGCTCGGCGCGGGACGCCTGAGCTTGGCTCTCGTGCTTACGCAGTCAGCGCGAATATTGATTTCTGCATTCCTCTTTGATCACTTGCTCACGCGTTACTCCGAGTCTCCTCTTGCCCGTGCCGCCGCCTCGATTCTCTACGCTTTTTCTAGCTATCTGTTGCTATTGGGCCAGAACTTTTTTCTCGGCAGCATGCTTCCTATGCTCACGCTGGTTGTGCTGTGCTACGAGCTCTACCTTGAGAGTCAGTCGGTTTCCGCATTTCTTCGCGTAACCGTATCCATAACCGTGACTTTGCTGTGGTCCGCGTACATCTCTTTCATGGTTCTGCTATTTGCTGCCATATACCTTTTGCTTCGCATTCTTGCGACAAAGAAAGGCGACACCGCGACTGGAATAGCGATTACGATTCTCAAGATGGTGCTTCCCGTTGTTTGTGGCGTCCTCTTAAGTGGCGTCTTGCTCATTCCTTATGCGCATTTTCTTCTTCAGGAGACCTCAAGGACTTCGAGTGACGTTACCATGACGGATAAGGTTGTCGGTAGCCTCGGGTTTGTGAACATCGACTGGGTTCCCGCGATTCTTTCTCGACTTCTTGGGGGAAGCCTTCTGAATAACGGTTCAAACACCACTGCTGCCATAGTCTCGGATATGGGTGAAGTCGGGTATACCGGCAGCTTCCCGTATGAGTTCATCCAGCTTGGCTTCTCATGTGGCGTGCTTTTGCTGCTGTCCCAGTTCTTCCACTGGGCTGTGACAGAGCTCGACCTTCGCGGCAAGGTACTCGTGGGCGTTTCTACCGTGCTCGTGCTATTGTTCTGCTTCGGTCAGTTTCTTCCCACGCTGTTTACCGCGATGGTTCGGTTCCAATACCGCAGTTCCGGCGTCCTTGGTATCCCCATTTGCATTGCCCTTGCTTTGGCGCTGGAAAAGCGCGTCCTTCCTGGTAAAGTTGCCATCGTTCCGCTCGCCGGGTCCTTTGTCGTTTCGATTGCGGTTCTTGCGTGGTCTCTGCTTCATGCCGCCAGCGGCAGGCTTCCTTCCGCTGTGTTCGGGATCATGCTTGTGTCGTCATTTGCCTGTATAGTGGTCGCATTGAGGATAAAAGAGGTCGAACGAGCTCTCAACGTTGCGTTCCTTGGCATAATCGTCGCCTCCGCTTTCTTTGACGGCTTTTACTGCACGAATAATCGCAACCTGCTCCCAATTGAGAGCTTCCCGCACTCATTTGCTGCTCCTGCCGATGCTAACACCGAAGCTGCATTGGATTATGTCCGCGGTCTTGATGATGATATGTACCGCGTGGACAAGACATACTGTGACCATTTCTTGGCGAGCGATAGCTGGATTGAGCACTATGACGGAGCGTCGGCCTATAACAGCACGCTTGATGCCGACTTGCTTGATTTTTATGATCAGCTTTGGCCTGAGGCGGAATGTTCCTGGGCTTACTACACACAAATGTTCTTCAACGATCCGGCACCTGACGTCAATGCCCTTAACCTGATCGGCTTGCGTTATGTCTTCTCCTATGACGAGCAGCCTCACGATTGGGCTGAGTTTGTGCAGAAGGTCGGCCCCGTGAACGTATATCGCGTTCGTGGGAGCGAAGGCTTCGCAAGCGTTCGCGGGAATGTGGTAAGCGAGTCCAAAGCCGATGCTATGGCCGATGCGGAATCTCGTCGCCAGGCGCTTAAAGACGCGGTGATTGTTCCCGATGAGGTCGCTGAGCGGGTCTCGGGCCTTGGGGCCTCAAGCTCGTCGGTGTCCATGAGGAAGTTGAGCGAGCACGAGCTTGTCGGAGATTTCGACCTCGACAATGAGGGCGTCGTTTGTGTTCCTGTGCCGTACACGGGCACTTGGGAGGTGGCTATCGACGGCCAATCAACGGAGACGTTCCGAGCCGACTACGGTTTCGTTGGATTTCTTGCTCCCGTCGGCTCTCATTCCATAACAGTGATTTATCACACTGAAGGTCAGAATCTCGGGCTTGCGCTTTCGTTTGCTGGGATTGCGATTACGGCACTGTGCTGTGTGCTTCTCGGCCGTCAAGGCAAAAAACTTCGTGAGCTTGGGGAGAACTAAATGTGGCTTGAGCTTGGTTTGGGTTTTTTGGTCGCTCTAGCGTTCCTGTGGATTCCCGGTTATTTCATTGTTCGCGCGTTTTGCGTCCAGAGAGAGATGGCGTTTGCCGCCGCACCCGTTGTTTCGGTCGCGCTCTATTCTGTTCTATCGATTATCTATGGTTATGTGCATGTTCCCTGCGGATGGCTCACCCTTCCTCTACCCATGCTCGCTCTTGGCATTGTCGGCAATCTAATTGCACGCCCAGCCGCCCACGAGAGTACGCTGTCATTTCAAGGAAAATCGAACGCGGGCCTCGGCAATAAGGGCTTGCCGAGCCAAGTGACGGCGATTCAGTTGGGTATGGTCCTTGCCATCGCGACCGCCATCGCGACCTCGTTTGCCGTGTACGTAACGTCGCTCGGCAGCCCAGACAACTTCATCCAGTATTACGACAATGCATTTCACCTTAGCCGTATCCAGTCTTTTGTGAACACGCAGAACTTTTCGTCTTTGCGCGGCTCGTTCTATCCCTCGGCATGGCATATGGTCGGTGCTTTGGTCCAGACGACGATCGGGACCACGGCGCCTGTTGCTCAGCATATTGCGAACCTGGCCTTTATCGTCGGGGTGTATCCATCTGGTGTGATCGCGCTTATGGCGACGCTCTTTCCGAACAGGCCTCGGTTGGTCTGGCTTTCGGGTATTTTTTGCCTTTCCGTCGCCTTCTGGCCTTGGCGCATCATGCTCTTTGGCCCGCTGTATCCCAACTTGGCGACCTTCTGCATGATGCCGCTCGTGGCTGCGGTGTTCATCTCCTTTTTCGATCCGCAAATGGGAAAGACGCTCAGGTTGAAAATCGCCATGTTTGTGCTTGGGGGCATCGCTCTTGCCCTTGCACAGCCTAACGGGGTTTTTGCTACCGGCATGTTCCTGATTCCGTTCTGTATGCACCAGATGCGCTTATTCGTGAAATCCCAACTTAGAGAAAAGCCACATTCCACCGCCGTTTCGATTCTCGCTGAGCTTGGACTCGCCCTGTTCTTCCTCGTACTGTGGGTCGGGCTCTCCCAGGTTTCCGCGTTGCATGACATCGTCTACTATCCGCGCGACCCGATGCTCCGATTTGGGACCGCTGTTCATTGGGCTCTCAACTTCTCGTATGTTTTGTGGCGCCCACAGTTCGCCATGGAAATCGCTTTGGTGCTTGGATCAATCGCGCTGATGAAGGATGACGAGCACCGCTGGTTGATTCTCTCGTACCTCGTAGCGGTATTTCTTTACGTCGTTGCTGTCAGCGTTTGGAATGATATCAAGTACGTTATCTGTGGATTCTTTTACAGCGATTACCATCGTTTGGCTGCGGTTGCCTCAATCTTTGCCGTACCGTTGATTTGCCTGGGCATCGATTCCGTCATAGATGCTTGTCAAGCCTATGCGACGTGTGCGGGCCGGCGGAAAAACAGGCCTCTCCGTGATTCCCTCAGGATAGGGTCTTATGCTGCCGTGGTGGTTGTTGCCTGCGTTATGGTCTTCAACTATGTTGCGCTTGGCTTCGTCGATTGGTACTGGCGATGCTACGGGTTTGATGCCGTGCAATACGAGATGCGAGACGCCTACCGCAACGACTCGAATCATACGCTTGATCTTGGAGAACGGGCATTTCTTAAAAAGGTCAAGGATGTTGTCGGCAACGAAGCGGTGGCAAACATGAGCTATGACGGCAGCGCCTTTGCTTATGCTACCGACGACATCGATGTGGTGTTCAGTCTCTTTGGCCTTGACCCTGATGAAGATTCGGTCATCATTCGTCATGGCCTGAATCGGGTGGCGATCGACTCGGAGGTCGAGACCGCCGCTCGGCGTCAGGGGTTAAAGTATGTTCTCCAACTCGATAAGGGTTCCGTCAACGGCTCTTTGAGCAAAGATGCCAGCGTCAATTTGATGACGTATCACAAAAAGGAATGGAATGGCATTATGCAAGTCGATGAGCACACCCCTGGGTTTGACCTTGTGTTGGCAGAGGGGGATATGCGACTCTATCGCATCACCGCATTGGACTAAAGGACATCATTTCCCAGTATGAAAACGGCCGCGTTTCCATGGCGACAATCGCCTGGAAACGCGGCCGTTGGCATGTCTGCGAGAATGCAGTCTAAAGCTTGCAGTACACCGAATAAGCAAGCTTGTGTAATGGTTTCGCATACGTGTAAAGAAAGAGGTTTACACGGGAGGGGAAGCTTTCGCTGGCAAGACGTTTGGGCCAGCGCTTCTTGAGCGTACGGTAGTCTCGCAAGTCTTTGTACAATGCGAAGTCCATGCCGTCGATGCCGGCAACAATCTCGCTGTGCAGCTGCCCCTCGGTCATCTTGTCGACGAACTCAAGCGTCTGAACCCGCTCGTCGTGTTTGACGCGAACCTGCTGAAGATAATCGTCGCTGTCCATCATCGTCCTGTTAATGGAGCCTTTGGCAAAGAGCCTGTAGGCGCTCATCTCTTCAGCGATATAGTACATGCCGTCGCCGTGGGTGCAGAAGTACAGCACCATCATGTGGTCGGCATCGTCAGGCAACTGCGCGAGGTCAGAGTGCACATAATCCCACATGGCGTCCATGCGGATAAAGTGACTGTTGAAGGCGAAGCACTGAACGGTCTTCGCCACATCAGCAAAGTCCACGCGACGGCTCTCGTCGTAGAAATGCATGAGCGTGAGACGCTTCTTTGTTGCTGCGTTTACGCTTGCTGTTGCATGGGCGCAAGAGGTGAAACCCGGGTTAGCCTCCATGACGTCGAACTGCTTCTGGAGCTTAAGCGGGTCCGTCCAGTAATCATCGCCTTCGCACATGGCCATATACTTGCCGCGCGCCTCGGGCATGAGGAACTCACTCCATACCTTTGCTCCGTACTGCCACTGATTCTCGTCATGGGTGATTACTCGGATAATGTCTGGATAACGTCGCTGGTAATCCAAGCAGATATCGGTCGTTCCATCGGTTGAACAGTCATCGTTGATTAAAATCTCGAAAGGGAAGCTTGTTTTTTGCATTAGAAAGCTATCGATGGCGTCCCCGATATAGTCCTTCTGGTTGAAAGTCGCGCACATGACGCTGACGAGAGGAGTTTCGGACATAGTTTGCTCCTTAGGATCATTGGCTACCACTTGATGTCTTTGCCCGTGTGAGCTAGGAAGAACCGATATGCTGCGAGGAAAGGTCTCATAAGGTGGGCCTTGTACACAGCGTGGGACAAGAAGAGCTTGGCGTACGCCCCCTTGTGGACAGCGGCGTAACCGAACTTGATATAGGTATTATTGCGCCAGGTGGGGAAGCTCTCGTCGAGGTACGCCGTCGTCTGCGCGATCGCGGAGCCGAGATCGAGGCCCTCCACCGACGAGAGCCTAAAGCTCATGGAGACGCCGAGGTGCAGGAAAGCGACGGCGTCGAGCTCCTCTTGAAGCGCTTGCGAGGCCCCATCGGCGACGAAATCCGACTTGACCTCGAGCATAGCCTTTTTCACGCTCTCCACCTGCGCGGGTGTCACGGTATTGATCATCGACCCCTTGCGGACCATGTAATAGTGCGGGGCGGTTCCGGTGAAGGCGAGCTTGCCATCGCAGGCAAGGTAGGCGAGCTGCGTCAACGTGACGTCCTCGAGGATGAGCGGCGGCGCATCCAGGCGGTGCATGCGCATGAGCAGGTCGCGTCGATAGCACTTGTTCCATGCGGCGGGGTTGATCTCGACTAGGCGGCCGGGCTCCTCGTGGGGCAGGAAGGTGGGCTTGGCGGTGTTCATTTCGGTCGAGATGCAGTCGCCCGATTCCTCGTCGATGCGGTTGAAGCCGCAGACCACGATGTCCGCATCCTCGCGAACGGCGGTCCCGTAGAGATCGGAGGCGAAGGTGGGGGCAACGTAGTCGTCGCTATCGAGATAGGCCACGTAATCGCCCGCCGCGACCTCGGTGCCCGACCAACGCGCGTTCCACAGGCCCCCGTTTTTCTTGTCTACCACGCGAACGAGGTCGGGATGGGCTTTCTCGTAGAAGCGCAGCAGGGCAAGCGTACCGTCAGGGGAGCCGTCGTTCACGGCGATGATCTCGATGCCGTCGAGGTCCTGAGCCAACAGGGAGTCGAGGCATCGCGGGAGCAGGTTTTCGGTCTTGTAACAGGGGACAACGATGCTGAGCTTGATGGGGCTCTGTGGGGCCATGCATATCCTCTCGGCGTAACTTCCTTTGACCTTCTATACTAACCCCTGTGTAACGACGGGCGGACGAGAGGCATATGCGTTGACTGAACAGCCGAAGATCGCGGTGGTAATGAGCACCTACAACGGGGCCGGGCATTTACGGGAGCAGGTCGACAGCGTGCTTTCGCAGAAGGGCGTGGACTTGCGACTCTTTGTTCGCGACGACGGCTCCCGCGACGAAACCGTAGCAATCCTTGAGGATTATGCCGCTGCCGGATCGCTCGAGCTCATTCCCGGCGGGAACCTGGGCGTGGTGGGGTCGTTTCTTGCCGGCCTGGCGGCGGTCCCAAAAGGCTATGACTACGTGGCGCTTTGCGACCAGGACGACGTATGGCATAACGACAAGCTCGCCCGTGCGGTCAAGGTCCTATCCTCCAAGGACGTCTCCGTTCCGCAGGTTTACGTCGCAGAATACATGTTCTGCGACGCCCAGATGAACCCCCAGGGCAGGTCGCGCCTCAACCGAAACGGCGTGGACTACGCGAAGATGCTTTATGAGAACATGACGTCAGGCAACACCATGGTCATCAACCGCGCACTGCTCGAGCTTGTGGTCTCTGCGGGGCGCGAGGGTGTCTACTGCCACGACTGGTGGATCTCGCTCGTGGGGTCTGCGCTGGGAGAGCTCACCTACGACGACTTCTCGTGCCTCGAGTACCGGCGTACTGGCTCTAACGCTAGCCCGACGGGAAACAGAGGGCTCGCGCTGCTTCGCTACCGAGTGAGGACCTTCTTTGCGGGGGAGGGGCTCGAGAGGATCACCGAGCAGCTCCGCAAACTCGACGAGTGCTTCGGCGACGCGATGGACGCGCAAAAGAGGGAACTACTCCACCGTTTTCTTCACGGTGGTCGCTTGGCGAAGGCCTTAGCCCCTGTGAGGCTTCGCCAGAAGCTTCCCGAGGAGCTGGCGCTGCGGTTGCTGTTCCTGCTCGGGAGACTCTAGCTGCCTGTGGGCCGGAGCACTTCTTTCTAACTCCCATACGGCGGACGCATCTGGGCTAAAAACAGGCCGTATGCGTCCGTCGTATGGGAGTTAGTTTCTCTGGTATTCGGGTCGCCTGGCCTACTTATGGCTGTCAAGCTTGGAAAGGGCTATTTCCTGTGCGAGCTCGTTGACCTTTGTCCTTAGGCGGCTTATCTCCGCCGAGTTCGTGAACGCCTTCCAGAGCAGCAGCGAGATTATCACGAGGTAGACGAAGTTGCTTGCGCTCATAAAGCCCAGAGCATGGGCGAGATTGATTGCTATGTCGGGGAAAATCGCTATCACTACGAAGACGACGGCGACGACAACCCAGAACACGGCATCCTCAACGAGGATTTTCTGTTTCTTAACTTGCTTTCCGACCACGAAGAGGGCGGCGACGGCTCCGATGACGAGCAATGCTCGAAGATAGAACGGCAGCATATGACCTACCTAAGGAATCGGGACATGACGATGGAGAGGCACGTGCGACTCATGTACTTAATCACGTTGCTCAGATTGAGGTAGCTCTCGCCGCCCTGCCGCTCGCGCATCTTGGCCTGAATTTCAACTACGGGGCCGTACTTGCGAGCCACAAGAGCCACCATATCGGGCTCCGGCGCACAGTCAAAGCCAGTGGCAAAGAGCTTTATCATGCGGCGGCTGTACATGCGCATGCCGCTTGTGGGGTCGGTGATGGTTGCGCCGCAGGTGAACTTGATGAGCGTGGTGATGAGCTTTGAGCCGACCCCTCGCGCACCTGAAGGCTTTTGTTTGCCGTCGAGGAATCGCGAAGCGATTACGATGTCGGCGCCCGTTTCTTGCAGCTTCTGAGCCATTACGGGGATATAGGAGGGAAGGTGCTGGCCGTCCGCGTCGAACTGGATGACGGCGTCGTAGCCGTTTCGCAGGGCATACTTCATTCCGGTGCGGAATGCGGAGGCGAGCCCGGTGTTTACGGGGAGGTTGATGCCATTTAAGCCTTTGCGGGATATGATTCCCGCGGTGTCGTCCTTGGAGCCGTCGTTTACAACAAGGTAGTCAACGTCGGGACACTGGGCCCTGAGGTCGGCGATCGTGTTCGCGAGGCACTCCTCCTCGTTGAAAGCCGGCACTACGGCAAGTACTCTCATGAACCCTGCTCCTTGGATGTTTTGCGCACAGTTATTTGAGTTTAACACTTGGCCTTTGGCTTCTTTGCTGCTTCCGTTGTATTTGGAGCCGTACAATAGAAAACCAATTCATACGAAGGCGTTTGCCCGAAGGCCTAGGAGAGGTTCATGGCTATTTCGTTCAATGTTCCGCCCTTTGTGGGCTCCGAGATGGAGTACGTGCGGGAGGCTTGCGAGGTTAATCACAAAATCTCGGGCGACGGCCCGTTCTGCATGCGCTGCCATGAATGGCTCGAGGACCGTTTCTGCGCCCAGAAGGCATTGCTGACCACCTCCGGTACGACGGCGCTCGAGATGGCGGCCCTGCTGTGCGACCTTAAGCCGGGCGATGAGGTGATTCTGCCGAGTTTCACCTTCTCGTCCACCGCCACGTCCTTTGTGCTGGCGGGCGCCACGCTTGTTTTCGTGGATATACGCCCCGACACGAAGAACATCGACGAGAAGAAAATCGAGGCTGCAATCACAGAACACACGCGCGTTATCTGCGCTATGCACTATGCCGGCGTTGCCTGCGAGATGGACACGATTATGGACATCGCCAAACGGCACTGCCTTATTGTGGTCGAGGACGCCGCACAAGGCGTTATGAGCACGTACAAAGGGGCCGCCTTGGGCACCATCGGTACCTTTGGCTGCTACTCGTTCCACGAGACCAAGAACTACTCGATGGGGGAGGGCGGCGCCATCGTGATCAACGAAGGCAAGTACAACGAGCGCGCCGAGATTATCCGCGAGAAGGGCACGAATCGCCAACGCTTCCTGCGCGGCCAGGTGGACAAGTACACCTGGGAGGAGTATGGATCGAGTTACCTTCCGAGCGACATGAACGCGGCTTACCTTTGGGCCCAGCTCGAGCGCGCTGATCAGATCAATCAAAACCGCCTTGCTTCTTGGAACGCGTATTACGAGGGCCTTCACCCGCTCCAGGACGCAGGAAAGCTCGAGCTGCCCGTGATTCCCGAGGGGTGCGAGCACAACGCCCATATGTTCTATCTCATGACCGGAAGCCTTGAGGAGCGCACGGAGCTGATTGCCCACCTCAAGCGTCGCGGCGTGCTCGCCGTTTTCCATTATGTGCCGCTGCATTCGTCGCCTGCCGGTTTGCGTTACGGCCGCTTCGACGGCAAGGATGAGCACACGACCGACATTTCCAACCGACTCGTGCGCCTACCCATGTACTATGGCCTTGCGCCTGAGGACCTGCAGCAGGTTGTCCGTGCCGTATACGAGTTCTACGGCATGTAGGCGGGGTGGCTTCTGGCATGGTTTCTAAGGACCCGTCGGCTACTGCGTTCACCAAGAACCACACGAGAATTGTCAAAGGCATCGCCGTCCTCATGTTGCTGTTCCACCACCTGTTCAACGACTATCCTGAGTATGAGGGGCATTACATCAACTACTGGCCCTTCACGGGAGATCAGGTCACGAACATCGCCTTGGCATGCCGTGCTTGCGTGGCGGTGTTTGTGTTCATCACCGGCTACGGCCTGGCCGCGAGCTACGCAAAGACGTTCAGCGGCGGGCGCAAGGAGACCCCAAGGGAGCTCACCAAGTTCTCGCTGACCCGCTGGTGGAACCTCATGACGCGCTACTGGTTTATCGTGGTGCTCGCATGGGTGTCCGGGCAGTTCCTCGGGCGGAGGCCGTGGGATGTGTATGGGCCTGGCTTTATGTCCACGGCATCCCGTGCTGTCCTCGACTTCCTCGGCATCTCCGAGTCGTTCCAGAGCGGCTGGTTCAACCCGACGTGGTGGTACATGTCGCTCGCTATCCTGATGATCTTCCTCGCACCGCTTGCGAACTACATCTCCCGGCGCGTTGGCTCCCTGACTTTGCTCGCGGTATTCTGGCTGATACTCGGTGGCTTCAAATTCACTGCGACCGTTGCGCTTTCGCTTCCGAGCTTCTTCTTCGGTATCGTATGTTTCGAATATAGGCTCTTTGATAAGTGGAATGACCTTTGGGGCGACCGACGCTGGGGCATAGCCATGAAGGCTATTTTGCTCATCGCCGCGATGGCTGTCTGCTTCGCTGCCTTCCTCAACTACAACTTCCTCGGTGTGCTGGAGGTCTCGCTCGCCTGGCTCATCTGCGCAAGCGTTATGACGTTTATTTCCAGGCTTCCGGGGCTTTGTGCGGTGCTCGGCGTGTTTGGGAAGCATTCCGACAACCTGTTCTTTACCCACACACTGCTGTATTCGTACTTCTTCCTCGATTTCTACTACTCTTTCCAGATACCGGCGGTCATCCTTGTGGTCCTTGCGGCAACCACATTGCTCCTTTCCATCGCGATCGAGGCGGCAAAGAGTTATAGCGGTTATAGCCGTCGAATGGATGAGCTTGGGGCTCATGTTGTTGATTTGCTCGCTGCTCCGGTACATAAGGAGGAAGCGCAATGAGAGTCTTCCTCGCTGGGCCTGTGAGTTTTGCAAAAGAACATAAGGTGATTTGAGCTGCGTTCCAATACTCGGGCGCACTAAAAAATGACTACACGGCGATGGGCTGGCTCCAGAACTCCTCTGGGGTCAGCCCATATAGCTCATTTAACGTCTCCTTGTGCTCCAGCGGCGCCCGTGGTATGAGACCAAGCTCAGTTATCGTTGCCACGCCTCCGACGAGCGCTGACGCGACCTATTTCGAAAGATGTTGATTTATGCGCCTATGTACTCTGCTTCCAGCTTTTTTTGTGCGCTGACGATTGCCATGGCTACCGTATGCGAATCAGGCCCAGAGCACACAATTTGGCCGATGCGGCTCGTCCCGTTCTCGAAGGCGGGCAGGCGCTCTCCGGCGGCATAGTCAACGGATGCTTCGATTGAGACTTCGTACCGGTCCTTAACGGATCTAAGCGTGTCTTCAATCGCCGCGCATTGCGCTATAGCCTCGGAATCCGATAGCAGGAGGCGACCTTCTGAGGCTCCGCATACGGGTTCGGCGGGGAAGGTCGGTTCCTGGCCGAGCGCTGCGTCGATCATCGCCTCGTAGTAGTCGAACCCGTAATAAGCCCCGATGACTTCAGGAATGCAGGTTGCTCCTGCGCGGACACCTGCCTCTATGACCCAGGCACGGTTTTCGGTGTCCAGGATCACGTCCATATTGAAAAAGCATCTCCGCATTCCAACGGCGGTGGCGGTGCGCTGCGCCTGCTCCGCAAGGTCTGTTTCCGTCCGGCAATACTGGATGAAGTCTGCATCCATTCTGTGGCCTACGGGAACGTCGGTGTGGCCGTTGCTGCGAACGACCTTGTCATGATAGGCGAGGAATGATACCTGTCCATCGGTGTTCACGTAACCGTCCAGGCCGACCTCGTGGCCCTCTATGAAGTCTTCGATTACGGCGTAACCACAAAGCGATGCATCGACGGCGTCGTGGAAGGCGTCCAGAACTTCATCGGGCGAGGTCGCTATCGAGATGCCGCGGCTGCCGGAGCGGTCGGGACATTTGACCATGAGCGGATGAGAGTTCGCGTGAGGATGCAGGGACGTCCATGCGTTGAGTGCATCGCTTTCGCTTGCTGCCTTCACGTGCTTTGCGGAACGAACACCTCCTTCTTCGAATGCCTGCTTCATATCGGCTTTGTTTGTGGCTCGGACGGCCATGGCATGCGTGGGGCCTACGAGACCAAGTGCATCGACTGTGGCGCCGAGAGAGCGGAGGGCAACGTCGGTGCCGGTCGTTATGACAGCTTCAGCATCTTTATTTCGGGCTGCTTCGACGATACCTCGCTCATCAGTCGTGTTTACGGGCAAGAACTCGTCGGCGTGGCTGATGCCGGGGTAGTCGCCTGGAATGCTGGCCACGACGGCGCGCATACCCCTTGCTTGAATGCGCTTGATGAGCGGCACCTGGTATATTCCTGCGCCAAGAACCAGTACGTTCGAAGCCAAGGTAACTCCTCGATAAATCGATTGCGAATCAGCAAAGTACCTCGCCAAGTATAGCAACCGCGTCTGCTTGTTCGCTTATTACCGTCTGCTAGCAAAATGGGACATAAAGGCGCTGAAACACATCTAAATTGCCAGGAGCTGAGGGAAGGTGAACGGCATCTCCTGGGGTCAGTCAGTTTTGGCTGCACACTCGAAGGGTTCGTGCGACTTTTTTCGATTTCTCTGCATACTCGGGCGTTTCGTGCGACGCAAAGACCTGGCTAGAAGGTGTTTTGCGAGCTTTTTCAGAAACCTTACCTGGGGAAATGCTGCCCTTGAGTTGCTTAAGGGCCGAAATAACGTCGCACGAGAGGCCCGAGTGTGCATGCCTATGACTCGAGTGCGCGCTTCTGGCGGACTTGCACAACTTGGATAAAACTGCTTCTGAGGGTTCTGCGGCCCCTGACGTGTCTTCTGGTTCCGCAGAGCCCGTTGGTTTAGATACGTCTTCAACTTGGCCATCGAAGACTCCTGAATCGAGCGGTGAAACTAGCTCAGAAGCGCCATCCCAGGATTCTGCAAGCGCATCTGCTTCTACAGGCTCGTCTGATGGCGGTGAGCAAGCGAATCCTGTAAAGAGCCCTGATTCGACGAAGGCTCCTTCCGCTGTCGATGAAGAGCCGGACATGATTGAATTCGGCACGTATGTTATTGCGAGCAAAAAAGACCCGCATAAAATGCTTGACATGGCGAGCGCGTCGACTTCGAACGGCGGCAACGCTCAGCTCTATGACAGCAATGGCACCGACGCCCAGTGCTGGCGGATCCGCTCGGCGGGTGACGGCTGGTATACCCTTATGTCTTGCAACTCTGCCCTGCGCCTCGATATCGCCAACGGCTCTGGATCCAGCGGGGCCAATGTTCAGCAATGGTCTGACAACGGCTCCAAAGCCCAGAGATGGCGCTTCTCTATGGGCGAGAAGGGCGTGCAAATCGTTTCCGCTCTTGGTACGGTGCTTGATGTGTGGGTGCTAGCTCGGAGAGCGGCACGAACGTTGTTGCCTACAAGTACAACGGTACCGCTGCCCAGGCCTGGCGCTTCGTTGCGGCTGCGACCCCGTCAAAGATTGGCTATCAGAACGACTCGAGGTTCTTCCAGGTGAGTTCTTGGAACGTGTGGGTTCCGGGCTCCGGAACCTTTGGCTATGCGGCGCCTTCGCGTATCGCGATTGATGCTACGCGCGAGGATTGCATCGAGACGATGATCCAGAGAGCCATGGAATGCCTCGGCACGCCGTATCGTTGGGACTATTCCTGCGCTCCGGGCGTTGGCATCGACCGCGTGGGCCTTGTGATGCAAGCGCTCTATGCGGCGGGAATGAACCTCGGCTACTTTACCCCTTACGATCACTATTACACTCCTGGCCACGACCACTACGCGAACGATATGTGGTACACGGACAAGTTCATGCACGTGGGCTGGGGCGATTGTCAGCGAGGCGATCTCATCTGCTGGCCAGGACACATCGCGATTTATCTGGGCAACGATCAGATCATCGAGGCTGTGCCCTCTGCCGTGGGCGTGCGTATCGCGAGCGTCTACGTCTGGAGCGGCCAGAAGAGCATCCGTGGCGTGCTGAGACCGTTCAATTAAGGTATATGGAGCGGATTTTGTGCCCTCGGCCCCTCCATTCTTCGCGGAGAATGGAGGGGCTGCTTCTATAAAGGAGGAACAAAGAATGTCTTTTGCTCACCGAATCGCGGCGGGATTGGCCGCGTTGCTTTTAGCTTGCCCGGGCGTTGCGTATGCCACTACCTTGGCAGAAGATGCCGAGACGAACCTTGGCGTTGCCTACGATCGGTCGGATGCCTATGAGCTGTCGGATGATCAGGCTTTCGACGTGGACGGTTCAGAGGTCTCGGCGTATTCGTTGGACGGTTTCGTTCGCTCTACCACAATCAAGCCTCTCGATCTCTCCGAAGAAATGCGCTATTTCTGCAAGTACGAGAGTTTGCAGAACTACGATCAGGGACTCTCGTATGGCGATGGCTATCATGCGATGGGCTATTACCAGTTCGATAACCGTTATGGCCTCGGTGACTTTCTAAAGGCCGTTTACAACTACAACCCCTCGAAGTACCGGGCGCTCAAGCAAATAGGGGATTGGTACGGCTGGGATACCACCGGCGACAACGGCAGCGTCACGAACGTGAAGTCTCCCGGTGGCGATTGGACTATGGCAGACGACCTCAACTGGTCCTGGCATCAGGCATATGCCGCTGATTCCACCGAGTTCTCTCGGCTGCAGAATTTCTGGGCCTACTCCCAGTACTATGAGCCTGCGTCTAACTGGCTCTATAGCAAGTATGGCATCGACCTCGACAATTACCCCGATTGCGCCCGTGGCATGGTGTGGGGTATGTGCAACCTCTTCGGCTCGGGCGGTTGGCGCCGCTGGGCAAATGACGCTGACTTATACCAGGGGATGACCGGAACGCAGTTCGTGAGCTCTCTGGCGAATGCTTTGGTCGCCGGTATCGAGAACGGTACCTATAGCTACACTTACGGCACTTCCTACGTGAACCGTTACAAGAGCGAGCTTAAGGATTGTCTGGGTTATCTTGGGACGTCCGTATCAAGTTTAGCCGCTGCGAATAAGCTCGCGATTCCCGACGGCACTTACACGATTCGCCTCGGCTCTGCTCGAGGCATGGCCCTTGACGTGTCCTATGGATCTGCCGCAGACGGCGCTAACGTGTGGGCATACGAGGCAAATGGCTCCGATGCCCAGCTCTGGGAAGTGACCAATGACGCCGACGGCTATATCACTTTGCGCAACGTGGGCTCCGGTAAGGTGCTCGACGTGAGCAGCGCCCTGCGTCGAAATGGGGTGAACGTGCAGCAGTGGACGGGCAACGGGTCTGACGCGCAGAAGTGGGTGGCCGTAAAGCAGTCTGACGGCAATGTGGTGCTTTTTTCCAAGCTCGGCCAAGGACTTGTCCTGGACATGGTCGCTGGAGGAACTTTGAACGGAACAAACGCGGATATCTATGCTGCGAACGGTACGAATGCGCAGAGGTTCTATTTCCGGTCTGCTGCAGGAGATGAGGCTTTGAAGCACGAGGCCGACTTGCCCGACGGCACCTACAGCTTCTCAAGCGCGTTGAGCTTCACGAAGGTTCTGGACGTATCCGGTGCGTCAGGAGCCGATGGGGCAAACGTCCAGCTGTATTCCACCAATGGGACCTCGGCTCAGTCTTGGCGCGTGACCCACGATGTGGATGGTTACGTCATCCTGAGCAACGTTGGCTCTGGCAAGGTTCTCGACGTTGCCAACGGAGGGGCCTCCTCAGGCGCGAATGTGTGGCAGTACGGCTCGAACGGCACCGATGCCCAACGATGGATAGCCATCAAGAATGACGATGGCTCCTATACCTTCAAGAGCGCTTTGAACGGTGCGTACGTCCTCGATATCTCTGGGGCATCAATGGCCGACGGCGCGAACCTGCAGCTCTGGGAATCGAACGGATCGGCTGCGCAGAGATTCTATGCGACCGATGTCTCGTCGAGCTCCGTGGTCGATGCCTATGCCAAGAGGAACGCGGGAGTTCTGAGCGATGGAACGTACAGCCTTGTGACGTCGCTCGATCGGTCGAAGGCCCTCGACGTGCAATGGGGCTCGAAGGCTGATGCGGCCAACGTGTGGCTTTACGCAAAGAACGGTTCGAATGCCCAGACCTGGCGCGTGTCACACGATTCTGAGGGCTATGTCACGCTGGCCAACGTGGGCTCCGGCAAGGTTCTCGACGTCTCTGGTGGCGTGGCAGAGAACGGTCGCAACGTTCAGCAATACGCCTCGAACGACACCAAAGCCCAGAAGTGGATTGCAGTTCAGGAGAACGGCGGCGTAGCGTTTCATTCCGCTCTTGACCCGTCTTATGTCCTGGATATCGCCGCTGCCTCAACCGCCGACGGAACGAACGTACAGCTTTACCAAGCTAACGGCTCCAAGGCTCAGCTGTTTAAGCTTTAGACGGAACGCATCGAGACCGTCTCTAGAGCAACGCCTCTCCTCCAAGCCGGGGGAGGGGCGTTGCGTTTGGAACTTTCTGGTTACCGCTTATTTCGGAGCCTCAATGCCGAGATCTGGCATACCTTTCACGATTGCCGCCACCGACCTGTCCTCAAGATAGGCATCGTTTAAGCTGCTTTTCTGATAAGCAAGATACGAGTGAGCGGTTTTCTCGATTAACTCGTGCGTGAAGAACTGCTCCCAGCTAAAGAATCGCTCGGAATCTATATAGTTCGCAGGCCTCTCAAGCATCTTTCGCGTCTCGTTGTCTTCGAATAGCCCTGACCTAAGAACGAGCCACTCGAAGGATTCGGGCAAGAACAGCTCGATGTCTTTGAATCTCCCAAGCGCATGTACGGCCTCCATCTCGGGGCCAAAAGCAGCGCCGTCTGCGATTATCAAGATTTTCGATGCATCACTATGCAGAGCGGCAGAATACACATTGCTTTTTCCACGAGCGCTTATGCAAGGAATTCCGTTTTTGAGGCATAGCGTACTGAAAAACTCATATCCCGAATTGGTATCCTCGACGATTACGAGTTCCGGTCGTTCTCCCTCAAAGGTCGAGTGGGAGTAAATGCGATATGTTGAAGTATATATTCGTGAGTAGACCGGATATTTTGTCGTAGACCTATTGGAGTTTTTGAGCCCGTATATCTCGTCAACACTATAGGGGAGTTGACGAAGCGATTCTCGTGCAACGAGCACGTAGTAGTTATCGCTCGCTTTCGCCATGCTTGCAAACTCGTAGGAGCGCATGAAGGCACTGTCCTCATCGATGAAAATGATGCACGAAGAATATCCGGTGAGATCACGAGCCCAGTCCTTGCCCGACAAAACATGACAGGGGACATCGCAGCGAACGGTGACACCGCTGCTTGAACCGAGTTCGTCATAAGCGGCCACAAGGTCGAGGAGAGTAGTTTTGCCTGTTGCGCTGTTACCTTTGAGAATCGTCAAGTTTCGGCGAATCGTCAGCTTGAATTGAACACGGTTGTTTGAGGCTACAACCAGGAATTCGCCGCGCATCAGTTGCTCTCCCTCAGGCAGTTCAAGGCAATGGGCACGAGCTCGTTCATCGAGTGCACGATGTCGCCAGTATTTGAAATTCGAGCGGTAAACTTGCCGTTGCCGAAGTCCATAAGATGATGAAGATTGATTGTTACGTCCCGCTTGGACGCTATTCGCAAAATCCAATATGCGCAATTATCGCCGCAGTTAGATGCATTGAAGACTACGTTAGGCTGGAAAAGCATCAGCAAGAGCGTTTTGGTTCCACTTGATAGTTTCTCAGGAGGGATAATCCCGAGCACCTTGGTCTGAATCGCATTGGGGCCTAGAACAATGCCCTTGTCGACCGATTTGATGATTCTTTGGGCGAGCTGGTCGCTGAACCATTCAGGAGAATATGAATTATTAAAATAAATCGAAGTGTTGTAGACAACGCTGTCTAAATCTCCGTAATGAATGGTCAACAAGGGAACACCTTTTCCTAGTAGCTGATGACATTAGTATAAAGGTATGTTCCTGAGGGAGTGTATTTATCGGGGGTCTCGATGGACATGCAATTCTGCGCGGTTTGTCGGCGTGCATGATGTGTTTTAATTGCTAGAGCGATTAATGGAATGTAATCCGTATTAGGTTATTTCAAATATAGATAAGTGCTGCAGTAAGGGAGTTATGATGACCGACCTAAAGATAGCCAACGTGCTGTTATCCGATGAGCCCCAGTTCTTGGGCTCTCCAAACATGTTGTGCCGATCCACTAGGCCGTGGCGTCGTTCTGATGAAGAGGGGGCTTGGCTTCTTGAAGGTCCGGGCACCCATGATTTCATGACTTTCTTTAATGCGCTCTCAATTCAGAAATGGCGCAAGTATACCGTTGCCGCCGATTTCAAACTTCACCTGGAGATTAAGGGCGCTGCCTTTTCCTTTGTCCAGACTCGAGCCGATTCTTTCAGCTATTATTCTGAGCCCATCGAGGGAACCGATCTCGCGGTTGAATCTTCTGATACTTGGAAGTCAATTGACGTTGATCTTGCTGCCGGCGATTTGGATGTAATTACCTCATTCACGTTGGTAACGGCGGGGGATGTTTTGATCCGAAACTCCTATTATTCTGCCGTTGTTGATGAATCGCAGGTCCGTGACGTTGAGCTTGCCCTTTGCACAACCACGTTCAAAAAAGAAGACTACATTACCCGCAATATTAGCCTCGTAAAGGATCAGATTCTAGGGTCTGGCGATGCGATCGCCAAGCATTTCAAGATGCATGTGGTCGACAACGGGCGTACGCTCGATGCTGCTGCGTTGACTTCCGATGGCATCGAGATTCATCCGAACGACAACGCTGGCGGTGCTGGCGGTTTTGCACGTGGCATGATTGAGGCTATGGAGCAGACCCCTAAGGCTACCCATGTTCTCCTCATGGACGACGACGTTCTCGTTTCCACTGAAAGCATCAAGAGGACTTTCAATCTTCTTTCCATCGTGAATAATGAGTATTCCGAAGCCTTCATCTCTGGCGCCATGATGAACATGGATGAGCCCAATGTTCGATGGGAAGAGCTTGGCTTTATGGGCTTTGATGGCTCTTGTCACGCCATGAAAGGCTTCGCTCGTATGGACATCTTGCATGACGTTGTCATGAATGAATCTTTTGATGTGCCCAGCTACATGCCGAAATGCGAAGATCAAAGCCAGCAGTACGCCGCATGGTGGTACTGCGTGATTCCGATGACGCAAATAGAGAAGAATGGCTTGCCACTTCCTATTTTTGTTCGCTACGACGACGTTGAATACAGTTTGCGCTGTAAGCCAAAGTTTATCAGCATGAATTCCGTATGCATTTGGCACATGCCTTTCTATATGCGTTACAACGCTGCTCAGGAATGCTATCAAACAACAAGAAACTCTCTAATTAACAGTTTTACAACGGATATGGCGCCGCTTAGCCAATTTGAGAAGAAAATAGATACGGCGTTTCGCATGGAGCTTGCCCGATTTAACTATAAAGATGCGGCTTTAATTTTGCAGGGTTTCGAAGATTTCCTGAAGGGGCCTGACTGGATAATGCAACCGGTTGCCCAGAGGGCCTTTATGGAAGCGAATAAAAAATCCGGTAAGTATACCCCGCTTTCCACTCTTTCCGATGAGGCTAAAGAGCTGGGTATTGATTTGAAGGAGCTTACTTCGTGGAAAATAAATCGAGACTTGCCGGCTAACCGTCTTGTTAAAACAGAAATTCTACGAACCTGCAATGGGCAGCGAGGCATCGGCTTCATTACTTCTAAGGGTAAAATTGCTGTTGGGGATGTTTTTGGGTTTCCGGTTGGACAGCTTACTGGTGCTGATGCTCTCTTGATTATTGACATTCCTAACAATAGGGGAGCTATTAGATATCGAGATCACAATACCTTCGCAGTTTTATGGGATCGCTACATTTCGGATATGAAGCAATATAGGCATTCAAAGGAACTTCTAAAGAAGTCATATGTAAAGGCTAGAGAAGAGATGACCTCTGTTCATTTTTGGAAGGGCTATTTGAATATCAAGTAGTACATAGATAGTTTAATGATCTCTATAAATAGTACTATCACATTATAAATGATAGTACTATTTAAGAAGGAGCGTTCTATTTGATCATGACCAATCTGACAGATTATTTGATAAGAAAAAGGACCCAGATTTTTGATTCAGCTGCATTTATTGCGGCGACCGTCATCTCACTTGCTTCATGCGTTGGTTCCTTCTTTTTGGAATCAAACCGGCCGGAATTTTCAACAATATCCACTCTGTCAGATTTTGCAATGAAAGTAACCATCTCCCTAATTATTTTATATATAGTTCTAAAGTGCTTATTTAATCACTTCGATTACTCGAAAGACTCTGTAAATTTCGAATCTGATTTCAGGAGAGTTGATCGTGACTGTGTAATAAAAACTGCGCTCATATTTCTACTTGTTTGGAGCACTTGGATTTTGGCCCATTGGCCAGGAACCATGAGGGATGATTCGATTCCGCAAATGTTTCAGGCACTCGGTTATTATCATTTTTACACCCAACATCCAATCATGGACACCCTGTTCTTTGGGATTTTTTGGAAGCTCGGACTGCTGTTTTCTGATTTAAAGCTTGGGTTATTTCTCTATATCGTTGTTCAAGCAATCCTAACCTCGTTTGTATTTGCCCTTATTGTTTCTTATTTACGTATGGCGGGGATTTCCGGTAACTTAATACTTTGTACTGTTTTTTTCTACGCTTTTTCGAGAGCTGTTTATCAGCCTATTGATACGATGTCAAAAGATGCTTTTAACGGATATTTATTTGCACTTGTTGTTTTGTTACAGGTCGACATCGTTCGTACTAATGGGGTTTGGCTGAATCAAAGGCGCTGCCTAATGTTTTACGCATGTGCCGTGTTCTTGTGCATCGCATCCAAAAGAACCATGATGTATGTGTTGGTACCAAGTGCTATTTTTATATCTATTTACCTTCGCTCAAGTAATAGGCACTGTATAAAACTTATTCTGTATTCTATTCTTCCTGCTTTAGTGTTTTTATTTGTATGGAATCCGGTATCTATAGCGATATTAGATGCGGATTCAAATCCTACCTATGAAATGTACTCAATTCCTGAGCAGGAAGTTACAGCTTGCATTATCGCTAATCCGGAAGTTTTGAATCTGGATGAGTATGAGGAGTTAAATCAATATATGGATTCCGAACGTGCCATTCAAGTCTATAATCCAACTCGATCGGATGAAGTAAGCGGTACAGTTCGTCGGAATCCCAACAAGTTCGCTTTGCTGAAAACATGGGGAAAAGTTCTTGTTAGAGACCCTAAAACGTGCCTGAAATCATTTCTTTTAATGTCTGGCAGATGGTTTTCTCTTGCTTCATCAATTGATTATGGCCACAACATGGAAGAAGAGCTTTTAAATCCTTCTCGAATGCAGTCCTGGAGTTCTTTTTTTGACGGCGATGTCAAGAAGACGGAGGAGGTATTGCAGGGGTTGAGAGGCGGCTCAGATATTCCTTTGATTCTTTCAGAGTCCGTTGAATTTTTAGATGGAATTCAAAGAGGATTGGCTCCAATATGCAGCTATGGGCTTTTTGCTTTTGCAATTCCTAGCTCGATTTTAATTTATGGTATTTCAAGACGTGAAAAAAAGGTTGTAATGCTATCAATAATTCCGTTTTTATTGCTTATTTCTTTTATCGTTGGGCCGATTGCCCTTTATTGGTACTCAATACCGTCTGTGTACATTGCACCACTTATTTTGAGTATGCCGTTACTTGTTTGTGATGCTAGCGGAGAATCAAAAAATATCGAATAAAGAAGTACAACAAGAAGCATTGCGATTGTTTTTTGCAAGAGCGTATCCAATGATTCTTTCTTTTCGGAGTGAATTGGTTTGCTGGAGGGGACAAGTCGCTTCGGTTTTGGAGTTTGCAAACATCTTGTCACTAACTTTGAGGCGTACAAAACAGTACCTAGAGTCATCTATCTATGGTATACAAAGTTATAAACCTCTGTTTAAACTCGAAGGTGGGTTATAGGATCATGAGCCGGACTATTGCAGCACTTGTGCCGTGCTATAACGAAGCAGTAACCATTGCAAAGGTTTGCGATGACTTCAAGAAGTTTCTGCCTGAGGCGACCGTCTATGTGTACGATAACAACTCTTCGGATAACACGGCCGAGATTGCTCGGGAACATGGCGCGGTAGTGAAGCTTGAGCCTCGCCAGGGAAAAGGTAATGTTGTTCGTCAGATGCTTCGCGATATCAATGCTGACTGTTACGTGATGGTAGATGGAGATGACACGTATCCCATCGAGCAGGTTCGAGACGTTATCGCGCCGATTCTCAACGACGAAGCCGATCACGTGGTGGGAGATCGTCTATCCAATGGAACCTACGCAGCTGAGAACAAGCGCGCTGGTCATGGATTTGGCAATGACTTGGTCCGTTGGCTTATCAAGGTTCTCTATGGCTTTGAGTACATGGATGTGATGACTGGTTACCGGGCATTCAACCGCGAGTTTGCAAAGACTCTCCCCGTGCTTTCCCCGGGATTCGAGATCGAGACTGAACTTTCTATCCATGCCGTGGACAAGAACTGGCGCATCGCCCAGGTTCCCATCGATTACCGCGACCGCCCGGAGGGCTCCGAGTCCAAGCTGGACACCGTCTCGGACGGCGTCAAGGTTTTGAGGATGATCTTTTCGCTGTTCAAGGACTATAAGCCGCTCGGGTTCTTCTCGCTTATCGCGCTCGTCTTCTTCGTCATCGGGCTTTGCTTTGGTATTCCCGTGATTGCGGAGTTTGCCTCGACGGGGCTTGTTCCTAAGCTTCCTACTGCTATCGTTGCCGTGGCGTTCTGCGGCCTTGCTGCCCTCATGCTCGTGTGCGGCCTCATCCTTGATACCGTGGTCAAGGGACATCGCCGCGACTGGGAGCTCAAGGTCATGGATATGTATCAAAACAAATAGAATGTGCAATTAAAATCTATTGTTCTATTAATATCTCGTCCCTTCGGGACGGGATATTTCCATTTACCTAATATTTCTTAAGTATTTCTGAAGCAATGATAGGCTTATTTCTTGATGCATCCCCTTAGAGTGAAAGGGAAGAAAGATGAAAGTGCCGATTAATACTGGCGGTGCTAGGGCCGTTCTCTTGGGTGCAACCCTGGCTATTTCTTTGACAGCATTTCCAATTTCTCAAGCTTTTGCAACTAATGAAAACGATATTAGTCTAGAAGATGCTGTTGAAGACGCTTCAGCTTCCGAGGAGTTGCCAGAAGATGAAGCTGCTGTCCATTCCGATTCATCTACGGTAGACGAATCGGAATGGGAGGTGACTCTTACTCCAAAGAGGAATTCGACTTTTATAGATGTCGCTAATGGCTCATTTGATGATTTGTATAATAAGGGCGTTGCTGATGAGGTAAAGATCACGGGGTCTTTTTATTATAAAGGCAAGCTTACTCGTGAGACTTCTCAGAGCTTCTCATTGGGCGATTACGACGAATCGGCTTTCGTGTTCGACGCTCAGAACTACGGTAAAGTCTCAGTTGCGGTTGAATACAGTCTCCATGGATCGCCCGTTAAGTTTCTTGATGCTGTGGATGTTGCTGTAACCGCTGATACCTATAACATCAGCCCGGTAAGCGCTACACTTCCTGTCACCTTCTTCTCCCTGAATCTTTGGGGCGAGAACTGCATTAGGTCGACGGGCCCCGTAATCGCAATGTTGGAACGCGCTAATTCCTATGACTGGAATAACCTTCCTCAGCCGACGGGCGATCTCTATGGTATGTATGGGCTACCATATCTCACGCAGGACGAAATTAGCTATCAACCTGGAGATTTCGATAAAGCGTCGGATCTTTTCCGTAAACACACTGACATCGTGGCTGATTATGTCCATGATCTTATGGAACTTGACCCTAGTTCTCATATCAACCTTTACTGTGTTGATTATTATGCTGGGCTGATTCAGAGGGTCATCTACGCTAATAAAATCCCCGACAGTCAGTACAAGATTGTCTTGATGTCTGACGGCTCTTATTCTTATAACGAGTTTACGTCTTCGTATAATTCGAAGGACAACTCTGCCAAGAACTCGCAGCTGATTTCTGCTTGGAATACCGCTAAAGCCGACGCATATAAGAACGGTACCGTTGATTCAGACTTCTTAAACTGGGATTACGCTAACGACTTCCTTTGGGCTCTTGTCGATACTGAGCCTAACGCGCAATGGTGGGTCGCAAGAAAAGATTTGATTCAAAGTCAGGGTGATGACAACTCGTTCGGTAAACAGGTCCAGAGCAATGACAAAGTTGTTCAGGTCAATATTTCCAACCTGCTAAAGACGAACATACAGCCGAGCGAGCAGAACACCGCTGAGTTTAAGGCCCTCTATAACTTCAACGACGGTTACTTCAAGGCTGCCGAAGAGAACGGCAAGGACGTCATGATGTTCCTCGGAACCCGAGTGACGAGCGAGCAGTCGTTCTCCGAGTACGCTCGCTTTGCGCAGCTGTATTACGGCGATTCGTACGAGTACTACTACAAGGGCCACCCCGGAACGCCTTCATCTCTGTATCCAAACAAAGTCAAGCAGCTCGAGGACCTCGGCATTACCGACGTCGATTCCTCCGTTGCCGCTGAGTTGATTCTGTTCTTCAATCCCGATATCTACCTTTCCGGCTATCAGTCGAGCACGTATGCCAGCGTTCCGTCCGGCATGGCCAAGGGCATGTTCGAGATGACAAAGGCTCAGGGCCTTGCTCAACCGCAGTACAGCGATATGGACTACTGGTCTTCGCGGATCACTGATGCGACCGATGCCACGATCAAGGCACTTTCTGTTTCGGGGCACTCGAACTTCTTGGTCGAGTTTTCCGATGATGTTTCCTCCGCAAAGGGGTACGACATCGCCATCTGGGATGCTACCGATTCGATTGCGAAGTTCTATAAAAAGGAAGGGACATCTTACAGACTCGTCGATCAGTCGAAGAGCGACTACCAAAAGCCTGCCGTCGAGGCGGGGGAGTATGTCATTAAATCTGCTCTTTCCCAAAGGTCCGTTCTCGACGTCGCTGGTGGTTCTCAGAGCAACTGTGCCAATGTCCAGCTTTACTCCTATAACGGGTCTGCTGCCCAGAAGTGGTCGGTGACCTTCGACGACGACGGCTACGCGACGATCAAGAACGTGGGCAGCGGTAAGGTCCTCGACGCTCAATATGGCAACTCCAACAGCGGCACGAACGTGTGGCAATACACCGGTTCCGATGCCAACAAAGCCCAGAAATGGCGCATCACTGCAAATGACGATGGAACCGTGAGCATCGTCTCTGCGCTGTCCTCGACGTCGGCGATTGACGTTAGCAACGGCTCCTCTGCCAACGGTTCGAATGTCCAGCTTTGGAACTCCAACGGAAGTCGTGCACAGAAGTTCACCTTTGTGGCCACGTCCCCGAAGGTCTCCGCAGATGGACAGGCGGATATTGCCGACGGTTACTACACCTTCACGACCGCGACCGACCTGAAGCACAAGCTCGATGTCCAGGCATGGTCGAAGAGTGATGGTGCTCGGATTCAGCTTTGGGACTCGACCGACGGAGAGAACCAGACGTTCAAGATCAAGAAACAGGACGATGGATTCTACTCGATCACGAGCGCCTGGTCCGGTAAGTCCCTTGATGTTGATTCCGGCTGCGTTATGCCCGGGACGAAGATTCAGCAGTGGGCTTTCTCTGGGAACAACAGCAACCAGAAGTGGGCGATTTACGCCAACGAGGGTGGATCTTACACTTTGAGGAACGTCGCTTCCGGTCTGTACCTCACGCTCGACGGCAACCGTGCCGGAAACGGCACTGTCGTGGTTGGTTCGTTGGCGAATGGGCTTGAGAACCAGCGCTGGCTTATCGCCCAGACCAAGGAGCCGTATAAGAGCATGGACGATTGGGCGAAGGACAACAGCTCGGTTCTCGAAGACGGTGTTTACGTCGTCCAGAGCGGCCTGAGAGACGAGCTTGTGCTTGATGTTGCCGGCGGATCAAAGAACAACGCCGCGAACGTGCAGCTCTATGATGTCAACCTCTCCAATGCTCAGAAATGGCAAGTCTCGCACGACGAGAACGGCTACGTGACCTTCTCGAACGTTGGCAGCGGCAAGGTGCTTGATGTTTCCGGCGGGACGTCCGCCGCCGGCGCAAACGTGCAGCAGTATGAGTCCAACGGGTCGAAGGCTCAGAAGTGGATCGTTATCGAGGGCGAGGACGGTCGAAAGACCATTGTTTCGGCGCTGTCTGCATCGCTCGGGCTTGATATTGCCGGTGCGAACTCCAACCGCGGCGCGAACGTTCAGCTCTATACTCGCAACGTCACCAATGCGCAGTCGTTCAGCTTCTATAAACTTGTGTAGTGCAAGATGCCTACAATCCAAAAACAACAAGTCTAACGAATTATTGATGTAGTCCGACGAGGTGACACGTTTGCCTCGCCGGACTATTTATAACGGAGGCTTCGACGGGCGTGCGGCATACAATCGTCGTTGGCTTTGCTGCTGCGGCTCTTGTGATCGGCCTAGGAATGATGCCTGCGCCGATGCTTGCCGAAGAGAGCCTCTGCGGCTGAAAGCTCACCTTGATTGGACTGAGTGCAACTGATCGCGTCGAGAATGTTGGTGTAAGGGTGTCACCCTTACACCAACATTCTCGACACTACCATTCAAAGAGGGGTAAAGTAGTCTCACGTCAGCGTCTTTCGAAGGATTTTGTTTGTCTGGCAAAGAACATAAACCATTGCTTAGCGCTATTGTCCCTTGCTATAACGAGCAGGATAATGTCGAGCTCTTTTACACGACGTTTGCCGGGGAGTTTGATGAATCCGAGTTTGATTACCAGCTCGTGTTCGTCGACGACGGAAGCAAAGACCAGACACTTACCCGATTGCGGGGCATTGCGGAGTCTCATCCCCATGTGCGGGTAATCTCCTTTTCTCGCAACTTTGGCAAGGAATCAGCTGTTTGGGCGGGCCTCAACAATGCGGATGGCGATTACGTCGCCATCATCGACGCCGACCTTCAGCAGCAGCCGCAAGACCTGCTCAATATGGCGCGAATTCTGGAGCGGGATGACAGTTACGAGGTCGTGGCCGCATACCAGGAGGAGCGCCGGGAGAACCCGGCCATTGCCTTCTTTAAGGGCTGCTTTTACAAGGTCATGGATTCCATGACGGCGACGCCTATTATCGGTAACGCGAGCGATTTCCGGGTGTTTCGTCGAGTTGTTGCGGACGCCATTCTTTCGCTTCCTGAGTACTACCGTTTCTCCAAGGGAATCTTTTCCTGGGTCGGATTCAACACGTATGCGTATCCGTACGTCCCGAGTGAACGCAACTCCGGCGAATCGAAATGGAACTTCATCAAACTGCTCAAATATGCGATTGAGGGGCTTGTGTCGTTCTCGACCTCCCCGTTGCGCTGGGCGACGTATTTGGGTTCGACGACGTCGCTGATCGCGTTCGTCTACCTTGTAGTCGTTCTTATACAGAAGCTGTGCTTCGGTGTGGACATCCCAGGCTATCCGACGCTTGTGTGCCTGATTCTCTTGCTGGGGGGTATCCAGCTCCTCGTGCTCGGCATCTTCGGCGAGTACATGGGGCGCATGTACGTCCAGGGGAAGAACAGGCCCCTGTATATCGAGGCTCGCCGATACGAGTCGGACGACCAAAAGAAGAATGCAAGTTTGAACTCCACTGGGGAATAACGTGAAATTAACCAAAGAGGATGTTGTCCGAATAGCAAAATACCTGTTTGTGGGCGGGTCTTCCGCTCTGCTTGAGCTTGTTTTGTTTCAGGTTCTGTACGCGGTGTGCGGCTGGCAGATTGCTGTTTCCAATGTCTGTGCGGTAGTTGTCGCAACGGCATACAATTTCCTGCTCAACCGCTCTTGGGCGTTCGGACAAAGCGGCAACCCCACACGCAGCGTCATTCTGTATCTGCTTTTGTTCGCTTTCAATACGACGTTTTCGACCACGGCAATCTCTGTGCTTGTGGCGCACGGGGCACCGTCTGTTGCGGCAAAGCTGTTTACGCAGGTTTGCATTGTTTTGTGGAACTACGTTCTTTACCGTAAGGTTATTTTTAAGTAGTCGATTCCGGGTTGCTGCGATTGCTGTCCGTCGAAAGGTATCAGCATGACTAATTGTTGCGCGCATATGAAGACGGACGGGTTCCGTAGGTATGTTCCCCTTGCATTCACGATTATCGTTGCCCTGCAGGTCATCGTCTTGATTTGCGCCGCCTCGCTCAAGGTCGATCTTCATATCGATGAGGTCTACAGCTATGTGATCTCGAACAGCGCCGAGGCCGATAGGTTCTCGAATGTGCCTGGGCTTCAGAACCAGTGGGTTTCCGGCTCCGATTTCGATAAGGTCACCACTGTCCAGGACGGCGATCAGCTCGATTTTGCGGCAGCGTACAACAACACCTCGACGGACTGCCACCCTCCGATGTATTACTGGACCCTGCATGCGGTCTGCTCGCTGTTTCCCGGCTTGTTCTCCAAGTGGACGGGCATAGGGCTGAACATCGTCCTGTTCATTGCGTGTCAGGTGCTTATGTACCTGATATCCAAAAAACTGATTCGCAATGATCTGCTGACGCTGGTCCCTTCCTTGTTGTACGGATTTACGGCGCTTTGCGTGGGCAACGTCGAGTTCATCAGGATGTATGTCCTTCTTGCCGCCCTGTGCATGCTCTACGTCTATCAGAGCCTTTTGATCGTGGAGAGGGGAGTGAGACCGTCAACCGTGCTGCCGTGTTGTGTAACCGTGTTTGTGGGCGCAATGACGCAGTATTACTTCCTCTTTTTTGTGTTCTGGATGGCGTTGATTTACGGAATATGGCTTCTTTCTCACAAACGCGTGAGGGATGCCCTTATTTACGGCTTGTTCCATATTGTCGCGGTTGCTGGGATGCTGCTCGTCTTCCCCTTTGCGATCACGCAGGCGACAGGGTCCTCCACAAACAATGTCGGTAACGAGGTCTCGCAGTCCATGTTTGACCTCGGGCTGTGGAAGCACCAGATTGTCTCGCTCTTTAAGGAGACGTTGCACGGTATTTCCTATGCTCCCCACGTTTGGAAGGCTGCGGCCGTCGTCGCCTTTGCGCTCGTTCTGGTTTCCTTGGTAGCTGCCGTTGCAGGAAAAAAGCGCGGAGGCAGTTCTGACGCAGATTCAGCCGTCAACGCTAAGAACGGGCTCGCGGCTGCCTGGCTTTTTGCCGCTTTCGTGCTCACGTTCCTCACGGTTTCCAAGGTCGGCGGGAATTACGTGTACGTTCGCTACATCTACTTCGTCGTGCCTGTTGTCTTTATTTGTTTCGGCGCTGGGATAGATTCGGGCTCGCGCTCCTTGCCTCAGCTCGTACCGGTTACGCTGGCCATCGGGGTTGTGTTTGGCTTGGTTTCTGGCGGGTATACGGCGCTGAAGGGCGACGAGTCCTTTACCTTTGCCGACTCGGCGGCAAAGGTTGACGCGGCAAAAGAGTATAAGGATGTCCCGCTGGTAGTTTTGCTTGCGAATTCTCCGACGACAGTCCTTACGAGCAACTACGCGCTGATCCGAACCTTCGATTCCGTGTATGCGGCGCCCGCGCAGAATGTGCTTGATGGGGATGCCGTGCAGTCGGCCCTTGATGAATCCGGCAAGTGCATTGTGTTTATCCCGACCGTTTCTGGTTGGACCGATGGCCTTGACGTGGGCCAGACGCTTGAGACGCTCAAGTCCACGACGGGTTGCGATGACCCGCAGTATCTATTCGACTTCTACTTTGGTGGGTACTATCTTCTGTCGAATTAAGCCACTTGTTGCATAGATGGATTTTACGGGCCGGATAAGGCGAGCTTTCGCCTTATCCGGCGTTTGGTTTCCCGCAGTTTTAGATCTCCATTGAATATGCCCCCGCATATGGGTACACGTTAGGCAAGGGTGGCGAAGGCTCGTTGAACGAAGGGAGTCGTTATGGCTGACGTCAAGTTCTACAAGTGCGCGCATTGCGGGAACGTCGTGGCGGTCCTGGTCGACGGGGGAGTGACGCCTGTCTGCTGCGGGGTGCCCATGGGGCTTCTGCAGGCCGGCACGACCGACGGTGCGCACGAAAAGCACGTGCCCGCGGTCGAGCGCGAGGGCGACGAGCTGCGCGTGCGCGTGGGCTCGGTCGAGCACCCGATGCTGCCGGAGCACTACATCCAGTTCATCGCCGTCGCGTGCCAGAAGCGCCTGCAGGTGGCGCACCTAAAGCCCGGCGAGGCCCCGGAGGCCGTCTTCCATGTGCCTGCCGGCGCAGCGGTAACGGTCTACGAGCTCTGCAACATTCACGGGCTTTGGAGCGCAGGGGCGTAGCCGGCGTTCTCAAAGTGGCCTAGGCAAAAGCGCGGCCGGGAGGATGTGCCCTCCCGGCCGCGCTTCTTCTTTGCGAATCGACGCTCTGATCGCTTCTTACTTGGTGATCCAGAACTTGAGGAGGGGGAAGCTCACGACGACGGCGAGCAGGGTGTTGACCACAGAGGCGATGGTGCTCGCGAGCGCGGCGTCCATGCCGAAGGTGCCCTGGCAGAAGCTCGTCACGTAGCCGGGCAGGACTAGGTTGACGACCACGATGAGCACGGCGAGGATCGCGTACTTCCACGCGGCGTCGCCGTAGCCGCCCTCGGACTTGAAGACCCACTTCATCTGGACGAAGAAGTTGACGACCTGCGCCATGACCTCAGCCACGAGGAAGGTAAGGAAGCCGCCGAGGCCGTTGGAGCCCGGGTCGGTGTAGTTGAAGATGAGGAACTGGAACGGCTGCGTGAGCTGCATCGTGTTGATGAAGAGCGCCGCGCCGCCGGCCGCGCACACGAGGCGCGTGATGGTCGAGATGTTGGACAGCACGTTGAACTTGATGAACTCCCAGATCGCCTGGTGCTCCTCGGTCCATGTTTTGAAGCTCATAATCGGGTTTCCTTTCTAGCGGCTACTTGGACGTGGCGTTCTGGACAAGGTTGACGACGAACTCGACGATAAAGCGGATGATGCCGATGATCCAGAAGCCGCGGATCTCCATGACGAGGGCGTCAACCATGCGCATGTTGACCATGCCGTTGGCCATCTTTGCGAGCGCGCGCAGCGGCATGTTCCAGATGAAGAGGACGTTGAGGTTGGGCTGGCCGGACTTGTCGGCGCTCGTCTTCATGGCCCTGAGGACGGCCCACACGAGCCAGAAAATCGGGGAGCGGCCGTGGTTGAGGTCGCGGAAGCACATGTTGCGGCTGATGGTCGGTCCCTCGTCGGGCACGGCGTGGCCAAGCAGCGCCTCGAAGGAGGCGTCGCTCACGCACAGGACGTCGGCGGATTCGTAGGCGGACACATCGCGGCCCTCATAGGGGTTGGGGGCGCCGGTGCCCCCGACGTCGACCGTGGCCGCAAGGCGAATGTCGCGGCTGCTCGCGCCGACGCGCAGCTCGTAGGAGCCGGGCTCGACCTCCCAGGAGTTGGTGCGGGTGTTGAAGTAACGGAATGCCTTGTCGTCGAGGGCGATGGTCACGGTCTTGGACTCGCCGGGGGCGAGCTCGACGCGCGCAAAGCCCTTGAGCTCCTGCTCGGCGCGGAAGATCTGGCTGCCGGGCTTGGAGACGTAGAGCTGCGCCACCTCGGTGCCGGCGACGGAGCCGGTGTTGGTCACGGTGAACGTGGCGCCCTCGGCGGTCGCCTTCATGTCTGAGTAGGCGAAGGTGGTGTACGAGAGGCCGTAGCCGAAGGGGAAGGCGACTTCCTTGCCGGCGGTGTCGAAGTAGCGGTAGCCGACGTAGATGCCCTCGCGGTACTGGGCCTGCTTCTCGTCGGAGGGGTAGGCGGCAGACGAGGGGACGTCCTCCCACCTGACGGGCCAGGTCTCGGTGAGCTTGCCGGAAGGGCAGGCCTTGCCAGTGACCACGTCGAGCGCGGCGCCCGCGCCGGCCTGGCCGCCGAGCGCGCAGTAGAGGACGGCCGGGGCCTTCTCCATCCAGGCGGACTCGACGCAGGAGCCGGCGGAAAGAAGCACGACGACGTTGCGGTTCTTCTGCACGACTGCCTCGAGGAGCTCGACCTGGTTCTGGTTCATGCGCATGTTCGGGCGCTCGGCGCCTTCGGACTCCGCGATCTCGTCGAGCGCGAGGGCCAGGATGACGACGTCGGCCTTGCCGGCGAGGTCGAGGGCGGCGTCGCGCTTGGAGTCGTTCTTTCCGCCGTGGCGCTCGAAGCCGGGCTCGTAGCCCACGAGCGCAAGGCCGCTTCCGTCGATCGTGTCGAGCAGGGAGTCGACCTTCGTGGAGTTGACGGCGGAGCTGCCGGCGCCCTGGTAGCGTGGGGTCTTGGCGAAGTCGCCGATGAGGGCGACCTTGGTGGCGGCGGGAAGCGGCAGCAGGGGAGAGGCGCCCTCGGCGGGCGCGTCGTTCTTGAGCAGGACGCAACCCTCCGCCGCGGCCTGGCGCGCGAGCGCGTGGTGGGCGTCGACGTCGAAGGACGAGGCGGCGTCCTCGACCGCCTTGCGCGTGGAGAGGACGAGCTCGATGGCCTCGTCGGCGCGCTCGTCGATGTCGGACTCGGAGATGCGCCCCTCGCGGACGGCTGCCACGAGCTCGCGGACGGAAGCGAGGCCGGGGGCCGGCATCTCGAAGGTGGAGCCGGCGGCAACGCCCGCAGCGTGGTCGTTCGAGCCGCCCCAGTCGGTGACGACGGCGCCGTCGAAGCCCCACTCGTCGCGCAGGATCTCGCCGAGCAGGTGCTCGTTCTCGTTGGCGTAGACGCCGTTGATGAGGTTATAGGAGCTCATGATGCTCTTGGGCGCGGACTCGCGGGTCACGATCTCGAAGCCGGTGAGGTAGATCTCGCGCAGCGTGCGCTCGTCGACGACGGAGTCGGACGCTTGGCGACGGGTCTCCTGGGAGTTCACCGCGAAGTGCTTGGGGCAGGCGCCGATGCCCTCGGACTGGATGCCGCGCACGTAGGCGGCGGCCATCTTGCCCGCGAGGTAGGGGTCCTCGGAGAAGTACTCGAAGTTGCGGCCGCACAGCGGGTTGCGCTTGATGCACAGGCCGGGGCCGAGCAGCACGTGGACGCCCTGCGTGGCGGCCTCCTCGGCCATGGCGGCTCCGATGCGCTCGCCCAGCTCCTCGTCCCAGGTGTTGGCCACCGTGACGGCGGTGGGGAAGCAGGTTGCCGGCATGGAGCCGTTGAGGCCCAGGTGGTCGGCTTCGCCTGCCTGGTGACGCACGCCGCTGGGGCCGTCGGAGAACTCGAGCGCGGGGATGCCCTTGTCGGGCAGCGGCCAGCTGCCGAAGGTCGTCTGGCCCTGGAGGAGCCTGCACTTCTCCTCAAGCGTGAGCTGAGCGATGATGTCTGCGTGTTTCATAGGTGTCCCTTCGCGCAATTATCCGTACGGTTTTGATGGTAGGGCGAAGGGGTGCCCGCCGCTTCCGGCGCGACACGATTTGCGCAAAGAGGGACACGATTGGTCGGTTCGGGGGCCTGTCGGCTGCGCGCGCCGCCGGCCGCGTCAGGCTATGGCCTGTGCGATCGCCTGGCGCAGGAACTGGCTGCGGGTCTTTCCCTCCGCGCGGGCCTTCTGGTCCAATGCATCGCGCATCGAGGCAGGGACGCGAAGCGAAACCGTGACGAGGTCCTCGGCAAACTGAGCCGGTCGACCTTGGGGTCGGATTATCCATGCTCCGGGATCGCCAGGATAATCGCCCTGCTCGGCTTTACGTGCGAGTTCCTCGATTTGGGCGTCTGTGAGCGTTGCGCCGCCTTTGAGTATGTATTCCGCCATGAGGTTGCTCCTTTTAGAAAAACGCGCCGATGCACTTCGAGCTTCCTGCTATTCGGCGCGATCGACCCGCTACCCGAAAATAGTATTATCGTAACGTAACCCCTTTAAGTATTACAATTAACTCGGAACTCTTTCCCTTTAACGAAACCGCCCCGCCGGCGCGAGTCGCGGCGCGGGCGGGGCGGAAAGTGGCTAGGCGGTCAGGTAGAGGTTCTTGCAGCGGCCGACGTTGACGCTGGGAAGGGCGTGGCGAAGGCCGATGACGTTCGGGCTGCAGATGTCGTCGAGCCAGTCCTCGAGCATCTGCTCGTAGCTGAAGTCCTCCAGGCTCTCGTCGTCACCTTCGGGTGCGTCTCCGAACTGATGGAGAATCACTGGGCTAGGCAGCTGCCTGCCGTCGGGGTCCTTGCGGTCGCGGAGCGCGTCGGCGAGTTCGTCCTGGGCGTCGAGAAGGTCGACGAAGGTCTCCTCGGCGGTCCTGGCGTTGTCGGTGGCGTGCTTCGGCTCGGCTGCGTCATCGGCGCGGATCTCAGCCTCGGCCTCTGCTTCGGTGGCGGCGGCGCGCGACTGGATGAGCTCGGTCAGCGCCTCAAGCAGCGCGTCGTCGCAGACCTGGTCCTCGCCTACGTACAAAACCACGGTCTTCTTGCCATATCCGCCGCTTGGGAGGCCTTCCGGCTCGGGTATGACCTCTATGGCCACGTCAGCCTCAGGGAAGTAGATGCTCATGTGCGACTCCTCTCGTTACGTTTTCGGGTGAGGGGAGCGTACGCGCTGGGCGGTGCCTCCGATGCTGCCGGAATGCTCGCGGGAATCTTCGTCGCAGGTCGTGCGGTTAATTGAAATATATATGCACTATCTTATCGGCGAGCGCGCTCAAAGCGGCCGCGAATGCGCTTTCGGCGCCCGTGATTTAAGGATTTCTGACGGGTGTTGCTTACCGTTAGCTTGCGGAAAGCTGACATCAGGCAAACTAACAAAGTTGAACAGAATTCGAAAATCAAGGTTTAACTAATGAATATCACAACTATTTGCAGCGTTTGCCTTGCGTGCAGCGTTCTTGTGTGCGGCCTCGACGTCTTTAGCGTCGTCACGCGCGAGGGGCGTGCGCACCTGAGCGATATCGTGTGGGCTGCGCTCTTCGTTGCGGTGCAGTCGCTGGTATTTGCCTGGGCTTCGCAGGATTTGATCGTAGTCGACGAGGGTGCGCTCACCCTCGCGTCGGTCGTCGTCGTCAACGTTGCGTGCATGGCGGCCGCGCATTTCTCGCTTCTGCGTCGTGAGGTCTCGGGGAAGCTGTTGTTCGCCGCCGCGCCTTCCGACTGGGTGGCGTATCGCGTCATCTCGGTTCCGGTGGCGCTTATCGCCCTCGCCTGCGCCGGTGCGCTCTGTGTGCTCGCGGTCGAGCTGCCGCATAATTTTGACTTTGAAGAGATCAATGCCCTGACGGTATTTGTCGAGTGGGCCCTTCTAACGACTGCTCTAGTTGGACTGTACTTCGTCGGCCAACGACGCTGTTTCCTGGCCGCGCTCGTGCCGATCGTGAGCATGTGCCTCGGCATCGCGGAGTACTTTGTCTTTCTCTTTAAGGACCAGCCTTTGCAGCCGGGAGACTTGCTTGCGCTCGGTACCGCTGCCTCCGTGGCGGAGGGCTACGTCTATACGGTCTCGGCGCAGTGCCTCTGGGGCGTCACGGCTGGAGTCCTGGCGCTGCTCGTGTGCGTGGTGCTCGCGCAGTTCCGTCGCCGTCCTGAAGACCTCGTGGGATCGTCCTTCTCGCCGGCGCGCCGCAACGCGGGTGTGCTTGCGAATGCGATTGCCGGCTGCGCCGTTCTTGCGGCCATCGTTTCCAACGTGACGGGTGTGAATTACTCCGCTAAATACAAGATAAACATCGATTCTTGGAACATCTCGAGCAGCTATACCACCCAGGCGTATATCCCCACCTTCATTACCGCTTGCCAGCTCATGGCGCCGGACAAGCCCACTGACTATTCGGTTGACTATGCCGAGTCTCTATCCGCCGAGTATGCGGCTGCCTATGACGCATCCGACCTGGGGCCCGCCTTAAACGAAGCCCGCGCCGCTGCCGAGGCGCAGTTTGGCGACGTGAAACCGAGCGTCGTCGCGGTGATGAACGAGACGTTCTCGGACCTCTCGATTTTCGACGGCATGCACGCGGGTTACGAGGGGCCTCAGTACTTCAAGTCGATGGGCGATTGCGTGAGCCGCGGCACGTTCTACACCTCCGTCAACGGCGGCGGCACGACCAACACCGAGTTTGAGTTCCTCACCGGCGGATCGCTTGCCAACTTCGGGCCCAGCGTCTATCCATACACCGTGTACGACCTTACTCGCGCCGAGAGCCTTCCTAAGTATTTCAGTGACCTTGGCTATTCGACCCTCGCTATGCACCCGCAGCTTGGAACCAACTGGAACCGCGTGAACGCATACCGTGACCTTGGCTTTGATGAGTTTCTGACCTACGAGGACTTTGCCGGAGCCGATACGCTGCGAGGCCATGTGACCGATCGCGCGACCTACGACAAGGTGCTCGAAGCCCTCGAGTCGAACCCTGAGCCGCAGTTTATCTTTGACGTGACGATGCAGAACCACTCCGGCTACGACACGGGGTTGCTCGACGAGGACGACATGATTCGCCTCGATATTGATGGCCAGAGCGATCAGCTCATCGACGAGTACGTCACGGTGATACGCCACTCGGACGAGGACCTCGAGTACTTCGTCGATCGTCTCCGCGAGCTCGACCGGCCTGTCATCCTCGTGTTCTTCGGCGACCATCAGCCATATATGACGCTCGGGTATAACAACAATTGGTATCCGGATGAGGACGAGGCGGTTCATGCGCGCCGTGTGTATCAGACGGACTACATCGTGTGGGCGAACTATGACGTCGCCGGCAACGACCAGGTCAGCGAGTACAGCGACGTCTCGGCCAGCTTCCTTGCGTCCGAGGTGCTGCAGAAGATCGGCGCGCCCCTGACCGATTTCCAGAAGGCGCACCTCGAACTTCGCCGCGTGCTTCCCGAGATCAGCGCCGCCTGCTACGAGGATGCCGAGGCCTCGTGGCACCTCCCGGGCGTCGACTCCGGCGTCGAGGCGACCGACAAGGCCCGGTCCGACTTCGCCACGATGCAGTACTATCAGTTGTTCCGCGACGGCAAGGATATCTACTGCTCGCACCTTTAGGCTCGTGCTTCTTGCCCAACTCCCACACGGCGGACGCATCTGGCCGGTTTTCGGCCCAAATGCGTCCGCC
>UQIF01000004.1 GCA_900540955.1 uncultured Olsenella sp.
CGCTCCACAAGTTGGGACAAAATCCCCCGTCCCTTTTGTCCCAACTTGCGCTTGACGTATGAATAGATGCTCATATAATCATTTTTAAGAGAAAGGAGCCCGAAATGTGTGAAGAGCCCAAAGGCCCCATCCCCGTCGGGGAGGCGCTCGAGGAGCTGCCGGACGAGGAGCTGCTCTACGACCTCGCCGACCTCTTCAAGGTCTTCTCGGACACGACCCGCATAAAGATCCTCTTTGCCCTCATGGGACGCGAGCTCTGCGTCGCCGATATCGCCGAGACCACCGGCACCACCCAGTCGGCCGTCTCCCACCAGCTTCGCACGCTCAAGCAGGCCCACCTCGTCAAGTTCGAGCGCGACGGCCGCAACATCGTCTACTCGCTCGCCGACGACCACGTCTACACCATGCTCAACCAGGGCATGAGCCACATCTGCGAATAAGGTCGGGATGGACGCCCGTGTCCGCCTCAAAATAGAAAGGCATTGCCATGAAGAAGTCCTTCAAGCTTGACGAGATCGACTGCGCCAACTGCGCACGTGAGCTCCAAGACGAGCTCTCCAAGCTCGACGGCGTCAAGTCCGTGTCCGTGAACTTCATGATCCAGAAACTCACCCTCGAGGCCGACGACGATGAGTTCGACGCCGTGCTCGACCGCGTCGTCGACTTCACCGCCGACGCCGAGCCCGACTGCGAGATCATCCGCTAACCAGCTCTCCCCTGCCGCCGAAGCCCGCGCGGCAGGGGCTTTTCGCGCCGCAATCTATGAACAATTGCTCATACATTCAGAATTTTTGGAGATGATCCGCCATGAGTGACGCAAAGAAAAAGAAGCACAGAAAGAAGGAGTCGCTCGAGCACAAGCGCAACCGGATCCTCGTCGCGCTCGCGATCTTCGCAGTCGTCTTTGCCCTCGACGAGCTGGGTGTCCTTCTTGCCGCATTCGGCGAGCCCGGCTGCGTGTACGCGAGCTTCGCGCTGTTCCTCGTCCCCTTCGTGATCGCCGGCCACGACGTGCTCGCCAAGGCCTGGGGCAACCTGCGCCGGGGCAAGGCCTTCGACGAGAGTTTCCTCATGGCCGTGGCAACACTCGGCGCGTTCGCCATGGTCTTGTTCCCGGACACCGACCCCCACATGGCAGAGGGCGCGGCCGTCATGCTCTTCTATCAGGTCGGCGAGCTCTTCCAAGCCTACGCCGTGGGCAAGAGCCGCAAGTCCATCGCCGACATGATGGACATCGCGCCCGACTACGCCAACATCGAGGCCGCCGACGGCTCGCTCGAGCAGGTCGATCCCGACGACGTGGCAGTGGGCTCCGTCATCGTGGTCAAGCCCGGCGAGCGCGTGCCCATCGACGGCGTGATCGTCGAGGGTGCCACGCAGCTCGACACCGCCGCGCTCACCGGTGAGTCCGTCCCGCGCCAGGCGGGCGCCGGCGACGACGTGATCAGCGGCTGCATCAACATCACCGGCCTCATCAAGGTCCGCACGGCCAAGCCCTTCGGCGAGTCCACCGTCGCCCGCGTCCTCGAGCTCGTCGAGAACGCCAGCGAGAAGAAGGCCCACACGGAGAACTTCATCACCCGCTTCGCGCGCGTCTACACCCCCGCCGTCACCGGCGCCGCGGCCCTTCTTGCCGTTGTAGGCGGCTTCGTGACGGGCGCCTGGAGCGATTGGATTCTTCGCGGCCTCACGTTCCTCGTCGTCTCGTGCCCGTGCGCGCTCGTGATCAGCGTGCCGCTCAGCTTCTTTGGCGGCATCGGCGGCGCGTCGAAGATCGGCGTCCTCATCAAGGGCTCAAACTACCTCGAGGCGCTCGCCGAGGTGGACACCGTCGTCCTCGACAAGACGGGCACCCTCACCAAGGGCACTTTCAAGGTCGTGGCGACCCATCCCGCGCCCGGCTTCACCGCCGAGCGCCTGCTCGAGCTGGCCGCGCACGCCGAGGCTTTCTCGGACCACCCGATCGCCGTCTCGGTGCGCGAGGCGTACTCAGGCGAGCTCGACCCCAAGCGCGTCGCCGACTCCGCGAACAAGGCGGGCCACGGCGTCAGCGCCACGGTCGACGGCAAGAAGATCCTTGTGGGCAACGAGAAGCTCCTGGCCGAGGCCGGCATCGAGGCTCCCGCCTGCGAGGTCGCGGGCACCATCCTGCACGTGGCCGCCGACGGCGCCTACATCGGCCACATCGTGATCGCCGACGAGGTCAAGGAGGACGCCGCGCAGGCCATCTGCGACCTCCACGCCTTAGGCGTGCACCGCTGCGTGATGCTCACCGGCGACCGCGAGGAGGTAGCCGCCGCCGTCTCGGCGCAGCTCGGGATCGACGAGCACCACGCGCAGCTGCTGCCCGGCGACAAAGTCGACCACGTCGAGCGTCTCCTCGCCTCCGAGGGCAAGAAGCGCAAGCTCGCCTTCGTGGGCGACGGAATCAACGACGCGCCGGTGCTCAGCCGCGCCGACGTGGGCATCGCAATGGGTGCCATGGGCTCCGACGCCGCCATCGAGGCAGCCGACGTGGTCCTCATGGACGACAAGCCCTCCAACATCGCGCGCGCCATGCGCGTCGCGCGCAAGACCATGCGCATCGTGTGGCAGAACATCGTCTTCGCGCTCGGCGTGAAGCTGCTGATCTTGGTCCTGGCGGCGCTCGGCATCGCCAACATGTGGCTCGCCGTCTTCGGCGACGTGGGCGTGGCCATCATCGCGATCCTGAACGCCATGCGCGCCATGCGCGTCGACTAGGCGCAGCGGGCTTCGTCCTTCAAACGAAAGGCAGGCGCATGTGCGCCCTGGGCTTCTTTGCAAAGAAGCCCGGGGCGCCTTTGTTGCCGCGCGAAAAAAGGAAGCCCTCGCCGGAGAAAGGGGAACGGCGAGGGCCACAAGGAAAGAAGGTATTTATCTTGTTCCCGCTGTTGCACGGCTCAATCACCCGAAAGTTAAGTCCACATTCCCGCCACGTCTCCTCCACGCCCACAACACAAACCTGCGAGTTCAGGCAGGCAAAAATAACTGCCAAATCAGGCAGGCTGAAATAGCTGCATTTTCAGCCTGTCTGATTTGGCGGGTCGAACGCTACCATGGTGTACATACGCCAAAAGAAGGAGCCCCATGACCCACGCCCGCCGCAAAGACCAGCCGACCCCGCAGCGCCCGCCGCGCGAGGCGTTTCTTCCCGTCTCCCGGGCCGACATGGATGCCCGCGGCTGGGACCAGTGCGACTTCGTCTACGTCTGCGGCGACGCCTACGTGGACCACCCGAGCTTCGGCATGTCCATCATCAGCCGCACGCTCGAGGCCCACGGCTACAAAGTCGGCATTATCTGCCAGCCCGACTGGCACGACCCGAAGAGCGTCATGGCCTTGGGCGAGCCGCGCCTCGCCTTCCTCGTCTCGGCCGGCAACATGGACTCCATGGTCAACCACTACACCGTGGCCAAGCGCCGCCGCGGCAAGGACTTCTACACCCCCGGCGGCCGCATGGGCGCGCGCCCCGACCACGCCGTCGTGGTCTACTCCAACCTGATTCGCCGCACCTACAAGCACGTCCCCATCGTGCTCGGCGGCATCGAGGCGAGCCTGCGGCGCCTGGCGCACTACGACTACTGGTCCGATTCCCTCAAGCGCTCCGTCCTTCTTGACTCCGGCGCCGACCTGCTCCTGTACGGCATGGGCGAGCGGTCCATCGTCGAGATGGCCGAGGCCTTGGACGGCGGCATCCCCGTGGACCAGGTCACCTGGATCGCCGGCTCGGCGTACAAGGCGCGCTCGCTCGACGACGTGTACGACTACGAGCTTCTTCCCAGCTACGACGAGCTGGTCGCGGACCGCCTCAACTACGCGCGGAGCTTCGCCGTCCAGTACCGCAACATGGACTCGATCACCGCGAGCCGCCTCGTGGAGCCTTACCCCAAAGACAACCTCTACGTCGTTCAGAACCCGCCGTCGGCGCCCCTCTCGACGCCTGAGCTCGACGCCGTCTACGAGCTGCCCTACGCGCGAGCCTGGCACCCGGACTACGACGCCGCGGGCGGCGTGCCGGCCTTCGACTTCGACGAGGTGCGCTTCTCGATAGCCGCCAACCGCGGATGCTTCGGCGAGTGCAGCTTCTGCGCCATCACCTTCCACCAGGGCCGCGTCGTGCAGGTGCGCAGCCACGACAGCGTCATGGCCGAGGCGCGCGCCCTCACGCAGGACCCGACCTTCAAGGGCTACATCACCGACGTGGGCGGCCCCACCGCCAACTTCGGGCGCTCCGCCTGCGACAAGCAGGCCACCCGCGGTGTGTGCTCGAACCGCCGCTGTATGTGGCCCGAGCTCTGCCGCAACATGGTCGTCGAGGAGGACTCCTACGCCGACCTCCTGCGCGACCTGCGCCAGCTCCCCGGCGTAAAGAAGGTCTTCGTGCGCTCCGGCGTCCGCTTCGACTACACCTTGGCCGACAAGTCCGACAAGTTCCTCGACGAGCTCGTCCGCCACCACGTGAGCGGTCAGCTGCGCCTGGCCCCCGAGCACGTGAGCGACACGGTGCTCGCCGCCATGGGCAAACCCAAACGATCCGTCTACGAGGCGTTTTGCCGGCGCTTCGAGCGCGCGACGAAGGCCGCCGGGCTCGAGCAGTACGTGGTCCCCTACCTCATCAGCTCCCACCCCGGTTCCACGATGAAGGAGGCCGTAGAGCTCGCTGAGGCAGTGCGCGACATGGGTTACATGCCCGAACAAGTGCAGGACTTCTACCCCACGCCCTCGACCATGAGCACGTGCATGTTCTATACGGGCGTCGACCCGCGCAACATGCAGCCCATCTACGTGCCGCGCGACCCGCACGAGAAGGCGATGCAGCGCGCTCTCATCCAATACCGCAAGCCCGAGAACTGGAAGCTCGTCCACGAGGCGCTCATGCGCGCCGGCCGCCAGGACCTCATCGGCTTCGGCCCCAAGTGCCTGATCCGCCCCTACCCGCCCAAGCCCGCCGCCGCGGGCGCGCGCCCCGGCGCACGGAAGGGCGCGGGCAAGAAGTGCGCCGGCTCGCAAGCCCCCGGCGCAAAGAAGGGTGTCTCCGGAAAGAAGAGCGCCTCCGGAAAGAAACCCGCCGCAGGCCAAAGACGCAAGCCGAGCGGGCCCCGCAAGGCCAAGTAGGGCACGGCTCTCGTGAAGATAGCCGGCGTAAGGTCTTCTTGCCCTCGCCTGAGGCGCGCAACCGTGGCAAACTAGGCTCTCGGCCGCCACGGCCCCTTGAAACTCCGAGCCTATCTTGAATTGAGGCACCGCCGAATGATCCGCGACATCGTCCGCTCCCCCATGCTGCTCCGAACGCCGAGCGAGCCCGCAATCGAGCATTCCTCGCTCGACGCCGCCGTGGGGCAAGACCTTCTAGACACGCTCGCCGCCCATGCCGACGAGTGCGTCGGCATGGCTGCAAACATGATCGGCCAGCACAGGCGCATCATCGTCGTGGCCAATGGCGCCCGCCACATGCTCATGCACAACCCCGAGATCCTCGAGGCCGCCGGCCCCTACGAGACCGAGGAGGGCTGCCTCTCGCTCGAGGGCACCCGCCCCTGCAAGCGCCACCGGCGCATCAAGGTGCGCTACCTCGACGAGTGCTGGACCGAGCGCACCTTCACCTTCACGGGCTACGTCGCCGAGATCATTCAGCACGAGATCGACCACTGCAACGGCGTGGTCATCTAACCCGCCCGCCGGCGCGAGTCGCACGGCATTTCTCTCTAACTCCCACACGGCGGACGCATCTGGCCGGTTTTCGGCCCAAATGCGTCCGCCGTGTGGGAGTTAGTTTGTTTTCGGGCGCCCTGCTCGGCCGCCTCGCGCTGACGGCTTACTTGCCAAGAAGGGCGCGTGTCCGCCCGATGAGCTTTGCGTAGACGTGCTCGCACATCCACGCCTCGGTCGAGAGACGGCAAACGTCGTCGAGCGGCGCCCAGCGCACGCCCGAGTTCTCGTCGGGCGCGACGCGCAGGGGCGCCTCGGCGTTGGCGACCACGAGGTAGGTCACGTTGAGGTGCGTGTGCGACGGCACCCAGACTCCGCGGCGCACGTGGCCCGCCACCGGCAGCGCCTCCAGCGAGAGGATGGGGCTTTCGCCCTGTGCCGCCACGACGCACGCGCCGGCGACGCCCGTCTCTTCCTCGAGCTCGCGCAGGGCGACCGCCGCGAGGTCGTGCTCGCCGTCAGCGTGCCCGCCCACCCAGCTCCAGCTGTCGTATATCTTGTGGTACACGAGCAGGACCCGCTCGCCGCGCGCATCGACCGCCCATGCGGAGGTGGTCAGGTGCGTGGGCGACTCGCGGCCCCAGACACCCGGGTCCTCTTCCAAGCGCCGCAGGATGAGCTCGCGGTCGGCCGTTTCCTGCTCGCAGCCGGGCACAAAGGCCCGGACGTCGTCGATGAGGGGCATGGGTGTCCTTCTTTCCAGCGTGTTTTGGTCGTGGCGGGGCTAGCGGATGAAGTTCGTCCTCGGATAGTCCTCATCAGCGGGCGGCTCGATGCCCGCCGCCCGGCCGGCCTCGATGCAGCGGAGGAGCCATGCCATGTTGCGGCCGAGGGCGCGAAGGTTGCCCAGACCCTCCTCGTCGCGCTCGACGTCCTCCGCGCACGTCCCGTGGACGTTGTTCCAGTAACGGGCGCTCACCACCGGCATCTGGTTGATGGTGAAGAACTTGTTTATGTCGTCGAAGCTCGCGGTGGTGCCGCCGCGGCGGGCGGAGCACACGGCCGCCGCCGGCTTGTACGCGAGGTCCGCCGACCCCGAGTAGAAGAGACGGTCCATGAAGCCGAGCAGCGACCCCGCCGCGTGGGCGTAGTGGACGGGCGCGCCGAACACGAAGCCGTCGGCCTCTGCGGCCTTCTGGCGGAAGGCGTTGACGGCGTCGTCGTAGACGCAGCGGCCGAGCTTGCGGCAGCCGCCGCAGCCCATGCAGCCGCCCACCGGCTTGCCGCCGATCCAGAAGACCTCGGCGTCGATGCCCTCCTCGCGAAGCGTGGCCGCGACCTCCTCGAGCGCGCGGTTCGTGCAGCCGTCCTTGTGCGGGCTTCCGTTGACGAGCATGACCTTCATGGCGAGTCCTCTCTCTGTGTGTGCACGCATCGCCCTGCGCGCCTATGCCCATGGTAATTAAAAACGGCGAGAAGGACCGGGCCTTCTCGCCGTTCATGGGGCGCGGTATTGGGCACGGAGCGCCAGGGGCACTACCAGCTCAGGAGCTCGTAGCCATCCTCAGTGACCACGAGCTGGACCTCCCACTGGGCGGAGTCGGAGCCGTCGGCGGTGCGCACGGTCCAGCCGTTGGGGTCGTTCATCGTGATCTGCGGCGCGCCGGCGTTGACCATGGGCTCGATGGTGAAGCACATGCCGGGGACGAGCACGGGGCCCTCGTCGGGCTCGCCGACGAAGCCGACGAAGGGGTCCTCGTGGAACTCGAGGCCGATGCCATGGCCGCCGAACTCGCGGACCACGTTGAAGCCGGCGGCCTCGACGCAGCTCTGGACGGCGTGGGACATGTCGCCGAGGTGGCCCCAGGGCTTGACGGCCGCGAGGCCGGCCTGGACGGACTCGCGGGTGACCTCCACGAGGCGGCGACGCTCGTCGGAGACCTCGCCGATGCAGAACATGCGGCTGGAGTCCGAGAAGTAGCCGTCGAGGATGGTGGAGCAGTCGATGTTGACGATGTCGCCGTCGCGCAGGACGTCGTCGTCGGAGGGGATGCCGTGGCAGACGACGTCGTTGATGCTCGTGCAGACGCTCTTGGGGTAGCCCTCGTAGTTGAGGTCGGCGGGGATACCGCCGTGGTCGACGGTGTAGTCGTGGATCCACTGGTCGATCTGGGCGGTGGTCACGCCGGCGCGGATGTTCTCGGCGACGTAGTCGAGCACGCCGACGTTGATGGCGGCGGAGCGCTTGATGCCCTCGATGTCCTCGGCGGTCTTGAGCAGGCCGCGGGGCATGACCTCCTCGCCGGCGGTGGCTAAGCGGTCGAGCTGCTCGTCCATGCGGGCGTGGCACTTCTTGTACTTCTTGCCGGAGCCGCACCAGCAGGGGTCGTTGCGGCCGGGCACGTAATCGTTGTCATACATGGCTAACTTCCTTTCTTCACGTGGTCAAGTATGACACGTCGCGGGATGGGGCGGCGCGGCGGCGAGCGGCTATGTGGCGGTTTGCGGGTGGGGGAGCGGGCTTGGCCTCAGAAGTGACGTCCGCGGGCGTGCTCGATGCCGAAGCCGGCGCCGGTGCGGACGGCGAGCAGGAAGCGGTCGCATGTCTCCGAGAACGGGCGGCGCGCGTGGCCCAGGCGGGGTCTGCGCATGAGGCGGGCGACGCCGTCGAGGTCGTCGACCACAAGCGCGCCCGACCAGCCGGGGCGCGCGGGCTCGTGGTCGCAGACGGCGTAGCGCGGGGAGCCGGTGGGGAGGGGGATGGCGAGGGCGCTCGCCTCGGCGCCCTTCTTTCCCGCGAAGGCTATGACGAACGAGTCGCAGGTAGAGAGGGCGTTTGCGTCTGAGGGGTCGAGGCGTGCGAACTCGATGGGCTCCTTCACGTGGCTGAGCCACTCGTAGACGGGCCCGGCGGCGGCCATGTCGTCGAGCACGAGCCCGAGGGCCGCGCCCTCGTTTCCGTCCTCGAGGCAGACGAGGGCTACTTTATGTGGTCGCTTTCCGATGTCCATCCGCGCTCCGTTGCGAGGTCTGCCGAGTGCCTGTGCCGATGGTTAATTCTAGGCGAGATATGTGCGATGGCGGTGGCGCCGCAATTCATAGGGGGTACCTTTAGCCTAATGTCAAACGCAATGGAGGGAGCCGGCATGTCCGATTCGTACAACTTCATCTCCAAGACGCGCGTGCTGTTCGGCGAGGTCGAGCTCGACGCGATCGCCGCCAACGGCCTTGCCACCAATGGTGCGCTCTATGCGCACGACCCCGCGCCGCTCTCGCACGACGACGTGCTTGCCATCCTGCGGAAGAGCTATAGGTAGCCTGCGCTTTTTTGCCCCGGTTGCGCCCGAAGCAAAGTCGCAGCCTTCGCCTAACGTGCGCGAAACGCACCCGTTGCGAGTTTGTCTCGCAACGGGTGCTACTCTTTGCGGGGAATTTGCCTATCCGTAGGGAGATATTCATATGTCCGCAGCTCAAGGGGTTAAAACCACCGCGCAGGTATTCGTTGATTGCCTTAAGGCGGAGGGGGTCGAGGTCATCTTTGGCATACCCGGCGAGGAGAATCTCGACCTTATGTTCGCTATCAAGGAGGCGGGGATCCGCTTCATTCCGACGCGCCACGAGCAGGGCGCGGCCTTCATGGCAGACGTCTACGGCCGCTTAACCGGCCGCGCCGGCGTCTGCTTGGCGACGCTCGGCCCGGGCGCGACGAACCTCGTCACCGGCGTGGCCGACGCGTTCCTTGACGGCGCGCCGCTCGTCGCCATCACGGGGCAGGTCTCCAGCGAGCTCATGCAGTTCACAAGCCACCAGTACCTCGACCTCTCGGCCATGTTCAGCCCCATAACCAAGCGGTCGAAGGTTGTCATGAGGCCGGACACGATCTCGGAGATCTGCCGGCTCGCGTTCAAGTACGCCGAGAGCGGCAAGCCCGGTGCCACCCACATCGACCTGCCGAAGAACGTCGCGCACATGGCGAGCCCGGCCAGGCCGCTCCATCGGCAGCAGGCGCCGGCGCTCTATGCCGACCCGGCGAGCGTGGCCGCCGCCGCGACGATGATCTCCGAGGCGAGGAACCCCGTGATCCTCGCCGGAGCAGGCGCCGTCCGCGGCGACGCCGCGCAGGCGGTGACGACCATGGCAGAGCGCCTTCGCATCCCCGTGGTCCAGACGATGATGGGCAAGGGCATCATCCCGTGCGACAACAAATATCGGCTGGGCGTCGTGGGAATCCCGCAGCATGATTACATCATCGACGCCTTCGACATGGCCGACCTCGTCATAGGCATAGGCTACGACCTCGTCGAGTGCGCGCCGAAGAAGTGGCATACCAACGATGACATGCGGATCGTCAACATCGCGGCCCTGCCTGCCGACGTCAATCAGGAGTACGACCCTGACGTCGAGGTCATCGGCGACCTTTCCGACAGCATCTACCAGATCCTGCGGACTGCCCGCCGCGACAAGATGCCGGAGCCGGAGGCGATGCTCGCCGTGGGGGCCCGCCTGCACGGCGAGCTCGAGGAACAGGGCCGCGACGACGCGTTCCCGATGAGGTCCGGCCGCTTGATCTCCGACATCCGCAAGGTCCTCGGGCGCTCCGACATCCTCGTCTCGGACGTTGGGGCGCACAAGATCTGGATCGGACGCGAGTATCCCTGCTATGAGCCGAAGACCTGCCTCATATCCAACGGCTTCGCATCGATGGGCTTCGCGGTCCCGGGGGCGTTCGCGGCTAAGCTGCTCCACCCCGAGCGCCGTGTCCTTGCAGTCTGCGGAGACGGCGGCTTCATGATGAACTCCCAGGAGCTCGAGACGGCGGTGCGCGAGCACGTGTCCTTCGTCACCCTGATTTGGGAGGACTCGCATTACGGGCTCATCAAGTGGAAGGAGGAGGAGCAGTTCGGCGACGTGTTCGGCGTCGAGTTCACGAACCCCGACTTCAAGGCCTACGCCGAGTCCATGCATTGCCACGGGTATCGCGTCGAGTCCACCGAGGACTTCATCCCGACGCTCGAGCGGGCGTTCGCGAACGAGGACGCGCCCAGCGTCGTCGTGGTCCCCGTCGATTACAGCGCAAACATGCAGCTCACGGAGACCCTGCGCGCGAATTACGCCTAGGGCGCCCCCCTTGCTGAGCCATAAATGCCTTAGTGGGTGAACAAAACGGTACTTAGTGGAGTAGCCCAAATTCAGTCAGCGCATCTACCTGCGGTTTTGCAGCCGACGCTAGGACGGATACTTGCCGGCACCGCGTTTTGTTCACCCACTAAGGCCGTTTTGGCGGCGGACGGCGTCAGAAAGGCCTCAAAAGGTCGTTAAAGAGGGCGTCGGCTTTCTGAAGCTGACGGTTGCTACGCGATTTTGGGGCGATGCCGCGCAGTTTTGCGAGGACTTGGGCGAACTCGTCAAGCCGGGAGCGGTCGGATAGCTGCGCATAGGTGAGCGGCAGCACGGCTATGCCCTCATTCAGCAGCGCTGTCGCGCGCTCGGAGTCGGAAAGGAAACTGACCTCGTTTTCGTGTGCCATTCGGCTCTGGCACTCGACGTCGACGCCCTCCTCCCAGTAAAGGTCACAGTAGCAGCACCGCTTCTCGGAGAGCCTTTGCGACCCCGCGCGAAGCAGCACCTGCTTGTTGTGGACCATGCCCTCATGGCCGTAGCCGCCGAGGCTCGTCGGCAAGCTCAGGATCAACCCGGCCTTCGACTCGAACGGCGAGGCAGCTCCCGGGAACACGAGCTCGGAGACTCGGGCGAGCTTCCCGGCTCCCCGTGCATGGCTCGCGACCGTCGCCATCCGGCGGATCGATTCGGGCGTGGCCAACGGCTCGCGCTGCCATAACGATTGTAGCTTGCCGCCTACGAAATACGGCCTCCAGCCTCCTATTCGCGTGGCGTGGGCAAGGTATCGTTCCAAGGCTCGCGGCGCCCGATATTCCGCATAGGTCCCGCACAGCCCCGAAGCGATGAGCAGGCACTTGTTCAGTCCGAGTCGCTTTGCGAGTTGCAGGAGTGCGAACTCGGGCGTGGCGACGCGAATCGACTCGGCCACTTGAATAAGTGCGCCGGGCGGTATCTCTTGGGTCCAAAGCGAGGGCTTGACCAGCTCGGAATGGTAACGCTCTCCCTGTGAGCGCGCGAGGACGCAGATCGGCGGCTCGAGGCCTGCCGCGAGCAGGGGAGCGATCTCCCTGAGGTTCAGCGAATGGTTACCCGCGGCGTTCCATCGCCTCCCTTCTTTGGACCAAAGCTCGCAAAGGCTGCTTTCCTCGAGGATCGATCGCCGGACGGATTCCATCTGCTCGGCGCTGGAGAACCCGAGGGCGCGGGCGTCCTCGGGGCCAGAGCACATGATCGCCGTCACGAGCGGCGGTGTGTTCCAGAAGCGCAATGCCGATATGTCGCAGATGCAGGTGTCCATGCGCTGCAGCGTACAGAATCTCGCGCCGCACCGCCCGCCTCAAAGAGGTTGGCAATTAACTAAATGATGATTAACAAAGACGTTTCGCCACGAAACAGCAAGTCAGCGCTCTAACGGAAAGCATTCCGACAGCTTTCCGAAAGCTTCGCAGGCGGCCCCAAAACCCAGGCAAGCGGCTTGGGCCCAGGAACTAGAACTCAGCGAAGCGCGGCTCGTCCGCGCGGCACAGGTCCTCGCCGCAGGCGAGCTCTCGCACGGCGTCGACGAACGGGGCCTCCTCGCCTGCGCGGAACACGAGCGTGATCTGGACGTCCTCGAGGAACAGCTGATCCTTAACCTTGCCGCCGGCATCCGACGCGAGCCTGCCCACGCGGTCGTAGAGCGCATAGGGGAGCTGGACGACGACCTCGGTCACGAGCGTCATCTCGACGATGCCCCCGCGTCCGCGGGCATCCGCGACGGCCTCCTGTGCCGCGGCAGTGTAGGCGCGCACGAGCCCTCCCGGCCCCAGCAGCGTCCCGCCGAAGTAGCGCGTGACCACGCAGCAGACGTCCTTCAGCCCCTCGCCGCGCAGGACTTCGAGCACGGGCATCCCGGAGGTGCGGCTCGGCTCGCCGTCGTCCGAGCAGCGCTCGCGCCCGTCGGCCAGGATCCAAGCCGGCACATTGTGGCGCGCGTCGTGGTGGCGCGAGCGGACCTCGGCTATAAAGGCGTCGGCCTCTGCCTCTCCCGAGACCTGCCGAAGCTGCGCGATGAAGCGGCTGCGCCTGTCCTCAAACTCGCCGACGAACTCCTCGCCGCTGCGAAGCGTCAGGTACGAAGCCTCGACCATCCTAACTCGCGCTCCCGGGCACGAGCAGCGCCTCGCCGGCGCGCACCGTCGACCCGCAGGCGCGCCCGACCCTGCCGAACTCCTCGGGATTCGTCACCGTCACGATCACGGTGTCGTCGAGCCCGGATTTGCGGATAAGGCCGCCGTCAAACGAGATGAGCGCCTCGCCGGCGCAGACCCGCTCTCCCTTCCCGGCATACAGATGAAATCCACGTCCCCGCAGGTTAACGGTGTCCACCCCCACATGGAGCAGCACCTCTGCGCCCGAGTCCGCCTTGATCGACACGGCGTGCTTGCTGCTCACCACAGCCTCGACGGTGCCCGAGACGGGGGAGTACGCGACGTCGTCCTCGGGCTCCACCGCCAAACCCTCACCGAGCATGCCGGAAGAGAAAACGGGGTCATTTACCTGAGAAAGCTCGATGACGCGACCAGTTGCGGGAGAGAAGATCGAGCCTTCTGCTCCGTTGACGGCGATGTTGTCCGGGCGGCAGTTCACGGTCAGGATTCCTTCGAGCAGGCTCAATGGGCGACCTTTCGGGTGTGCGCGGCGCAGGGCCGCGGTGTTTGAAACCGAATTATTGTAGCAATTATGTGTCTTGTGCCCGCGTGTGAACACGGGATGATTCACGCCCCCCTCATCCTGATGGTAGAATCTCGCCTGCGAGGTGGGCCAGGCGACCGCGGGCGCGAGCAATCGCGCATGAGGAAAGTCCGGGCTCCACAGGGCAGGATGCTGGCTAACGGCCAGGCGGGGTAACCCGACGGAAAGCGCCGCAGAAAAGAAGACTCCCACCTACGGACGGCTCGCCGGACGTAAAGGGAAAAGCTGAAACGGTGGTGTAAGAGACCACCAGCGTCGTGGCAACACGGCGGCTTGGCAAGCCCCATCCGGAGCAAACGCAAATAGGAGCGCCATGGTGTGGCCCGCACCGCGCTCGGGTTGCGCGCTAGAGGCCAACGGTAACGTTGGTCGTAGATAAATGGCCGCCCACGACAGAACCCGGCTCATAGGCCCGCCTCGCACTGTTTTTTCCTTGGGCACGCGCCCACTCCCCTGAAAAGAGGACCAATGACCGAGAGTGTGAACAACCAGCAGCTCAGCGCCGCCGATTGCGATATGCGCCCCGCATTGGTGGACGATATCCCTGCCATCGTAGCCATCATCGAGACCGGCCGCGAGCTCCTTGCCGCCGAGGGCGTCGACCAGTGGCAGAACGGCGCGGGCCCCTGCCCGAACGCCGTCGCGTCCGACATCCTCCAGGGCTGGGGCCGCGTCTTCACCGTCTGCGACGAGGTTGCCGCGACGGCCGCCCTCATGCCGGCGCCCGATCCCACCTACACCCGCATCGACGGCGCTTGGGAGACGCGCGGCGAGGGCTCCTACGCCGCCATCCACCGCGTGGCCGTCTCGCCCGAGTACCGCGGCCGCCGTGTTGCCCGCCGCTTCATCGAGCGCCTCATCGAGGAGGCTCGCGCACGCGGCTTTGCAGAGGTGCGCATCGACACCCACGAGAAGAACGCGCGCATGCGCAAGGTGATCGAGGACATGGGCTTCTCGTTGGCCGGCACGATCTACATCGACGGCGACCCGAACGCTCCTCGCTACGCCTACCAGCTTTTCCTTTAAGGACCCGAAGCGACCGCGCAGCCCCAGCGCCGCACGGCCGCTCCTCACATGGGCTATTATTGATGGGCTAATGCTCATTTATCCATGGAGGTCACAGCATGCACGGCGACTCCAAGTCCCTCGTCTCGGTCATCGTCCCCATCTACAACGTCGAGAAGTACCTCGACCAGTGCCTCAAGTCGATCGAGGCCCAGACGCACAAGAACCTCGAGATCCTGTGCATCAACGACGGCTCGACCGACGGCAGCCCCGACATCATCCGCGCCCACGCCGCGGCCGACCCGCGCGTCGTCATGGTCGACAAGGCCAACGGCGGCTACGGACAGGGCTGCAACATGGGACTTCGCATGGCCAAGGGCGACTGGATTTCCATCGTCGAGCCCGACGACTGGATCGATCCCGGCATGTACGCCGACATGCTCGCGTTCGCGGACTCCTTCGCCGAGACCCTCGACATCGTAAAGACCCCCTGGACCGATATCCGCTACTGGGATGACCCCGACCGCGAGGCGCCGTTCCCCTCCACCATGCAGGGCGAGATCAAGACCTCCGCGCGCCCGATCATGGTGGGCGAGGAGCCCAAGCTCATCTCGCAGCACCCCTCAATCTGGTCGGCCATCTACCGCAAGGGCTTCCTTGACGAGAAGGACATCCGCTTCCCCGAGTACCCGGGCGCCGGCTGGGCCGACAACCCCTTCCTCATCGAGACCATGTGCCAGGCCAAGGCTATCGTCTACCTCGACAAGCCCTACTACAACTACCGCTCCGACCTCGAGGGCTCGACGCTCAACCACAAGACGGTCGAGGCCGTCGTGCGCCCCTTCGACCGCTGGGAGGACATGCTCGCCATCATCAAGCGCCTCGGCATCACCGATAAACGCATCCTGCGCGCCCACTGCCAGCGAGGGATCAACTACAGCTTCGGCGCCATCCACGATGACGGCTGGGACAACCCGCACGTCCGCGAGCGCGTGACCAAGTGCTTCCACGAGATGGACCCCGAGCTCGTCCTCTCGATCGATGACATCGCGCCCCACCGCAAGAAGTTCTACTGCGACGTCATGGGCCTGCCCAAGCCCAAGATCAACTACCCCGCCTGGTGGGCGCATCTCGTCAAGATGACGGGCACTACCCTTAAGAACGAAGGCCCGGCCAAGTTCTTGAAGCGCGTCGGCCGCGTCTTCAAGCCGACGGAGCCGACTCAGGCGTAGTGCAAGAGCATACGGCTCTCCGGAACGCGTCCACGAGTCCGCTAAATCGGCGCTCGTGGACGTTTTGTAGGCGGTCTGCTCGATGCGCGGCGAGCAATGCCCCCATCGGCCTCAAAACGGCTCCGAGCGGATTGTCGGTCATTTCTCGGCGTTTTCGGGGTATCCTAGACAAGTGGCGATTCCGCCGCAAGGTAACGCGTCCCACCCGGGCGCAGCATTTGGCCCCGCGGGGCTAAGAACGAAAGGCACGACATGGCACAGGGTACTGTTAAGTGGTTCAACCCGGACAAGGGCTACGGCTTCATCTCTCGTGAGGACGGCGACGACCTGTTCGTCCACTACTCCGAGATTCAGATGGACGGCTTCAAGACCCTGGACGAGGGCCAGGCTGTCCAGTTCGACATCACGACCGGCCAGAACGGCAAGCTCCAGGCTTCCAACGTCACCAAGCTCTAAGTCCTTATACATATGAGCTGAGAGAGGACCCGCCATCGGTGGGCCCTCTTTTTTGTGCCGAACCAAGGGCCTTGGGCCACGCGCCGCCGGGCTATACTCGACTGGCAACCTACCTGAGGAGAACAGCGTGACAGACCAGACCTGCGCGATCGACGTCCCCGCCTACGCCCTGCGCGTCGTCGACGTGCTCGAGGACGCGGGATACGAGGCGTGGGTCGTCGGCGGCTTCGTCCGCGACGCGCTCCTCGGCGGCTCGGGCCACGACGTGGACGTCACGACCTCCGCCCCGTGGCAGAAGACCGCCCGTGCCCTGCGCGCCGCCGGCGTCGAGGTGCACGAGACGGGCACGCAGCACGGCACGGTGACCGCCGTCGTGGACGGCCTGCCCGTGGAGACGACCACCTACCGCGTCGAGGGCGCCTACTCCGACATGCGCCACCCCGACGAGGTCCGCTTCGTCGAGGACGTGCGCGAGGACCTCGCCCGCCGCGACTTCACCGTGAACGCGATCGCCTACCACCCGCGCCGCGGGCTTCTTGACCCCTATGGCGGCCGGGAAGACCTTCACCGCGGCGTGATTCGCGCGGTGGGGGAGCCGCGCCGCCGCTTCGAGGAGGACGCCCTGCGCGTCCTGCGCGCCGTGCGCTTCGCGTGCCGCCTCGGCTTTGCCATCGATCCTGCCACGCAGGAGGCGCTCGCTGCCTGCGCGCCCGAGCTCGGGGGCATCGCGAGCGAGCGCGTGGGGCAGGAGATGGACGGCATCCTCGCCTCCGGTCGCGTCGCCTGGGCGCTTCGCCACGAGTTCGACGTCATGAGCGCGGCCATCCCCGAGCTCGCCCCCATGCGCGGCTTCGACCAAAAGAGCCCCTACCACGCCTACGACGTGCTCGAGCACACCGCGCGCGTCTGCGCGGGCGTGGAGGAGTTCACGGGCGGCATGGCGCCGCGAGCGCTCAGGTGGGCGGCCCTTCTCCACGACGTCGCCAAGCCCTCTACATGGAGCGTTGACGAAGGCGGGCGCGGCCATTTCTTCGGCCACCCCGAGGAGGGCGCGCGCGTCGCGGGTTCGGTTATGGGCCGGCTCGCCATTGACCGCGCGACGGTCCGCGAGGCCCAGGCCATAGTGCGCCTCCATGACCTCCCCATCCACCCGACCGTCCGCTCGATCCGCCGTATGCTGGCCAAGCTCGAGGAGAAGTGCCCCGGTCGCGGAGAAGCCCTTGCGCACGCCCTCATCGACCTCAAGCGCGCGGACGCTGTGGGCAAGGCGCCCGACTGCATGGGATATGCGGTCGAGCTCGACGCCATGAGCCGCGTCCTGAGGGCGGAGATTGCCCGCGGGAGCGTCTGCACCATCGCCGACCTCAAGGTGGGAGGCGGCGACGTCATGCGCGAGCGCGGCATCGAGCCGGGGCCCGGCGTGGGGATGGTACTGCGCGGGCTTCTTGCCGCCGTGATCGGCGACGAGCTCCCCAACGAGCGGGAGGCGCTCCTCAACGAGCTGCGCTACTAGCGGCTGCATTTTCAGCCTGTCTGATTCGCCGAGCGCCCGGCCCGCCGCCTCGGACAGGCCGCCCTGGCGGGCTGGTTGCAACTATTTCGGGTGTCCGAAAACTTTTTTCAAAAAAGTGCTTGCAAAGCGGATAAGTCTCCCGTATAGTAATTTCTCGCGCGAAGGAGCGCAACGAAGAAGCAAATTGGGACTTCGTCTAGTGGTAGGACAGCGGATTCTGGTTCCGTCAACGGGAGTTCGACTCTCTCAGTCCCAGCCATTTGCTACTTCAACTCATATGGCCCGTTCGTCTAGCGGTTTAGGACGCCGCCCTCTCAAGGCGGAGATCACCAGTTCGAATCTGGTACGGGCTACCATGAGTTCCTCGGGGCGAACCTCTAAAGCCCCTTTACATATGGCCCGTTCGTCTAGCGGTTTAGGACGCCGCCCTCTCAAGGCGGAGATCACCAGTTCGAATCTGGTACGGGCTACCAAACAGAATGCCGGCGAGCTTTCAAGTTCGCCGGTTTTTCTTGCCAAGAAGTGCCGTGAACCGCAGCGATCCATCGTTGCGTCCCACAACGATTTCAATGAACTAAACATCACGTGTTTGATTCCGCCCTGTTTCGCGCGTGTGCCCAGTTCATAACATGTTTCATCAAGTTGTCGCTCGCGTTTTTTCTTCGTCTCGCATGCCCGTCCCCGGCAGCTGTTGCCTAAGTGTCCGCTTAAGGTCTAGGCATCGATTCGAGAGGGGACCAAACGCATGGCAGACATGATCGAGATCAAGGACCTGAACAAGTACTTTGGCGACGTCCACGTCCTCAAGGACATCAACCTTTCCGTCGCCGCCGGCGAGAAGCTCGTCGTCATCGGCCCCTCCGGGTCGGGCAAGTCGACGCTCATCCGCTGCATCGATTACCTCGAGGAGCCCACGAGCGGCACCGTGACCATCGACGGCATCGAGGTGACGAAGAAGAACCACCTCGAGATGGCCCGCAAGTACTCCTCGATGGTCTTCCAGCAGTTCAACCTCTACCCGAACATGACGGTCCTCGGCAACCTCACCTTGGCTCCCATCAAGCTCCAGAAGAAGTCCAAGGAGGAGGCAACCCAGATCGCCATGGCGGCCTTAAAGCGCGTCGGCATGGCCCACAAGGCCGGCGAGTACCCCCAGAACCTCTCGGGCGGCCAGCAGCAGCGCGTCGCCATCGCCCGCGCCCTGTGCACCAAGCAGCCGATCATCCTCTTTGACGAGCCCACCTCCGCGCTCGACCCCGAGATGGTCCAGGAGGTTCTCGACGTCATGATCGAGCTCGCGCAGGAGAACATCACGATGATCTGCGTCACCCACGAGATGGGCTTCGCGCGCCAGGTCGCCGACCGCGTGGTCTTCATGGAGGACGGCCGCATCCTCGAGACGGGCACGCCCGAGCACTTCTTCGAGAACCCCGAGAACCCGCGCTGCCGCGAGTTCCTCTCCAAGATCCTGCACTAGCCGCCGCGCCGCGCGCTTCTTTGCAACGGCAAAACCCGGGCACCACCGCCGGCACCCGCCGGCATCCGCATTCGCGTATCAATCCTCAAGGGAAGGGATTCATCATGGCCAACATGTCTCGCCGCTCGTTCCTCCAGCTCTTCGGCGCCTCCGCTGCGGCGGTCGCCGGCCTCGGCCTCGTCGGCTGCGGCGGCTCCTCGGACTCCGGCTCCGCCTCCAAGCTCGAGGCCGTCAAGAAGAACGGCAAGCTCAAGGCCGGCGTAAAGAAGGACGTCCCCGGCTACGGCTACCTAGACCCGGCCACCAACAAGTACGAGGGCCTCGAGATCGACTTGTGCTACCAGATCGCCGCGAAGGTCTTCGACGTCTCCTATGACGACGCCAAGTCCAAGGACCTCGTCGAGTTCACCGACGTCACGCCCAAGACCCGCGGCCCGCTCATCGACAACGACCAGCTCGACATCGTCTGCGCGACCTACACCATCACCGACGAGCGCAAGCAGTCCTGGGACTTCTCGACCCCGTACCGCACCGACTACATCGGCCTGCTTATCAAGAAGGGCACCATCTCCGACCTCGCCGGCCTCGACGGAAAGATCATCGGCGTCTCGCAGGGCTCCACGACCAAGGACAACATCACCAAGATGCTGACCGAGCAGAACGTCTCAGCCACCCCGCAGTTCCAGGAGTTCCCCGACTACCCGTCCATCAAGAGCGCCCTGGACTCCGGCAACATCGACGTCTTCTCCGTCGACCGCTCCATCCTCGGCGGATACATCGACGACTCCACCGAGCTGCTCTGCCCGGACGTCAAGTTCGGCAAGCAGGAGTACGGCGTCTCCACCAAGAAGGGCTCCGACCTCTCCAAGACCGTCGACGACATCGTCAACGAGTGCCTGGGCAACGGCTGGCTCGACGAGGAGATCAAGACCTGGAACCTGCTCTAGGCCGCGCTCGGGGGCATATGGCCCCGAAGGTACTTCTTGCCACGGCACGGGGCGGCGGGCTTGACGCCTTGCCGCCTGCGCCGCGCAGACGATTCACATGCGGCGCCGCGCGCCCTCGCAGCCGCGGCGTCGCGCTTCTTTGCAAAGGATAAGGAGGGAACACATGCTGGACGGACTCCTCGACCCCCTGCGCTGGGAGAGGACCCTCTCGAACATGGGGCCCTTTTGGGAAGGCTGGGCCTTTACCCTTAAGGTCGTCCTCGCCGGACTCGCGCTGTCGCTCGCGCTCGGCACGCTGCTCGGCGTATTCTCCACGACGCGCTCCAAGGTCCTGAGGGCCATTAGCCGCGTCTACGTCGAGTTCTACCAGAACACGCCGCTGCCCGTGCAGGTCTTCTTTATGTACACCGCGGGCCCCCAGGTCCTGCAGGCGATCACCGGCGCCGCCAGCCCGGTCCGCATCGCGCCCTTCGCGCTCGGCGTCCTCGGCGTGGGCCTCTACCATGCGGCCTACGTCAGCGAGGTCATCCGCACCGGCATCGAGTCCGTGCCTAAGGGACAGATGGAGGCCGCGCTCTCGCAGGGCTTCACGCGCGTTCAGGGCTACGTCTACGTCATCCTGCCCCAGACGTTCAAGGTCATCCTGCCCCCGCTGTGCAACCAGGCGTTGAACCTCGTCAAGAACACCTCGGTGCTCGCCCTCATCGCCGGCGGCGACCTCATGTACAACGCCGACAACTACGTGAGCACCTACGGCTACCTGCAGGGCTACATCATGTGCTGCCTGCTGTACTTCATCATCTGCTTCCCGCTCGCGGTCCTCGTCCAGTATCTTGAGCGCCGCAGCAAGCGCCGCCCGCGCGCCAAGGACATCCCCGGCGCGGCGGATTTGGCCGCCGAGCCCGCGAAGGAGGCGTAGCCGATGGAGATCTTCAACGCAACCAACCTCGGCTTCATCATGATGGGCTTCGGCAAGACCATCGAGATCTCGGCGCTCGCCATCGTGTTCTCGATCCTCGTCGGCACCGTGCTCGCCATGGCGAAGCAGTACTGCACGGGCAAGCTCAAGTTCGTCAGCGTCATCGTGAGCGCCTACATCGAGCTCTTCCGCTGCACGCCGAACCTCCTGTGGATCCTCTTCATCTACTTCACGGTGAAGGGCAACGATGTCGTGATCTCGGTCCTCGCCTTCACGATCTTCACCTCGGCCGTCATGGCCGAGATCATCCGCGGCGGCTTCAACTCGATCCCAAAGAGTCAGTTCGAGGCGCTGCAGTCCCAGGGCTTCGGTTTCTTCGCCGGCATGCGCCTGGTCATCCTGCCGCAGACCTTCCGCACCATCGTGCCCGCGCTCTTCTCGCAGTGCACGACCGTGATCAAGGACTCGTCCTACCTCGCGGGCATCAACGTCGCCGAGTTCATGTACTGCACGAAGGTCATCATGGCCACGACGTCCAACCTGGGCCAGGTCCTTCTTTTGTACGGCTTCGTTTTCCTGCTGTACTTCGCGCTCAACTTCGGAATCTCGCTGCTTGTCCGAATCTACCAGCGCCGCATTGCCGCCGCGTAGTATTGTTTTGGCGGGCGAGGGGGGCAAGCCCTTCGCCCGCCTTCGTTTATCAGCCGTGCATCGGCCACAAGGAGGTCCGCTATGTCCATCGACTTCGACGCCGTCTCCCCGGATGTGGAGGCGTACCCCGTCGTCATCACCATTGCCCGCGACTTCGGTGCCGAGGGCCACGAGATCGGCATGATGCTCTCGCTCGAGCTCGGCATCCCGTTCTACGACAACGAGCTGCTGGTCCGCGCCTCCGAGCGCGCCGGCTCCAGCGTGAGCGACGCTGCCGCCTACGACGAGCAGGTCGCGGCCGAGCTCTTCGCCTTCCTGCCCGATCGCATGGACGCCCGCTCGAGCGCCGACAAGCTCTTTGCCCACGTGGTCGAGGTGGTCCACGAGCTCGGCTGCCAGAGCTGCATCATCGAGGGGCGCCTGGCCGACTACATTCTTCGCGACAACCCGAACCGCATCGCGGTGCTCGTCACCGCGCCCTTAGACGCCCGCGTCGAGATCGTGCGCGCCAAGCGCGGCTGGGACGCAAAGAAGGCCAAGAAGCTCGTGAAGAAGATGCAGCGCGGCCGCGAGGCGTTCTACGAGCGTTACTCGAAGGGCAAGTGCGGCCTGCACGACAACAAGGACCTCGTCGTCAACCGCGCGCGCTTCGGGCGCCAGGGCTGCGTGGACATCATCGCCGCGGCGTACCGCACGAAGGTCGCCGCCGTCGAGGCCGCGGCCGCCGACGCCGGGTCCGGTTCCGCCGACCAGAAGATTGAGGGGTAGGCGATGGCGGGAAAGCCCCAGACCTTGGCGACGACCTCGGCCTTCGAGGTTCTCGGGCCCATTATGGTCGGCCCCTCCTCCTCCCACACGGCGGGCGCCCTGAGGTGCGCCCAGGTGGCGTCCTCGCTCGTCGAGGGGCGGCTGGCCCGCGTGACCTTCACGCTGTGGAACAGCTTCGCGCACACCTACCGCGGCCACGGCACCGACCGAGCGCTCGTTGCCGGCGCGCTCGGGCTGGCCACCGACGACGAGCGTATCCGCGACGCCTTCGAGCTCGCCCGTGAGGAGGGCCTCGAGTACTCCTTCGTGGTTGCCGGCGACGACGCCACCATGCACCCGAACACCGTCGACATCCACATGGAGAGCGACTCGGGCGCCGTCGCCACCGTCCGCGGCGAGAGCCTGGGCGGCGGAAAGGTGCGCATAAGCCGCATCAACGGCGTCGGCGTGAGCGTTACCGGGCGCTTCTCGACGCTGTTCGTCTCGCACCGCGACGTGCCGGGCGTGCTCGCCGCGCTCACGAACCTGCTCGCCTACGCGCACGTGAACATCGCCTTCTGCCGCACATACCGCACCGAGAAGGGCGGCCAGGCCTACTCCGTCTTCGAGACGGACGGGGAGCCCGCCGAGGACGTGCTCGCGATGGCGCGCGGGCTGGAGAACGTGGACTACGCGACGTTCATCTCGCTTTCGGGCGCAGGGGCGGTCGTGGGGCCCGGCGTGAGCGCCGAGGAGCTCTTCGACGACGGCGAGCAGCTGCTCGACGCCTGCGCCGAGTTGGGGCTTTCCGTCGGCGGCGTCATGCGCGCCCGCGAGCAGATGCTCATAGGCACCGAGCGCGCCGAGGCCGAGATGCGCCGTGTGGTCGAGGCCATGCGTCTCGAGACGATGGCCCCCATCGAGCGCCCGCAGCGCTCGCTCGGCGGCTTCATCGGGGGAGAGGCGAAGGGCGTGGCCGACGCCGCGGCGAGCCTCGCGCCCTCGCTCATGGGCCCCGTGCAGACCGACGCCGTGGCGCGCGCGATGGCCGTGCTCGAGCGCTCGGCAGCCATGGGCGTGATCGTCGCGGCGCCGACGGCCGGCTCGGCCGGCGTGGTGCCCGGCTGCGTGCTCGCGCTCGCTGACCACCTGGGGGCGTCTGAGGCCGACGTCGAGGACGCGCTCTTCTGCGCGGCCGCCATCGGGCTGAACATCCAGACCGGCGCGTGCGTGGCGGGCGCCGAGGGCGGCTGCCAGGCCGAGGTGGGCAGCGCCGCCGCCATGGCCGCCGCCGCGTGCGCCCAGCTCATGGGCGGCTCGCCCGAGCAGGCCCTCACCGCGGCGTCGCTTGCCATATCGAACCTGCTGGGGCTCGTGTGCGACCCCGTGGGCGGGCTCGTGGAGGTTCCCTGCCAGGCTAGAAACGCCATCGGCGTGGCGGCGGCCTTCTCGTCGGCGCAACTCGCGCTTTCGGGCGTCATGTGCCTCGTGCCGTTCGACCAGGTCGTGCACGCCATGAGCGAGGTCGGCCACGCGCTGCCCGCGAGCCTTCGCGAGACCGCGCGCGGGGGTCTCGCGGCGACGCCCGCGGCCTGCGCCGCCTGCGGGGCCTGCGGGTAGGGGTGCGCCGCGCCCTTCTTGCCACTAAAAACTGCGCACATAGTTTGTCTTGCAAAAAACGCCGGGGTGATCACCTCGGCGTTTCTTGTTTGTGGAGAGAAGAAAAGAGACTATGTGCGCAGTTTTCGGGGCCTGGCGGGTCTTGCGGGCGACGGAGGGCAGGGGCGCCTACCAGATGCCAAGAAGCCCCTCGAGGTTCTCGGTGAAGCGCCGCCGATCGCGGTCGGTGAAGGCGGCGGGGCCGCGGGTGCGGCCGCCGGCTCGCCGGACCTTCTTTTCCTCGGCGCGGATAAAGAGGTCGGAGTCGATCGTGGCCTCGGAGTAGACGCGCCCGCGCACGCCTATCGCTCGGGCTCCTCGGCCCAGCACCATCGCGGCCAGGCCGATGTCCTGCGTGACCACGACGTCGCCGGGCTCGAGCGCCTCGACGATGGCGAAGTCGGCGGAGTCTGCGCCGCAGGACACCGCGAGGGTGTCGACCCAGAAGCCGCGCTTGGCGTGCGCGGCGTCGCGCGGGTCGCCTGCGCGCACGTGGCGCTCGAGGTTCTGCGTCGTGTTTCCCGCGATGACCACGGGAACCCCGGCGCGGCGGGCAACGGCCAATGCCTCGCCGGTGACGGGGCACGCGTCCGCGTCGATGAAAAGCGTCGTCATGGCCGGGCCCTACAGGCAGCTTTCGTAGATCTTGCGGCAGTCGTCCATGGTGAGGCGACGGATCTCGCCGAGCTCGGCGCCCTTGTTCTGCTCGAGCGTGGAAAGAAGGGCGGGGATGTCCGCGGCCGTCACGCCGAGCTCGCCGAGCGTGCGCGGCATGCCGAGCGAGCAGAAGAAGGCCTGGATCTCGTCGATGATGGCCAGGACGGCGTCCTCCTCGGCCTCCTCGGGCGTGCCGTCGATGCAGTCCTCGACGACGTCGACCGGCTCTATGTCGAAGACGAGGCGGCCGAAGGTGAGCCAGCGCTCCGGGCAGGCACGCCACACGTAGCGCATCCACGCGGGCATGATCACGGCGAGGCCGGCGCCGTGGGCGATTGAGGGGTCGTGGGCGGAGAGCTCGTGCTCGAGCGCGTGGCTCTCCCAGCCGCCGGCGCGGCCGTCCGGCTTGGCGTTGCGGCCGAGGCCGCAGAGGTCGTTGTGCGCCTGGGTGCCCGCCCACATGATGCTCGCGCGGGCGTCGTAGTCCTCGGGGTTTTCAAGCGCGGCGGGCGCGCACTCGATGAGGCTGCGGATGATGCCGCAGGCGATTTGGTCGGTCACGGGGACGGGGCCCGTCGCGCCGAAGAAGCGCTCCATGATGTGGGCGCACATGTCGGTCACGCCGGCCGCGGTCTGGTAGGCGGGCAGGGTGAAGGTGAGCTCGGGGTCCATGACGGCGAGCTCGGGGCGATGCGCCTCGCTCGAGAAGCCGCGCTTGAGCCCGAGCTCGTCGTTGGAGATGACGCAGCTCGCGGAGGCCTCGGAGCCGGCGGCGGGGATGGTGAGGACACAGGCGACGGGGAGCTTGCGGGAGGCGTCGAGCACGGCCTTCTTTGCAAAGAGGTCCCACACGTCGGAGTCGATCGAGACGCCGGCGGCGATGGCCTTGGCCGTGTCGATGACCGAGCCGCCGCCGACGGCGAGCACCACGTCGGCCTCGTCTGCGCGGGCCGCCGCGACGCCGTCGCGCACAAGGCCAACCTCGGGGTTCGGGCGCACGCCGCCGAGCTGCGCGTGGCGGATGCCGGCGCGGTCGAGCGAGGTGAGCACGCGGTCGAGCGTGCCAGTGCGGACGACGGAGCCCTTGCCGTAGACGACGAGCGCGCAGGCGTGGCCGAGGGCGGCGAGCTCGTCTCCGACCTCGTCGACGGAGCCGCGGCCGAACACGAACTTGGTGGGCACGTGATAGGTGAAATCGTTCATGGGATGCCTTTCCGCTGGGGTGTACGACCGCGATTGTACCGCCGCGGGGCCGCTGGCGTTCGCGCCCTTCTTGCCGCGTTAAGAAACCATGACGTCTGGGCGGGACCCTTCTTGCCTCGTTAAGAAACGCCGACGTCTGGGCGTCCGCGCTAAGAAATGGGCACCTCTGGGCTAGGAGGTTGCCCAGAGGTGCCGGATTCTTAGCGCGGGCGGCGCTTTGCCGGGGCGCGGCGCCCAGACGTCGGCGATTTTTAGCGCGGGCGATTTGAGCGCGGCGCGCGGTCGTCTACTCCGCGCGCAGGGAGTCCACGAGGTTCATCGCGTGCGACTTCCTCAGCGCGTAGACGGTGCTCGCGGCGAGCACGGCGACGATGAGCGCGACGGACAGCGCGATGTGGCCCCACGGCAGCGCGATGCCGAAGCCCTCGAACGAGATGTCCATCACCTGGTAAAGCCCGTAGTCGACAAGAAGCGCGAGCGCGAGCCCGTAGGCGAGGCCGCGGATTGCGTGGTCGGCGCACTCGAGCGCGATCATGCGGCGGAACCCCCTTTGCCCGAGGCCGACGCTGCGAAGGACCGCGAACTCCCGGGTGCGCAGGGCAAGCCCGCTCGAGATCGTGTTGAAGACGTTGGCCACGGCTATGAGCGCGCAGATGGCGGTGAAGCAGTAGAGGAAGACCTGCGCGGTATAGGCCATCGCGTTGTTGTTGCGCAGCAGCTCGGCGACGGCCACGGTGTAGCTCGTGTCGAGGCCCGCCGCCCCGACTGCCTCTACGAGCTTGTCCTCGTCGACGCTCTTGCCGCCGGTCCCGACGCAGATCGAGGTCATCGAGTTCACGTCCGTAATCCCCGCCGCCTCGGCGGTCGAGGCGGAGACGATGAGCGTGGGGCAGTTGGCCGCAAGCTGCTTGAGGCTCAAGGGGAAGTCATCGCCCACGTCCTCGGCCAACGCGGCGATGCGCAGGCGCTCGGTGCGGACCGTTTCATGGCCGAGCTGCTTCGTCTGCAGGTTGCCCTCGGCGTCCGTGTAGCAGACGCCGTAGACCGGCTTGGACTCGCCGTCCACGTCGTAGGCGTCGATCCACTCGGAGCCGTCCGTGGCGGTGGGCAGGATGAGCTCGGCGTCGGTGCCGAGGGCCGCCTGTGCCAAGGGCCTGAGCGTGGTGTACTTGGCGCCGCCGTAGATGTCGAGCCGGTTGATCGCGATGCAGGTCCCCGCGCCCGGGGCGGCATCCGCCCCCGTGAGTCCCACGTGCCCGCAGAGCGCGGCCCACGTGGCGTCGTCTACCACCTCGACGGGAGCCTTGCGGCGGCCCTCGGAGTCCGGCTGGGCCGTCTGCTCGTCGACCTCGTCCGCGCAATCGGGGTTCATGGCCCCGTCCGCGAGCTTGACCAGCGTGATGTTCCCCGAGAGCACCGCCGTGGACTCGACGTCCTCGACGCCCTTGAGCTTCTCGGCGGCCGTCTGGGCGAGCTCGAGCACGCCCGCATCGTTGCCCTCAGCGCCCTTCTCGCTCTTGAAGACGAACATCATATAGTCTGTCTTCGAGGAGTAGTCGAGGTACGACGTCGCCTGGCTGAGGTAGGTGCCCAGGATGCCGGCCGTCACGAGCAGCACGACCGAGATGGCCAGCGACGCCACGGCCACGCGCGCCTTGCCGCCGCTCGCCACGCGGGTGCGCCGGGCGAGGAAGCCGGGTATGCCCGCGAAGCGCGCGGCGATGCCGCGGGGCTTCTTTCCGTCCGCCGTGAAGCCGTCCATGAGCCCGTTTCGGCGGCCGAACTCGCGGAGCAGGCGGCGGCTCGGCTTGACGTCGCCCGACTGGCGGATCGCGTCGACCGCGCTCACGCCGCCGGCGCGCTTGGCGGGAGCCCAGGCGCTGATGAGCAGGGTGACCACCGAGAGCGCGACCACGACGGCGAGCGCGCGGGCGTCGACGCTCACGGGCACGGCGGTCTTGCTGCCGACGAGCACGGCCCAGCCGTCACCCGTGACGGCGAAGGCGGCGTAGGTGCCCGCGAGACCGATGAGGATGCCGAGCGGGATGCCGACGAGTCCCAGGATGCCCGCCTCGATGAACACGGTGCGCCTGAGCTGACGCCTGGACGCGCCGAGAGAAGATAAAAGCCCGAACTGCCGGGTGCGCTCCGAGATCGAGATCGCGAAGGCGTTGGAGATGAGCGACACCGCTGCCACGATGATGACGGCGGACAGGATGCCGATGAAGCCGATGACCGTCGTCCAGATCGTGCGGTCGTCGATGACGCCCTCGAGGTTGAGGAGGGCGCTGTTGAACGAGGGGTAAGCGGCCGAGACGTCCTGGCGCGTGAGGCCTACGACGGAGATGGCCAGGTCCTCGAGGTCGTCCTTGTTGCCTATGCCCGTGGTGGACGCCCAGGCGCAGGTGGCGGCGGGCACGCCGTCGGCCTCGGGCTCGGCGTCGCTCACGTATGCCTGGGCGTAGCCGAAGTACGAGCTGTTTTCCGCGAAGCCCACGACGGTGAACTCGCGCGGGGCGGCGGCGCCGTCCAAGGTCTCGAGGGGGATGCGGTCGGCTCCCGAGTACTCGAACTGCAACGCGTTCAGGCCGCTCAGGGCCACGGCACCCTCAGACGCCTGCGCATGGCGCCTGCCGAGCGAGAGGCGCACCGTGCTCCCGAGCTCGACGGGCCCGTCCGAGACGGCGCCTGAGGCCACGCCGACGTACTCGGAGTCCCCCTCCGTGAGCGTCTCGCCCTGGTAGAAGGAGGGTAGAACGATCTCTCCCGGGGCCGAGGGCGCCCGCCCGCTCTCGAGCTCGGGGGCCTTCTTCACGGCGTACTGGCCGTCGCCCTTGGCGCGGGCTCCCGCGGAGGCGTCCTCTGCGGGCATCGTCTGGACGTTGAGGGCGGGGCCAAGGGTGTTGGCGTTCTCCTCGCTCAGCGCGCAGGCGCCGAGGTCGCGCGCCGTGGCGAGGCGGTCGAGGTGCCCGTCAAGGCCGCTTTCGATGGTGCTCAGCTGCTCGTCGGTGAGGCTCGGGTACTCGATCTGCCAGATTCCGCGCTCGGCCGAGACCTGGCCGCGCAGGGCCGCGGCGAGGCTCGTCATGCTCGTGAACACGGCGACAAGAAGCCCCGTCGCGAGCGCGATCCCGATGATGGTCACGACGGTGCGGGCGCGGTTCTTCGCGAGCGTGCGCAGCGTGAAGGAGGCAAGCACGCCGCGGCGCGGGGCTGCGGCGGCATGTGCACCGGGAGCCCTTCTTTCCACGTTCTTCTGTGCCATGGCGCTACCTCGTCCTCACGTCGGAGGCCACGCGGCCGTCCTCGATGGTCACGACGCGGTCCGCCGAAAGCGCGATGTCCTCGTCGTGGGTGATCACGATGAGGGTCTGCCCGAGCTGCGCGTTCGACTTGCGAAGAAGGGCCATGATCTCGGCGGAGTTCTTCGTGTCGAGGTTGCCCGTGGGCTCGTCGGCGAGCACGATCGCGGGCGAGTTCATGAGGGCGCGGCCCACGGCGACGCGCTGCTGCTGGCCGCCGGAGAGCTGGTTGGGCAGGTGGTGCTCGCGGCCCTCGAGGCCGAGGACGCGCAGCATGTTCTCGAGGCGCTTCTGGTTCACGGGGCGGCCGTCGAGCAGGACGGGCAGCGTCATGTTCTCGACGACGTCGAGGACGGGCACGAGGTTGTAGAACTGGTAGACAAGGCCGACCTCGCGGCGGCGGAACACGGCGAGCTGCTCGTCACTTCGGGCAAAGACGTCCTGCCCGTTGAGGTAGACACTGCCGGATGTCGGGCGGTCGACGCCGCCGATCATGTGCAGCATCGTCGACTTACCCGAGCCCGAGCTGCCCACGATCGCCACGAACTCGCCCGCCTCGACGGTGAGGCTCACGTCGTCGAGGGCACGCACGGCGGTGTCGCCCGAGCCGTAGACCTTGGTCAGGTGGTCGAGCCTGAGGATTTCCATGTTGGTCCCTTCTTCGCTGGTTTGCTTGCGATTCTAAGTGTGAGGAAGCGACCTTCTACGCCCGTGACGCGCAGGTGACCGAAACGTAAGGCGCGCCCGCGCCGGCGCGGCGGCCCGGGCGGGCGAGGCTAGACGACGGTCTTGAAGAAGGCGAAGTCGAAGCGTGCGCCGCCGCCCGGGGCGTTCGACGCGCGAAGGCTTCCGCCTTGCGCGGCGACGAGCCCCTGCGCGAGCGCGAGCCCGATCCCGACGCCGCCGGCGGGGTCGGCGTCCCCGGGGCCGCGGTAGAAGCGCTCGAAGATGTGGGGGAGGTCGGCCTCGGCGATGCCCGGGCCCGTGTCGTCGACGCGGACGCGGAACGCCAGGGCGTCCTCCCACGCGCGCAGCGACACGGCCCCTCCGGCCGGCGTGTGCTCCATGCAGTTCTTGAGGACGTTGCCGAGCGCCTCGGCGGTCCACGCGAGGTCGCCCTCGAAGCCCGCACCTGCTTGGATGTCGGTCTCGAGGCGCACGTCTGCGAGGTCGAACGAGAGCGCGAGGGGCTCGAATGCCCTGACGGCGAGCCTGTCCGCGTCCACGCGTTTCCGCGCGAAGTGCACGACGCCCGCGTCGAGCCTCGCGAGCTTGAGCAGTCCCGCGACGAGCCACTGCACCCGCTCCTCGAGCGACTCCATGGAGCGCAGCCGCGCGACCTCAGCCTCCATGTCTTCCGTCTCCGAAAGCCTCCTGCGCACGAGGACGGTCATGAGGGAAAGCGACGTCATGGGCGTCTTGAGCTGGTGCGATATGTCGGCCATCGCCTCGGCGAGCGTGCGCTTCTCGCGTTCGAGCTCCTCGGCGTTCAAGGTGAGCCGCGAGCACATCTTGTCGAGCTCGGACGCGAGGATCGCGACTTCCCCCTCGCTCATCGCGTCGAAGCGCACGTCGCGCCGCCCGTCGAGCGCCCCGCCGACCTTACAGGCGAGCTCGGCCAGTGCCGCGTGCCTTCGCGCGGTGGCCCACAGCCACGCGCCCATGGCGACGCTGCCGCCCGCAAGCGCGCAGCCGCCTGCCGCGGCGCCCCCGAGCGCCCAGGCGCCGACGGCGCCCGCGGCGACCGCCGCGCAGCCGAGACCCGCGGCGACGCGCACGTCTTTATTGCGAAGAAGCCCCGATGCCCCCATGCCGTCCGCCGCCTAGCCCTCGGCCCGGTAGCCCATGCCGCGCACCGTGGTAATGAGAGCGGGCGCGCACGGGTCGTCCTCGAGCTTGTCCCGGAGGCGCTTGATGTAGACGGATAGCGTGTTCTCCTCGATGTAGGCGCCGGCGTCGTCCCACAGCGCCTCGCGCATCATGTCGCGTGTGACCACGCGGTCCTTGTTCTTCGCAAAGAGCAGCAGCAGCCGGTACTCGAGGGCGGAAAGCACGACCTCGCGCCCGCCCTTCTCCACGTGCGCGCGGTCGGGGTCGATGACCACGTCGCCGAGCGTAAGGCGGGCGACCTTAGGCTGCGAGCGCCGGATGGCGGCGGCCACGCGCGCGAGCAGCTCGCGCGGGCGGAAGGGCTTGGCGACGTAGTCGTCGGCGCCCATCGAAAGCCCGGTCACGGTATTGAGCTCATCGCCCGAGGCGGTGAGGAAGATCACGGGAACCTGCGGGGTTGCCGCCTTGATGGCCGCGCAGACCGCGAAGCCGTTGCCCTGGGCGAGCGTGACGTCGACGAGCGCGAGCGCGTAGCCGGCGTGCGGCGCGCACGCGAGCGCGACGGCGCCGTCCTGGGTGGGGGAGTCGTCCACCTCGTAGCCCTCGGAGGCCAAAAGCTCCGAGAGCGTCTCCACTATGAGCTTGTCGTCCTCGACGAGCAGAATGCGTGCCATGGGTCTCCTTCCACTTCGTCAAAGTATAGAAAGAAGGGCGCGGGGCGTGCGTGACCATTCGGTCACCTGCGGAGGAGGGATGACGTCCTCGCCCTTATTGCCAGCTGCGATTCAAGACGAATGTCGGCGAACGGATGGCAAATCTCGCCCAACGGCGGCCTTCTTTGTTTCAAACGCGTTATCGCAGGTTTCGAAAATGTTAGCCAGCGTTTCGAGCGTGTTAGATGACGAGGTTTGAGCGTTGCCCGCGGATTAACCGGGTTCACTATGGGCTGCGTCCACAGGAGGCGCCTCGGCGCTCAAGAGACGGGATTTCGATCAAACATGTTCACCGCAGAGCTATCCATTATCGCGATCGTAATTTAGCGCGGGTTGGTTAGGAGCCGACCCGAAAGATAATGGGCGGCTTTGCAATAAGCGATGTGTGGGGCCGCTTGGTATACGCCAGGCGGCCTTTTTGATTCGAGATCCCAAACAGGAAGGAAAGTAAGGAATGAACGGAATCGTACTGATGCTCGTTGCCGCGGCCGTGCTGGTCTGCGGTTACCTGTTCTACGGCAGGTGGCTCGCCAACAAGTGGGGCGTCGACGCCGAGGCCCTCACCCCCGCCCGCCGCATGGAGGATGGCAAGAACTTCACCCCCGCCTCCGCCTTCACCGTGTTCTCCCACCAGTTCTCCTCGATCTGCGGCGCCGGCCCTGTGACGGGCACCATCGTGGCCATGGCCTTCGGCTGGGTCCCCGTCGTGCTGTGGGTCCTCGTCGGCGGCATCTTCTTCGGCGCCGTCCACGACTTCGGCGCCCTCTACGCCTCGATGAAGAACAACGGCAAGTCGCTTGCCCAGCTCATTGAGAAGTACATCGGCAAGACCGGCCGTCGCCTGTTCCTGCTGTTCTCCTGGCTGTTCTGCATCATCGTCATCGCCGCCTTCACCTCGATGGTCTGCGGCACCTTCAAGTTCACCGCCGCTGCTGACGGCTCCGTCGACTTCGCCAAGTCCTACGCCGCTGGCTGCGCCGGCACCATCTCGATCCTGTTCACCTTCGTCGCCATCGCCTTCGGCTGGGCCCAGCGCAAGTTCAACCTCTCCGGCGCCGCCGAGTTCGGCGTGGCCGTGGTTTCCATCGTGCTGATGTTCGCCGTGGGCATGCAGTTCCCGCTCTACCTCAACCTCAACCAGTGGATCGCCGTCGTCATGGTGTACCTGGTCTTCGCCGGCGCCATGCCGATCCAGACCCTGAAGCAGCCGCGCGACTACCTCACCACCATCATGATGGTCGTCATGATCGTCTGCGCCGTCCTCGGCATCTTCGTCCTGGGCTTCCAGGGCAAGGCCACCATCACCGCCCCGGCATTCACCGGCTTCTCCACCAAGAGCGGCATGATGTTCCCGGTGCTCTTCGTCTCCGTCGCCTGCGGCGCCCTGTCCGGCTTCCACTCCCTGGTCTCCTCCGGCACCTCCTCTAAGCAGGTCTCCGACGAGCGCGACGCCGTCAAGGTCGGCTACGGCGCGATGGTCCTCGAGTCCTTCGTCGGCATCCTCGCCATCATCATCGCCGGCATCATGTTCTCCGACATGAACACCGCAGGCACCGGCGCCCTGAACGTCGTCGACGCCACCGGCAAGGCCGTCGCCAGCACCCCGTTCCAGATCTTCGCCGCCGGCATCGCTCGCGGTATGCAGTCCTTCGGCATCGACGGCACCGTCGCCACCGTCTTCATGACCATGAACGTCTCGGCCCTTGCCCTGACCTCGCTCGACGCCGTCGCCCGCATCGCCCGCACTTCTTTCTCCGAGTTCTTCGCCTCCACCAACGACGCCCTGGCCATCGAGTCCAAGGCCGGCGCGATGAAGGTCCTCGGCAACCCCTGGTTCGCCACCGTCGTCACCCTGGTCCCGGGCCTCGCCCTCACCTTCGGCGGCTACCTGGCCATCTGGCCGCTCTTCGGCGCCTCCAACCAGCTGCTCGGCGGCATGACCATGATCACCCTCGCCGTCTTCTGCAAGTGCACCGGCCGCAAGGGCGCCATGCTCTACGTGCCCGTCGCCTTCCTACTCGTGTGCACCTTCACCTCGCTCGTGCAGTCCATCTTCGGCTGCGTGAACGCGCTCGCCGCCGGCACCGCCGCGTCCGTGTTCAACTCCAGCCTGCAGCTCGTCTTTGCCGTGCTGCTCGTTGTCCTCGGCCTGATCGTCGCCGTGAACTGCCTGAAGGAGCTTTTCAGCGCCAAGGACGGCTCCATGCCCGATGAGGAGCCCGAGTGGACCGAGCTCGGCCGCAAGAACTGCGCCGCCGCTGCCGCCGACGCCAAGGTTGCCCCCGCGACCAGCACCCCGGCCGCCGAGTAAGCGCTTACCCTCCGGCTTTCCGCGCGACTTCTTGCCCGCGTTAAGTAGACGCCTCGTGCCATGCGACTCGGCACGAGGCGTTTTTTGCGCGAGGGGCTTCGGTGGGGGGTTGCGTCGGAATCGGGTAGCGTCAGCAAAACCTTTGGCCCGCCGCGCCGGAATCGGGGTGCGTTGGTAATCCCTGCCGCGGCTCTGCGCGGGAAAGAAGGACCATCGGTAATTGGACGCCCTACCTGCGCCGAAAACCCCGGTCGTCGGTACCGACGCTCCCGCATTTCCGCGCAGCCGGCGGTGCCGTTTACCGACGCTCCCAGTTTTTCGCGCGAGAAAACGCTGGAATTACCGACGCCCCCGGAGTCCCGCGCAAACCGTCGACCCCGCGCCGGCCCCCTTCTTTCCATGCGCTAAGTTACCTAAGGTTCCAACTCCGGCATCCCGCCGAACGCTAAGAAACGCTGGGCTGGGACCCTGTGAACAGGGGTACGTCCCCTGTTCACGCCTCCGCGATTTCCCGCGCATCGAGGCGAAGAAGGGCGCGGGCCTGCGCCTCATCGGGGTAGAAGGAGACGAGCAGTCTATGGAACCTCTTGTTGTGGGATGCCTCAGCGAGGTGCGTCAGCTCATGGGCGACGACATAGTCGAGGCAGGTCGGCGGGTAGGCGGCGAGGCGTGTGTTCACGCGGATGCGCCCGGTCGCGGGCGTGCACGAGCCCCATCGCGTCCGCATGTCGCGCAGTTGCCAGCCGGTCGCGTGAAGCCCGCTCGCTGCCTCCATGCGCGCGGCCACCGCTGGCAGCGCCCGGGCGATCTCGGAGCGGTAGAGCTCGGCCGCGCCGGTGCCCTCGGGAAGAAGGACGAGGCGACCCCATAAGGGTATCTTGCCGTCGCGCGGGGCGGCCGCCGCGCCCCTCATTGCGTCGGCGCGCTCGACGGCGGCGGCGAGCCATTCGGCATGGGCGTCCAGAAACGCCTGCGCCTCGGCTCGGCCCACGCGCCAAGGGACGCTCATGTGCGCGGTGCCGTCCGGGCGAACGCGCAGGTTGACGCGCCGGACCGCCTTGCGCTCCACGGCGACTTCGATGCTCGCCGCCTGCAACGTGTATGTGATAGGTTTTGCCATGGGCTCGATTCTAACAGGGACGAGCGCCCTTCTTTCCAACTCGGGCGGCCGCTAAGAAACCCCGACGTCTGGCGATTGCCGTCCCCAGACGTCGCCAATTCTTAACGCGGCGATCGCCGATTCGCCCAGACGTCGCTCATTCTTAATGCGATGCTGCCCGCGTTGCCCAGACGTCGCTCTTTCTTAGCGCCCGCCCGCCGGGAACCCCCTCGCGTTACATCTCGCGATAGTTCTCGCGCCCGTGCCCATCAATGGGTAAATACTGGAAATCGACGCAACACCTACGAAAGGCGCCCTACCGCATGCTCGAGCTCAGAAACATCAGCAAGAAGTACGTCTCGCAGTCCTTTACCCAAGTCGCGCTCGACGACGTGAGCCTGTCGTTTCGCGACAACGAGTTCGTCGCCGTCCTGGGCCCCTCGGGCTCGGGCAAGACGACCATGCTCAACGTCGTCGGCGGACTCGACCACTTCGACTCGGGTGACCTTCTGATTGACGGCATCTCGACGAAGGATTTCCGAGACCGCGACTGGGACGCCTACCGCAACAACCGCATCGGCTTCGTGTTCCAGAGCTACAACCTCATCCCGCACCAGACGATCCTCGAGAACGTCGAGCTCGCCCTCACGCTCACGGGCGTCGGCCGCGCCGAGCGCCGTCGCCGCGCCGTGGAGGCGCTCGGGCGCGTGGGCTTGGCACAACACGTTGACAAACGCCCGGCTCAGCTCTCCGGCGGCCAGATGCAGCGCGTCGCCATCGCGCGCGCCCTCATAAACGACCCGGAGATCGTTCTGGCCGACGAGCCCACGGGCGCCCTCGACTCCACGACGTCGGTGCAGGTCATGGACCTGCTCAAGGAGGTCGCGCAGGACCGCCTCGTCATCATGGTCACGCACAACCCCGAGCTCGCCCGCCGCTACGCCACGCGCATCGTCACGCTCGCCGACGGTCGCATCACCGACGACTCGGACTCCTTCGACGCTTCCGCCGCGCCGCGCCGGGACGCCAAGCCCGCGCGCCGCACCTCGATGAGCTTCCTCACGGCGCTCGGCCTCTCGGCGCGAAACCTCATGACCAAGAAGGGCCGCACGGCCATGACGGCCTTCGCGGGCTCGATCGGCATCATCGGCATCGCGGCGATCCTCGCGCTGTCCAACGGCGTGAACGAGTATATCGCCAAGGTCGAGGAGGACACGCTCTCGAGCTATCCCCTGACCATCGCCAAGCAGAGCTACGACATGAGCGAGATGCTCGACGGCCATGCGTCCGCAGCCGACGGCGACGCCTCGGGCTCTGGCGGCGCGGCGCCGGACGCTTCCGGCGCGGACGCGAAGATCCCCGTGGTCACCGCCCTGAAGGATATGTTCGCGAGCGTCAAGTCCAACGACATGCGCAGCTTCAAGGAGTTCCTCGACGCGGGCGGCGACGGCATCGAGGACGACGTGAACGCCATCCAGTACGACTACGGCGTCTCCCCGATCATCTACCGTGAGGCGGCCGACGGCGGCGACCCCGTCAAGCTCGTGCCCAACTCGATGACGCAGGCCATGAGCGGCGGCGCCTCGTCGGCGGCGACCGCGGGCACGATGATGACGGGCACCGAGGTGTTCAACGAGATGATCGACGACCAAGAGCTCCTGGACAGCCAGTACGACGTCGTCGCCGGTCGTTGGGCCAATGCCCCCGACGAGGCGGTGCTCGTGCTCTCGAGCCGCGGCACGGTGGGGGACTACACCCTCTACAGCATCGGCGCGCTCGACATCAACGAGCTGAACGACCTCGTCTCGAGTGCCATGAGCGCCGACGGCGAGGTCCAGGCGCCCGAGACCGACGCCGACTTCACCTACAGCGACGCGCTCTCCTGCACCTTCAAGGTCCTCTCGCCCTCCGACACCTACCGCAAAAACGACGAGACGGGCGGCTGGACCGACATGTCCGACGACGCCGAGTTCATGGCGAGCAAGGTCAAAGACGGCCTCGACCTGCGTATCGTCGGCGTCGTCAAGCCCAACGGCACCGGCAACTCCCAGGCCCTTTCGCCGGGCGTCGCCTACACTCACGGCCTGACGTGCGAGCTCATGGCGCGCGCCGCCGGCTCCCAGATCGTGCGGCAGCAGCTCGCCGACCCCGACACCGACGTCTTTACCGGCAAGTCGTTCGACGAGCTTCAAAAAGACGCAAAGAAGGGCTTCGACCTGCAGAGCATGTTCTCGGTGGACGAGGATGCCATGCGCTCGGCGTTCCGCTTCGACGCCTCCGCCCTCGCGGCGCTCCCGTCCGCGGGCAACATCGACATGGGCGGCCTCAACCTCTCCGGCATCGACGTGTCGGGCCTGGACATAGACCTCTCCGGCATCGGCGCCGACCTCGACTTCTCCGACATCCTCGCGAACGCGCCGGCTCCTGACTTCTCCGGCATCTTCGACGGGCTCGAGCTCACGCCCGACCAGATGCGGCAGGGCGCGGCGCTGGCCAAGCAGCTCCTCTCCGACTTCCTCTCATCCGACGAGTTCAAGGGCTTAGGCGAGGACGTCAAGGACGCCGGCAAGCTCGCCGCCGCCTTCAAGGCGTACCTCACGGAAAACCCCAAGGCGCAGGAGACCCTGAAGGCCTTGGGCGACCTCGGCGGAAACGCGTTTGTGGAGAGAATCCAGAAGGCCCTCTCCGACTACGTGAGCGGCAGCCTCGCCCCATACCTGCAGTCCGTTGTGGACGAGGTGACCAAGCGCGTGGGCGATGAGATCTCGGCTGCAGTCTCCGCGCAGGTCAAGGCCGGGTTGGCACAAGCATTTGACCAAGCCGCCACGCAGATGGGCGCTGCCATGGCCGATGCCGCGGCGCAGATGAGCGGCAGCCTCGCCTCGCTCCAGGACGCCTTCTCGGTCGACGGCGCCGCCTTCGCCTCCGCGATCCACTTCAACATGGACGCCTCCGACCTCTCCTCGCTCATGTCGAGCTACGCCAACGCGAGCAGGCTGACCTACGACAGCAACCTGTCGACCCTCGGCTACGCCGACGAGGCCGACCCGCAGTCCGTGAAGATCTACCCCAAGGACTTCGACGCCAAGGAGCGCGTGCTCGGCCACATCGACGCCTACAACGACCAGGCCAAGGCCGAAGGCGAGGATGAGCGCGCGATTGTCTACACCGACTACATGGGCGTGATCATGGGCTCGGTCACCGACATCGTGAACATGATCTCGATGGTGCTCATCGCCTTCGTGAGCATCAGCCTCGTCGTGAGCTCGATCATGATCGGCATCATCACCTACATCAGCGTCCTCGAGCGAAAGAAGGAGATCGGCATCCTGCGCGCCATCGGCGCCTCCAGGCGAAACGTCGCCAACGTCTTCAACGCAGAGACCTTCATCGAGGGCCTGATTTCGGGCGTGTTCGCCATCCTCGTCGTGGTGCTCGTGAGCCTGCCCGTGAACGACCTCGTGCTGAGGCTCAAGGGCGTGCCGAACATCATGAGCCTGCCGTGGGAGGCCGCGCTCGCGCTCATCTGCATCTCGGTGGCGCTCACCGTGGTCGCCGGCCTTCTCCCGGCAAGAAGCGCCAGCAAGAAGGACCCGGTGGAGGCGCTTCGCTCCGAGTAGGGGAGCCGACCTTATCGCCAGGAAACGTCCACGCCGCCCGAAGAGATTGGATAGGCGCGAATGAACAAGAACCGCACGCACTTTCGAAAGAAGGCCCTCTCGGCCGCGTTCGCGCTCGTCGTCTGCGCCGCAGCGGCGCTCACCGGCTGCGCGGAGCTGAGCCTCAGGTTATCGAGCGTCAAGGGCGAGCTCATCGGCAATTCCTTCGACGCTACGGTCTTCGACAACTTCGGCGGCGAGGTCGCGACCTTCCACGCAAAGAAGATGGGCGTCGAGGCGGCGAGCGTGGACGAGGACGGAAACGCCACGTCCTCTGTGCTCAAGATCACTGCCGACGGCAAGGATATCGAGCAGGTGGGAAATACGATGATCTTCGCCGAGACGGGCTTGGAGGAGGTCGAGGGCTACACACTGCCCCGTGATATCCAGACAACCGGCGGCACGGTCAACCTCGTCGACAGGGCCATCAACGACGTCAAGTCCAAGATCGGCAAGTCGCGCGTCGTCGTGGTCTCCTCGCAGCTCGGCGTGCCCATCGCCGTCTACCAGGGCAACAGCGTCGGCTACGAGATTCCCGAGGACCTGCCCAAGTTCACGAAGCTCACGATCGACGGCAAGGCGCTCTACATCCACCGCGCGAACTACCTCATCATCGACACCGACGCGCTGTAGCGTAAGGCTCTGCACCCTCATGTGGGGTTATCATGGAGGTCGGAGTGGCCGCAAGTAAATAAAACCTTGACCTGAGCTGCGATTATACGTAAGCTGGTCACGTAAATGATGCTTCAAACGTAGGAAGTGGGGTGGAACGTCTCGCCCCGCTTCCTTTCTGTATGTCAACCAAAAGGAGGTCACATGGCAAAGGCCGGCACCGACCAGCAGGTCCTCGAGGCACTCGAGGCGAAGGCCGCGGACCATGGCGTCGACATCGTCGCCGTCGAGGTAGTGGGCGCCACCAAGAACCCCTGCGTCCGCGTCTACATTGATCACGCCGACGAGGACGCCCCCACGATCAGCCTCGACGAGGTCGCGGCCGAGACGGGCTGGATCGGGGAGGTCCTCGACGAGCTCGACCCGCTCCCGAGCGCCTACACCCTCGAGGTCAGCTCGCCCGGTATGGCCCGCCCGCTGCGCCGTGAGCGCGACTTCGTCCGCTTCGCCGGCTCCTGCGTCCAGCTCTCCACCACCGCGACCGAGGGCCGCCGCAAGTTCACCGGTGCCCTTTTGGGCTGCGAGGACGGCAAGGTCTTGCTGGACTGCGACGGCGAGCAGGTCGCCATCGACCTCACCGAAATCAAGAAGTGCAACATCAAGCCCGATTTCTCCGCCGCGGGCAAGAAAAAGTAGGAAGGATTCACCCTTATGGCATCTGAGATGATGGAAGCCCTTGAGCTCCTCTGCCAGGAGAAGCACATCGACCAACTCTACCTGATCGACCGCCTCGAGCAGTCGCTCGCAAAGAGCTACGCCGACGTCCTGCACCTGCCCTTCGGCGCGCGCGTGACCATCGACCGCGCCACTGGCCGCGTCTACGTCTACGAGCTCGTCCCCAAGGGCGAGGAGGACCCCGAGACCGGCGACTACACCGAGTTCGACGAGGTCGACGTCACGCCTCCCGGAACCTCCCGCATCGCCGCGCAGCACGCCAAGACCGAGATCCGCGCCATCGTGCGCAACGCCGCCCGCCAGCAGATCTTCGAGGAGTTCTCGCAGCGCGTGGGCGACATCATCACCGGCACCGTGCTCCAGACCACGCCCGACTTCACGATCATCAAGATCCGCGAGGGCGTCGAGGCCGAGCTGCCCCACTTCGACCAGCGCCGCCACCCCGAGGAGCTCAACGAGCGCCCCGCCGGCGAGCGCTACATGCACAACCAGCGCCTGAAGGCCATCATCATCGGCGTCCGCGACCCCAACGCCGCCCAGCCGACCGTGCGCGGCGAGCGCCAGCGTCCCTCGATCGTCGTCTCCCGCACCCACCCGGACCTCATCCGCAGGCTCTTCGAGCTCGAGGTCCCCGAGGTCTACGACGGCATCGTCGAGGTCCGCTCCGTCGCCCGCGAGGCCGGTGTGCGCTCCAAGGTCGCCGTCTCGAGCAACGACGAGCACCTCGACCCGGTGGGCGCCTGCGTCGGCCCCAAGGGCAGCCGCGTGCGCACGGTCGTCTCTGAGCTTCGCGGCGAGCGCGTCGACGTCGTGCTTTGGAGCGACGACCCCGCCAAGTGCGTCGCGAGCGCGCTTTCCCCCGCCCGCGTGTCCCGCGTGATCATCGACCCCGAGGACAACTACGCCACGGTCATCGTCCCCGACGACCAGCTCTCGCTGGCCATCGGCAAGGAGGGCCAGAACGCCCGCCTGGCCGCCCGCCTCACCGGCATGCACATCGACATCAAGAGCGAGTCCATGGCCGCCGGCATCATGCGCGAGGTCCCCGCGGCCGTCGCCGAGGACTCCCTCATCGACGAGGAGGGCGCGCACCGTTGCGAGTACGTGGGCCCCAACGGCATCCAGTGCCGCAACATGGCCCGTCCCGGCTCCCGCTTCTGCGGCGTGCACGAGGACCTCGACGGCGTCGAGGTCTCCGACGACCCCGACTCCCTGATCTAGGCCACGGCCGACCAAGTTGTAATTCGCCCCGGGCGCTGCCCGTTTGTGTAGGAAGGTAGGTCACATGGCAAAGACCCGCGTACATGACCTCGCTAAGGAATACGGCATGTCGAGCAAGGAGATGCTCGAGCACCTCGCCGACATGAAGATTCCCGCCAAGTCCGCGTCCTCGACGCTCGAGGACGCCTACGTCTCCATCGTCCGAAAGAAGCTCAAGCCCATCCTGGAGGCTCGCGCCGCCGAGATCGAGGCCGAGAAGAAGGCCGCCGCCCAGAAGGCGGCCGAGGAGGCCCGAGCGGCCGCCGAGCAGGCCGAGAAGGAGCGCCTCGAGGCTGAGCGCCGCCGCGAGGCCGAGCGCGCCGAGGAGGAGCGCCGCCGCGCCGCCGAGGAGGCCGCCCGCAAGAAGGCCGAGGAGGAGCGCCTGGCCGCCGAGAAGGCCGCTGCCGAGGAGGCCGAGCGCAACCGCGTGAAGGACACCGCGCCCAAGGCGGCGCCCTCCTTCAGCAGCCTGCTCGACCAGATTGCCCAGCAGGAGAAGGTCCTGGCGCGGCAGGCTGAGGAGGCCGCGCAGGCCAAGGCCGCCGCCAAGGGCAACGGCCGCCGCAAGAAGGACGACGAGCGCTCCGGCTCCCGCGGCCCCAAGCGCGCCGCCGAGTCCCGCTCCGGCGAGTCCTCCGCCCCCGCCCGCGAGAACTCCTCCGACGCCGGCGCCGACACCGGCCGCCGCAAGGGCAAGAAGGGCCGTCGCGGCGAGGAGGGCGGCGAGGACCGCTACTCCCGCATGGCCCGCGAGGCCGAGGCCTACAACCGCTCCCGCGTCCTCGAGGAGGCCCGCGTGGCCGTCGAGGAGGCGTCGCGCGAGTCCACCGGCCGCCGCAAGAAGCGCAAGGAGCGCCGTCAGAAGCAGGCCGAGCAGGCCGCTGAGCAGCAGCGCATCGAGGAGGCCATCGCCAACGACCAGGACATCTCCCAGCTCGACACGGTGAAGGTCCCGCAGGGCTCCACGGTCGCCGAGCTCGCCGAGCTCCTGGGCGTCCCGGCAAACGACATCATCAAGCGCCTCTTCCTCCTGGGCACGCCGCTCACCCTTACCGAGTCCATGTCCGACGAGCTCATCGAGCTCGTGGCCGACGACCTCGGCCGCGACGTCAAGGTCATGACCAAGGAGGAGGAGAACTCCTTCACCTTCTTCGACGACCCCTCCGACCTCGTGCCGCGCGCGCCCGTGGTCACCGTCATGGGCCACGTCGACCACGGCAAGACATCCCTGCTCGACGCCATTCGCCACACCGGCGTGGCCGAGGGCGAGGCCGGCGGCATCACGCAGGCCATCGGCGCCTCCCAGGTCTTTATCGGCGGCCGCAAGATCACCTTCATCGACACCCCGGGCCACGCCACCTTCACGGCCATGCGCGCCCGTGGCGCCAAGGTGACCGACATCGTCATCCTGATCGTCGCCGCCGACGACGGCGTCATGCCCCAGACCATCGAGTCCATCAACCACGCGAAGGCCGCGGGCGTGCCCATCGTCGTCGCCGTGAACAAGATCGACAAGCCCGGCGCCAGCCCCGACAAGGTCCGCCAGGAGCTCACCGAGTACGGCATCGTCCCCGAGGAGTGGGGCGGCCAGAACATGTTCGTCAACATCTCCGCAAAGAAGAAGATCGGCATCGACGAGCTGCTCGAGACCGTCCTTCTCCAGGCCGACGTCCTCGAGCTCAAGGGCAACCCCGACACCTTCGCCTCCGGCAACGTCCTCGAGGCCAAGCTCGACAAGGGCCGCGGCTCCGTCGCGACCGTCCTCGTCACCCGCGGCACGCTCCACATCGGCGACGCCCTCGTGGCCGGCATGACCTACGGCCGCGTCCGCGCCATGCTCGACCCCAAGGGCCGCCCGGTCGAGGAGGCCGGCCCCTCCGACGCCGTCGAGATCTTGGGCCTTCAGTCCGTGCCGAACGCCGGCGACGAGTTCCGCGTGTTCCAGGACGACCGCGAGGCTCGCGACCTTGCCGACCAGCGCGCGCTCAAGGCCCGCATCGAGGAGCAGAACCGCGTCAAGCACGTGACGCTCGAGAACCTCTTTGCGACCATGGCCGACGCCGAGGTCAAGGAGCTCAACCTCATCATCAAGGCGGACGTCCAGGGCTCCATCGAGGCGCTCCAGGATTCGCTGGACAAGATGGACCAGTCCGAGGTCCGCATCAACACGATCCACGCCGCCGTCGGCGCCATCAACGAGACCGACGTCGTCCTGGCCGACGCCTCGAACGCCATCATCATCGGCTTCGGCGTGCGCCCGGACGCCAAGGCCCGCAACGCCGCCGAGCGCGACGGCGTCGAGATCCGCTGCTACGACGTCATCTACAAGTGCCTCGAGGACCTCGACGCTGCCCGCATCGGCATGCTCAAGCCCACCGAGGTCGAGGTCTCTACCGGCACCGCTACCGTCCTCGACACCTTCAAGGTGCCCAAGGTTGGCATCGCCGCCGGCGTCCGCGTGGAGGAGGGCGAGATCGCCAACACCGACTCCGTGCGCCTCGTGCGCGACGGCATCGTCGTCTACAACGGCAAGATCGCGTCCATGCGCCACTACAAGGACGAGGCCAAGAGCCTGCGCGCCGGCTCCGAGGGCGGCATCGGCCTCGAGAACTTCCAGGACATCAAGCCCGGCGACGTCATCGAGGGTTATCGCATCGACCAGGTCGCACGTACGGAGTAGCCATGAAGCAGAATCGCAACTCCCGCAAGGTCAACGAGCAGGCGCGCGAGAAGCTCGCCAACATCCTGCTCTTCGAGATCTCCGACCCCGACCTCGCGCTCGTGACCGTCACGGGCGTGGAGGTCTCGGTCGACAAGTCCTTCATGCGCGCCTTCTTCACCTGCGAGGCCGACCGCTACGAGGTGGTCGAGGCCGCCCTCGGGCGCGCCCGCGGCCGCATTCGCTCGCTGCTCGGCCGCAGCCTCGGCTGGCGCGTGACGCCGGAGCTCGATTTCCGCATCGACACCTCCACCGACGAGGCCGAGCGCATCGCCCGCGCCCTCGAGGTGGTGCCGCCCACCATCGGCGTCGAGAAGGACGAGTTCGGCTACCCCGTCGAGCCCGCCGACGAGGGCGGCCCCGACGAGGCCGAGGAAGAGTAAGAGAAGAAGGAAACAACCTTGATGCTCATCTCTAACATGGACGGCGAGACCGCTCAGTTCGATGCCCTCTCCGCCCTCATAGATGAGGCCAAAGACATCGCCGTCTGCGCGCACACGTCGCCAGACGGCGACGCCATCGGCTCCACCCTCGCGCTGGCCGAGATCATCGAGGCCGGCTGGGAGGGCAAGCGCGTGTGCGTGCTCTTGGCCGACGACGACGTCGTGCCGCGCACGTACAAGTTCCTCCCCGGCCAGGAGAGGCTCACCCACGTGGCGGACTACGATGTCGACCCCGACCTCTTCATCTGCGTTGACCTCTCCGACAAGACCCGCCTGAACGAGGCCCAGCGGGTGCTCGAGCGCTCCTCCAAGGTCGGCGTCCTCGATCATCACCCGAGCGGCGAGAAGTTCTGGGACGCCGGCGTCGTCCGCACGGGCGCCGCGGCCGCTGGCGTGATCGTGACCGAGTTCGCGATTCACCGCGGAGTCGACCTCACGCCCACGATGGCGCAGAACCTCATGTGCGCGGTCGTCACCGACACCGGGCGGTTCCAGTACCAGAACGCCGACGGCGAGGCATTCGAGGTCGCGAGCATGCTCGTGGACGCGGGCGCCTCTCCCTCCGAGATCGCCCTGCGCGTCTACCAGAGCGATCGGCTCGCCTACATCCACCTCTGCGCCGTGGTGATGTCGCGCATTACCACCTTTGAGCAGGGCAGGGTTTCCTACAGCTACGCTACGACTGCGGACTTTCGCGCCAACGAGGTTCCCGTCGCCGAGTGCGACGGCCTCGTCGACCTCGTCCGCTGCGTCGACGGCACGCAGGTGGCGCTCTTCCTCAAGGAGATCCCCGGCGGCAAGGTGCGCGGAAACCTGCGCTCCAAGTGCGGGCTCGACATCTCGGGCATCGCGCGCCGGCTGGGCGGCGGCGGCCACAGGGCCGCGGCCGGCTTTACCGTGGACGGCAGCGTCGACGAGGCGCTCTCCGCCGCGTTGCCGTTGCTCCACGCCCTCTTTGAGTCCGAGTCCTCCGTCGAGCACCCGGGGACGAATTGAGACGGGGTCCCAGCGCGGTGAACGCGCTTCTCGCCGTTAACAAACCTCTCGGCATGAGCAGCCACGACGTCGTCAACCGCGTTCGCCGCGCGGTGGGGGAGCGCCGCGTGGGGCATGCCGGCACGCTCGACCCCGCGGCCTCCGGCGTCCTCGTCGTCGGCATCGGCCAAGCGACCAAGCTTCTTGGCATGCTCACGCTCGACCACAAGTCCTACCGCGCCCGCATCGAGTTCGGCTCCCAGACCGACACCGACGACGCGGAAGGCGAGGTTATAAAAACAGCCGACGTCCCTGCCGAGCTTTGCGACCCTGCGTTCGCCGAGGCGACGCTGGCCGCGCTCGTGGGCGAGCACGACCAGGTGCCCCCGGCGTACTCCGCCGTGAGCGTGGGCGGAAAGCGCGCCTACGCGATCGCCCGCGCAGGAGACGAGGTCGAGCTCTCCTCCCGCCGCATCACCATCAACGAGGCGAGCCTCGTGCGCGTCGAGGGGGGCAACGTCTCGCGCCCCCTCGTCTGGGAAGCCGACTTCGACGTGAGCAAGGGCACCTATATCCGCAGCATCGCGCGCGACCTCGGGCTTTCCCTTCAGACCTGCGCCCATCTGTGCGGTCTTGTCCGCACGAGCGCGGGCGCGCTCACCCTGGCGGACTGCGTCGAGCTCGATGAGCTCGCGGAGCGCGGGGCAGAGCTCGTGACCGAGCGCATGCTCGACCCGGTTGCCGTCCTCGGCCTGCCTGCGCGCTCCGTTGACATCGCGGAGATCGTCGACATCTCCTGCGGGCGCAGGATTCCCATGGGCGTCGTGACGACGGCCGAGGGCTCCCGCGAGCCCAAGCCGTGCGAGAAGGTCGCCCTCGTCTGGGACGGCGCGCTCGCGGGAATCTGGGAGCGCCGCGGCACCGACCTCGTGTGCTCCGTGAACTTCCCCCAGGCCATCGAGGGGGTTCGCTGATGCTTACAGACGAGCTCTTCTCGCTGTGCCCTGAAGCTCCGCTCGCCCCCTCGAGGGCGGCGGAGCTCGTTCGCTCGTTCCCCGGCCTTGCCCCCGCCCCCGTGCCCGTGCGAACGTTCGCCTGCGCGAGCGGCGCCGCTGCGGGCGCCGTGTTCGGCGCTGACGTGCGCGCGGGCGCTCCCTGCGTGTGCGCCATCGGGGCATTCGACGGTTTCCACCTCGGCCACCAGGGCCTTCTTGCTCGCGCCGTCGCGGAAGCGTCGTCGCGCGGCGCGTCCTGCGTCGCCGTCACGTTCTCTCCCGACCCGGCGGCCGTCGTCGGCGCAGGCGAGAAGGGCAACCGCCTGCTCGACGTCGCCGGCCGCGTGGACCTTCTTTTGGCGTGCGGCGCCGACTCGGTCGTCGTGTTCGACTTCACGTCCGGCTTCGCGGCGCTCACCTATGGGCAGTTCATCGACGCGCTTTGCGAGCTTTTGCGCCTCGAGCGCGTCGTGGTGGGCTCGGACTTCCGCCTTGGGTCCCGCGGGGCGGGGGACGTCAGCGCACTTTCCGAGCTCGGGGCACGCCGCGGCTTTTCCGTCGTCGGCGTCGACCTGCTCGACGAGGGCGGGGAGCACGTGAGCGCCACGCGCATCCGCGGCCTTGTTCGCGCCGGACGGGTCGAGGCCGCCTCCGGCCTCATGGGCCGCCCGCTCGCCATGGCCGGCGGCGTGGCCCACGGCAGGGGAGAGGGCACCTCGTTCGGTTTCCCGACGGCCAACATCGTCGGCGACGCCGCGTGCTGCATCCCCGAGCAGGGCGTCTACGCCGGGCTCGTCACGCCGCTCGCGGGATCGCCGCGGGCATCTTTTCCCGCGGCGATCAACGTCGGGATGCCGCCGACATTCGCGGGCGGGCGAGCGGTCGGGGGCGCCTTCATGGAGGCGAACCTCATCGGCTTTTCCGGCGACCTCTACGGCGCCGACGTCGCCGTCACGTTTTTGCGATGGCTTCGCGACTCGAGGCCCTTCTCTTCTTTGGAGGAGCTCGAGCGCACGGTCCTGGGCAACATAGACTGGGTCGCACGCACCTTCGGCGACCAGGGGATTTATCTGTAGATGCGGTAAAGGAGGGAGGGCACGCCATGATCACCGACGAGGACAAGGAGAAAGTCCGCCAGGCCACCGACTTCGTGCAGCTCGTGGCCGAGACGGTCGAGCTGCGCCAGCGCGGCCAGGAGTTCTGGGGCTGCTGCCCCTTCCATGGCGAGAAGAGCCCTTCTTTCAAGGTCAACCCGAACACGGGGCTTTGGCACTGCTTCGGCTGCGGCGAGGGCGGCGACGTCTTCAGCTACGTGCAGAAGCGCGAGAACCTCGACTTCCCCGACGCCATCCGCTTCCTCGCCGACCGGGCGGGCATCGAGCTGTCCGAGGAGCGCGGCGGCCGCCGCGGCCCCAGGCGAAACCGCCTCATCGACTGCCTCGCCGAGGCGCAGTCCTTCTACGCGACCATGCTCATGCGCGGCCGCGGAGAAGGGCCCGACGCCGCCCGCGCCTATTTCGGGTCGCGCGGCTTCGGCGGGGACGTGTGCCGCCGCTGGGGGTTGGGCTACGCCCCGGGCCGCGGCGCGCTCGTGTCCGATCTGCGCTCATGCGGCTTCTCGGCATCCGAGATGATCGCCGCCGACCTCGCGCTCGATCGCGGGGGCAGGCCCGTCGACCGCTTCTTCGACCGCGTGATGTTTCCCATCAACGACGAGCAGGGGCGTCCCATCGCCTTCGGCGGCCGCGTCATCGGCCCAAAGAAGGACACCGCCAAGTACGTGAACACGCGCGACACCGCCGTGTTCAACAAGGGCAAGCACCTGTTTGCCTACGACCGCGCCAAGGAGACGATGGCCGCCACCGGCGAGGCCATCGTCTGCGAGGGCTACACCGACGTCATCAGTATGCACGAGAACGGATTCACGAACGCCGTGGCCGCCCTCGGGACCGCCTTCAGGCTCGACCACATCAAGCTGATGGAGCGCCAGCGCGTGAACCGCATCATCTGCATGTTCGACGGCGACGCTGCAGGCCAGCGCGCGGCGGAGCGCGCGGTGCAGTTCATCGACAAGACGACGGCGGAGCTGCGCTGCGTGGTTCTGCCCGACAACCAGGACCCGATGGAGTTCCTCTCGGCGCACCCCGCCGATGAGCTGCGCCCCCTGCTCGACGCGGCGCGCCCCCTCATGGACTTCGTCTTCGAGAAGCGCCTTGCGGGCGTCGATTTGGGGAACCCCGGCGCGCGCGTCGCGGCGCTGGAGTCCATGGCAAAGGTCCTGGCCCCGCTGAAGAAGTCCGTCGTCATGCCCGAGTACGCGGCGCGGCTGGCCGACGCGCTCAAGATGGAGGTCGACGACGTCAAGCTCGCTATCCGCGAGGCGCCCGTGCCGCGCGACGACGAGCCCGCCGGGCGCGGCCGGGCGAAGTCGCCCGCGGCGGGGTTCGGGCAGCCGTCCCGCCCGCAGCGATACCAGCAGCGCGCTCAGGCGCCTCAAGCGGCCCGGGACCTCGCTCCCGCGTCCGAGGACGCCTTCGATTACGTGCCGGCGGAAGCCTACGGCGACGTGGCGGACGGCTGCGGCGACGGGGGCGTCTACGGCGGGGCGCCCGATTACGGGTACTCCGCGGAAGAGCCGGGCTTCTTGCCCGCTGCGGCGCCGGCCGCGCAGCCGCGCTACCGCCTCTCGGAGGAGGAACGGATGCAGCTTTCCTGCGAGCAGGAGCTGCTGTGCGCGATGGCCTCGGAGCCCGACGCAGTCAGGCGCTTCGCCGACCGGCTCGCCGAGGTGTCGTGGGCAGACTCTCGTCACGAGGCGATGGCCTGGGCGATGCTCTCCACGCCCGCGGGCAGCGCTCCTGCCGACGTCGTCACGGCCGCGACCGCCGCGTGCGCCTCGGCCCCCCAGGTGCTCTCCGCCGGCCGGGTGATGGGCGAGGAGGGGATGGCCGACGAGCAGAAGCTCGAGCTCATCGTGAACACGCTAGACTGGCTCTCCTGCCAGCGACAGGTCCGATCGATCCGGGGCAAGCTCCGCTCTGTCCCGGATGCGGCGGGCGACGAGGCGCAAAGCCTCTATTCAGAGGCCGCGCGCCTGCAAAAAAAGGCGAACGAACTGCGAAATTGCCTTTCTTCCCAAAATTAACCTTGATTTTTGGGTAATATAAGAAAGTTCATGCGTCGAAGGGATATACGTGGCAGCCAAGAAGACCAAAGACGAGGTCAAGCTTTCCGACGAGCTCGAGAAGGTCGTTGAGGACCTTGTCGGAGATGCCAAGGACGGAAGCGTGAGCGAGGACGATGTCCAGCTCGCCCTGCAGGAGATCGATGTCGACGGCGACGAGCTCGACGACGTCTACGAGTGCATCCGCTCCAAGGGGATCGAGATCGTCGAGACCGAGGCGGAGGCCACGAGCGGATCATATTCCGGATCCGGAGACTCGGATTCCGACTCCGACGACGACTTCGACGATGAAGACGACGATGACGACGAAGATGGCGACGACGACTTTGACGACGAAGAGCGTGACGTCGAGGCCGTCAACGAGGCCAAGGCCGTCAAGGAGGCCCTGCGCTCCGTCCCCAAGGCCAAGGCTTCCAAGCCCAAGCGCTCCAGCCGCGCCCGCGCGCGCCGCGTCGACACCTCCACCGTCATGCTCACCGGCGACCCGGTCCGCATGTACCTGAAGGAGATCGGCAAGGTCGACCTCCTCACCGCCTCCGAAGAGGTCAACCTCGCCATGAAGATCGAGGCCGGCGCCGAGGCCACCGAGAAGCTCGAGGCCGCTGAGAACGGCGAGGTCGAGCTCACCCGCGCCGAGCAGCGCCGCCTCATGCGCATCGAGGCCGTCGGCCTTGACGCCAAGCAGCAGCTGATCAGCGCCAACCTGCGACTGGTCGTCTCCATTGCCAAGCGCTACGTTGGCCGCGGCATGCTGTTCCTCGACCTCATCCAGGAGGGCAACCTCGGCCTTATCCGCGCGGTCGAGAAGTTCGACTACACCAAGGGCTTCAAGTTCTCGACCTACGCCACCTGGTGGATTCGCCAGGCCATCACCCGTGCCATCGCCGACCAGGCCCGCACCATCCGCATCCCGGTGCACATGGTCGAGACCATCAACAAGCTTATCCGCGTGCAGCGCCAGCTGCTCCAGGACCTCGGTCGCGACCCGACCCCCGAGGAGATCGGCGCCGAGATGGGCATGAGCCCCGACCGCGTCCGAGAGATTCAGAAGATCTCGCAGGAGCCCGTCAGCCTCGAGACCCCGATCGGCGAGGAGGAGGACTCCCAGCTCGGCGACTTCATCGAGGACTCCACCGCCGTCGCGCCTCCCGAGGCCGCTTCCGACTCGATGCTGCGCGAGCAGCTCGACCAGGTGCTCGATTCCCTCGCCGACCGTGAGCGCAAGGTAATCAAGTTCCGCTTCGGCCTGGAGGACGGCCACCCGCGCACCCTCGAGGAGGTCGGCCGCGAGTTCGGCGTCACGCGCGAGCGCATCCGCCAGATCGAGTCCAAGACGCTTGCAAAACTGCGTCACCCGAGCCGCTCCGGGCGCCTCAAGGACTACATGGAAGACTAACTTGTGGGCCCCGTGAGCTGCGGGGCCCTTCTTCTTTGGGGGGTTAACGTCTATGAAGAACTTGAACCGCAGGGAATTCCTGATGCTTGCCGCGACGGCGGTCTCAGCCGCGGCGATGCCCGGTTGCGGAGGCGCGGCCGGGGCGGGCGGCTCCTCTGACGCAGACGAGGTGCGCGCGTCGCTCGATGGGCTTTTGTCCGAGCTCAAGGCCGCGCAGGGAGAGGCCTACGACGTCGCCATCGCAAAGATGGAGGAGCTCTGCGCAGACAAGCTCGATGAGATGGGCATCACGGCGGATGAGCTCGCTACCGAGTACCTGCAGAAGTTCGACTATGAGGTCGAAGACGTCCAGGTCACCGGGTCAAGCGCCCAGGCCAAGGTAAAGCTCTCGGCTCGCTCGGTCACGCAGGTGATCAAAGACACCGCCGCCAAAGGCGATCCCCTGCACTTCAAGCGCGACGACCTGCTCGAGACGCTGCGCGACGCCCCCGTGCAGGACACCGAGGCCACCGTGTATGTGTCGAAGGCCGCGGATGGCGGTTGGGACGCCAAGGACGGGCTCACGCTCGCGCTTGTCAAGCTTTGTTTCTAGAAGGCCGCGCCATCGCGCCGGCCTGAACCCGCGACCTTGTGAGGAGCGCTTCCGTGCAAAAGAGACTCATGGCACTTCTTTCCGCCGTTCTCGTGGCTTTCTGCGCTGTCTTCGCGGCAGGCTGCGGCGCAGAAAGCCCCGACGAGCCGCGCGCGGCCGTGGAGGCCGTCCTCGCGCGCGTGTGGGCGTCGAGCGACGCTCGCGCCTTGATCGGGGAGGAAGCGGTCTCGAACTTGCAGCGGATCGGGGTTTCGCCCGAGTCCTTCATGGGCACGTATCTCGACGGCGCGAGCTACGAGGTGGGCGACGTCTCGGTCGACGGGGATACCGCCTCGGCTCATGTCGTCGTGAGGGGTCGGTCCATGGGCGACGTGGAGGCCGCCTTGATGGACGCCTACACCGCCAAGGCGCTCGAGGACGGCGGGCACTCCGAGGAATCGGGCCTCTACCTCATCGCGGGATCGCAGCTGCTCGACTGCGTGAGGTCGTCCGCGATCATGGACCGCTCCTGCGAGGTCTCTCTTCAAAAGGCTGACGGCGCCTGGAGACTGACCGATGAGGGGTCTGCCGCCTTGACCTCTATTTTGTTGGGTCGCTGACCTGCGGTTCTTTCAAAATCCCAATTTTTTTGAAATTCTGGGTTGCATGCTCCGCAGTTTCCTGTATAGTTCTTTCTTGCGCGAAGGCAGCGCAAAACATATTCCCCGGTGGCGCAGTGGTAGCGCAGCTGACTGTTAATCAGCGTGTCGCAGGTTCGAATCCTGCCCGGGGAGCCAGAACTTTCAACCCGGCCATTGGCCGGGTTTTTCTTTTCGGTTTTTGGGTCATGCGCGCCCTTCTCACCACCGTCTTTGCCACAGCCACCGCCTGGGCGTCTGGCTTTTACGTGGCCCCGGTGACGCTGTGATACGATTTCCCAGTACTCTCGTAACCGTACCCCCAGCGATTCCCGGGAGGAATCTTGGCAGACACCGTATCCGCTTCCAATGCCAAGGCCCTGAAGCGCGCCCACATCAAGGGCCGTTACTCCAAGGACCTCTTTATCCTGCAGCAGCTTGTGGGCAAGGACTTCAAGCTGCGCTATCGCCGCAGCGTCCTCGGCGTCATCTGGAGCGTTTTAAACCCGCTTCTGATGATGGTCATCATGAGCTTCGTCTTCTCGTACTTCCTCAAGAGCGGCGATATCCAGAACTACCCGCTCTACCTCATCGTGGGAAACATTACCTTCATGCTCATGAGCGACGCGACGAACGGCGGCCTGAACTCCATCATCGGCGCCGCGTCCCTGCTCAAGAAGGTCAAGATCGACCGTTGGGTCTTCCCGGTCCAGAAGGTCTTCTCGGCTGCCGTCAACTTCGTCTTCAGCCTCATCGCCGTCGCCATCGTCATGCTCTTCTTCCGGATCGTGCCCACCGTCCACTTGCTCTGGATGTTCGTGGCCCTTCTTCTGCTCATGGTCTTTTGCATCGGCATCAGCATGCTCATCGGTGCGCTCGCGGTTTTCTTCCGCGACATGATCCACCTGTGGAGCGTCCTTCTTACCGCATGGACCTACCTCACCCCGATCTTCTGGAGCCTGAAGCTTCTTACCGACAACCCCCAGACCCCCGCGTTCGTCATCGCGGTGGTCAAGCTCAACCCGATGTTCAACTACATCGAGATCATGCGCAGCGCGATTGTCTATCAGTCCACCCCCTCGCACATGTGCCTGCTGCTCGCCCTCGTCTGGGCCGTGGTCGCCCTCGTGGCCGGCGTCGCGGTCTTCAAGAAGACCGAGCACAAGTTCATCCTCTATATCTAGGAAACGAGTCGAACCATGGCATACGTCTCTTTGCCCGCCACTCCCGACGAGGAGTACTCCATCGAGGTCGAGGACGTCTCGATGATCTTCAACATGGCCTCAGAGGTGCTCAACAACCTCAAGGAGTACTTCATCAAGGCCATGAGGCATGAGCTGTTCTTCAAGGAGTTCCGCGCCCTCAACCACATCTCGTTCAAGGTAAAGAAGGGTGAGGTCGTCGGCCTTGTGGGCACGAACGGCTCCGGCAAGTCGACCATGCTCAAGTGCATCGCCGGCGTGCTCGAGCCCTCTGAGGGAACCATCACCGTCCGTGGCAACATCGCGCCTTTGATCGAGCTCGGCGCCGGCTTCGACCCCGAGCTCACCGCGCTCGAGAACATCTACCTCAACGGCGCGCTGCTCGGCTACTCGCACGACTTCATCGATGAGCACCTGCAGGACATCATCGACTTCGCCGAGCTCCAGGACTTCATGGAGATGCCGCTCAAGAACTACTCGAGCGGTATGGTTGCCCGCATCGCCTTCGCCATCGCCACCGTCACCGAGCCCGACCTGCTCATCGTCGACGAGACGCTCTCGGTCGGCGACGTCTTCTTCCAGGAGAAGTGCCTGAACAAGATTCGCTCCTTCATCGACTCCGGAAGGGTCACGGTTCTCTTCGTGAGCCACTCCATGGATCAGGTCGCCCACATCTGCAGCCGCTGCGTGTGGATCGAGAAGGGCCAGCAGCGCATGGACGGCCCCACGGCCGAGGTCCTCGAGGCCTACGAGAACCAGTTCAAGTAGCCCCGCGGCCGACCTCGCCGGACCGTGAGGTCCTCAGAGCGCCTAACTCCCACACGGCGGACGCATTTCGGCTGTTTTCGGCTCAAATGCGTCCGCCGTGTGGGAGTTAGGCGTTTTTGAGGGTGTTCTTTTTGGCGGGTTAGGCCGCCTCGGCGGAGGCGAGCTCGGGGTTGTGGATGGCGAACGCCATCTCGGCGAGGTGAACGCCGCGCGTCAGGAACTCGTGGGTCCTGCAGGGGCAGTCGTTCTGGCGGCCGAGCTTGGCGATGTATCCGTTGATGTAGTCGACCTCGGTCTCGCGGCCCTTGGTGAGGTCTTGGTACATCGAGGGGTAGTGCAGCGGGTTCGCCACGCGCGAGACGTACTCGACGTCGTGGAGTTCGTGCTGGCGGTCCTGGACGAGCTCGACGCCGGCGCGCTCGCAGGCGTCGTAGGCCTCGTCGATGAGCTGCTTGGCCATGTCGAGGGCGCCGGGGTACTCGATGAACTGGCCCATCTGGATCTGGTACATGGTGCAGAGCGTGTTCACGACGGAGTTGAAGATGACCTTCGCCATGCAGGTGCCCTTGAGGTCGTTGCCGTAGGAGGGGTTGAAGTTCGCGGCCTTGAAGTCGTCGAACATCTGCTGCTCGACGAGGGTCTTCTCGCCGGTCATCGAGACCAGGCGCATGGCGCCGGCACCCGGCTTGCCGATGAAGTCGACGTCGGCGGGGTCGTTCATCACCGTCGCGACCATGGCGGTGCCGCCGTAGATGTTCTCGTCCTTGAAGTACTTCTGGAGCTTCTCGAAGTGGCCCCAGCCGTTCATGGCGCTAAAGACCACCTGATGGTCCTTGAAGAGACCCGCCTTCGCGCATCGCTCGAGCACGTCTGCGAGCTGCATCTGCTTGACCATGACAATCCAGACGTCGGGGTCTCCCTGGTACTGCTCGGGGGTGCAGACGCTGACGGGGACCACGTGACGGTTCTCGTGGTCGCGGCTCACCGTGACGCCGCCTCGCGCCTGCGCCGCGTCGACGTTGGGCTGCCAGCAGTCGACGAAGTCGACCTTCTTGCCCGCGAGCTCCTGCAGAAGGACGCCGTAGCGGTATCCCATTGCCCCTGCCCCGAGGATCGCGTAGTGGAGCTCGTTGTCTGTGCTTGTCATGCCTGATGCGCTTCCTTTCCTGCCGGCTTTGCCGGCGCCTGTGCGAAATCGCTGCAAAAAAGCGAGGGCCGCTTGGATTGCTCCATAGCGGCCCTCGCTGATCAGCCGCCCGTTATCGACGGGCTGGCTGTGTATGCCAACCCGTTCTAGATAATCAGAATGCTGATAATCGAAGCGGTGAACATGTTTGAGATGCGACCTTTCGCGCGGGCGGTGCCTTACGGCCGCCCTTGGTGTGTGGACAACGGCAAGTCTGAACTCAGCCCGGCTCGGCGCAACTCGTTGTTACAAACCCGAAATCCGTGCGGGCGGCGTGCCCGTGTGCCTCGACTGTTGGGTTACCATCCGACACATTGTTTCTAGAAATGAATGGGAGCGCACATGACGTTTGAGAAGATTGGGCTGACCGACATCGAGCTCGCGCCGTTCACGGCATTCGACAAGGGCTGGGGCCTCGTCACCGCAGGAGATGCCAAGAAGTACAACACGATGACCGTGAGCTGGGGCGGGCTCGGGACGCTGTGGAACAAGCCCGTCGCGACCATCTACATCCGCCCGCAGCGCTACACCAAGCAGTTCGTCGACGCGAACGAGCGGTTCACGGTCTCGCTGTTCGATGGCGATCATAAGCGTGAGCTCGGGGTCCTCGGCACAAAGAGCGGCCGAGACGGGAATAAGGTCGCCGAGGTCGGATTCACTTCCGTCGAGCTCGCCGGTCAGGTCGCCTTCGAGGAGGCGAGCCTTGTGCTCGTGTGCCGCAAGCTCTACGCAGACGAGATCCGGCCCGATAAGTTCATCGACGCGTCCTGCGACGAGCGCTGCTACCCGGGGCACGACTACCACACGTTCTACATCGCCGAGGTCGAGCAGGCATATATCCGCGGGTAGCGCGAGGCCTTCAAGCGGGCGCGATTGGCTCCGGCGATTTGCGGACCGGGGGATGATTCCTGCGGGCGGGTCTGTGTCTCACGTTAAGAGCAAGCCGGGGTGCTGCTCTTTGCGCACTTTCGCGCTTCGGGCTACGCAGACGCTTTCACTCGACGCACTTTCAGGTCTCGGGCTACGTTCCTAAGGAGGATTAGCGCTCTTTGGGCCTAGCGAATTGATAAAACCCAGCTTGCGAATGGCAGTAAAAGCCCATGCCTTCAATTGCTCGTAGCCCAAGGGGGCAAAGTGCGTTTGTTTTTGCCTAATTCGTAGCCCGATGTCGCAAAGTGCGGGTCTGTATTTGTGGGATCCATCGGTCTCCTCTTCTTCCGCGTCCGTCGCGTCACACCATCCACACCGCTCGCCGCGTCTTGCTTGAACCTGCCGCCACGCAGGCGTACACTCAACCAGAACCTTTAAGCGCGGCCCGAGAGACCAGCAAGGTGAGATGCTCCCTCAACTTGAGGGACACCCATACGCATGCTGGATGTCCTGTGCCGCGATTCAACGGTCAGGGCATCTTTTTTGTCGAAGGGAGTCCCATGGAAGAGGCCAAGCTCAAGGCCCAGATCATGGACGAGCAGGCGATGGGCCGAGCCCTCACCCGTATCGCCCACGAGGTCATCGAGCGCAACGAGGGAGCCGAGGGAATCGGCATCGTCGGCATCGTGAGCAGGGGAGCGGTCATCGCCCCGATGCTGGCGGACGAGATCGAGAAGATCGAGGGCATTCGCCCGCCGGTGGGCACGCTGGACATCAGCTTCTACCGCGACGATGTCAGCCGCGCGATCGCCCCGGTCCTGCACAGCACCAACATCCCGTTCAACGTCGATGAGCGCGACATCATCCTCGTGGACGACGTCCTGTACACGGGCCGCACCATCCGCTCCGCCCTCGACGCGCTGATCGACTATGGCCGCCCCAAGACGGTCCAGCTCGCCGTGATGGTCGACCGCGGCCACCGCGAGCTCCCCATCCGCGCCGACTACGTCGGCAAGAACGTCCCGTCCTCTCGCGACGAGGACGTTCGCGTCAACATCAAGCCCAGCGACGACACCACTTCCGTCGAGATCTGGACCAAGCCGAGCAAGCACAACGGAGGTGCGCAGTAATGCTCTCAGTCAAGCACCTGATCGACACCACGAGCCTCACCGAGGACGACATCTATCAGATCCTCGATACCGCTCGCGCGTTCGAGGACGTCAACAACCGCGCCATCAAGAAGGTCCCCGCCCTTCGTGGCCGCACGATCGTGAACCTCTTCCTGGAGCCCTCGACCCGCACGAAGTCTTCCTTCGAGCTCGCCGAGAAGCGCCTTTCGGCGGATTCCCTCTCCATGGGCGGCGCCACCTCCTCGGTGGTCAAGGGCGAGTCGCTCGCCGACACCATCCAGACGATCGACGCCATGAACGTCGACATGTTCGTTTGCCGCGCCAAGCTCGCCGGCACCCCGCAGAAGATCACCGAGCACACCGACGCTATCGTGATCAACGCCGGCGACGGCAAGCACCAGCACCCGACGCAGGCCATGCTCGATCTCTACACCATCCGCAAGCAGTTCGGCCACCTCGACGGCCTCAAGGTCGCCATCGTCGGCGACCTGTCGCACAGCCGCGTGTGCGGCTCGCTCGTGCCCGCGCTGAGGACCGTCGGCGCCGACGTTACCCTCGTCGGCCCCCCGACCTTCCAGGTCGACGACCCCGACTACTTCGGCGTGCCGCAGACGGCCGACTTCGACTCCGTGATCCCCGAGATGGACGTCGTCTACATGCTGCGCGTCCAGCTCGAGCGCATGGAGGGCGCCTCCATCCCGTCCCGCCGCGAGTACAACCGCCTGTGGGGCCTCGACATGAGCCGCGTCGACAAGATGAAGCCCGAGGCCATCATCTGCCACCCCGGCCCGATGAACCGCGGCATGGAGATCAACGCGGACGTCGCCGACTGCGCCCGCTCTAGGATTCTGACCCAGGTCAACGCCGGCGTGCTCACCCGCATGGCCGAGATGTACCTGCTGCTGGGAGGAGAGAACAATGGCATTTCTGCTTAAGGGCGCCCACGTCGTCGACCCGCAGGTGGGGCTCGACGGCTTCCGCGACGTTTTGATCGATGACGGCAAGATCGCCGCCGTCTCCGAGGCCCTCGAGGCCCCGGCCGGCGCCGAGGTCATCGACGCCCACGACAAGTACCTCGTCCCCGGCCTCGTGGACATGCACGTCCACTTCCGCGATCCCGGCTTCGAGTACAAGGAGACCATCGAGACCGGCTCTGCGGCCGCGGTCCACGGCGGCTTCACCGACGTGGCAACCATGCCCAATACCGACCCCGTTACCGACACCGGCGCCGAGGTACGCTACCAGATTGACCGCGCCCACGCCGCCGGCCTGTGCCACGTGCGCCCCATCGGCGCCATGACGCGTGGCGAGAAGGGCGAGTCCTTGGCCGAGATCGGCGACATGGTCATCGAGGGCGCGAGCGCCTTCTCCGACGACGGCCACGGCGTCCAGTCCGCCGGCATGATGCGCACCTGTATGGAGTACATTGCCCAGTTCGACCGCGTCGCGCTCGCCCACTGCGAGATCGAGTCGCTCTCGGGCCACGGCGTCATCAACGAGGGCCGCGCCTCCACGCGCCTCGGTATGTTCGGCTGGCCGGCGCTGGCCGAGGAGCTCGAGATCTACCGCGACATCGAGCTCGTCCGCCTCACCAACTGCCCGCTGCACATCTGCCACATCTCCACGCGCAAGGGTCTCGACCTCGTCCGCGCCGCAAAGGCCGACGGCCTGCCCGTCACATGCGAGGTCACGCCGCACCACCTGTTCCTGTGCGAGGACGACATCACCAACACCTACGACACGAACCTCAAGATGAACCCGCCGCTGCGCACGGCCGATGACGCCGCCGCGCTTCGTGAGGGCGTCCTCGACGGCTCCATCGACTGCATCGTCACCGACCACGCGCCGCACGCCCCGCACGAGAAGGACTGCGAGTGGGAGATCAGCTTCTTCGGCATCGTGGGCCTCGAGACCTCGCTTCCGCTCATGCTGCAGAACCTCGTCGACACCGGCAAGATGAGCTGGTCGCGCCTCGTCGAGGTCATGGCCGTTAACCCGCGCCGCCTGCTGCGCCTCGAGCCGGTGAGCATCGCCGAGGGCTCCGCCGCAGACCTCACCCTCATCGACCCCAAGAAGTCCGTTGAGATCACGCCCGAGTACCTCAAGAGCCGCTCCAAGAACTCCGCTTGGCTCGGCCAGACCCTCACGGGCGTCGCGACCGACGTCTGGGCCGGTGGCCGCCGCGTGCTTACCGATGGCGTCGTCACGCCCCAGCACTAGGGGACGCAGATGACCCTCATGTCCAGGGTGCGCGAGCACACCTATACAGTGGTCGAGAACGAGGCGGTCGGCGACGGCATCTGGCGCATGGTCTTTCGCGCACCAAAGCTCGCCGGCTCCCTTGAGCCCGGTCAGTTCATGAACTTCCGCGTTCCCGGCGCCAAACAGATTCTGCGCGTGCCCCTCTCGTTCGCCTCCGCGGACGTCGAGTCCGGCACCGTCGAGATCGTCTACGCGGTCGTCGGCGATGCCACCCGCGTCCTCACCAAGATGGCGGCAGGCGAGTCCTCCTCCGTCCTGGGCCCCTCCGGAAACGGATGGGCCGTCCGCGAGGGCCAGGGCCGCTCGGTCGTCGTCGGCGGCGGCGTGGGCGCCCCTCCGGCCGTCGCCGCGGCGGGGCTTCTTGCAAAGAAGGGCGTCGCCTTCGACGGCGTGCTCGGCGCGCAGACCGCCTCCAAGCTCTGGGGCGTCGACCGCCTCGCCGAGCTCGGCGCAGGTCAGGCGCTCGCCACGACCGACGACGGGTCCTTCGGCATCAAGGGCTTTACCACCGACGCCCTGCGCGAGCTGCTTTCGCAGGGAGACTACGACACGGTCTACACCTGCGGCCCGCAGGTCATGATGCGAGGCGTCGCCGCGATCTGCCGCGAGTCGGGTATCAAGTGCCAGGTTTCCATGGAGCGCATGATGTCGTGCGGTTTCGGCGCGTGCAACACCTGCAACGTGCTCATGGCCGACGGCACCTACAAGTCGTGCTGCATGAACGGTCCCGTCTTCGACGCCGAGGAGGTGGCGTGGTAATGGAGGAGAGCTCCGTGAACATGGCCGTCGACCTCGGCGGCGTGAAGATGCAAAACCCTGTCAACACCGCGTCGGGCACCTTCGGCTTCGGCTGGCAGTTCGAGGGCTTCTTCGACGTGTCGCGCCTCGGCGCTATCACGACGAAGGGATGCTCCGCCGAGCCTTGGCTCGGCAACCCCGAGCCCCGCATGTGCGAGGTCCCCTCCGGCATGATGAACACCGTCGGCCTCGCCAACCCCGGCGTCGCAGGCATGCTCGGCGCCTGCGGCGACTATCTCCGCGAGCTCGAGGGCCGCGGCTGCCGCGTGATCTTGCAGGCGGCCGGCCACTCCCACGAGGAGTACATCGCCGCCGTCGAGAAGATCGAGGAGCTCGCGCCGTGGTGCTCCGGCATCGAGCTCAACATCTCCTGCCCCAACATCGCGCGCGGAGGCGCCCTTGTGGGCGGCACCCCGGAGTCCGCCTCCGAGGTCGTCGAAGCGGTTCGCGACCGCGTGCATAGGCCCCTCTTGGTAAAGATGGCCCCGGTGCGCGTGCCCGAGATCGCCCGCGCGTGCGAGGCGGCGGGCGCGGACGCCCTGTGCCTCATCAACACCATTAACGGCATGCACCTTAACGTGCATACGCGCAGGAGCATGCTCTCCAAGCCCACCGGCGGCGTCTCCGGCCCCGCTATCCACGCCATCGCCGTTCGCATGGTGTGGGAGGCCGCCAATGCCGTGAAGATCCCCGTCAATGGCATGGGCGGCGTCGCCACGTGGGAGGACGCGGCCGAGATGATCTTGGCCGGCGCGACCTCCGTCACAGTGGGCACCGCGAGCTTCTACGACCCGACCGCGGCCGCAAAGATCGTGGACGGCCTTGCCGCCTGGGCAGCCGAGCAGGGAGTTTCCGACATCAACGAGTTGATTGGAGCCGTAGAATGCTGACGTACGAGCAAGCCTCCGACAAGGTCATCATCGCGCTCGACTGCAGCCGCGAGCGCGCCTTCGAGCTCGCCGACATGCTCGCCGGTAAAGCCACCTGGGTCAAGGTCGGCATGACGCTTTTCTATGCCGAGGGCCCGTCGATCGTCGCGGCCATGCGCGAGCGCGGCCTCAAGGTCTTCCTCGACCTCAAGGTCCACGATATTCCGTTCCAGGTCCAGGGCGCCGTGCGCTCCGCCTCCATGACGGGCGCCGACATCATCTCGATCCACGGCCTGGGCACCGCCCCCATGGTCGAGGCGGCCCGCAAGGGCGCCGAGGAGGCCGCCGGCGAGCGCGGCGGCGACCGCACGCGACTCGTCGCGATCTCGGTCCTCACGAGCATGGACCAGGAGGCCCTCGCCTCCATCGGCGTTACGGGCACCGTCGCCGAGGAGGTCAGCCGCCTGGCAAGCCTGGCCTACGGCGCCGGTTCCGACGGCATCGTGTGCTCCCCGCAGGAGGCCTCCGAGATGCGCGCTCTTCTTGGCCCGGACGCCCTCATCGTGACCCCGGGCGTTCGACCGGCGGGAGCCGCCGTCGGCGATCAGAAGCGCATCGCCACCCCGGCGGCCGCCATCAAGGCCGGTGCTTCCAAGCTCGTCATCGGCCGTCCGATCACCGGCGCCGACGACCCTGTGGCCGCATTCGACGCAATCGTCGAGGAGCTCATGGCCTAGCGCATAAGCCCATATAAGCTGCTTGCGGGGTCGCCTGGGGTCTTATAGACTCCCCAGGCGGCCCCGTTTGCGCTGCTTGTGGCGCATATTTGCCCGGTTATGAAAAAGTTATAGCCGCTGAGCTGCTCTTTTTCGATTTCTTCTTGCAATTGAGCAGGTAAATGGGCATAGTAATTACCCGGAAAGTCGAGCGCCCCGATACGGCGCGCGCCGACTGCTTTTTTAGCAGCAATGTTTGGAGGACACAATGGCTCTACCTCAGCTTACTCCCGAGCAGCGCAAGGCCGCACTCGAGAAGGCCGCCCAGGCCCGTCACGAGCGCGCTGAGCTCCGTGAGAAGATCAAGTCCGGCAAGGTCTCCCTCGCCGAGGTTCTCGATTCCGACGACCCCATCGCCAACCGCATGAAGGTCTCCGCCCTCATCGAGTCTCTCCCCGGCTACGGCAAGGCCAAGGCCGCCAAGATCATGGATGAGCTGGGCATTTCCGCCACCCGTCGCGTCAAGGGCCTCGGCGCCCGTCAGCGCGAGCAGCTCATCGAGGCGCTCTCCAAGTAAGTGGCTAGGACTCCGCATCTCTTCGTCGTTTCCGGACCGTCAGGAGTGGGCAAGGGCACGCTGGTCGCAAAGCTGCGGCAGCGGGTTCCTGGCCTGGGCCTGACGGTCTCGGCCACCACGAGGAGCCCCCGGGAGGGGGAGATCGATGGCGTCCACTATCACTTCCTTTCGGATGAGGAGTTCAGCCGCCGCGTCGAGGCCGGCGAGTTCCTCGAGTGGGCCCATGTCCATGGCCACTGCTACGGTACGCTCAAGAGCGAGGTCAGCCGCATCTTCGGCGAAGGCCATTCCGTCGTCCTCGAGATCGACGTGCAGGGCGGCTTGAATGTGCGCAAGGTCTGGCCGGGCGCCGTCCTCGTGTTCATCGAGCCTCCTTCCGCAGAGGAGCTTGAGCGCAGGCTTCGGGGCCGCGGCACTGAGGACGAGGCGAGCATCGAGCTGCGCCTCAGCAACGCCGCTGCCGAGATGGCCGTTGCGCCGTCATACGACGAGCGCATCGTCAACGACGACCTCGACCGAGCGGTCGGCGAGCTCGCCGACCTCATTGATTCATACGAGACGAAGGAAAGGTCTCTTTAGATGTCCGTCACCAAGCCCAGCATCGATACCCTGCTCGAGAAGACCGAGCACAACCCGTTCCTGCTATGCTCCATCGCGTCCAAGCGCGCCTGCGACATCAACAACATGATTCGCGGCCAGCACCTGCGCGTGACCGCCATCCAGGACTTCGACGACATCACCACCGTCGTCTCCGGCAAGGACACCGTCTCCATCGCCATGGAGGAGATCGAGTCCGGCACCCTGGGCTTCGTCAAGGAAGAGTTTGACGAGGACATCAAGGGCGCCAACACCATCTCTCTTTAAGCCATGACGGAAAGACTCTGCCTCGTTCATTACCACGAGATCGGGCTCAAGGGCAAGAACCGCTCAACCTTCGAGAACCAGCTCGTGACCAATCTCCATAGGGCCCTGCGCGACTTCGAGGTGCGCAACATCCAGCGTATCTCGGGTTATGTGGTCGTCGAGTCCGAGGACCGCCAGGCATCTGAGGCTATGGCGGCGGCCATCAGGCGCGTGCCCGGCGTGGCCCGCGTCTCGCTCGCGTACAAATGCGGCCTTGATGAGCAGGAGTTCATCGCCGCCGCCATTCGAGCGATGGGGGAGGCCGGCGACTTCACGAGCTTCAAGGTGCATGCTCGCCGAAGCTCCACCACCTATGAGCGCCATACCCTCGAGATGAACCAGCTCGTCGGCTCGGCTCTTTGCGAGGCGTTCCCGGAAAAGAAGGTCGACGTCCACAACCCCGACGTCACCGTCGTGGTCCATGTCGTCCAGGGCTCCACCTACGTCTACGCGGCCTCCGCCCCCGGCGTCGGCGGGCTTCCCGTAGGCACTGCCGGCAAGGTCGTCACGCTGCTTTCGAGCGGCTTCGACTCGCCGGTGGCCACCTGGATGGTCGGCCGCCGCGGTGCCATCTGCGTTCCGGTGCACTTCTCCGGACGCCCGCAGACCTCCGACACGAGCGAGTGGCTCTGCGACGACATCGTGGAGGCCCTCGCGCCTTCCGGCGTCGTCGGGCGCCTCTATGTGTGCCCGTTCGGCGACAAGCAGCGCGAGATCTCGCTCGCGGTGCCCCAGAGCCTTCGCATCATCATGTATCGCCGCCTGATGTTCCAGGTCGCGGAGCGCGTGGCCGCCCTCGAGGGCGCCAAGGCGCTCGTTACCGGCGAGTCGCTCGGCCAGGTCGCCTCGCAGACCCTCGAGAACATCTGGGCCGTCGACGAGTGCGTCCAGATCCCGGTCCTGCGGCCGCTCATCGGCTCCGACAAGCAGGAGATCATTCATCGTGCCGAGCAGATCGGCACCTACGACATCTCGTGCCAGACGGCGCCCGACTGCTGCACGCTCTTCATGCCTCGTCGCCCCGAGACCCATGCGCGCCTCGACCAGGTCCATGAGGCTTGGGAGAGCTTCGATCACGAGGCGATGCTTGAGGACCTCATCGCGAATATCGAGTACAAGGACTTCAGCCAGTGCCCGAGCTACCATGCGCCGCGCGGCAGGCTTCGCGCGCACCACAACGAGCTCGGCCCCTCGCCCGAGAAGTCGGCTCCCGAGGAGTAGCCCGAGCGTACATCCTCGCATCGATGCAAGGAGCTTCCGCAGAATTCAGCCCGCCCGCCTCATATATGGAGACGGGCGGGCTTTTGCGTGGCGAGCGGGCTCGCTTATGCCGCGAGCGGAAACGGGCGCCGGAAGCCCGTCCTCCTTGCTTGGCGACATTGAGGCTAGCGGATCTGCGCGAATGGGGCCTGGGCTGCAAAGACGCTTAGTACGAGCAGTTTTCCGCCAGCGTTTGGCAAGAATAACGCAAGATGCGGTTGTGAAGCCAACTTTTGCCGAGGTGCGGCGACGCGCCTTAGGGTGACGATATCGGCGGAGGTGGTCGTATGGCTCAAGAAGGCCGCGCGCCCGGGCTCGGGGTGCGCCTAAGGCGCATGGCAAGAAGGTATGGATTCACAGGCGGGAAGGCCGCGACGGCCCTGCTCGTCGCGCTGCTCGCCGTTCTTGGCGTCGCGGGGGCGATCCTTTCCGCCATGCCGGCGGGGGTGGAGCTCTCGCGAGTCGCCGATGCCGGGCAACCGGTCGGCGGCGATTCGACCCTAGCGGGCGCGGCGGAGGAGGGGGCCGCCGCGGCGCCTCTCGTTGTCGTGCACGTGGACGGGGCCGTTGCCGCCCCGGGCGTGTACGAGCTCGCTGAGGACGCGCGCGTCAACGACGCGGTCGCGGCGGCTGGTGGGCTTCTGTCTGAGGCGGATACCTCGACCATCAACCTCGCGGCACCCGTGTCCGATGGCGCGAAGGTCCACATCCCCACATCCGAGGAGCTGAGCGCCGGCGCGCAGGCGATCCCCGGCGACTCTGGAGCCGGCGGCGTGCCCACGGGGGCCGCACCTGCCGCGCCCTCCCTCGTGAACATAAACACGGCGACTCCTGAGGAGCTGCAGGGGCTCTCCGGCGTGGGCGAGGCGACGGCGGCGGCGATCATTGAGGACAGGCAGGCGAACGGGCCATTCGCGACCCCTGAGGACCTCATGCGCGTCTCGGGCATAGGCGAGAAGAAATTCGCCAAGATCAAGGCCCATATCTGTGTCTAGGCAGGCGCCGCTGCCGCCGAGGCCCGCCGTTCCCCTGAGCCTGCTGTGCCTTGTCGTCGCCATTGCCGTCGAGCGCTGCGCTTTGGGGTCGGGGACAGCGGCGGGGGAAATCCTTGTGCCCGGGTGCTTAACGCTTGGCCTCGGCGCCGTCGTGGCGTTTGCGTGCCGCCGCGCCGGCGCGGCCGGTTTCGCCCAGGCGGCGGCCGCGGTGACGGTCGCCGCGCTCGCGGCGGGGATTTCCGCCGGCGCTTTCTCCGCGAGGCTCTCCGACGCGACCTCGGCGCTCCTCGCGAGCCCGGTTTCCGCCTGGGAGCTTGAGATGGTCTCCGACATGAGCGGCGGCGACGGAACGTGGCGCGGCCGCGCCCGGGCGAAGGGGCCTGCCGGTCACGAGGCGCTCGTGTGGGCGACGAGCCCTGTGCGCGTCGGCCGCGGCCATCGCTTCTCCTGCGTAGGGAGGTTCACGCCCGCGGGCGAGGACGAGTGGGGAAGATCGAGCCGTATGCAGGGCGTCTGCGGCACCGTGCGTGTGTTACGCGTCGAGGACCGCGGCCTTGGCGGCGGGCTTTCCGGTGTGCTCATGGGCTTTAGGGAAGAAGCGCTCACGGCGCTTCTTTGCGAGGACGGGGCCGATGCGCCGAGGGCGGTTCTCGCCGGAGTCGCCTGCGGGTTCTCGCCCGCTGCTCGCGAGGCCGGGCTCGACAAAGAGTTCGCGGCCTGCGGGGCGTCGCACTTGGTTGCCGTCTCCGGTAGCCATCTTGTACTCATAGGCGCCATGGCGGAAGGCGCTCTTTCGAGGGCTCGGATGAGAAAGGCGGCCCGCCTCGCCGCGCATGCGGCCTTTACGGGGCTATTCGTCCTCTTTTGCGGGGCGCCCCCGTCCGCCGTCAGGGCTTGGGTCATGTCGCTCGCCTCGAGCGGATCCGAGCTGGCGGGGCGTCGCGGGCATGGGCTTTCCTCGGCAGCGGCGGCGGGGCTTGTGATGGCGCTCCTGCGGCCGACCTGCGCAGGCGAGCTCGGTTTTCTCCTCTCGATGTCCTGCGTCGCGGCCATTGGCCTGTTCGGGGCCTATGCGAAGCACGCGGTCCTCGTAATCGCCGGTGCGCCCGCGGCGCCTCGCCGCCTGCCTTCCGCGGTTCGCGCGGCGTTGCGCTCGCTGCGGCGGTCCTCGCTCGACGCGGTCTCGCTCACCCTCGTCTGTCAGGCCGTCACGGTGGCGCTAACCGTCCCCGCATTCGGCGCTATCTCGGTCGTGGCGCCTGCCGCGAACGTGCCGCTCTCGCTTCTCTTTGCGCCGACGGTCTGCGCAGGGGCGCTCGCCGTGGCGGCGGCGCCGATCCCCTGGCTGCGGCCGATCCTCCTGCACATCGCGGAGCTGCCCGCAAAGGCGCTCGTTTGCGTGCTCAAGACGGTTTCCTCGCTGCCTGTGACGAGCGTCTGCGTAGACGCTGATTCGGGGGCCCTTCTTGCCGTCACCGTGGCGGCGGGTATCGCGTTGCTCATCTTTTGGCCAAGGGTCAGCCGCCGGGGTCTTCTTGGCGCGTGCGCCGCGGCGCTGCTCGTCCTCGGCGCAGGCGACGTGAGGTGGCGTTACTTCGCCCCCGCGAGAATCTGCGTCATGGACGTCGGGCAGGCGGACGCGATTCTCGTCTCCGACAGCGCCTCCACACTCCTGGTCGACGCCGGCCTTGACGATAGGGTGGCCGCCGCGCTCTCTCGCAACCATGTGAGACATCTCGACGCGGTCGTGCTCACGCATCTCGATGAGGACCATGTGGGCGGCCTCGACGACCTCGTCGGCGTGTGCTCGGTGGGGGAGGTGTACGTCGCCGAGGGCGTCGCGAAGCTCATGGGAGAAGAGCTCAGGTCAACCGTCGAGCGCCTTTGCGGGCACGGGCCTTGCGAGCTGGCCTACGAAGACATTATTTCCTGCGGAGGCTTCACGTCTCGCGTGGTGTGGCCGCGGCAACCCGTGGAAGGTTCGGACGGGAATGCCGACTCGGTCGTCCTCTCCGTTCTCTACGACGTGGGCGGGCGGAGCCTTTCCGCTCTTCTTACCGGGGATGCCGAGAAGGAGCAGACGGGCGAGATCCTTGCCGCCGGGGACGCGGGGGACATCGACCTGCTCAAGGTCGGCCACCACGGGTCTGCCGTTTCCGTGAGCCCTGAGCAGGCGAAAGCGCTAAGCCCCGAGGTGTCCGTGGCCAGCGCCGGGAAGAACAACCGGTACGGCCACCCGCGCGCCGAGTGCGTGGACGCGCTGGAGTCGGCGGGAAGCCGCTTTCTTTGCACCATCGACGCGGGCGACGTCATCGTATATCCGGGGGCGTCGGGACCGCGGGTGAGCACACAGAGAGGCGCATTGATAGTCGAATAGCACGGGCTGCGATTTTCGGGCAGGCGGCAGCGCTTCCCCGAGAAGTCGAGAGGTGGCAACCAAGATCCCGTCTGACGTGACGGCTCTTATCGCGCTCGCGCTTGCCGCCAGTCGGCTCGGCATCGACGATCCAGGGGTATCATTGATGCCCACGAGAAAGGAACCCCATGGCACAAGCCCCCCAGCTTCTTGCCGCCTACCTCGCAGTAGGCCCCGATGAGCTTAAGCGCAAAGAGACGCTCAGCCGCCTTAAGACCCGCGCCGCCGGCCCTTTCGAGGCGTTCAATATCGAGGAGATCGAGGCCTCGGCGGATCTCGAGCCCCAGACGCTCCTCTCTTCCCTCAACACGCTCCCGATGGGCGCCGATCGCCGCTTCGTCATCGTGGAGAACGCGGAGAAGCTTCCGAAGCCCGTATCGGAGGCGCTCGTCAAGTATCTGGCGAACCCGAACGAGGCCTGCACGCTGTGCCTCACCGCCACGACCTTGGCAAAGACAACTAGGTTGTACAAAGCCTTGGCCAAAGTCGGACCCAAGGCCGTGATCGACTGCTCCGCAAAGAAGGGCCGCGACCTCCTTCCGTATGTGCAGAAGCTTGCGCGCTCTCACAACCTCACGATTTCCTCTGACGCCGCCAGCGAGCTCACGGCACGCGTGGGCGAGTCGTCGACGATGCTGGACACGCAGCTCGCGAGCCTCTCGGCGCTTCTTGGCGGCGGGGGCAACGTCACGCTTGGGCTCGTGGAGTCAAATGTCGCTCGGGTGGCGGAGGTCAAGCCCTGGGAGTTTCTCGACCGGCTGGCCCAGCGCGACCTCGCCCGCAGTCTTCAGCTCCTTCGCCTCCTTGAAGGCGGCTCCGCGATCGGCCTGTGCTCTCTTATCTGCGGCCGCGTGCGCGAGCTGATCTGTGCGAAGAGCCTGGCCGCTCGCGGCGAGGGAGGGCTTGTGGCCAAGGAGCTGAGGAAGCAGGATTGGCAGGTGCGCAACCTCGGCCGCTGGGCGGGCAACTTCCGCGACGGCGAGCTCGAGCTTTTGCTTTCCAAGTGCGCCGATGCCGACGCTGCTCTCAAGTCCGGCGCCGATGAGCGGTCGACCCTCACGGCCCTCGTGTGCTCCGTCTGCGGTCGCTAGCTCGCCGTGGGACAAAAGGGACGGGGGATTTTGTCCCAATTCGTGGAGCGTCTCCATAAGTTGGGACAAAATCCCCCGTCCCTTTTGTCCAAAAAAAGACCCCGGGCAGCACCCCGGGGTCTTTAAAGGTTCCGAATGTCGGAGAAGAAGCTACTTGATGGTGTTGACGAGCTTCTGGACGCCGGACTTGCGCTGGGCAGCCTGGTTCTTGTGGATGATGCCCTTGGAGGCAGCCTTGTCCAGCAGACGGCCGGCCTTGTTGGCGGCAGCCTGAGCGGCCTCGACGTCCTTGGCCTCGACGGCGGTGCGGACGGCCTTGACGGCGGTCTTCAGCTCGGAGCGGACTGCGCGGTTGCGGACGCGAGCCTTCTCGGCGGTGATGATGCGCTTCTTCTGCGACTTGATGTTAGCCACGTGCGGTTCCTTTCGATTACAAATACTGAGCCCTCTTGCGGAACCGACTGTGGGGGTTGTCGGATCCAGACACGGCGAGGTCAACTTCGCGAGTATAGCATGTTGGTTTCGTTTTCGCTATGATTCATCTTATGACTACTTATGACACCTCACATATTCGCAACTTCTCTATCGTTGCGCACATCGACCATGGCAAGTCGACCATCTCGGACCGCATTCTCGAGCTCACCAATACGGTTGAGGAGCGCGATATGGAGGCCCAGCTGCTCGACACCATGGACATCGAGCGAGAGCGCGGCATCACCATCAAGAGCAACGCCGTGCGCGTCTCCTACGATGCCGACGACGGCGAGACCTACCAGTTCAACCTCATCGATACGCCGGGCCACGTCGACTTCACCTACGAGGTGAGCCGTTCCCTCGCCGCGTGCGAGGGCGCCGTCCTCGTGGTCGACGCCACCCAGGGCGTGGAGGCGCAGACGGTCTCGAACGCGACGCTCGCCATGAACGCCGACCTTGACATCGTCCCGGCGATCAACAAGATCGACCTGCCCTCGGCGCATCCCGATGAGGTCAAGGAGGAGATCGAGGAGGACCTCGCCATCCCCGCCGACGACGCCGTGTGCGTCTCGGGAAAGACGGGCGAGGGCATCCATGACCTGCTCGAGGCCATCGTCTTTCTCGTCTCGCCCCCCAAGGGCGACGCGAAGGCGCCCCTCAAGGCCCTCATCCTTGACTCTTATTTCGACGAGTACCGCGGCGTTGTCGCCACGGTGCGCGTTTTCGATGGCTCCATCCGCAAGGGGCAGACCCTGCGCATGATGCAGGCGGGCAGCGACTTCCTCGTGGACGGCGTCGGCGTCAAGCGCCCGGCCGAGCAGCCCCTGCCGGAGCTTTCCGTCGGCGAGGTCGGCTTCGTCGTCACGGGCCTCAAGGACCCCGACGCCGTGCGCGTGGGCGACACCCTCACCTACGCCGACAACCCGACTGCCGAGCCCCTGCCGGGCTACCGCGAGGCCAAGCCGATGGTCTTCACGGGGCTTTTCCCCGTGGACAACAAAGACTACGAGAACCTCCGCGACGCGCTCGACAAGCTGCACGTCAACGACCCGTCGCTTACCTGGGAGCCCGAGACCTCCGTGGCGCTCGGCTTCGGCTTCCGCGTCGGCTTCCTCGGGCTTCTTCACATGGAGGTCGTCAAGGAGCGCCTGGAGCGCGAGTTCAACCTGTCGCTCATCGCCACGAGCCCCTCGGTCGACTATCACGTCTACAAGACCGACGGCGAGATGATCGAGGTCAGGAGCCCCCAGGACCTGCCCGACGTCACCCGCATCGAGCACATCGAGGAGCCTTACCTCAACGCCAAGGTCATCGTGCCGCCCGAGTTCACCGGCGCGGTCATGCAGCTGGGCATCGAGCACCGCGGCGAGATGCGCGACATGGTCTACCTCACCGAGAAGTCCGTCGAGATGCACTTCGACATCCCGCTGGCCGAGCTCATCCTCGACTTCTTCGACCAGCTCAAGAGCCGCACCAAGGGCTACGCCTCCCTCGACTACGAGTTCTCCGAGTACCGCGCGAGCGACTTGGTCAAGCTCGACATCCTGCTGTCCGGCGACGAGGTCGACGCGCTCTCGTTCATCGTTCACAAGGACAAGGCCTATACCCTCGCGCGCGGCCTGTGCGACAAGCTCAAGGAGATCATCCCGCGCCAACAGTTCGAGGTCCCCATTCAGGGCGCCATCGGCAACAAGATCATCAGCCGCTCGACCGTCAAGGCCATGCGCAAGGACGTTCTCGCCAAGTGCTACGGCGGCGACATCTCGCGTAAGCGCAAGCTCCTCGAGAAGCAGAAGGAGGGCAAGAAGCGCATGAAGCAGATCGGCAGCGTCGAGGTGCCCCAGGAGGCGTTCCTCGCCGTCCTGAAGGTCGACGACGAGTAGTGGGGGAGAGCTTGACCCAGACACAGACGAGCCCCGCCGACGTCCTGGCCAGCTTTGGCCCGGGCGTCGGTTTGTGCGGGGACATCCATCCGTTCGCGAATGGCAAGAAGGACGCGCCCCTGGCAGAGCGTCTCGCCGAGAACCCGCTGCTCATGGCCCCGATGGCGGGGGTGACAGACTCCGCATACCGCATGATGGCCCGCGCCGGAGGGGCGGACTGCGCCTACTCCGAGATGGTCTCATGCGCCGGGCTTCACTACGGGGGCAACGGCAGCTGGGAGCTCACCGAGTGCGCCGAGGGCGAGCCCGACCTCGCGGTGCAGCTCTTCGGAACGAAGCCCGAGCTCTTCCGCGAGGCGGCGGAGGGCGTGGCAGAGCGCCTTGGCACAAGGCTTGTGCTCATCGACATCAACATGGCGTGCCCCGTGCCCAAGGTCACAAAGAAGGGCGAGGGCGCCGCGCTCATGGAGACGCCGGAGCTCGCCGAGAGCCTCGTGTCCGCGTGCGTCGATGCCCTGGCCCCTTATGGCGTCCCCGTGACGGTGAAGATTCGACGCGGCCGCTACGAGGGGCATGAGCTCGCACCGGAGTTCGCCCGCCGGATGGAGGCGGCGGGTGCCCAGGCGGTCGCGGTTCACGGCCGCTTTGCAACGCAGTTCTACCACGGCGAGGCGGACTGGGACACGGTTCGACGAGTTGCCGACGCGGTCCAGATCCCCGTCATCGGGTCCGGCGACGTTCGTGACGCCCATGAGGCGGCGAGGATGCTTTCCGAGACCGGCGTCAATGCCGTCATGGTCGCCCGCGGAAGCTACGGCAACCCGTGGGTGTTCCAGCAGGCGAAGGATATCCTCGCAGGTATGGAGCCGCTCGCGCCGGGGCTCGTCACGCGCATCGAGGCCTTCGAGTGCCACATGCGCCTGCTTGCGGCCACCGGAGCTCACCTCAAGAGGGGTAGAAGCCTTGCGAACTGGTACCTCAGAGGTATGCCGGAGGCGGCGTTCTGGCGCGGAGAGGCAAATAAGTGCACCACGCTCGAGGAGTTTCTCTGTGTGAGCGCACGGATCAAGGAAGCGATGGCGGAGGCCGAAGATCATGGCTTCGAAATTCGATAACGCGCATGCTTGGGAGGCCCGCCTTGAGCGGGCCTCCTCCTATGCGCTCTATCTGCACGTGCCGTTCTGTGCCCAGAAGTGCGCCTACTGCGACTTCGCCTCATGGGCGACTCACAGGGATGATCCCCTGATGTCGGCCTATACCGACGCCTTGGTTTCGCAGGTTCGCGAGCTCGAGGACATCGGTGCCCTTGAGGGGCTGCGCACCGCCTATATCGGCGGCGGCACCCCGTCGCTTTTGGGGGCTCCTGCGCTCGGGCGCCTCGTGGCGTGCGCGTCCGCCCTTGGACCTGAGGAGCTCAGCTGCGAGGCGAACCCCGACTCGATGGGAGACGACGTCATCGATGCGCTTCTTTCCAACGGGGCGACTCGGGTTTCCATAGGCGTGCAGAGCCTGAACGACTTTGAGCTCCGAGAGCTCGGTCGACTTCACGACGCCGAGCTCGCGCAGGAGCGAGTGCGCGCCGCGGTCGATTCCGGACTCGATGTCTCGTGTGACTTAATGTGCGCGATCCCGGGGCAAACCGACGCCTCTTGGCACGAAACCCTCGAGGCCGCGATCGCCTTAGGCACCACGCATGTGAGCATTTATCCCCTGATGATCGAGGAGGGGACGGCGTTCGACCGCCGTTATTCGAACGAAGACTGCGCCTGGAACTCCGACGAGGTGCAGGCTTGCCGAATGCAAATGGCTCAAGTTGGACTTGAACGTCATGGATTTAATCAATATGAGGTGGCTAGCTATGCAAAAAATGGAAAAGCTTGCAAACACAACATCTCGTATTGGACCGGTCAACCGTATTTTGGGCTAGGAACAAAAGCCTCAAGTATGTTAACCCTAAAGCTCTACTTGAAACTTAGCGAGAAGTGCGGGAGCTTGCCTGCGCCCCCCTCCGGAGTCTCCCGGGCGCGCCTTACGGTCAAGAACTCCCGGTTGCAGATCGCCTGCGACCCACGGCTCGCTTCCTTGGGGTTCGATATAGAGTTTCTAACTGAAGCGCAAGCCGCAGCGGAGGACCTGATGCTGGGCGCTCGCATGCGGGCGGGGCTCGATCCCGGACTCGTCTCCCACGCCCGGCGCGTGTTGCCCTCACTCGACGAATGCCTCGGAGGGCTTGTCGCGGACGGGTACCTGCAAACCCGGGGGAGCAGTCTTGCGCCCACGCAGCGCGGCTGGCTCCTCGGCAACGAGCTCTATGAGCGCCTGTGGGATCTTGCTCCCGGGGACGTGCTCGAGGTCTAACCCTTTTTCTTGCGCCTGCCTGATGCGGGCGGGCATTCGCCCCGCTCCCCGCGCGACGGCGCCCCTTCGCTCAGTACAAGCCTTATGCAAAGCTTCTTATATAGGAGGAAGCTTGCGCAGCTTGCAATAGCCGCCGGCTTGCGGCACCATACGCCTAGCGGCTTTCGATCCGTAGTTCAATCCGTCGATGGGGGAGCACATGCCGGGCAAGCGCGAGGGCGTCATTTCTTGGGACGAGTTCTTCATGAGGGTCGCGGTCGCGGCCAAGCTCCGCAGCAAAGACCCCAAGACCCAGGTGGGCGCCTGCATCGCCGACTGCGACCACCGCATTCTCTCTGTCGGGTACAACGGCACCCCCGCCGGCATCGACGACGACGAGTTCCCCTGGGAGTCCACAGGCGAGCCCCTCACCGATAAGCACAACTACGTGATCCATGCCGAGGCCAACGCCATTCTCAATTACCGAGGCTCGAACAAGGACCTGGTCGGCGCCACTATCTACGTCACCCTCTTCCCGTGCCACGAGTGCGCGAAGACCCTTGCCCAGGCGGGCATCGGCGAGGTCGTCTACCTCGACGACAAGTACCACAGCACGGAGGACGGGCTCGTCTCGCGCAACATCCTCGACCGCTGCGGCATCTCGTACCGCCAGGTGGGCGTGGAAATCGCGGATTAACGCCGCAAACGCGGATCGCCGCGGGTTTGCGGGGCCTTGAAGCTGGATATACTTATCCCTGTTGACTATTTACGCCAGGACACGGGGAGCCCAGCCACATGGCCTCGATGAACGACAAAGACTACTACGCCATCCTCGGCGTCGAGAAGGACGCCACGACAGACGAGATCCGCAAGGCTTTCCAGAAGAAGGCTCGCAAGCTTCACCCGGATGTGAATAAGGAGCCGGACGCCGAGGAGAAGTTCAAGGAGGTCTCCGAGGCCTACGCCGTGCTCTCCGACGAGGACAAGCGCAAGCGCTACGACGCCATGCGCTCCGGCAACCCGTTTGCCGGCTCGAGCGCCGGCTACGGCTCTCCCAGCGCGGGCGGCTACGGCGACCCGTTCGGCGGCATGGGCGGCCCCTTCGCCTGGGGTCCCTTCGGCGGCGGGTTCAACACGGGCGCGGGCCGAGGCAGACAGTCGCGCTCGTACAACCCCCGTGCCGGCGCCGACGTCGTGTTTGAGGTCAACCTCGACGCGGACAAAGCGGCAAAGGGCTGCCGTCGCGGCGTGACCTACCAGCGCTACGCCGCCTGCGATGTGTGCCACGGCGCCGGATCGGTCCACGCCGAGCACCCCGAGACCTGTCCGACCTGCGGTGGCCGCGGGCGCATCTCGCTCGATCTCGGCAGCCTGCTCGGCTTCGGCGTCGTCGAGATGGAGTGTCCCGAGTGCGAGGGGACCGGCAAGGTCGTCGCCGATCCCTGCGATGCCTGTGGCGGCTCCGGGCGCACGCTCACCGCGAGCGAGGTCGTCGTCGACATCCCCGCCGGCTCGCACGACGGAGACGAGGTGCGCGTGAAGGGCATGGGCAACGCCGGCACGAACGGCGAGGCCGCCGGCGACTTCGTGGCGCGCGTCGTCGTTCCCGAGGAGCGCCTCGATCCCCGCGCGGCGAACGGCTTCTACCTCGTGGGATTCGCGCTGCCGTTCATCGTCTTCGGCGCTCTTTCCCACACGCTCGGCTCGGTCGCCCTGTTCGTGGCGTTCCTCCTGCTGTTCGGACTCTACAGCGGGTTCCGACACGGCATAGGCAAGGGCGCCCGCTGGTGGAAGCACGCCGCCGCCGCCATCGGCAACGGCGCGAGCTCGGGGCTCGTGCTCGCGATCTTCTTCACGTCCATGATGTCCTGCACGGTCGGAGCCGGCCGAGCCGGCTACACGGGCGGAATGCTCGTCTAAGGGCGCCCGGTGCTTCACCTCGCCCGCCCGCACTGCTTTACCTGCACGTGAACTTGTGTTTATTTGGAGATTGGTGATCTTGGAATCGAAGAAGGACTTCTACGAGGTGCTCGGCGTGGCAAAGGACGCCGACGCAAAGACGATCAAGCGCGCGTTCCTGAAGCTTGCGCGCAAGCTTCACCCCGACGTCTCGGACGACCCTGACGCCGAGGAGAAGTTCAAGGAGGTCAACGAGGCGTACTCGGTGCTCTCAGACGACCAGAAGCGCGCCAACTACGACCGTTACGGCGACCCCAACGGCCCCAGCGGCTTCGGTTCCGATTACGTCGACGTCTCCGACATCTTCGGCGGCTCGGGTTTCGGCTTCGGCGACATCTTCGACTCGTTCTTCGGCGGCGGCCGCGGGGGAGCGGGAGGCCCGTCCGCCCGCACCCATGGCCGTGATATGGGCATTCACCTGCAGATTACTCTTGAGGAGGCCGCCGCGGGCTGCACGAAGACCTTGGCTTACGAGCGCCTCGCGCCCTGCGACGACTGCGGCGGCACCGGCGCCGCAGACGGCGGGCACATGACCACCTGCTCGCGCTGCCACGGAACAGGGCGCGTCGTCGAGGTCCAGCGCACCATCTTCGGCCAGATGCAGACCCAGTCCGAGTGCCCTGACTGCGGGGGCACGGGCCAGGTCATCGACCACCCCTGCGAGACCTGCGGCGGCCAGGGTCGCACCCCCTCGCGCGAGAAGGTCGAGGTGAAGATCCCGGCGGGAATCCACTCCGGCCAGACCGTGACCATCGACGGCAAGGGCGAGGCGGGCCTGCGCGGGGACACCTGCGGCAACCTCGTCGTGAGCGTCGAGATCAAGCCCTCCGAGCGCTTCGAGCGACGCGGCGACGACCTCTACTGCACCGTCAAGGTCGACGCGCTCCAGGCTATCCTCGGCACCACGGTCTCCGTGGACGGCGTCATGGCCGACGAGAAGGTCCAGATCGAGGTCCCCGCCGGTTGCCAGTTCGGCCAGCAGGTCGTGGCCGAGCGCCGCGGCATGCCGCGTATGGGGATGATTGCCCGTGGCGACCTCGTGGCGGTTGTCCAGGTCGAGATCCCGACCGACCTCACAAAGAAGCAGCTCCTCACCGTGAGCACGCTCGTTGCCGAGCGCGGGCTGGGCGATGCCGCCGACTCCGCCGGCGAGAAGCTCCGCGACCGCGCCGAGAAGGTGAAGGACGAGATCGAGGAAGAGGTCTCCGAGCACTTCAGCGGCGACAAGTGGCGCGCGCCGAAGAACCCGTTCACGGGTAAGCGCAAGTGAGCCGTCCCGCGCCGCGCCGCGCGGCCCTCGTGAACCTCGGCTGCCGCGTGAACCGCGTGGAGCTCGACTCGATGGCGACCAGGCTCGAGGCCGCGGGCTTTGTGCTCACGGGCGAGGCGGATGCCGACTACATCGTGATCAACACCTGCGCCGTCACGGGCGAGGCCGAGGCGAAGACCCGTAAGGCCATACGGCACGCTGCTGCGCGCCCGCAGGAGCCGCTCGTGGTGGCGACGGGGTGCGTGGCGTCGCTGTTCGCCGACGAGCTCGCGGCGCTCTCACCGAACGTACGCGTCGTCGCGAACAAGCGCGAGGTCGCCGACTTCGTCATCTCGCTCGCGGACGCGAACCCGGCGGGGCTGGGCGAAGCCGAGGCTTGCGCGCCAGTCCACTCGTCCGTGACGCCCACGGGCCGGACGCGCCCGGGCGTCCAGGTGCAGGACGGCTGCGACAACCGCTGCACGTACTGCATCATCTGGAAAGCCCGCGGCAAGGCCCGCTCGTTCGATCCGGAAGGCATCGTCGACGAGGTCCGGGCCGCTATGGGCCGAGGCGCCCATGAGGTTGTCCTCACCGGCATCAACCTCGGCGATTACCGATGGGGGAGCGGCGAGGGGCGGATGCGCCTCCCGGGGCTTCTTTCCCTCCTGCTCGAGCGGACGGGGGTCGAGCGCCTGAGACTCTCGTCTATAGAGCCCCCCGACGTGACCGAGGAGCTCGTGCGCCTTATGGCCGCATCGGATGGACGTATCGCGCCGTTTTTGCACATCTGCCTTCAATCCGGGTGCGACGACACGCTTCGCCGCATGGCTCGCGTGTACAGGACCGGCCTGTTCCGCGAAAACGTCGAGCGGGCGCGCGAGGCCATGTCAGGCATCGCGCTCGGCACCGACCTCATCGTCGGCTTTCCCGGCGAGACGGACGAGCAGTTCGAGGAGTCGCTCGCCTTCTGCGAAGAGATGCGGTTCGCGAAGATGCACATCTTCCGGTACTCCCGAAGGCCGGGGACGCCCGCGGCGGAGTTCGACGACCAGGTCCCTCCCCAGGTCATGGCCGAGCGCTCTCGCCGCGCCCATGAGCTCGCGGCGCGCATGCGAAGCCAGGAGGCGGCGAGGCTCGTCGGCAAGAGGGACCTCGTCGTCGTGCAGTACCCGGGCCGCGCCGTGTCGGGCGGGCTGTTCGACGTCGAGGTCGATCCCTCCATCCCGACGGACACGCTGATGCCGGTCGTCTTCGGCGGCGTCCGTGCGGACGGGACGCTCGTCGCTCGCTAGGCGTTGCTCAAAGATAGGATGAAGACCCGTCCTTCTTTCCCATGAAAGGAAAGAAGGACGGGTCTCTTTGGGATGCTTCGCTGTGTGCAGGCGCTTAGAATCCCAAGGACATCTGCAGCTCGTTGACGGCCTCGACGGCGGTCTTCCTGCGCTTCTTCTTTGCGGGCTTGGCAGGGGCCGGCTGGGCGAACGCCTTGCCGTCGGCGAAGTACTTGTTGTACACGCCGTCGATGACGGTCGAGACGAGGTCGAGGGACTCGGCGGCGGTCACCGCCTCGGAGAGCTTGGGGTCGCAGCACACGGGCACGCCCTCCTCGGTGAGGCGGCCGGTCTCATCGGAGAAGGCACCGATCCATGAGGCTATCTGCGCCGACATGGTGAGCCCGTTGGCGTCGGCAATGCGGTGGAGCTTCTCGTGCTCCTCGTCGGACAGCCAAAACGCCATGCGGCGGCGACCTTCGGGGTTGTACTGCTTGCTCGACATCTGAACGTCCTTCTTGTCTGCGGTGTTGCTGCGATTGTGGTTAATTGGCACAAGGATTGCGCCAATTGCGGAAAACAAGATTAGCACAACTATTGTGCATAGTTTGACGCGGCGGGCCCCGGGTGCCTAAACCGCCGGTTCGCGTTAAACTACCCATGTACCGCGGGCAAGGCCCCGCCAAGACAAACACCTCCGGAGGAGCATGGAACCCACCCACGTTCGTCTGACCATCCCAGACTCCATAGACCCGACCGAGCTCATGGGGCCCGCGGACGCGCTTCTTCGCCGCGTCGAGGGCGCCTTCGATGCCATGGTCGCCGTTCGAGGAAACCACATCAGCCTCGCGGGCGACCCGGCCGAGGTCGAGCTCGCCACCTCGGTCTTCTCGCGCATGATTCGCCTCGTGGAGGCGGGAGACGGGCTTACAACCGACGATGTCGACCTGCTTATCGACCGCGTGCGCCATGGCGCCTCCCGCATGGAGGTGCTGGCAGACGACGTCCTGCTCACCTTCCGCGGCCGCGCCATCAGGCCCAAGACCGCCGGCCAGAAGCGCTACGTGGACTCGATCCGCAAGAACACCATCACCTTCGGCGTCGGCCCGGCGGGCACCGGCAAGACGTACCTCGCCATGGCGATGGCCGTCGCGGCCTTGAAGCGCAAGGAGGTCGGCCGCATCGTGCTTGCGCGCCCCGTCGTCGAGGCTGGGGAGTCGCTCGGGTTTCTTCCCGGAACGCTGCAGGAGAAGCTCGACCCCTATGTCCGTCCGCTTTACGACGCGCTCTTCGACATGACCGACATGGAGCGCGGCAACTCCCTCATCGAGCAGGGCGTCATCGAGATCGCCCCGCTCGCGTTCATGCGCGGGCGCACGATGAACGACGCCTTCGTCATCCTCGACGAGGCGCAGAACACGACTCCCGAGCAGATGAAGATGTTCCTCACGCGCCTCGGCTTCAACTCGAGGTTCGTCGTCACGGGCGATGCCTCGCAGAAGGACCTCAAGGGGGCCTCGGGCCTCGACCATGCCCGCCGCGTTCTGTCCGGCGTCGACGACATCGACTTCATCGACCTCGACCGCAACGACATCGTCCGCCACACCTTGGTCGCGCGCATCGTCGACGCATACAACGCCGACGCCGAGACCGGGGGAAAGCCCGCTTTTCAAACCGACCGCAAGGAGGCCTAGGATGCCCGCTTCCCTTGATTTTTCCAACGACGACGAGCTCGAGTTCCCGCTTACCGAGGAGCGGGTCGCCGACCTCGCGGACGTCGTCCTTTCCCATGAGGGCGTCGACCGCGAGTGCTACGTCTCGGTCTCGGTCGTCACCGACGAGGAGATAGCCGCGGCAAACCTCGAGTGGCGCGGCCACGACAGCGCGACCGACGTCGTGAGCCTCGAGTGCGAGCGCCCCGACGACCCAGACCTCGCGCCGGGCGAGCCCTGCGAGCTCGGCGACATCGTGCTCGCACCGGCCTACATCGCCGCCCAGGCCGAGCGCTTCGGGACCACCTTCGCCGACGAGTGCCGCCTGCTGCTCGTCCACGGCCTTCTGCACCTGCTCGGCCACGACCACCTCGACGACGAGTCTGCCGAGGCTATGGAGGCCCTCGAGGACGACATCCTTGCCGGCGCGCTCACCGACGGCACCCTGGGGCACGTGGTCATCACGCGCCACCGCACGGAGGACGAGGCATGATCCCCGGCTCAAAGAGCGACCACCCGGGGTTCAGGAAAAGCTTCGGCTTCGCCCTGCAGGGGTTTCGCTACACCCTGGCCACCGAGCGCAACATCCGCGTGATGCTCTGTGGGGCGGCTTTCGCGGTCGTCATGGGTCTTGTGCTGCAGATCGACCTCATAAGCTGGGCCATCATCCTTCTTTGCATCGGGGTCGTGCTCGCCGCTGAGCTCATCAACACCGCCATCGAGACGGTTGTGGACCTCGTGAGCCCCGAGTACCACCCGCTCGCGGGCCACGCGAAGGATATCGCCGCCGCCGCCGTCTACGTGCTCAGCATCCTCGTGGCCCTCGTGGGCCTGGCGGTCTTCGCCAACGCCCTCATAAACAAGCTTGCCTAAGGCGCGGCTGCGCCCGCTATTTGCCTCATTAAGGAGAAGAACATGAATTCTGAAAACGCCAATGTCGCCGAGCCGGCATTCCGCTCTGGCTTCGTTGCCCTCGTCGGTCGTCCGAACGCCGGCAAGTCCACCCTGCTCAACGCCTGTATGGGCGAGAAGATCGCCATCACCTCGCCTGTGGCCCAGACCACCCGCAAGCGCATGCGCGCCGTCATCAACACGCCGACGTCGCAGCTCGTCATCATCGACACCCCGGGCTTGCACAAGCCCAAGGACGCGCTGGGCAGCGAGCTTAACAAGGCGGCTCTGGGCGAGCTCGCCGACGCCGACGTTGTCGCCTTCCTCATCGACGCCACCAAGGACGTGGGCACGGGCGACGAGTGGGTCGCCAAGCACGTCGCGGCCTCCGACGCCGACTACAAGCTGCTCGTCCTCACCAAGGCGGACATCTCCCGCCCCGAGCAGATGCAGGCCCAGCTCGAGGCCGCGAGCAAGCTGTGCGACTTCGACGACGTCATCGTGACCTCGGCCACCGAGGGCTTCAACGTCGACGGCTTCGTCAGCCTCGTGTCCGCCCACCTGCCCGAGGGCCCCAGGTGGTTCCCCGAGGGAATGGACACCGACACCACCGATGAGGAGCTCGTGGCGGAGTTCGTTCGCGAGAAGCTCTTCCTCAACCTGCGCCAGGAGCTGCCGCACTCCGTCGGCGTCATGTGCGAGGACGAGATCGAGATCGCCGACGACGGGCACGCCTCCATCTCCTGCACCATCCTCGTCGAGCGCGAGGGCCAGAAGGGCATCGTCGTGGGCAAGGGCGGCTCGATGATCAAGAAGGTCGGCATCGAGGCGCGCCGCGACATCGAGCGGCTGCTCGGTCGCAAGGTCTATCTCGACCTCAAGGTCCGCGTCGAGCCCCAGTGGCGCCGCAACGCGAACATCATCCAGCGCCTCGGGTACTCCGTCGAGGACGAGTAGGGAGACCAGGTGGCCGGCAGGCGCACATACCGTGCCCGCGCCTGTGTGCTCGATCGCACGAAGCTCGGCGAGACGGACCTCATCTTGACCCTTTTGGGTTCGAACGGGGCGCAGCTCAGGGCCGTTGCCAAGGGGGCGAGGAAGCCTGGGGGCAAGCTCGCGGGCAAAGTCCAGCTCTTTTGCGAGTGCGACCTGCTGCTCGCCTGCGGAAAGAGCCTCGACGTCGTCGCGGAGGCCTCGCTCGTGGACGCCCATGCGACTCTGCGCGGCGAGCTCGAGCGCGTGAGCGCCGCCTCCTGCGTGTGCGAGGTGGCGCGCCTGTGCTGCTTCGAGGACGCCGAGGACCCCTTCCTGTACGCGATCACGTCGCGGGCGCTCAAGGCGTGCGAGCAGGCTACCGACCGCGCTCACCTTGACCTGACCTGCGCGGCGTTCGCCTGGAAGGTCCTGGCCCATGCCGGGTGGCGCCCCGAGCTCGACGGCTGCTGCGCGTGCGGCGAGGCGGGCGTGTCGCGCTTCTCGCCGCTCGCGGGAGGGCTTCTGTGCGAGAGCTGCGCCAAGGACGTCGCCGGCGCCGAGCCGGTGAGCCCCTCGCAGGTCTCGTGGCTGCGCGCGCTTCTTTCCGGCACCTTCGACGAGCTGCTGGCGGCGCTCGTGGACGAGCAGACCTCGGTCTGGCTCCTCTCGTGCGCCCACCGCTGGTGCGCGGCCCATCTCGACGCGCGCCTGCGCGCCATGGAGTTCGCCCTGAGCTGCTGAGCGCGATTGGGCTAGCGAGCGCAGGAGTCGACGATCGCCCGCTCGAGGGCGCGTGTCGCGAGCACGCCGACGACGTCGACGGGCGCCCCGACCTCTCCGGTGGCCATGACGAAGACGGCGTCGCCGTCGTTCGTGGTGTGCGTGGGGCAGATCGCGTGGGCGTACGCGTCGGCGGCCATCTGCGCGACCTTCGTGGCCTGGGCCTTCGTGAGCCTTGCGTTGGTGACCACGCAGCTGATGGTCGTGTTTGCCCTTGGCGCCGGCGCGTCGAGCGGCATGCTCGCCGCCATGGATAGAAGGGCCTCGGCGGTTCCGCCGACCGAGCCGTCCTCGCCCCGCATCCCCGCTACGACCTTCCCCGTCTGGGGGTCGACGACGTCCCCGCAGGCGTTGACCGCGGCGACTGCCGCGCACGCAAGCCCGCCGGCTTCCTCGACGTCCATCCCAAGGCCGGCCTTGGAGGCGTTCTCGGGCCCGCGGAGCTTTCCCACGGTGCAACCGGTGCCTGCGCCCACGTCGCCGCGGGGGAGCGGCTCCTGGGCGCTCTGGAAGGCATCGGCCACGGCCGCGGAGCCGTCCTTTGCCGTGGGCCTTGCGCAGGGGTCTCCGTAAGCGAGGTCGAACAGGCATGCCCCCGAGACGATCGGGACGCGCGCGACGCCCACGTCCAGGCCGATCCCGCGGCGCTCGAGCTCGTCGGCGACCCCGCATGAGGCGGAGAGGCCGAAGGCGCTTCCGCCGGCGAGGACGACCGCGTGGAGCTCGCCCACGGTTTCCTCAGGGCGAAGGAGGTCGGTCTCGCGGGTCGCCGGGGCTCCTCCGCGCACGTCGACGGCCCCCGTGGCCCCTTCCGGGCACACGATCACGGTGCAGCCGGTTCCGCCCTTCTTGTTCGTGCTGTGCCCGACGTAGACGCCGCGCATCTCGCGGATATCCTTAATTGCCATCGTGCCCTCCTCCTGCCAGGCTGTTTATGCGTCCATCCAAAAGCGACCCTTGTTTAGCCCTGGGCAAGAAGCGCGTCGATCTGGCGGGCGAGCCTGGAGACAGGAAGCCCCACAACGCTGAAGTAGTCGCCGCGAATCCCGCGCACGAGCAGCCTGCCCAGGCCCTGGATGCCGTATGCGCCGGCCTTGTCCATCGGCTCGCCGCTCGCGACGTAGGCCGCGACCTGGGCGTCCGTCAGGGGCCAAAACTCCACTTCCGTGGTCTCGACGAAGGAGCCGCGCCCGAGCTCCGCGAGGCCTTCCCCCAGGCGGATGACGCAGCAGCCCGTCGAGACGCGGTGGGTCTTCCCGGAAAGCGCCCGCAGCATGCGTTCGGCGTCTGCCTCGTTGACGGGCTTTCCGAGCACGTCTCCCTCGTCGTCCCAGACGATGGTGTCGGCGGCGACGAGCAGGCCGTCGGCGTCGCGCACCCCCTCGGCGCGCGCGATCGCGAGGGTCGCGGCGGCCTTCTGCTCGGCGAGCCTGCGGACGAGCTTGTCGGGGGACTCGCCGCCGCGGCGCTCCTCGTCGATGTCGGCGGGGAGCACCTCGAGCGTGTACCCGAGCTCCTCGAGCAGCTGTCTTCTTCTGGGCGATTGCGAGGCGAGGATCATGCGTCGGCTCCTTGTTCCGTTGCGTGTTTGCGTATCATCATAAGCATAAAAAAGCCCCGCTCAGGTGAGCGGGGCTAAGCGACCCAGTATGGGTTGCCTGAGTTACTCGGCCTCGATGGCGGAGACGGGGCAGTTGTCGACAGCCTCCTGGACGGCGTCCTCAGCGTCGGCGGGAACCTCGTCGACGGTGACCTCGGCAACGCCGTCGTCGTTGAGGGCGAAGACGTCGGGGCAGGTGCCCTCGCACATACCGCAGCCGATGCAATCCTCGTTGACCGTAGCCTTCATGGTGAAATCCTCTCTCTTGTACGGGCCTCTTACCCGATTGAATATGTTTGTACCCTTTTCTCGCCGCCGCGGCAACTAGTTTTAGACGAGAGCCAAAAAAGACGTCCCGGCCGTGACCTGCGCTTTATTCCCACCAGTTTACCTATATTAACTCTACTGGAGTGCGACCAAACGGCCCCGAGGTATCGATGAAAATGCCTCGGGGCCGTTATCCAGCCTAGATTCAGGGCTTGGTACATTCCTTGTGCTAAGTTGTGCTTAGCGCCTCCGGAGGATGGTGACGTTCTCCACGTGGAAGGTCTGGGGAAAGAGGTCGACCGGCGTCACGCTCTCGACGCAGAACACCCCCGCCTCCTCGAACCTCGCGAGGTCGCGCGCGAGCGTCGCGGGGTCGCAGCTCACGTATGCGATGGCGCGCGCGGGCTGGTCGGAGAGCTGCTCGACGACGTTGGCCGCGAGACCCGCGCGCGGCGGGTCGACGACGATGACGTCGGCGTCGGTATCGGGGAACTCCCTGCCGGCGTCGCCGCCGATGGGATCGACGTTTTCGAGCCTCGCGTCGTCGAGGTTGCGGCGCAGGTCGCGCACAGCGGGGCCGTAGGACTCGACGGCCGAGACGAAGTCGGCGCGGCGGGCGAGCGGCAACGTGAACGTGCCGGCGCCGCAGTAGAGGTCCATGGCCTCCTCGTCGGTCTTGGGGTCGAGCCCCTCCATCACGAGCTCGACGAGCTTCTCGGCGCCCTTGGTGTTCACCTGGAAGAACGACGGGGCCGACACGCGCATGCGCTCGTTTCCGATGCGCTCGCCCCACGAGCCCTTGCCGGAAAGGACCTCGACCCCGGCGATCTTGCGGGCCTTCGCGGGACCTTTTTGCATGACGCGGACGATGGAGGACGCCTTCACGGCGTCGCCGACGATCTTTGCCGCCTGGGCGCGAGGGAAGGGGCCCGGGCGGCCCCAGAGGGCCACCTCGGCCTCGCCGGTGGACTCCGACGCGCGGATTCCCACGCGCTCGATATCCAGGCCGCGGGAGTTCGCGAAGTAGCCGAGCGCCCCCGCGATCGCCTTGACGTCCTTGGCGCGCTTCTTGGAAAGAAGGGCGCAGCGGTCGATCTTGACGACGCCCTCGCCGCCAGCGGCGTGCATGCCGAGCATGAGGCGCCCGCCGCGCTGGACCGCCGCGAGCTCGACCTTGTTGCGGTAGCCCCACGGCTCGCTCGGGCTGACGAGCGGCCTCACGAGCTCTTCGGCCCGCTCCGGGCCGAAGTGGCCGATGCGGGCGAGCGCGTCGACGACGCCGGCGCGCTTGGCCCTCGCCTGCGCCTCATACGACAGGGCCGACCACGGGCAGCCTCCGCAGACGTCGGCGTAGGGGCAGGCGGGGGCCACGCGGTCGCCCGAGGGCTCGAGGACCTTCTCGACACGGGCGTTCGCGTAGCGCTCCGCCTCGGACTCGACGACGGCCGCGACGACGTCTCCGGGCACGCCGCCGCGCACGAACACGGTGCGGCCCCCCTCGTCACGTGCCACGGCGTCCGCGCCGTACGCCATGCGCTCGACGCTTAGGGTCAGCTTGTCTCCGATTGCCATCTTCATCCCCTCAATCAAGTGTCATCGCAGAACATCTTATGCGAAGAAGCGCGTTTTCGCGGCTCATACACATCGACGGCCCGGGCGCAAAAGACTCCCGGGCCGTCGAAGGGGTTGGCGTGTGCGGCGGTTACTTTCCGGAGAAAAGCGTGCGGATGCCGGCGCCGATGAGGCCGAGGCCGCGCGCGACCCTGCCCACGGGCTTCTTTTGCGACGCCGCGAGCTCGGGCCCACGGGCAGAGGGGCGCGAGGGGGCGGGGGCAGGAGAAGGCGCGGGCGCCGCAGAGGGCGCCACATGCGGCGCGGGCTTCCTCGCGGCCTCGGGCGCAGTCATCTTCGCCTGTTCGCCCGCCTGCTCGCCCGCCTGCGTGCGCGGCCTCCTTGCCGTCCCCGCGGCCACGCGGGCGCGCTCGTACGCCTCGGCGAGCAGCGTCTCCTGGGAGTTCACGGCAGGCTCGCCCTCTGCCACGGGGACGCGCCGCCACTCGCCGTTCTCGTCGAGGCGGCGGGCCTTCACGTTGTCGTCGTGCTGCAGCGCCATGAAGTGCTTGACGATCTCGCGGCAGGCGGGGTCGAAGACCGGGTAGGCGATCTCGACGCGGCGCTCGGTGTTGCGCGTCATCATGTCCGCCGAGCTCAGGTAGATCATGTCCGCGTCGGCGCCGAAGGAGTAGATGCGCGCGTGCTCGAGGAAGCGCCCCACGATCTGGCGCACCTCGAGGCCGTCGGTCTTTCCGGGGACGCCAGCCTTGATGCACGTGATGCCGCGGATGGTCATCTGTACGTCGACGCCGGCCTCGCAGGCCTCTGAGATCTTGTCGATGACGTCGCGGTCGGTGAGGGAGTTCATCTTGAGGAAGATCTTCGCCGGCTCACCGCGCCTCGCGCGGCCGATCTCGCGGTCGATGCCGCGCATGACGAGCGGCTTGAGCGAAAGCGGCGCCACGCCGAGGTACTTGTACTGGCCACGGAGGTTGCCGAGCGAGAGGTTGCGGAAGAACACGTTGCCGTCCTCGGCGATGCCTGGGTGCGCGGTGAGCAGCATGAAATCGGA
>UQIF01000005.1 GCA_900540955.1 uncultured Olsenella sp.
ACCCGCCGGCGCGCGTCGGCGCCCCCGTCGGCCTGCCCGAGCTGGCGGTCGAGCTCCGGGCGCGGGAGGGCACGGCCGCGCCCGACCCCGTCGCCTACTCGTCGCCGGCGCCCCGGGGCTTCTCGTCGGGCGGCGCCGACGCGCAGAGGGTCGCCGACGCCGTGGTGACCGTGCTCCTGCGCGACATGCCGCCCGCCCGCGCGCTCGTCGCGCGGGAGCTGGTCTACGGGTGCCTCACGTTCCTCAGGCACTGGCGCCCGTCCGGCGAGCTCGGGTCCCCGGCGCTCCTCGCGCTCGTCCGTGAGGAGGCAGAGGGGCGCCTGCGCGCCCGCGTCGTCGCGGTCTGCGAGGGCCGGCCGCTCGACGGCGACGCCGCCCGCGGGGACGGGTGGCGCGGGCGGAGGGGCGACCCCGCGCTGCGCACGGTCACCTGCGGCATCGAGCACGCCGGCGTCTCCCCGCGCGAGGACTCGGCGCTGCGGCGCCTGGCCTACTACTGGCTCCTCGCCGGCGACGACGCTCGGGCGATCGCCCGCGAGGTCGCGGACAGGATCGAGCCCCTCGCGGGCGGGCCGGCGCCCGCCGACTAGGCGGCGGGCGAGTGCCGCCCGGTCGGTCATCATTAAGGAGAAGGCCTAGGCCGGCGCCTGCCGCCACGACGCGATTGGGCACTGGGAGAAGCCTCCACAGGCTCGTCTGAACACCACCTTCGGCGAGCGCCCGCCCCCGGATGATCCCGGGGGCGGGCGCTCTCGTCTTATGCCTTGCGCGGGATACCGCTTCACGGGCTTGGCGTCGCGGAATCTCTCGGCCGTTGCCCGCCCCTCGGTCGGGCCTCTCTCGATTACCTCTTCCGGGACCCGTGGTCCGGCGGGACCGGCACCGGGATGCGCACGGGGCGCGGGGGCCTCCTGTCCTCGCCCACGGGGTCGGACAGGAATCGCTTTCTGTATACCTCGATGTACTCCTCGCGCTCGCGGGCGAGGTGCTCCTCGGCGTCGCGCGCGCGGGGTGCCGCGGCGTCCACGAACATCGGCGGGCCTCCCCTGCCGGAGCACGCGCAGGCCATGTCGACGCGCTCGAGCGGGCCGAGCTTGGCGCCGGAGATGGCCCCGCGGCGGGCGTAGAGGAAGTCGTCGACGCCGCCCATGGTGAGCCCGTCCCCGCGGGCCTTCACGGCCCCGACGAGCCTCCTGTCGGGAAGCCCCCGGCTCGTCGTGAGGAAGGCGGAGAGCCCCGCGGGGTCGCGCGAGAGCTCGGCGAGGTCGCGCTCGCCGATCACCTTCTGCTCGATGAGCGTGGCGAGGAGCCTCGCCTGGCTCGCCCTGGGAGGGGTGTGGTAGCGGTGGTCGCCGGCCTTGCGCGAGCGCTCCCTCTCGGCCTCGATCCGCTTCATCGCGGCGCGGGCGGCGGCCTGCTGCTCCGGGGTCTTGGGCGGCTTGCTCGCCACCTTCGGGCGGTGGTCGATCCGGTGGGGGTTCCTCTCCCGCGGGGCCTCGCCCGGGGCGTCGACCCTCGCCCCGCCGTCCTTGCCGAAGGAGATCTTCCCGTGGGTCGCCGGGCCGTAGAGCGTCACGTAGGTCAACTCGTATGTCCTGCGCGCGGACTGGATCGACTCGAGCTCGGCGCGCGCCTGCTCGAGCTCCTTGCCGAGCTCCCGTGACATCGCGCGGCAGAGCCTGAGCAGCGCGAGGGCCTTCTCCTCGTCCGTCGCGGACTCGAGCCCGGCGTGCGCGATGTAGGCAGAGCCGGTCCTGAGCCCGGCCTCCACGCGGGCGGAGAGCTCCTCGACGCGTGCCTCGAGGGTCTTGCGCTCGCGTCTCTCGGCGGGCGAGGAGAAGAGCCTGCCGGACGCCGCGGCGGAGAGCTCGGCGAGCCTCGCCGCGGCCTCGTCGCGCTCACGGACGGCCTCGACGATGGCGAGCGCGCGGTCGGCGCCGGCCCTCATCCCGTCGACCTCAGACTCGGCGCGGGCGACGTTCTCCTCGAGGATCCGCACGCGCCGCATGAGCGCGCCGTGGTGCGTGATGCCAGCCGCGGAGAGCTCGGCGACCGCGTCGAGCACGCCGTCGATGCGGCGCAGGCGCGGGTTGAGGGCGCGGCGCTGGAGCGCCCAGTCCTCCATCGTGCGGTCGGCGGGAGCCCAGGGCGAGCCGGGCGCGTGGACGTTGTGGCGCCCGCGCAGGGCGCGCGCCGCGGGCGGGACGTAGGCGTCGCGTTCGGGCGCCCGGCGCCACATCGCGTCGAAGTCGACGCCCAGGCGCGTGCGGAGCGCGTCCTCGGTGTACTCGGCGCCGAGCTTGGCGGCGCGCACCCTCATGGTGTGCTCGCCGCCCTCCGGGTGGTGGAACACGAGGCCGCGTCCGCGCTTGGCGCTCTCGCGCGTGACGGTCACGCCGGTGGCGGCGAGGCGTTCGAGGAAGTCCTCCCAAGACGACGCAGCCTCGGCCGAGCGGTCGACGGCGCCGCGGATCTGCTCCTTCCAGGATCGCGAGCCGGCGGCGCGCTCCCACGCCTCGGTCTTGGCGCGCTGCTCGGATTCCTCGAGCCGCTGCCTCCATTCCTTGAACTGGGGGAGGTCCCGCAGGCCGTGCTCCTCGCAGATCCTCTGGAGCTTGTCCCACTGTCTGTAGATGTCCCCGTCGCTGACCTGGATCTTGTAGCCTGTCTTCGGGTGCACCGTGTTGACCACAACGTGGGCGTGCGTGATGCCGTTCTTGTTGTCATCATGCACCACGACGACGTGCTCGAACCCGGGGAACATCGCCTCGGCCCACTCGTCGGCGACGTCGGCGCACTCCTCGGCCGACACCTTGTCCTCGGGGTCGGGCGACACGATGAAGTGTCCGTAGGTTCTCTTGCTGTCCTTGCCGTAGCGCATGCGCGTGGCCTGCATCCGGGCTGCCCAGTTGTTCTCGTCCGCGGCGACGAGGCCGGGCGACGAGCGGAAGGCGCGAACCCGCGACTCTATGGCGCCGTGGCCGTGCTCGAGGTAGTCCTTGATCTGGCTCTTCGTGACGTCGTCGCCGAAGGCGAGGTAGTCCTGCAGCTCCTCGTTCGAGCGCCCGCGCCCGTCTTTCGTGCCGTCCCCCGACGACTTGCCGGGCTTCTTGTGGCCCCACCCGACGGTCTTAAGCATCGCCATTTTCATCGCTCCCATCTATACGGGATCAGGTCGGTCCACGACTCCGTCGAGGAGACGCGTCAATGTCTTGTCCGATTCAACGATTTATACGCTGACCCGATGCCGTCCATCGCCTTGCCGAGCTCCATCTCGCATCCGAAGGTGAACATTCGCAGGCGGTCGGCGGTCTCGATCAGCGCGTCGCGGACGTCCGGGTCGACGGCCTCGCGCGACTGCGTCTCGATCCTCGCCGCGGACCTCGCGATGCCGGACAGGCGCTCCGAGATCCTCTGGAGATTCTCGTAGTCGTCGTCGACGCTCCTCTTCGCGGCGACCGCGCCGCGGCCCTCCGGGCGCAGCGTCGACGAGACGATGTAGTCGGTCATCGTCATCCCCGCCTCGGAGGCGCGCAGGCGGAGTTCCTCGGCTTCTGCGGGGGTAAGCCTGATGTTCAGCTGGCTCCTGCGCTTCCGCCCCTTCATGTGGCTTCCGTCGTTCTTCTCAGTCATAGTCCCTGCCTTTCTTATCCGGTAGGCAGGATGTTCCCCTAGACGGCTATACATTTAGGGGTGTTCCCGAACGGGACGGATGCCCCCTATGGGCATGCTTCTCTTCCCGGCGCAGCCGGCCAAGTTAGGGCAGAGCCCTGTATTTGTCAGCGGACCGGCCCGAAGGGCTGGGCGGCTAGACAAATACGACTCTTGCAACCCTCCCTATATATCTGTGCACAAATAGCGAGGTTATGGGACAATAGAGCTGTTCAGGACAGGTGCTGATTGGGGGAAACATGGGCCGCAGGAAGATGCCGCCGACCCGCGTGAAGGGCGTGAGGCTCTCAAAGGATCTGTGGGATGAGGTCGAGGCCGACGCTCGTAAGAGGGGCGTGAGTGCTAACGCGGAGGCCGCCCGCAGAATCGAAAGCGCGCCTCACCGCCAGGCGTCCCCGGGGTCGCGTGTGCGGGTTCAGGCGGACTCGCTCGACGCCTGCGTCGCCGCCACGCTCGCGCTGGCGGGTTGCGGCCTGCTCGCGACCCGGCCGCCCGCGAAGTCGGGGGACGGCGGCTGGGAGTGCGCCGTGGAAGCGCCGCGCGACGGCGCCGAGGGCTGAGCCCGACGGCGGCAGGCCGGGCGTCGGGCACGGCGTCGAACGCCTTGATTGGTCGCCGTGCCCGCGCGTCGGAGGACGCCGAAGTGCTCGGCGACGTGGCCCCCGTGGGCGGCGCAAGGTCTGCGAGGACAAGGCGCACCAAGGCCGAAACGGCTGCCGACTCTCGCACGTTAGATGGCGAAGAGGTTAAGAATTAGATACGCGAGCAAATAACAAACCCGTCGCGGGACGAAGCCGCGGCGGGTTTGTTATTTGCTCGGTTGCGGGCGCTGGGCCCGTTGGGTTTTATTGCCCCACGTGGGCGCGGGGCGTTACGGTGGGCGTCGGCGCTGGAACGCGGCCGACATAAATACTAGAAGGGAATATCCTCGTCGTACACGTCGGCCGGCGGCGGCGTCTGTTGTCTCGACGAGGGCGCCGGGGCGGCGTAGACGGGCTGCGCGGGGATCTCTACGCGGCCGCCCGCCCCCTCGTAGCCGGTGATGGCCACGGTTCCCGGCTCTCGCTGCTCGTAGACGATGCCGTCGGAGGTCGTTGCCGCGACCGCGACCTGGGCGGGAAGCCCCAGGGGCATCGGTGCGCCAAGGACGATCGCCAGGGCAACGAGCTGAGCCGCGAGAATCCATCGCAGGCGTCCAAGAAGAGACGGTCGGCTCTTGAGGCTGGCGGGGTTCGTGCGATCGGTCATGGCTGCTCCGCCCATGCGGGGATTTGGGAAAGGCGACCTTATTGGTAGAGGGGCTTCTTAGCCCTCGAGCGCGGCGATCATGGCAGCGCTGAACGCCTCGAGATCCGCCGGACGGCGCGAGGTGATGAGCCTCCAGCCGTTCGCGTCGTCCACGTGGCACTCCTCATCGAGCCAGGTCGCGCCCGCGTGCTCAAGGTCGACGCGGATGTAGCGGCAGCTCGTCATCGTCTTGCCCTGGAGCACGTCGGCGTTCACGAGGACCCAGGGGCCATGGCACACCGCCGCGATTGGCTTGCCGGCCACGGCGAAATCCTGCGCCAGCTTGTGGGCCTCGGGGCGCACGCGCAGGCGGTCGACGTTCACGGTGCCCCCGGGGATCACAAGGAGGTCGAAGTCGCGAGCGTCCACGTCCTCGAGTCCGCAATCAGGCGCGTAGTGAATGCCCTCATGCTGGTCGTGGACCACGCAGTCCGCCGGATCGGGGTAGCTCGCGCCCGCCACGGTCACCTGGACCCCGGCGGCGCGAAGGTCCTCGACGGGACGGGTGAGCTCGGGTTCCTCGATGCCAAAAGAGGCGATGATCACGAGGGCGCGCTTCTGAGAGAGGCCCTTCTTTGCGGGGGCCTGACCAGAGACCTGCCGTGCGGAATCTGACATATGGATGCTCCTTATATGACGGGACGGACGCTCCGGGCGAGGATCCGCAAGCGGCGGCGAGCCTGGAACGGATTTATTTCCTTGCAGCTTAGTACTGTACCAGCAAGTCCACTAACCGTGTCACCTGACCGGCTCCAAAACCCGATAGGGCTAAACAAGACTCTTGACCAGCGGTTTGTTTGAAACCAAGTTGTCAGGAAAGCGCGGATTCCTGCTTCGTAGACTCCCCGCTCGCGCGGTTTCTCATGAGTCTCCACAGGTGTAGATTCCGACCCTGGCGGCCGTATGGGGCCATTGTCCCATACGGCCGCAAGCCCGCGCGAGAAACTCGTCGCGTCAACCTTGGCGCGATCCCAGCCGCCATCGTCGGTGCCAACCACCGCCCCTCGCTCTTGTTGCGTCCACGCGTGCATGGCACGCATGCTGTGCCTCGTCGCGGACAACTAGTCCCGCCGCCGGAGGCGCGACGGAGAGGCCGCGTGACGCCCCCGATCGATGCGCATGCTCACGGGGTCGTGGGCGGGCTCATGAGCTCGACGTCGTCGGCGACGACGCGAAGACGGCTGCGATGGGTGCCGTCGGACGCCTGCCATGACTCGTGGCGGAGCCTTCTATCGACGGCGACCTTAGGCCCTTTTAATATCAATCTGTTAAGCGCCGCGCCGCGGGCGCCGAAGACGGCGCATCTGAGGGGGCGGGGCGAGGAAGCGCGGCTGGTGGGCGCCGACTGCGGTTGGCCATGCGGGCTGGGCCGGATAAGGTTCCTCTTGCCCTTCACGACGACCCCTTGCATCGCATGTGCACGTGCTGGTAGACTGCCTTTCGCCCGTATTGCTCGGGTCATTTTATCCAGAGTCGGGGTAGAGAGTTGGCTCGATGATCCCGACACCAACCGGCCGAGAGGCACGGTGGTCCTGCCAGCATCGATGAAAGGGGTCCAACATGGACGATTTCTCCGTGCGCGAAGAGCACGACTTCCACAACCTGACTGTCAAGCCGAGGCGCATGCACCTTCTCGATGAGCCGAGCGGATACGTCTCGGCGCTTGCCAAGGATTGTCTCGCCCACCAGATGCGCTTCTCCGTGGGGAGGCTTGAGAGCGAGCTTCTCGCCGAGGGCACGCCCCACGTGTTGCAGATTGCCTTTGAGGGCGGCGACGACCGCACGCCCGCTATCTGGACGCTCTACGCCGATGGGGACGCCGTTGCCCACGGCACGGGCGAGTTCGCGCACGAGTGCTTCTGCGAGAGCGCTACGGGGTTCCTCGACGCGTGTCGGGCCGCCGTCCACGCCGCGCCCCTTCCCGTATGGAGCGGTCGCGAGTACGAGATGCTTCATGCTGCGAGGAAGATAGCTGCTTTGTAATACGTACGTGATCCGCCGGCGAGTTGGGACGGCGCTCTTTGAATTTTGCTGGTCCGCTAAGCTGCTAAGTTGGGGCTGTCGGTCTTCGGGTTTGAGAGAGTTGCGGGTGCTTGGTCTCTTCGGGCGCGGAATCTCTTCGTGAGCTCTGGCGAGATTGCCTTGCAGCCTGACGCTGCCGGGTGTCGGCTGCCGGCCGCATTCGGTGCCTTGCGGTAACCGGCTGCGGCGAGAATGGTCACCGCCCAAGTGCCCGGAGACGACGCGTGATGGTGTGGGCGACCCGGACGACCCAAGCACGAAGGGCCCAGAGCGGCGGGCACTGGAGCTGGCGGAAGCGACCGGGCTTCGCACGGAACGGCCTCGACTAATGGCGTCGGCGTGTGGCGGCTTCGGGCTGCTCTACTGGACGGGCATCCGCTGCGGCGAGCTCCTGGCGCTCACTCCGTCCGACTTCATGCTGGATAGCTCGCGGCTGCGCATCAACAAGTCGTACCAGAGCCTCCGCGGCGTGGACACCGTGACCGACCCCAAGACGCCCAAGTCGGCGCGCACGATCGTCATGTCCGCCTTCCTGCGCGACGAGATGGCGGACTTCATCGAGCCGCGCGACGACGTCGCCCCGACGAGCGCCTATTCGCCGTGACCAAGCACTTCCTGACCCACGAGATGGAGCGAGGGCGCAAGGCTTCGGGCGTGAAGCGCATCCGCATACACGACATACGCCACAGCCACGTGAGCCTGCCGATCGAGATGGGCTTCTCCGCGCTGGCCATCGCCGGGCGCATTGGCCACGAGGCGGTAGACATCACCTACCGCTACGCGCGCCTGTTCCCACGAAGCAGGACGAGATGGCAGCCGCGCTCGACGGGGCGAGGGGGGGGTAAGAAGGATGCCGTGCGGGAACAGCGCCCGCAAGCGCAGCAAGACGATGACGTTTCTCTGCACGCCCGAGGAGCACAAGCTCATATACGAGATGGCAGCTTGGAGCGGCATGAGCAGGCAGGACTACATCATCGCCAAGCTCACCGATACCCAGATTGAGGTGAGGCCCTCTGTGAGCGTACGAAAGGCGCTGAAGGACTCGATGGCGGAGTTGGTCAAGGAGGTGCACCTGGCGGTCTCCTACGGCGAGCTGAGCGAGTCCCTGCAGCAGAGGCTCGGGTACGTGATGAGGCTCTTCGTGGCGCTCGGCGAGGGGACTGACGTGCCAACGGTAGAGACATCGCCACGAACCACCCCTTTGGAAGAGTCGGTGGCAACCGTAATGGGTGCAGAATCCAACACTGCGAGCATTTTCGGAATGGGGCGCAGACAACGTCTAAAGCCCAAGCTCGGCAATCAGCTTCTTCATGGTGAGGGCCCATTCGAGCTGCTCGGATATGAACCTCGGCCAGGCGGTCTCGTTGTTCTTGATCTTGCAGCCGTCTTTGTAGAAGCGAAGCCCCGAAGCCTTCTTGGCGTCGAAGGGTGTGGCCGCAAGGCCGAGACGTTCTTCAAACAAATCGGTGTTGTCGATGGCCTTGTGGCCGATTTCCTTGTCGTCGGGTGCGTAGAACTCGATGCCGATGCGGCCGTGCTGCGTGTCTATGAGTAATGCGATATGGTAGGCGGACGTGCCGCAGCGCAGCGTCGTCCAATGATCCTTCGAGGGCTTCTGCGGATTGAAAACCTTCAAAAACTCGGGAGTCGCCTGGGCTACCTCGCGGTACTTGGTCCAGTAAGACAGCTTGACGCGCTCGGTCTCAGAGAGACCCTCGCTGAGCTTGATGGCCTTCGTCCACTCGTTCGGCTGCTCGACCACGTTGAAGCGCGGGGCGGGCAGTGAGTCCCCGATGGACCACAGCTCTATCTCCACCAGGAAGAACCCGAAATCGCTGTCGGTGTGCTGGTTGAGCCACTCGATGGCCTGACGGTGCTCGTCGCGCGCGCGTGCCACCACCCACACGACGACCTCGGCGCCCTTGCCAGCGGCGTAGGTGATTACCTTGCCCAGGTGGTCGTGGTTGGTGTCCTCGAGTTGGTTCTCGATGATCACCTTGCGCCCGGTGCCGGCTTCCTGCGCATAGATGTCGACATTGAACGAACCCACCGACGACTCGGTCTCTATAAGCTCGAGCTCAATGCCGACTGCGGAGCTCAGCATGGCAAGGTTGGATTCCGCAGAGAGCCACTTGGTAAAGTCGAGCGCCTCATGAGGCCATACGTCGCGCAGCTCGACCTTCTTGAGCTTGTCGAGGCTATATTTCATCGTACAACCTTCCTATGCAGTGATATTCGATTCTCTGCCGGATTGCGCAAACCATTCTTTGTCAATCTTCTCAACTGTCAGATCGATTATCTTTTTGAATTCACCTGCAATGTAGGTGCATTCTTTGGTTGCATCATTTGGGACGCTAACGTCATATTCGGGCTTTGCCTTAAGATTCTTGAAGAAAGCCTCATACAGCTTTTTTGAATCGACAACCAGGTCGTCTTTCCCAATGACAAAGACTGCTACGTCATCAATTGAAAAGATGAACTTTTCTGAATCCTCCGAAACGCTAATTTGCTTTTTCATATCGTTTCATCCTCTTTCGAATTGCATCTAGGCCTCCATCGACGTTCTCGGCAACCACGTCAAGCATCTTGTATTCCATGCATTCGAATTCCAGCGCACCGCTTTGTACGGTTAAGCTGCCGTCCTTCCTGCCAATGAATATGACGTTATCGACGTCGAGGTTAACCAGGAATTGAGGGTTGTGCGTAATCAAGACCACTTGTCTTGATTCGGCGATATCACGGAATTCGTTAATAACGACCTCCTTGATTGCCTTTTGAGATATCTGATCTTCGGGCTGATCGACGAAATAGATACCATCGCCAAGTTCTGTGTCCCTCAGCAATGAGAAGTACAGCTGAGCGTTGAAGCCTTGAGAAAGCTCTTCGTAGACATCATCTTTATTTCGATTGATGGCCTTGACTGGCTCCAGTGCTTTCGAGACCTCTTTGGTCATGTTTTGGCGCACGATTTCTATCGGATCGTCGGCATCCGCAGGGTAATTCTTCAGCGACTCGACCAACCAATTGCAGTCAACGGTCTTGAAGTCTATTGCGCGACGTGCCTTGAGAATCCCTTTGAGGCAGTTTTGCAAAAGTTCAGCATTGACGGCGCTTGTTTTGGTTTTTGATACAAACGAAAGGGGTCCAACGGGGTTAACCTTGGGTTCTATTTCGATGGATTCGAATTCAAAACTAAATTCATCTACCGAGTGCTCCTTCTTTACCAGGTCTGATATTGAAGCAGCCAACCCTTCTATCGCTGCGATATAGTTCGATTCGAGTTTCTGGGCATCAGTCGAAAACTGCTTGTATTGCCGACCTAGCTCCTGAACGGTGGTGTTGATAGCATTGATGACCTTTTTCTCACACAAGACCGAGTTAATAGTCGCCTCGTAACGTTTTCTGATCTTCGAGATAAGTCTGTGCGAAACACTGATTGCCTCGAGGTCATCTTCTTTGAGCACCGCAGAATGAATCTCGCCAAGCGACTCTATTTTCTTCTCTATGCTTTTTAAATCATCGACTAGCCTCTGCTCCGGGGCCTCATCCAAGGAAGGTAGACGGCCTTGGAAGGAGATAGTCGAAGAGGGCGAAGCGGTGCGCTCCGACAAGATGGTGACGTTCGACAATTCGCTTAGCGCTGCTTGATAGCCGCACGATGCAGACAAGGCATTGCATAGAAGCTCGATTTGCGTCGCCGCCGCTTCTTTGAAAGGTTCGGTGTCTATAGGTTCGGGAAAATGGTTTCCCAGCAGATCTTTAGTCTTTCCTTTGCCGAGATTCTCAAATAACTTTCTGATGGATTCTTGACCATCAACGCACAAACGGTTTTCTGCCGGCACAGACGTAACGACTTTTACGCCGACCTTCTCTAGATATTTCTTCTGGCCATTTGCTGTCGCCATCGCGACGCCGTTGAAACCAACCAATGAATTCATGATACTCGACTTGCCAACCGAGTTGTCGCCGATGATTGCGTTGATGCCAGGCGACAGAGGTATGTGCGCCTCCTTGCCATTGATCTCAATGACGATTTCATCCAAAGATTTGGTGGAGCCAGAAAAGAAGCTCCCGACGGTTTTGATTCGAGAAATATCCGTGACCGCCATCGCGAGGCCGCGGAACGTGGGGAGGCATTTGAGATACGTGAACGGGAGGTCACCAGTATTGACTGCATCTACACCCGGGTATACGTCCCATTGATGGCAATCTGAACCGGTAATGAAACGTAGACGTTCGCTAACTTCCCGATTTGCGGCGAACGATTTGTTGAAAAGCTCATTCCTCCTGTTTTTGTATTCATAGGCTTCGAAATACTCCATGAATAGAAACTCGTTGAACTGATCATCTCCGACGGAGTTCGCATCGTTGGCTCGCTTTCGAGATGAGCCCGGACTGGCTTTCTGGTGAGCTATGGTGACGATGTTCAGCCCGATTGAGCGGATGATTTCCCAGTACTTCTCCTCACTGAATGAGGAACCACAGTCGTAATCCGGAGCATTGCCCTTCCATGGAATTTTGGCCTGAAGCCCCTGGAGTTTCTGGTCGTCTGAATCATCGAAGATGGTGACGACGTGGACGGTCTTCGGCCCATCTGCCGTTGAAAATGCGACGCTGAATTCTATACCGGGCAAAACCTTGTCAAGGCTGTTTTCCTGACTGGCATAATCTCGGAGTTTGTCGAATAGTTGATAGTCGAAGCAATCATGGTCCGTTATGGAAGCCATATTCACACCGTGCTTGTTCAGCGCGGCAACGAGGATGGGCAGATTGTCTGCGGTGCCTGATGACACTTTTGACCCGTCTTTATGCTTTGACGCTGCAGAGTGGATATGCAAGTCGATCTTAACCGGCTTTTGAGCGACCTTTTGAACCATCTGGCATCTACCCAATCTTCATGTAGGTTATTTCGAACGCCTTCACGCGGCGCATTTCAGGCATGCGGCCTTCTATGCTGAAGGCGTCATTGCTGTCAAAGCGTTGCCAGATATCCAGCCCCCGGTCGAGCAAGATGTCCCACGCGTTGTCGATTTTGAGGTGGCGCGCGTGCAACGTTCCACTCTCATCAATCTTCCACGTGAAATCGAGCCCCAGAGGCATCGTTGAGTCCTTGATTCGCTCTAGATAGTCCTCCTGTTTCGAATCGGGGTATTCGTCGGGCGCCGTAATCAGATGCACCTTAATAGAAGGCACATCGTGCTTGAAATGGCGTACGACCACTTCAAGCAACTCCATGACATTGCGGCACTGGTGGAATGTTCTTACGTAAGGATCGATTATCTCTATTTCATGAGCACCCTCAAGATACGCACCGAACAACTTCTCGTAGGAGACTCCGCGTTGGTTCTCGCGCAGCGCGAGATGCCCAGGCTTCGGATCAGGCCTCTTATTTGTAACCGGTTCGGAAGACGCAGAGGGTGCTTTCGAATCAGGAGCGGCAATGGCTTGCGATCCTTCGTTACCGTGACGCTCGTAATCCGTCATGGGTTCGCTCGTTGTTGATGACGCAACGGGCTCTTCGCCGAAAGCACCCAGTGCGGCGTCTTCCGTCGCAATCCCAGAACCCTCCCATGGCACTTTATCCAACGAATGATACGTCATGGGATAGTCGAGCTCCTCGAGCGTCGCCACCTGCTTCCAGGCGCCGCCCTCCTTGGGGCGGTACGCGAAGTCCACGCGTTCGAAGGTTTCGTCGATGCGAATGAGCGTGTCCTTCACACGCTTGCGCAGCTCCAGCGCGAACTCCACGATCTCGGCCGCCTCCTCGGCGGTCTCGTTGCGCCCAGGGAACAAGATCTTCATCAGGCCAGCGCAGGTCTTCACCACGCCGTCGCGGTCGCGCGTCGATATGCTGCTTGAAAGCTCGAAGAACCGGTCGACCTCGCCCGAGTAGTCCATAGGCCGCATAGCACGCAGCGCCTCGGCCAGGTAGTCCACGATGAAGCCGAAGTCGCTGCAGAACATATCGCCGCGGATGATGTCCATCTCCCAGCCGGGGATGTAGGCGTGCAGGCGGTCGATGAACGCCGGGTCGTGATACACGGCGGGCAGGTCGTCCAGAAGGTCAGTCTGGTTGATCATGTAGCTCACGTCGTGGCTCGTGTTGCCCACGAACACCATGGACGCCTCGGCGGTCACCTGCTCGATGCCGCGGCTGAAGCTCTTATTGGCCATGTAGTTCTTCATGATGTCCACGATGTCGGCCTTGGGCTTCTTGCTCTTGCCGGCGAACTCGTCGAACGCCACGCAGTCCCAGTAGCCCACCAGGCCAATCTTGCCCGTCGAGTTGTTCACGAACAGCTTCGCAGGCGTCACCTCGCCGCCCGATATGAGGATGCCGTGCGGGCTGAACTCACTGAACACGTGGCTCTTGCCCGTACCCTTGGGACCCAGTTCCACCAGGTTGTAGTTGCGCTCGCAGTAGGTCACTAGTCGCGTAAGCTGGAACAGCTTGGCGCGCCGCCCCAGTAGCGCTGGGTCCAGGCCTATGGAGCGTATCAGCACGTCGATCCACTCGTCCTCAGTGAAGCGCGAGCGCCGTTCCACGTAGCCCTCGAAGTCGAACCGGCTCATCTGGATGGGCTTCAGGTTCATCAGGATGTAGGGCGACTCGTCGCGCGCCTCGTTGGGCTCGTAGGCCAAGTCCGCGATGCACCATACGCCCGACACCAGCAGGCGCCTGTTCTTCTTCACCGTGTCCGAGCTCACCAGTACCTTGCTCACGCCCAGATTCTCGAACGTGGCCTCGTAGGCGTCGCGCTTCTCGTTGAGCGTGACGGACACCTTGTCGATGATGCGCTTGTACTCCGACTGCTTGATGTCGCTGCGGATGGCGCCCGCCTCGGCGCGCTGCACGTAGTGTTTGGCCAGGATGCTGCGCACGCGCTCCACGCCTGCTTCGATCTGCCCCTCGTCGTCGGTGGCGCAGTTCTGCCCCAAGAGGAACTCCAGCACGTAGCTCGGCACGGCGGCGTTGCCCTTCACGAGCTTCACCAGGTCCTTGCGCACCACGTATCCCGTGAACACGTCGTTGAGTTTCTTGTCCAAATCGTTCACAAAACGGTCCTTCCCGCGCACCATGAAAATGGCGCGCAAATAAAACTATCGAAACTGCAAGCCGCCCATCAGGCATTTTTCAAGAGCGCTACCGTATTGTCGCCCCGTATGAAAATGGCGCGCAAATAAAGCCGTCACGCCCAGCTCGGGACGTACGTCATATACTTTCTTCCGCCGTTGGGGTCGTAGGGCTTGATGAGCCCTGCGTCCACCGTGTCGCGGATCAGGCGAGAGATGGTCGAGGCGCTCGGCTCGTCCGCTCCGAACCGGGCCCTAAGCGACGCGTTTCCCATGAGCGCGCCCTCCATGTAGCAGACGCACGCGTGCCAGTACGCAGCCATGACCCTGTCGCTCGGCAGCATGCTCGAGAAGGGCACCCGGGCGCGCAGCGTGACCTTCATGCTCCCCGCGCCGCTCTCGTAGTCGTCCACCTTCGGCGATGGCAGGAACATCTCCTCGCAGCTCATGACCACCTTGTCCCAGCCCGTGCCCAGCTCCTCGCAGATGCCGAAGCGGCGCATGAGCGAGGCCAGGCGCTGGTTCCTCGACCGGGGAGGGTTGTCGAGCAGCCGCAGGGGCTCCACTAGCGAGGCGCCCGGGTTGGTGAACTCGACCCTGTCGTCGAACACTTCGACGAGCGGGCCGTTGCCCGAGGTCGTCAGGTCCTGGTGCACAAGCATGTTCGCAATGAGCTCGCGAAGTGCCTCGGCAGGGTACGGGGCTTGCTGGGTGCGCAACGCGTTGCCGATGGGTTCGTTCGACGGCAGGATGGCGTGGAGGTACTCGATGGTCTGCTCGAAGCCGTTGGCGTAGCCGACGAGGGAAACGCGATCCTTCAGAATTGCGCGCCGTCCCGTGCCTTCGTATTTGACGATCCTGACGGCCTTTCGCTCAAGGCTGGCGAAGTCGGACAGGTTGCGGGCAAGAAGGAGCGCTCCCAGATTCGTTACCGAGAAGCGCCCGTCGTCCTGCTTCGACACCAGGCAGTCCTCGCCCAGGTAGCGTATGGTCTCCTCCTGGGTCTGCGGCAGCGGAAGTCTCAGCAGCTCGAAGTACTTCGCGTAGTCGAGCAGCTCGAGCACGCCGCGTAGCGGCACGTCCTCAAGCGCCGTGGACGCCTCGTAATCGGCCTTGGTTATCTTGTTCCATACTTCGGTCTCTATCGCCGGGTAGCTTTTCAGCGGCTTGGTGTAGGAGCCCACCCTGATGTAGGCGACGTTCTCGAAGTCGACCGTGTGGGAGAAGGCTGGCCGGACCGAGAGCACGACTACGCGGCGCCCGTCGCATTCCCCTTCGACGAACTCGAACGACGCGTTGCCCGAGAGCTGGTGGTGAAGCCAGTTCTCGACCTCTTCGTTGCCGCACTTCAGCGTGCGATGGTCGAACTCGGTCCCCACGACCTCGTGTGTTGCGTCGTCGACACCCCATATCATGTACGCACGCGACGCCTCCCGATGTGTGGCCGAGTTCGCGAGAGCGCTGATGTCGCGGCCGATCATCTTGGGGTCTTTGTTGTTGGTCTTGAACTCCACCCACTCGAGCTCGGTTGTGGTTTTCGCAAGCTCGGAAACGAGCAGTCCGGCATCTTTCATCAAAGCTCCTCCTATGCGGCCTACTTCCAAGTGCTCAGGCCCGTGACCTTGACAAGGGCATGCGGGAACTTGTTGTAATTTACCTTTACGCCGTCGTCCAGGTCGATGTCCACGCGCTCGTTGGTCAGCGGGTAGATGACGGTACGCTCCCAATCGGTGAGCTCGTGCACCGCCGCACGATACTTATCAGCCTGGCGGTTGTCGGCGGCGCGGTCGCTCTGGTCGAGCTGGCCGATCTTCGCGTTGATCTTCTCAATGTATTCGCGAAGATACTTAGTCAGAATTTGACCGACCGTACTCGGCGTATAGCGGTGCATGTAAACAAGCACCTGGAAGCTGCCCTTGGGGCTCGCGAACATCCAATAGATGGGGCGCTTTCCGCTGCCTGTCACCTGGTAGGTGGCGCAGTGGTCCTTGTAGAAATCCTTCACGAAGTACTTGCGCAGGTCCTTGCCCAGGGCGTCCTCGATGAACCTCACGTTCTCGTCGAGCGTCTCGGCGCCATAGGTCACTTCGAGCCACTTGCGGAATTGAGCCACGATGTCGTCGCTAAACCACTCGCCGTCAAGTACGGGGAGGATGGCATCCTCATCGGGCAGGAATCCGGCATTGGGGACCTTCGCCCTGAAGTCATCCACCGTCTGCTGTGCGTCGGCCAAGATTAGCCCCGGCGCAAAGGTCGAGTAGCGGCCCATGATGCAACCGACGCCATAGGAGACGAGAGACTTCACGTCGCGCACCAGGTCGGCACGGCGTACCGATACCTTGTCGTCAGGCACCTCGATGGGCACCTCACCTTCCATGCCGTAGATGCACGCGAAGATGCGGTTGAGCTCTTCCTCATTGGCCTTAAGCTGGTTGAATCGATTGCCGCACTCATCGCTCCAGCGTTTGAATCTCTCCGAAATCAGCGAGACGGAGGCCGCACGGGCATAGGAGTCAACGCCATAGGAGAGCTGCTCGGCGCGTTCGCGCGCAGACGGGGCAAGCGGATGCCACTCGAAGTCCCAAGAGGTTTCGAACGAATCCCAATCAATGCGTGAAAGAGTAATGCAATTGGAAACTATGCCTTCTGAATCCTCGTAGGCACCCTCAACCGAAGGCAGCTGAGCAATATCGCTGAACTTGAGATGCAGCGCTTCACTTAGGCAGTTAAGAATCGTTGCGGCCGTGCTTGTATTCATAAATGCAAGGAAAGCTGCAAGGATCTCTTGCGAAGACGCAAACCCCATTGCCCCTGTCGAATCGAAAAGAAATCCGCTAGGACAATAACGCACATGGAGTTCAGAAGATATCGTTGACCAGGTTAAACCTTCACGTCCAGCAAACTCCCCATTGAAATTATGCGAACGAAGGCGTCCTGTTTTCTGGTCAAAGTTGTGCTTAATCGCGTACCCATCGTTTTCCCAATTGACAACATAGTCATTATTGCCGTACCAACGTCTGAACTCGCCGCCTTTTTGATAGGCGCGCCATTTTTGAGAAGCCGTCTTATTGTTTTTCCCCGGCAGAAAACAGTTACTAATTGCAGGCTCGAACCATAGTCGTAAAAAGGCGTCATTGTCTGCCGTTGACATACCTTCTCGCGTTGTCAAAGCAGTTGACAGCCGATGCTCGCTAAGGGCACCGACAATTGTATTGGTCAATCTATATGCAATCTTGTTATCAGGCGTTTCCTTAAAAAAGCTTGCGTCATGCAAGTATGTGATACCAGCGCTAGCAGCTCCTTTAAGGCAAACTTCTTTAAGAGCGCCGCTCTTTTCGTGAGCATCGCTAAAATCGGCTAAGCGAACGAAGAATCCTGTTGTCGAACCCATGTCATTGCAAATAATGGTTGCTGACGTCGAAACAACCTCACCGCCAATCGTTTCGAAACCCCTCGTTCCAATATGGGCCATTTCGAGTATCTGTTTGGCAGTGGTAATTTCCTTACGCAGTTTTTTATAAGAAGGGATGAACATCCAAGACTGCATTGTAATCATGCTTGAATAGCCGCCCTTGTTTACCAAACTAAAGCTACGCTTGATAAAACAAGTGCAGAGGTCGCTTTTTTCGCTTGGATAATATGTCTTGGTCCAGTCAGAAAGCCATGCATCGAATTTCCCACTCGTTAGATACGGCGGATTCGCGACCACGCAATCAACCCTGCGCGAGAGGGCCTTGAGCACGCCTTTCATCGTTCGCAGCTTCCTGAGTATGTCCATCCCGAGCAGATCATCCTCGCTGAAGCTCGCGATGGCGGTGTCCACGGCGGCCATGTCGCCAGGTGCGGGCACGTAGAGGCTGCCCACCTCGGTCATGTGCTCGAAGGCTTCGAGGAGCTCGGCTGTGTTCGCGATCGGGCCCGCGCCCGCAAGCACGCCTGGTTCGAACTTGACGGGCTCGAGTACCGTCAAGTTCGCATCGATGCACTTTTCGAAAAACTCGGGATCCTTCTCGCGCGCCTTCATCTCGAGCGCGAACTTGGCGATCTCAGCCGCGCGGCCGTCGATCTCCATGCCGAAGAGGTTGTTCTGCAGAATAAGCGCCGGGATGTCCTCCGGGAAGTAGCCCTCCTCTTGATAGATTTCGAAGAGCAGGTCGAATGCGTACACGAGGATATGCCCTGAACCGCATGCAGGATCGCAGAGCGTCAGCTCCTCGGGCGAGTAGACCTTTATGAAGTCCTCGGTCTCGCCCTCAGGGGCTATGTAGTAGTCCATCTTGTCCGCGAGCGCCGAGCCCGGGTTGTTGAGCATCCAGAGGCGCCCAAGGGAGTTCTCCACGAGGTATTTAACAATCCAGTCGGGCGTGAACAGCTGTGTGGCAGGCGCGATGTCGTCCGCGGTCGCCTTGCGTCCGCTGTCGTTGTACTCCGCCTTGCGTTCCGCCACGTAGAACTGGTAGAGCCAGCCCAGCACCTCAACGGTCTCGCACTCCTCGTCGTCCATGTCCTCAACGATGCGGCCAAGAATCGAATCTTCGGCGAGGAGGCCCTGCGGCATGACGAGGCTCGACGCCGCTGCCTCGCCAAACAGATACGGCATCGCTGCGGCGTAGCGGTCACACACCGCAACCAGCAGCTCGCCATAGGCCGCCTCGGTACGGTTCGCGCCGGAGCCGCTGCCGCCGGCGAGAACGCTCTGCACGCGGTCGCGCACCAGACGCGAGAAACCGAAGTCGGGGTCGAACACGCCCTGGGCGGCGTCGGCGAGAATCGCAGGCTGGGTCGCGCCCGGGCGCGGCGTCACCACGGGGACGGGCGTGTAGCCCTTTGCATCCATGAAGCGCAGCGCGCACAGGCGGTTGAACCAGGTGTACGCCGTCGACTCGACCACGGCGTCCATGCCTTTGTCGCTGATGGCGGTCTCGAGCTGCCGGGTCTTATCGGGCTGGTCGAGACGCTCGGCGCTGCCAGGCTCGAGCACGGCGTCGATCCTGGCAGCGACCTCGGCGCGCAGAGCGTCGCGAGCGCCGAAGGCCAGGTTCTTGATTTTGTTGGAGTCCATGTCTGCCGTCCTAGAAATCGAAGTCGTTGCCGAACGCGCGGTTCACGGAGAGCTGCTGCTCCCACTCGGCGTCGAACTGGTTGGTGTTTCCCACGCGCCTGCTTATTCTCAGCACGGCGGCGGCGCAGTCATCCACGTCGTCGGTCACATGGAGCGTGACGTGTGTCTTTCGCTCCTCGGAACCTTGCGCCGTGCTCGCGAGCTCGAGCGTTTGCTCCTCGGCGCAAAGGAGACGGCTCGCATCGTTGGGGTCGTAGAGGCCGACGCGCACGGTCAGCGGGGTCACCTTCGCCGAGCACGGCTCCGTCTGGTACACGTCGAGCATCACCGTCGATCCCGTGATGGAGGGCCTGCCGGTGAGGAAGCCCTGTACGCCGGTGCATTCCGCGGCGCGGAGGCTGTCGACGCGTTGTATGGTTACCACTGGGACGACATTCTCCTGCAGGGAGGCGCCCCCGTGGACGTAGCGGGCGCCGCTGCCGCGCAGGCGAAGGCGCGTGATGCCGCGGGGGAAGGCGAACCTGCCCGCACCGTCGAGCGAGAGCTCCGCCGAGGAGTACTCGATGAGGATATCGCTCTTCGGCAGGGTCGTGCCCATGGCGTACCTCCTGCCGTGGCTGACGTCCTGACCGGGGGCATGGGCGAGGTCCGAGAGCCCGTCGACTGCGGCGTAGTTGAACTCCTCCACCTCCCTGTCCTGGTAGAGGAAGCCGTGGTCGGCGGTCACGATCACCTTGCCGCACCCGGCGCGCAAGAGTTCGCCGGCTATCTTCGCCACCTGGGAGATGGCGTCCTCGCAGGCGGCGAAGACCTCGCCCTCGGTGTCGCGGGAGTCGCCGCGCTTGTCGATCGCGTTGTGGTAGACCATCACGAGCGGAGCGTCCTCGACGGGCGGAAGACTGTCCTCTAACACCTTCGATGCCTGGAGGAGCACCGCCCCCGGCATCGCCGCCTCCACCACTTTCTGGCGGTTGGCGAGCCCGTCCGTGGCGTCGCCGCCTTTCAGCACGTTTTCAGTCGCCGGGTTGACCGTCATGGCCCCCCGCGGGAGCAGCGCGGCCATGCCCAGCTGGGTGTAGCTGGGCAGCATGCAGGCCATGGCCTCGCAGTCCGCGCCCACGCGGGCCCGGCCCAAGGACAAGGCTCCGCTGGCGACCCGCGCCGCCAGGTCTGCGCCGACCTCGTAGCGCATCGCATCTGAGACTATGACTCCGAGTCGCTTGCCGTCCTCTGCTCTCGGGAACTCTTTCTCCACCTTCTCGTAGAAGAAATCCGCCTGCGAGGGGATGTCCGCGGGCGGGTAGAAGCCTGCGTCCATGAGGTGCAGCTGCCAACGGTCGGTGAGGTCGACGAGAAACTTGCCATACGCGTCGTCCACCTGCGACACGAGCTCGCCAGCCCTCCTCTTGAAGCCTGCGGGCGCCTTGCGCATGGCGCCGACGAATCGGCGGTACTCCTCGTCAACGCGGTGCCAGTCGGCGCGGTACGCCTCGAAGATGTCCCTCTCCGTCGTCATGGCGGTGCAGGCGTCCTTGTAGGCTTCGATTCCCTCGAGCGCCGCCGCTCCGGCGGCCAAGGCCTCGTACTGGCAGGCATAGTCCTCGAACCAGTGGGTGTGCAGGCGCAGGTTTAGCTCTGCGCGGGCGTCTGCTGCGCGCAACGTGCCGTCGAGGGCGCGGCCGAGCATGTCGGCGACGATCCAGTCATCGAAGACGGGGACGGCGTCGATGGTGCCGACGGCTTCCATGGTGCGCTCGCCTGTCGGCACCGACGAGCTGACGGCATCAGAGTACTCGCGTGCCAGCGCGTCGTACGAATCGCGGGTGCGGCTGTTCGCGGCGAGGTCGGCGAGTATGCGCGAGGCGTCCGCCTTGAGGGGCGCGCCATCGTGTGCGAGGTCCGCGCAACGGGCCTTGAGCATCCTGAGGGCTAGGTCCTCGGGGGTCGGGTCCTCGCCGGCGGGCGCGGCGTAACCCACGACCTCGAGGACCTCGGACCAGAGCGTCGCTGCGAGTCCGCATTCGCGGATAGTGCGCAGGGTCTTGCCCTGCCCGCGGCCGAGATCCACGAGGAGCCTCTTCACTACGTCGCGCACGGCGTCGCGTGGGGCCTCGGCCCTTGACCCCGCGCATGCCGCGAGCATCGCCAGCCGCAGGGCGCGTTCGTCGCCTTTGGGAAGCGGGGTCGCGGCGAGGGCGCCGCGGCGTTCCTTCGAGTTGAAGAAGCTGCCGTGCTCGCTAAGCACGGCAGCGAGAGGCATGGGGACGTCGCACTCGCTCGCCCAGATCCCCTCCATCTTGCACGTGAAGGGTGTCGCGGCGAGCTTCACGTCGTAGAGGAAGTCATCCTGCGGGCGGGGCTTGGGGCCGGAACGATAGATTACGAGGCTGCGGGCCGGCCGTTCGCGAAGGATCGTCCGCTTGCTGGAAAGCTCCGCACCGGTCACGTCAACGATCGCGCCGTTGCCCAGATCGAGGGCATCGACGATTTCGGCGTACTCGCCGGGCTCGTCCTCCCAGAACAGCGTCGCGTGGCCGTGGTCGAACTGTCCCTTGATCCTGTCCTCTATTTCATGTATGTCGATGTCCACTGTCCTACCTCGTAACGATGATTCCGTCGTCGACCTTGGCCTCGAGCTCGGCGCGCAGCGCCTCGAGGTAGTCGTCGATATCCTGCCTGCTCTTAATGGTCGGCCTGCTGTAGGCGCCCACGCGGAGGGAGCTCAGCTCGCAGGTCCTGGGTGCCCGCGGCCGCGCGGGCTCTGGCTGCGGGCCGCCGCCCGTCTCATCGGTCTTCGCGGCATCCGGCTCGGATGAGGACTCGGGCTCGGGCGGGTTCAGGAGTGCGACTATCCTCGCGGCATTGTCCCTCTTGAACGATTCGAGGAAGGTCCGGATGCGCAGCGGCGACCGTTCTACCGACAGCTTGTCCGCAGCCCGCTCGAAGAGCTCGGCGAACATGCGCCGGCTCTCCTCTGGCAGAGCGTTGAGGTCGCATGTGCTCTCGAACGAGGCGCGGTATTCGTCGAGCTCGCCGGCGACGCCGGCGCGCAGGTTCTCCCTTGCGCGGTCGATCTCGTCCTTTGCGCGCCTGACGGCGCCTGCCGCGCGGGGGATCTCGCGGGACTTGTAGCATTCGGGGTCGCCCGCGACCGCAAGCGTACCCTCGAGTTCGGCGGGGACGTCGATGCCGAGGTCGCGCATCTCGGAAAGGCCGCTCTCGCCGAACTCCTTGACCTCGTTCCACTTGGCAGCGAGCTGCGAGCCTTCGATGAACTGCTTCATCCTTGAGAGATCTGTCTTTGCCTCGGTGAGGCCGTCCGCGCTCTCGGGGAACTGGTCGACGATCCATTTCCAGTCGCCGCTCACGGCGCCGCGCGCGTGGTCGAGCTTTCCTACCTTTTCGGCGAACTCCGCGGCGAAGGGATAGGCCGAGGCACGTCCCTGGGCGTCGCGGAACGTCGGGACCTCCTGCTCGAGTTGGGATGCCAGCTCGCCGGCGATGGTCTTGGCGTCCCCGCCGACGGGATTGGTGCCCACGAGATTTCTGTATGCGCTCTTGATTTTTGCGAGCCGCTCGGGTGGCACGGCCTCGACCTTGGAGACGACGAGCTTTTCCATGTCGCGGCCGGTTTTGAGCGCCTGCGCGAGGGAGGAGCCCTCAAGCAGCGCTCCGGCCTTGCGGATCTCGATGCGGCTGGCGGCGTAGAGCGTCGCCACGGCATTGCGGACGGCGACGTCGGGCCACCCGTACTCGTCCTTCGTGAAATGCGCCGCCAGGCTCGCCGTGCCTTCGCCGCCGACGGTGACGGAACAGCCCGAGCCCATAAGGCCGATCCAGCTGAGAACGGTCTGGGCGTACTCGGGCAGGGGAAGATCGATGATCGCCTGGGCGGGCAGGCAGCTGTTGTAGACGTCGCTGTCGCTGTAGTTCTGCGTGATCTGCTGCAAGCCCGTGTAGCTGCGCCGCACGAGCTCGCCCATGGCGCACTCGACCGCGGTCTTTCCCGTGCCGCTCACGGATTCGGTGACGTCGACCCCGGAGACGTAGAATCGGGCTTTCCCGATCAATCCTTCCAGGTCGGAGCGGAGCTTGCGCGACTGCCCGTTGAGCATCGCCCTCTTGTCGGAGATGATCGTTCCGCGTACCTCGCCCGTGCCGCTCGCCTGGTTCACGTATTTGTTGGTCTTCACGAACATGGCGACGTCGTTGAGGAACGCGTTGGGATCGTGCAGCGCGACGGTGAGCGTCTTGGGGCCCGAGGCGGGGATGTCGGCGATGCCGGAGGGGGCGTCGGTCACGATGTCGAGGGTCAGGTCGCTGCCCCCGCGCCCGATGGCGTCGCCGTTCACCTTGAGGTTGTAGGGAAAAACATGGGAGAAAGCGCCGTTCTCGTATACTGCGCGCGAAGCGCCTACGATGTCCTTGAACGCCTCGCCGATCTTGTCGCGCACGTCCGAGGTCTGGATCTCCGTGTTGCGTATCTCCTTCTCTATGTCCTTCTCGTCGTCGGTGAGATACTCGTAGACGTTTGAGTTGGGGTTTCGCCGGATGTAGAGCTGGCGTTCGAGTTCGGCTAGCGCGTCCTTGATCTCCTGCTCGAGCGTCGCCGTGTTCTGCTTGAAGGACCCGTACAGCAGCACGCGAAGGTTGCCCGACGTCGCCCTGAAGTCCTTGCAGTACTTCACGAGCAGGAGCGCCTTCAGGACGCGGATGGCCATGGGCATGTTCGCGAGGTTTGTCTCTGCGGTGCTGATGGCGCCGTAGACCTCGCTCTTCAGCGAGTTGCGAAGCCCCTCGAACATCGAGTCGAACGTCGCCAGGTCCTGACCCTCCGTCGAGCCATCTCCGCGGTTGAGCTCGACGCCGACCTCCTGGAACACTCCGAGCATCGAGCGTGCGCCCGTCGAGTGGTGCCTGCCGGTGAAGGCGTTGTAGTCGGAAAGCCCGCGCATGGCGGAGATGAAGAGCTCGAACTGGTAGGACACGAAGGGGTACGTGTCCACGAAATCGTCCTCGTCCCTGTAGTTCACGTAACGCTTCGAGCCGTCGGCGAAGTCGAAGAGCACCGGGAAGTCGTCCTTGTACCTGTCGTACATTGCGCCCAGGGCGGAGAGGGCATCGCGGCTCTTGGCCAGAAGACGCTGCTTGATGACCTCCTTGGCGTCCTTGGACGTGAGCTGCATCTTGACCTTGAACCGCGCCTGGATCTTGGAGAAGTCGTTGGCGGACCTGTCGGTCATCTGGCCGATGGTGTCCTCCATGTTCTCCTGGCTGGTGACAACCACCCATGAAGCGCCGTCGCACACGGTGGCGAGTTCCTCTGCAACGGATTGCAGATTGGTCATCAGGTTTGAATCCTTGGCGATGTACTGGCCGGCCTCGTCGACGAAGAAGTTCAAGCGGAACCCGGGTCCGTGCGCGTCGATGTATTCTTTTACGCGCAGCGCGAAGGCGTGGATGTCGGGCTTGTAGGTCTGCTGGTAGTAGCTTACGACGTTGCCGTTGGTTCCGGGCTCGTTTCCGCACACCTCGTCGAAAGCCGCGGTGATCTTGGTGCCGTAAAGGAGCGCCGCCTTGCGGACGTCCTCCCACGGTTTTTCGGTTGCCGCCTCGATCCTCGCCTTGAATGCGTCCAGTAGTCCCTCCCGATCGAGGTCATATTCCATTTTGGCGATATGCTGCTGGTCGCCGTCAAAGTAGCCGCAATGGCGGTTGAATACCTTGATGAAGGCGGCAAGGAGACCTCCCGCCTCGGTGCGGCCCTGGTTGGGCGCGATGATGTCGATGTTGAAGAGGATCGACTCGCTCGGATGGCGGGTGCGGGCCACTTCCATGGCGCCCCGCAGCGCGGGGTCGTCCTCAAGCTTGGGCAGGATGTAGTCGATGGCCCGTTTGCCAGCGACCTCCTGGTCCTCCAGGATCACGGCGAGGATCTTCAGCAAGTGAGACTTGCCGCTGCCGAAGAAGCCCGCGATCCACGCTCCGTTGCCGGTGGCGTCGGGGTCGTTGTACTCGTCGAAGAAGCGGCCGAGATGCCCCGCGAGTTCGGGGGTGATGACGTACTCGTCAAGCTCGTTGGCGAGGTGCTCGACGCTGGAGGCCTTCACGACCGCGTCGATTGGCCTGTCGATTGGCTTTTCGTACATGTCCTCGTATCTCATGGGATTGCCTCCTAAAGGTCGAACACGCTCGTCGCACGGTAGTAGCCGCCGTTCGCGTCAGAGGGGATGTTCAGTATGTCAAGAGAGGTCGATCCGTCGGCGTTCTGGCGGTATTCGCCGGGAAACACCAGCACGATCGGTGTATCGATATCAATCTCGCCCAGCAGCGTGTGGGTGCGTACGTAGGGGAACGTCTCCCCGACGCCCGTGATGAATGCGATGTCGCACTCCGCCTCGCCGATGAGCCTCTCGACGGCGGGCTTGATGACGCTTGTGACGCTGATGGTGTCTTGCAGCATCATGATCAGCTCATCCCGCGTGGCGGCTTGCTCTGCCTCGCAAAGGGGTTCCCACATGCCCTGCGAATCCAGGTAGTCGAGGACGATGTCGTAGAGGTTCACCTGTACGGCGCGAACCCCCCTGTTGGGCAGGTCGTCGGCGCAGACGGCCGTCACGAGGTCCCGAGCATAGGACCTTTGGGACGGCGGATACGGCAGGATGTAGGTCGATTGCCGCATGGTGAAGCCCTTGCGGCCGAGCAGTGCGTCATCGGAGAGGCGCTCCACAATGAAGGAGCGCGCTTCAGGCGCTCCGATATGCTCGAACTTCCGGGTCACAATAGGACACCTGCCTTCGGGAATAGCTCGATGTCCCACGGTGCGCGCCCGCGAACGAGCGTCGCAAAGCGGGGCGAGGGATAGAGCGGGGTTATGTTGTAGGCGTCGTCGAGGAGGCGGCATTCGCGGAGCATCCCGAAAGCCCTGATCTCGAGCTGCTTGCGCGACTTGTCGGTAAGGCGTGCAAGCTCGGGGTGGTCCATCGACTCCTCGTCGACGAATGCCGTCCACGCCGTTCGCGGCACGTCGGGCACCATCTTGGAGAAGCGTGCGGCGACGACGTTGGTCGAGAACGCGCGCAGGACGGGATAGGTGCGGCAGATGACGACCCAAATCATGGCGAGCTGGTCGTCGTCGACGGCGTCGGCTAAGAATGCCATCTCGTCCGTGTCGAGCATCCTGAGGCGTTTGACGAGCTCGCTGCCCACGCGCTTGCGCGTGCTCTCCTTGTTGAGGCTGATGATGTTGTCCTCGACGATGCGCCGCCTGACCTCGGTCCAGTCAAAGCAGTCGACGTAGGCCCTGGCCACCTCCACGGTCTCGGGCCTGCGGGCGCCGATGCTCGTGAAAGAGAGGCTGTACTTCTGCTCGCTATCTGCCATTCGTGAGCTCCTTGATGAGGCTTTCGCGGACGTAGGCGCTCAGGCTCGTGCCCTTTAACGCGGCCGCCTCTTTAGCGGCATCTCGCAGCGTGTCAGGAATCCTGATGGTGATGGCGGTCTGGTCGCCACTCACCAGATACTCCCTTATGTCGGTGGAATTCGCGTCATTGCGGATCATATCGGCGTAGCCCATATCGTCCATCCTAATGCTTGCAATGTGCAATACATTGTAATTGTATGCCATAGTGCACCGCCGTGTTTCCAGAAGGACGAAAAACAGGAGAGGCGCGAACCACTTGATGAATATCGTTTCAACGGGGTATTTACAGCCGAAGAGCGCCTAGCGCCTTGACCCCGGTCGTTGCCTGCTCCTCGGCGTAGAGAATCTCGTTCTGCGCCTCCAGGATGCGCGCGGCGTCCCCGGTGCGCTCGGCGCACCTCTGGCTTATCGACCTCAGGGCCAGGACGCCTTTGACGTCGAGCGGGTCCAGCTGGTCGGCGTGCGCCATGGACTCGAGCAGCTGGTCCAGGCCCCTCGCCAACCTCCCGGCATCCGCCTGTGTTTCGTCAAGAGGATTTGAGCAAAAAGAGCATCGGAAATTGGGCAGCCCGAGCATCGGAGGCGCGCACGCTTTTTGAGCGGCTAGCCCTCCCGCATGAGGGCATGGCGGACGTAGTAGGACTCGCCGCGGAACTGGACGAGCCTCCCGTGGTGGACAATGCGGTCGATCACGGCGGCGGCCATCTGGTCGTCCCCGAACACCGACCCCCACCTGCTGAACTCCAGGTTCGTGGTGATCACCACCGACTGCGTCTCGTAGGCGTCGGCGAAGAATATCTGGCATGACGATAGGCCCTTTCGCGTTTCGGAGCACATTTTCACAATGGGTTAGTAACCGCGTATTGCCTGGCTGATCTTGCCGTAATCCCACTGGTGTGAACCGTACGGGTCACGGCATATTGCCGCCAAATGTGTGCCGATGTACCTAAGCGGCTGGGGGCATTTATCACGATTGACAACGCAGCTGTTGTAAAGAACGACGATCTTTAGCCCGTGGCCGGCGGCATACTCGCATTCATACTCAATGAAGCTGCGGTGGTCCACCGATCCGGACCTATGGCAGGCGCCATAAGGCGAGTAGCTTACGCAGTATCTGCAGCCGCCCTTGGTCAAGTCCCTGGTCTTGTCGCCCACGACGAGCACAAACGTCTTTGAGGCATCAAGGCGCTCTCTAAGAGATCTCTTGATGCTGCAAGGCAAGCTCGTGTCCCTTGCTTGGGTTAACTCATGGGCGTCAACGAACGAGAGCCCCCAGCATGAGCTCTCGTTCCAATGCTGTAGCGTGGAAATGAGATTGTCGTCCCCTGTCCAGTCGCCTGTAATCTATCCCATCGGACTTGGCATCGAGGTACATGCATACGCCTCTCGTGGTCGCGGCGATCTGGGCGGAGGTGTCCTGGGTGTCGAAATTCGATAGCGGCCGCTTTTCCGGCACCCGTGGCCCACGGGATGATGGTTTTCGCAAGGTGAACGGCTTTTCCACCAAGGTCCACCCTGGTCGTCAGGGCAAGCATATCTCCGGGCACAAGAACTGCGTCCTCGGGAAAAGCGTGCTTCATCCGTCGCTCTCTGAAATCCAGCTGCTCGTCGAGAGGTGCGCGGGTGCTGGGGAGTGGAAGTGCGGCAACAAGGAAGTCGTTGACTTCCATCGGGTCATCGGTACATGGGTGAGCGTCAATGATGGAAACAGATTTGAAACTACTCGCGGAATCATTCATTACAGTAAAGATGGATGTCAGGTCGTTCCAACCCGCCCTGGAAAGGAGCGCGACCGATGAATCTCAATGAGAAGAGAGAAAAGGCGATTGGCGAAATCGAGCGATTTAGCCTTGCCAACGAAACGACTCCGCTCGTTATCACCTTCGCAGAGGGTGACTCTTATGTTTGCTATTGCGACACGGGAGAGTGGGAAGACAACGGTGAATTGGGCCCGCGGAGACCTGCGCGAAACCCGCCTGGCTACAAGCAATGGTACGAGATTGGTTTGCTTGCCATAAAGACCATCGTGCCCGGCTCAAACAAGGAACCTCGCTACAGGCGCATCGACATCTCTCGCAAGCATATGTCGTGCCGCGTGACGGCGGGAGACACGGTGCTCTACGAGGAATAACCGTCTAATTGCATACCGTCTGATTGCACAAGCCAAAGGTCGCCCGTCCGACGCGCAACTCGTGGGACGGGCGTTCCTTTAGCCTTCCATGCGGTTGAGGTGCTCGGCGCTTGAGGATTATCACGCTCCTGCAAGCCGCCTGTCTCGTCTGCCCTTACCCACTAAGCCTGTATCTGCGTTTCGGGCTATTCCGCGTGCCGATGGCATCCAAGGTTCCATCGTCGAGGAGCTTTGATATGTACCCCCTGATTGTTTTAATGCCAATTCCCGAAGCCCTCGCGATTTCCGAGGCACTCGCGCTCTCGCGCTCAGAGAGGAATGCGAGAATGGCGTCCTCGACGTTGTTCTTCGAGTAGGCCTTGCCTTCTTGCTCGGTCATCTTGCGATGTCGCAAGACGATTTGGAATCCATCGAGCGAGCTGCGCGAAATGGGGTTGGGCATGAGGGCTTCCTCAAGCTCGCGGTTGATAGTCGGATACCCAGACCCCCTGTTCTCAACGACACGGCCAACCCGACCGTCATAATCGGCGTAGGGAACGTCTTCGAGGATGCGCGAAAGGAACTGGTTCCTTGATGCCGTGGCGCCGCTGGTGCCGAGTTTTTCTAGGGTCAAAATGCCGAAGAGACCTCCGGGATTGGAGATTTCGAGACGGTCTGGGTAAAGGTCGACGGTCACAGGTGTCCCCTGCCCTTCGACGGAGTAGTCCCTGTGCATGAGCGCGTTGGCCACCGCCTCGCGCACTGCAGGAAGTGGATAATCGGGTACGTTCTCGCGCAGGGCGCCCTTGACGATTGCCCCATGCTTCATGTTTCTGGAAACTGCTCTTACCGTCTCGACAACCATTGCAGGAATTGGACCATCAATATTCACGGTGTCAGAGAAACGCTGGCCGCCAGGCCCAGTTTCACCCTTGCGCGAGGTCGGATAAGACGTGAACACAACATTGAGCCGCGGATAGTACTTTTGCGGATACTCGGCAAAGGAAAGCAGGCCGGCAATCGTGGGGCGAGCGACGCCATTTTCGTCATAGTCGATGACCCGTCGATTGGCCATGAGCTCTTCATTGCTCATAGTCGCCGATCTGCCAAAAGATGTAGCGCGAACCCGAGCGAACCACCCTTCCAGAAGGCCGTTGTCAAAATCATCAGTCGTGGCCTCTTTTGCAACGGCAATATCGTTGCGAGCCGCCCTCAATTGGTTTTCGGTAAAGCGATCTATCTCATATAGAGACATCCTGTGGTCGCCATCACCCGTTCGAATATACGAGCCATTGATCTGCCCATACTTCTTCACATAGCAGGGTTTTTCCCTTACCGGTGCTTCGGACACGTTAACGACGACTACAGGCTTGCTCTCAAACTCAAGGACAAGAATCTCGACAGCTTGTGGGGGCTCGACGAGTTCGCGAGCGGCCTGCGCAGCACCCGCTTGGACCGACTTAGCGTCAATATCTACGGCATGAAAACCACCGCTCTCGCGTATGCCAAAGACTATGACGCCTCCAGAAGAGTTGGCGAACGCAGAAATAGATTCGGCAGTTTCCTTGGGGACGCCACCGCTGGCGCTCTTGAGCTCATATTCGGCAAGGTCAGTTCCCGCCATCCGCATTTTATTAACGGCGGAAACAAGTTCCTCCTCGTTTGTGATGTGCATGAGCGTCCCTTCCTCGCATTTCGCATGTCACTAGTATAAGGAACTGCTGCACTAGTACCACAGTAAATATCACTAGTAACGTAGTAAAAGTCACTAGTACCACAGTAAAAGTCACTAGTAACTTGAGTAGCTGCATCAGTACCGTGGTAGACATCAACAGCAGGGCTGCTCTTCCCCTATCAGCTCCATGCGATCGCGGCGCTCCGTCAAGAGCTCGCCCTCGTATGAGAAATACAATGGTCCCTGCAGGGCGTGGCCTAGGCCCGTGAGCTCCTCGGCGAGCGCGGAGAGCGATGTCGTTACTCCTTCATATTCCACATGTCGCTCGTCGACGACCGTTGCTCTCTTGGACGCGTCTCCCGCGAACACGACCTCGTCGCCTGGTTTTAGTCCGACCATCGAGAACTTGAACGGGGCGCGGCGCTGCTTGGTGCGCGCCTCCTCCGCCTCGTGCTCCTCGACGATCTGCTCGCCCGTCGGCGTGACCCTGTGCAGCCTGCCCTCCGTGCCGGAGATGCGGGCGATCGCCTCGAGGATGGAGTAGGCGTCCTCGGCGGACATTTCGAAAAACTCGCGCGACCTGCGCTGCCCGTTGAACGTTTCGATGGTGCGCAGGTCGGGGTTTAGCGTGTCTAGCAGCTCGTGGAGGGCCTTGTCGGTCAGGCGCTTGCCCGTCTCGTAGGTCGCGTAGGCGCGGAAGGCGTAGGGGAGCGCCTCGGAGCGGTTCAGCTCGCTGAGCCGGCGGTTGAGGTTCGAGGCGTACCCAATCTTCACGTACTGTGGGAAGGACGGGTTGGTCAGGATGTAGATGACTCCGGTCATGCGGCATCAGCGTCCTTGCGAGGAAGGTCGAGCAGGCGGTCACGGTAGTACTCGTACTGCTGACGGCGTGCCTCGATCTCGGCGGGGATGCCGTCGGTCAGCGATGTCGTGAGGGCGTCGAAGCGGTCGAGGATGTCGACGACCTTCCGCTGGGTGGCGAGGGACGGGATGGGGATCTCTATCGCTTGAATATCTTTCAAGCTCACGTGAGGTACAGCGCCTGCGGTTTTCTTTTTGTCGACCATGGCTTCGAGTGTTCCGCTGGCAATGATATGGAACACAAATCTTGGGTCAATTTCGCTGCATCTGACACGCGTCACCCGCTGCCCAAGTATAGCCGGCAAGTCGCTCTCCGTAATCACGCCAAAGCTCTTTCCAACGAGAGACCCATCCATTGCAATCAATATGTCTCCGCCATTAAGAATATATTTTTCAAGGCCATCGGAAGACTTCCAGCAAACTGTATTGTCGTCATCAAAAATCATTGACCCGCGTTTAACGTTGATGCCGCGTGCGACCTTAATACCGGACACTTTAAACTCTTTGCTTTTAAACGGAAAACCAGTGAGCGTGTCTGAGACATCCCCCAGCCTCTTCATCTCGACCGGCTTGCCGTCCAGCGACTCCAGGCTCTCCCGCGATAGCAAGCGGTCGCGGTAGTAGGCGTACTGCGCCTTACGCGCCTCCAGCTCCGCCTCCAGCTCCGCCTCCAGCTCGCTGAAGGAATCCAGGATCCGGACGATTTCGTGCTGAATCTCGATGGGCGGAACGGGGATTTCGAACTTTGCCATGCTGTCGCTGCCGACGCGCAGGACCTTTGTGCCAGTAATGGCTCGCTTCTTCTGCGCCTGGAAATGCTCGCTGAAGAAATAGTGGGCGACGTATTTCGGGTCGAGGGTGTGCGAATAGATGTAGGCGTCGCCGCTGACCGCGCACGGTTCTTCCCCGAGCCATGCGACGCACTTGCACACGTCCTCCTCGTTCTCACTCGTCGTGGCAATAACGAGGTCTCCGCGGCGTGCTTTTTTGCGGGTCTCATAGAGCGACTCCGCGATTTTGGACTTCGTCTCGTTCGCGCTCAGGCCGTAGTAGGTATAAAGCTGTCCGTAGTGGATGCAGGGCTTGCCCTCGTCAACGAAGTCACTCTTCTGGATACCGCTGCCGCGGGTAAAAGCCCCGAGTTCGCCCAAGGTCTTGTACTCTACTCCGTCGGGGCACAGCTCCGCAATCAGCTTTTCGATTTTGCTCATTGTCCAACCTCGTTTTTCTTGTGGCTTTGTGCATACGCCCTTGCCCGAGATACAAGCCTTGGATTCGTATAGAGGTCGTCGATTACGGAATCGAGCACTTCGACAACGATCTCCGCGAAGTCCTTACCTACCTCCCTCGTCGGCTCATGAACGGAAGCGTTGCCGCAAAGTCGTATCGCCGTCGCTGCTTCGGCGGTCCTTGACTTTAGCTTTCCGTCATCAGCAAGCGCCTGGACGCGCTGAAAGAGAGGTTTTCTTGAAGTGGGCTCGCCTTCCTGCTCGTTGACAATGCCTTCAAGCGTGGTTCGTGACAGCGTGACGGCGGCCCTGTACGCTCCGATCTGGAGGCATTTGTGGACTTCCGAGGCAACCGAGGCTAAGCCCTCTGGCACATCCGGATACTCTTTGCCGATAGGCTCAATCGGAAGCCATCGAATAGGCTCGTCGAGGTTTAGCGAGTCGGAGAGCCCTGCAGGTCGCCGCAATTCTGCAATGTTCGGATAACCGCAGTTGGCGCATGTGTAAACGTACAGGAGCCTGTCCGAGATCTTGCCGGAAGCGTTGCACTCTGGATCTGGGTAGCACTCCTCAATGACAGGCCCAAAAGCGTTGCATGAATAATCGTCACTGTATTTCGAGTGAAGCATTTGGGCCAACAGGTGACAATGCCAGCAAGTTGTGGAAGCCATGCCCCTACGCCTCCAGATCTGCCACGATGACGTCGATGGCCTCGCGCAGCTCCTGCTCGCGCGCTACGATGCCCGCGACGCGCTCGTTCAGCTCGTGGATGTCGACCTTCTCACGGGTGTCCTTCTTCTCCACCCACGTGGAGACGCTGAGGTTGTACTTGTTTTCTCTCCGCCAAGCTCGTCGATGCCCACGAGGTGCGAGACGTACTGCTCCTCGGCCCTCGTCTGGACAAGGGCGTTGATCTTCTCGATGTGCTCCGGCATGAGCTTGTTCTTGTTGCCCACATGCTCGAACATCTCGGAGGCGTTGATGAACAGCGTCTTGTCATCGGTCTTGGACTTGGAGAGTACGATGATGCAGGTCGCGATGGACACGCCGAAGAAGAGGTTCGCGGGAAGCTGGATGACCGCCTCGACGAAGTTGTTGTCCACGAGGTACTTGCGAATCTTCTGCTCCGCGCCGCCGCGGTAGAGGACTCCCGGGAACTCGACGATTGCAGCGCGTCCCTTTGAGCTGAGCCAGGAGAGCATGTGCATCGTGAAGGCGAGGTCGGCCTTGGACTTTGGAGCCAGCACGCCCGCGGGAGCGAAGCGCGGGTCGCTGATGAGCGTCGGGTCGCCGTCGCCGACCCACTTCGTGCTGTAGGGTGGGTTGGAGACGATGGCATCGAAGGGCTCGTCGTCCCAGTGCATCGGGTTCGTGAGTGTGTCACCGCGGGCGATGTCGAACTTATCGAAGTTCACATGGTGTAGGAACATGTTGATGCGGCACAGGTTGTACGTGGTGGGGTTGATCTCCTGGCCAAAGAAGCCCTGGTGCACGCTGTCGGTGCCCAGGATCTTGGCGAACTTGAGCAGAAGCGAGCCCGAGCCGCACGCTGGGTCATAGACCTTGTTGACGCTCGTCTTGTCTCCGATGACGATGCGGGCGAGGAGCTCGGAGACCTCCTGAGGCGTGAAGAACTCGCCGCCCGACTTGCCGGCGCCCGACGCGTACATGTTCATGAGGTACTCGTAGGCGTCGCCGAACAGGTCGATGCTCGCGTCGCGCACGTTGCCGAAATCCAGGTCGCGGATGCCGGAGATGATCTTGGCCAGGCGCTCGATGCGTTCCTTGAGCGTGGCGCCGAGCTTGTTGGACGTGACGTCGACGTCGTCGAAGAGGCCCTTGAAGTCCTTCTCGGAGGGCATGCCCACGCTGGAGCCCTCGATGGCCTTGAAGATCTCCGACACGTGGATATTGAGCTCGGAGTCTCCCTCGGGCGCCTTGGCGACGTTCTGGAAGAGCTGCGAAGGAAGGATGAAGTACCCCTTCTCCTCTGTGACGCCCTCGCGGGCACCCTCCGCCTCCTCGTCGGTAAGGTTGGCGTAGGAGAAGTCGGGGTTGCCCGCCTCGCGCTCGCCGGCGTCGATATACTCGGTAAGATCCTCAGAGATGAAGCGGTAGAAGAGGAAGCAGAGGATGTATGCCTTGAAGTCCCAGCCGTCAACGGCGCCGCGCACCTCGTCGGCTATTCCCCAGATCGCCTTGTGGAGCTCGGCGCGCTGGGCTTCCTTGTTGCTTGTGATCGACAATTCGAGCGCCCCTTTCGCGGTTTCGCATTGAACGACCCGCTGCTCACGGGTGTTTTTCGGTTTCCGTGTAGTTTAATCCCTTACGACGTCTCGAGCTGTGTCAGCCGTCCGAGCGCCTGTTTGAAGCTGTTGTTGGTGATCTTGAGGTCGTTGCCGGCCTGCATCTTGATGAGCGGCGGGTAGTCGTCGGGGCTGCTTTCGACGCGGCCGATGAAGCTTGAAGCCTCCTCCGCCCCCGGCGTCTTGTGCGGCATCGGGCCCGCGAGGATGGCCGCGTAGCCCATCGAGCCGCGGATCTTGCCGAAGTTGAAGTGCTTGAGGCGGGAATAGTCGAGCTGGAACTCGAACCGCTCCGGCTCGAAGCCCTTCTTCCTGGCAATGCTGCGGAGCTTGTCGACGTTCACGGCGCTCGCACCGATGACGATGACCTTGCCGAGGAGGCGCTCCTCGCGGGGGACGCCCGAGCCTGCGAGGAGGTCGGACATCCCGAGCGAGGCCAGGAGCTCCTCGAGGGTGTCCTCGCGGTTGGCCCTCGTGATGGCGGGAAGGAGCTCGAGGCCCATGCGCCCCATCATCTCGTCGCAGAGGTCGGAAAGTTCCTGGACGGTGAGATGCGCCAACGCTATCTCTCCTCGTCGAAGAGGTCGGTGATCTCTTGGCGGGCGCGGGAGAGGCGTAGCTTGAGCACCTTGATTTCGTCCGTCTTGGCGAGGTAGGCGTCGGCGACGGCCTTCTGACGTCCGGCGTCCTCGAGGGGCACCTTGATGGAGGACAGGGCTCGGATGGGCAGGTTCGGGATGGCGGTGCCGACCACCTCGCGGGCGAGCAGCTCCTTGCCGGTGGGGCCCGAGAGGAAGGCGGCCAGGTAGTGCGGGTCGATCTTCTCCCTGTCGACGCTCAGGACGTATAGGTTTCCGTTTGCGAGGACCTTTCGTCCTTCGGGCACCTCCGCGACCGCCACCTTGAACGGGGCGCCGGACTTGGAGATTAGGACGTCTCCGTCGTGGACGCAGTACTTCTCGAGCTTGGGGTCGAGGGAGGAGAGATTCGGGAGCTCGTTGTCGATGCTGCCGTCGGAGATGTTCTTCAGATTGAGGTAGCTGAGTCCGGTGTCCTCATCGCAGACGAGTGCGTCGAGCTCCGCCGCGCGGACGCTTGCCCCGCGCATGATCTTCGCGACGCTCCCGAGCGCCACGCCGTTGGGGACCTCGATCTCCTTCTCGAGGTAGCGCTTGGCGGAGAGGTCGAAGCCGCGAGCCTCGATCTCCTTGAGGGTCTTGAACGCGCTCTTCTCCGAGTCGGTGCCGAGGCGCTCGAGGATGGTGGCGATGGCCTCCTCGTCGATCGAGCAGCTTCGGCGGTCGTTCGTTCCCAGGTCGGACGCGTCGACGAAGCGGATTCCCTTGGAGCCGCCCGGGCAGAGCACGACGAGCGAGGTCTGAATCATGGTATAAGGTGCGAACACGCCCTTTGGCAGGGCGACCATGGCCTTGATGAAACCGTTCTTGGCGAAGTACTCGCGCACCGGCCTGTCCATGCCGTTGAAGCACGCCCCATTGGACATGACGGCGACGGCGGTGCCGCCCTCCCTGAGCGAGTCGACGAGCAGGCGGTTGAAAACCCAATCCGAGGAAAACGGGCGGTTGTAGCGCTCCTGCCCCCTGAGAACCTTCTCCATGTAGTGGGAGGTCCTTGCGAACATCCTGGTCTGCATGCCCCACGGGTAGTTTGAGAACGCCTTGTCCGCGGGGTCGTACTCAATGTCGTCCTCGCAGAAGCGGAACATGTCCTCGCAGGTGTAGGAGATATTCGATTTCGTGACATTTGAGCGCATCTTGGCGATTGCGAGGGCGGTGGGGTTGAGCTCGACGCCCGTGAGAGCTGCCTCCGGGCAACTCGCTGCGACAATCTCGAGGAAGTTTCCCTGCCCGCAACCGAGGTCGACGACCTTTTCGCCCGGCTTGACGTTGAGCACCGCGAGAGCGAGGCGTGCTATCCCCTCAGGGGTCGACGCCTCGCCACCGAAGACTCCTTGGGTGACGGGGCCGTTCCTGAGGTATTCGTCGATCGCCTCCTCATCGAAGGAAGAGACGACGTGGAGCAGCTCGTCGAGCGATGACGATGCAGACAGTTGGTCTAGGGAACGCCTGAGGAGCGCCGCGATATCGTCGTCCCCCCGAGATGCGGCTTCCATCGCCTTACGGGCATCCCCGGTTTTGCCGGCGTCCAGCGCGGTGCGGGCGAGGTAGATGAGCGGGTAGATTTCATCGGGCGTTGCCGCGCCGCGAAGGCGGTTCGAAATAGACCAGACGAGCTTTCGTATATGTGCGCCGTTGTAAGACAATTCGGCTCCTTTCAATTCTCTGGTTATCAATAACCGTTGAGTGAACTATAGCACACGCGGTTATTGATAACCAGAGAATTGTTCGCGCGAGGTTCTCAGTATTGCGAGTGATGGGCGAAGAAGACGTTTTCGACGCCGATGAAGCGCCCGCCCCGTTTCCGCTGGGGAAATCGAGGCGGGCGCCAGCTGATGAGCATGCTTCTCAATGGAAGGTATTCCACACGGGGCGGATTATATGAAAGGCTTGGGCGCGGGGCGGGGGAGCAGGGACGGGGCGACAAAAGAGGGAAGGAGGTTGAGTGCTCGTAGGGAAGACCGTGGAGCTTCGGGGCGGGGCCTGATGATGACCCTAAGCTGGGTTCTTCGCCCCAGGCGAATCCGTCTTTACAACGAAAGACGGATAATTGATGCTATCGAGTGGCGCGTGCTTGGCCCTCGCGTCGGCGAGGCCGGCGGCGAAGGCGCGCCTGACCTCATCGGCGTCGGAGGGGAAATCGCGGGCGTCGCCGAGGCACAGCTTGTCTCGCAAGCCGCTGACGGGCACGGGTGAAATAAACCAGTATTCGCCCGAAACAAGCGGGGTGCCCCAGTTCTCGATCAGGTACCGATCGTTTCGCGGAGCTTTGCCCAGCAGCGCGCGAACCAAGTCCTTGTTCCGTAGGAAAGTGAGGGGGTAACGGGCCTTCTCGATCTCGCCGAGATTGACCGCCATGTAGCGCTCGCCGAGCTCGGCGAGCCTATTGAGGGGGTAGCCCATCCCCACGAGGGTGTCCCACTCGCGGCGGGTCTCGTCGTTCTTTTTGCCCGGCTTGCCGTTAAAAGCGCTGCAGAAGCGTGCATAGGCGTCATCGACGTCCTCGGCATGCGTCCCTGCTGCGCGCGCCGCCGCGGGGGCGTCAGGACCGATGGCGACGGTCGGCGCCTTATGTGCCGGCGCCTTCCGTCCTGCGGCAGAGGAGGGCTTCGCCGGCAAGCCGATCGCGCGGGCGATTGCGGGAACAACCGGGGAATACACGGTGGGAAGGCGCTCCGTCGTCACCATCTCGCGACCATTGACGACCTTCACGCGTTCGACGCGCTGTGGCTCGGCGCGAAGAAGTCCGAGCCCAACGAGCCTGGATGCGCACTGTTGGACGGCGCCGCGCGTGACACCGATCCTCCCTGCAATCTCTGAGGCTTTCATATCGAGCTTGCGGCCGCCCTTGGCGGACCTGATTGCGATCCCGAGAACGAGGTTGTCGAGACCGGTCAGTTCCGGGACGAGGGCCTCGAAAACCGGCACCCAAGCCGCGCCGGCCTTTGAGTAGAGGTCGGCGACCACATAAGAATTCCAACAGTCATTCTCATCGTTGCTCCCGACCATATAGCTGTGCTCGTTCATTGTTCGCGCTCCTTTAGCTCTCGACTTTTGATGGCACAATAATCGCGGAGTACAGACCATCGTGGGAGGATGTCCCGAATGGTACGGTTGCATCACAATTTAGCCATTTCCGCAGCTTAAAGGCCTGTGGATTGCCGACATCGCCGGGCTCCGCCCGTCCCTGAACGCGAAGTGCTGCCCGAGGCCTGTCGCCGACCGTTGCGGAGGAAGTCCGGAGGCGCGGGGGGACCCGCCGGCCGCCGCTTTGGCGAACGCCTCGTTTGGGGTCGCCTGCGTTGAAGCGGGCGGCAGCCATTTCGCTCGAGGGCGTTCGGACGACTCACGCCCGACGTGCCCTTGCCGCGAGGTTTTGGTACGTGAGATGACGCCTGCAGTCCCCTTCTTCGCATCCGACTCTAAGGAGCTATTAGTTGCTTTTTAAGAAACTGTTTCGCGTGCGTGCGTACGCGCTCTTTCTATATAGAGCGAGACGGCGGCATGAAAACGCGAGGTCAAGGTTGATGCCAGGGCGACGCAACCCAGTGGTTTCGCTGAACCGAAGAGTGCAAGGGCTGGAGCTGTGCGATAGCAACCCTTTGCCGCTGCTGGTTGCAAGGGCTGCAAACGGGCGGATGCGAGGGGCTGTTGTTTTAGGCGCATAAGCCTTGATGCCGCGAGGGCGCATGGGGATGCCATCAGCGGGCGGCAACGTTCCCGTAGTAATGTGCCCGGGAATGATTGTGCTGGTGACCATCTCGCTGGATAGCAGCGTGACCTATGCGAGGGGCCTGACACGCGTGTTGGGGCTCACGCTGACAAGGGCAGTGGCCGAATCCGCAGTCCTTCTCTGGACGGTGGCCCCAGCGAGGGCTTAGCGCAACCGACCCGGCTGCGCCAGAAGCTCGCGGCCTCCCTCGAACTCTGCCAGCACGTCAAGCAGCAGCTCGGTGTCCCAGGGCTCCAGCTCGGCCTCGGCCGCCTGGCTGCCCGTGGGGGCCGCGTCCATAGCCGCAATCCTGCGGGCGAGCTCTAGGGCGTCCGCTCGTCCCGACTCTAAGAGCTCGGCGAGCGCCACTGTTCTCTTCGCTGGGGTGTCCAGGAGCTCCGCGGCGGAAATCCTCACGGACGCCTCTTCCGCCTCCGGGCACTCGCCCTCCTCCTCATCATCAAGGTACTCGTCTTCCCCTTCGGGGGCAGGGGGCCTGCGCAGTGTGTTTAACTCACGCAGGAGCCGGAGCAGAAGACGCCTCCCGGGCACCTTCTCCCATCGCTCGCGCCGCTTGCGATCGAGCCCCTCCCGCTGCCTCTGCTCGTGCTCCTCTTTGACCTCCATGTGGGAGCTCTCCCGCATGGACTCGCCCAGATGCCTCCTCGCCTCCTCGACGGTCATCTCCCCCTTGCTCGCCACGCGGGCGACGTCCCGGACCTCGACCGTCTCCCACCCCTTCTCGGGCGCGAGCGGGTCGGTGATGAATAAGAGGCGCATGGTTCCGAGCTTCAGGTGCGCGCCCTTCTCGCCCTCGTCGCCTACGGTGATCAGGACCGTCCTCCCGTCCTTGAGGGTCACGACGTCGCCGGCGTTGAATCGCGTCTCCAGCAGGAGCCGGCGCTCCTCGAGCGCTTCGGGCGTCGTCCTCCTGCGTATGGCCTCGGCGATCTCAGGCACCTTCATGTGCCAGTTGGTCGCCATGTTTCCCTCGATGCCCTCGGGCGCCCATGACCAATACTCGATGAGGTCGCGCGCGATTGACTCCGGGTTGTAGCCGGGCCTTCTCCTCGCGATGAATGCAAGCGCCTCCCACTCCTCGACCTCCTTCGGCGAGAACCGGGCCACGGCGTACTCGACCGCCACGGGGTCGACCTGAACCCAGCCGATGTCCATATCGTGGGCCGAGGCCCTGCCCATCCAGCCCCCGCCGCCGAGCGTGTATACGGCGCCGTGGCGCCCGATCCAGAACCCCTTCGGCGAGCGTCCCCTCAGGCTCTCGGGGGTGTTCTCTATGGAGCAGACCCCCTCAGCGGAAATAACTGCCTTGCAGTAGCGGAATCCGGGGCCGGGGTCCCTGACGATAGCGCTGAAGCGTCCCATTGAAGGATATGATCGGTGAAGGAACGCCTCTCTACCGTCCGCCAGGGTGCCGTAGCAGGGGATAAGCTTCTCGAGGTCCTCAAACCCGCCCGTAAACCTCATGACCCCCTCCCTCGGCTGCCGGTGTTTTAGCTGCTGTCGGTATTGTAGGCGAGGGCGCACCTGATCCGGGGAGCCTTATTGCGGAGGGGCTTCACTCATCGTTTAACGCCGTCCCCCGAAATTAACCGATCTTCTCGCGGTCGGCTTCCGAGAGAAACAGCTGTGCGAGCTCGTGCTGCCCGATGTAGTAGATCCTGTTGACGCGGCGCCCGAGCATGCCCTGCTTGCAGAGCTTGTAAATCGTGTTGCGGCTGACCCCGCCCATGCGGCGGCCTCGTCAACCGAGAGCGGGCGCGAGTAGCCGACGCGAGACTCCGCGACGGTTGGGGGGGATGGTGAGGTACTTGAGCTTCCGATTGCCCACGGCGGGTCCTTTCGACGCCTGGTTCTGCCGACAGCACAATGGTGCTCGTTGCCAAAGGCCCGGGTGGGGTATTCCCGAACGGGACGCCGGTGTGCTCGCAGCGTGGGGGCAGGCAAATAGGTGAGCTCGGGGGTAAAAGGTGAATCTAGCTGTAGAAGTCGCCGAGCCGGTCCATCGCGGCGCGCTTGGGGGCGGCGAGCGCGGTCGCGTAGACCTTCATCGTCATGCTCGGGTCCTTATGGCCGAGAATGCTCGCGAGGCTCATGACGTCGCATCCCTGAGCGATCGAAACGGTGGCGAACGTGTGCCGAAGGCCGTGGAAGATCACCGGGTCGCCCTGCGTCCCCACCCAGTTCATGGCCGCGCTGAGGGCGCTCCAGCGGAAACTGAGGACGTTCGGGGAAAGCCAAGCACCGGTCAGCGGGTTCCCGCAGATGAACAGGGAGGGAGACCACCTGCCGAACCCCCTGATCCGCTGTCTCTGGGCCTCGCGCGCGGAGGCGAGGGCGGCCGCCAGCGTCGAGGGCACGGGGATGTCTCGGAAGGCGCCTCGCCCGGAGGGGTCTTTCGGGTTGTCGCGCAGGACGAAGCCGCCGTTTTCGCCCTTCGCGAGCGTATGGCGGACAAGGAGCATCTGCCTGTCCTCATCCCAGTTCTGCCAACGCAGGGCGCAGATCTCGCCGCGCCGCATTCCCGTCATCAGCGCGATGATGCCTGCGAGCGCCAGGGGCTCGGGGAGCCTCGCGCGCAGCTGCGCCGCGACCTCGAGGGCGCTCGACTCCGTAAGGGAGTTGACCGGCTTCGGAAGGTCCTTGGGCGCCTTGAGCAGGCCTGTGGCGATGATGGGGGCGTCCCCGATCGCGGCGGCGTACTTGCAGACCATAGCCAGCACGCCGTGCTTTTTATTCCGCGAGGCGGAGCCGAGGCCGCGCTCGTCGCGCAGCCAAATCATCCAATCCTGCACGTCGGATGGCTTGAGCATGGAAATGGGCACTTCACCGATGCGTGCGAGGCGCAGATCGCGCACGGCGCGCATGTACTCCTCTCGGGTGGCAGGGGCTACCTCGGAGTGGCGGGTGATGAAGTCCTCGGCGTAATCCGCGGTCGGAGTTCCCGAGCCTACGGAGTCTTCGGCTTCCGCTTGCCTAATGAGCTCGTCGCGCCACTGGCGCAGCGCGGTGAGTGCCGCCGAACGGCCACGGGTGCTGTTCTTCGTACAGGCGATCTTGGTCGTCTTGGTAAGGCGCCTGCGCTCCCCGCCGCTCTCCTTGACGTCGATCGTGAGGCGCCAGTACTTCGCGCCGTGGGCGACGCCGCCGGCCGAGAAGGTTTTAGCCATCGTCTCTCCTTCGCGCTACAAATCCGCTACATGGCCGCTACATGTGTAGCGCGAAGTGATTTTGCTCGATTCGGTTGTTCGTAGTGAAAGTTAAAGAAATAAACTAGTTGGTACTGAAATACAGTGCAGCTTCACAATATGGTGAAAACCGATGGTATCGGTTGGTATTGGTAATTTAACTAGTCAGACAGCTTTCAAGGTGGATATCGCGGGTTCGAATCCCGCTGGGGGCACCACGTTTTCGCAGGTCAGGGGCTAGGGCCCCTGACCTTTTTTCGTTAAATGTAGCGGATTGCGGCGAATGTGTAGCGCCGCGTGCCAAGAAGTGCACTTCTTGGCTAATCCAAATCCGCGACCTGGCCCTCGCGGATCGACGTGTTCAGCCAATCGCTGTCGGGCCGGCTGATCAAGCGCGCGTTGTTGTAGGCCATGTTCATCGTCAGGATTGTCTGGCCCAAGTAGGCGCCCGACTCGACCAGCTCGACCACGAGCGCGACGTCGGGCCGCTCGTCGTCGGTGAGGTCGAGCGGCAGCAAGAGGCTCATCGAGTTCTTGGTCGGGTAGAAGGCGGGTACCGCGGTCTTGAAGTTCCACTCGACGCGCTTCTGCGCGAGCTCGATGGCGTCGTCGAGTCGGTTGACCAGGCGGCGCTTGGTCCGCGCGTCGGCCTCGATCTCGTCGCGCAGGTCCTGCAGCGCGACCGAGCGCGCGCCCGTGCCCTCGGCCCGCTCGACGCGGTCCAGCGCCTCGAGCGCGGCGTTGTTTCCGCGCAGCTCCTCCTCGAGGAACTCGTACGGCAGCCGCCCGATGTTGTCCAGCAGGATGTGGTCGGCGTCCCGCTGCAGCGGCCGCTGCCCGTCGAACAGCAGGTCCTCCTTGCGGCTGAAGTACGCCGCGCGCTGGGGGAGCGGGTTGAAGGTGCTCACGAGCTTCTTGCCCCATTGCCTGGAGCCGGCCTTGCAGAATTCCTCGAAGTGCCACGGCGCGGAGCCGAACGCGGTCGGCGAGAAGCACGCGTAGATCGCCTCGTAGGTCTTGTCCACGAGACCCGTGTTGAACGCGGCGATGCCCTTCTCGGCGTTTTCGAGGACCTTGCCCTCGTAATCGAGCCGGTAGAAGGTGTAGGTGAGGTAGCTGCCCAGGATGGGGTAGGCGTCCTCCTCGTAGTCGAAGCTCCACTGCTCGGGCAGGGCCATCTCGGCGAGCGAGGCGAGCATTTTGTTCCAGTCGCCGATGTGCGCCCATTTGCCAAAGAGCTCGCCGGGCTTCTCTTTTTGGCGGGCGCGGCTGTCGATGAAGAGAAGGACCCACGGCTTCGAGCCGGGGATTTGGGCGTCGCGGTCGCGCTTGATGGTGGCCTCGACCAGGGTCTCGCCGTCGTCTCGAATGCAGCTGAGCGGAAAGCTTACCTTGCCGTCGAAATAGCGCAGGGTCCGGGTGCTGAGGGCGTGGCCCCAGTCGCGGTTCAGCAGGGCCTTGAGATCGATGTTCGCCTTCGCGCAGGCGGCTAGCTTCTGGAGCTGCTTCTCGGGTGTCCACACGAGGTCGGTGAAGTCGCGGCCGGCTGCCGCCAGCTCCTCGATCACGTCCTCCGGCACCGGCGAGTCGAGGTAGTCCTCGGAGTCGCGCGCCGCCTCGAACGCCTCGGCGGGCAGCGGCGGCAGGGGCTCGGTCGCCTCCGGCAGCGAGCTGAACGGGTCCTTGTCGCGGCTTTTGCGCACGCTCTCGAGGCTGGGAATGAACGAGATGTACCACGGCCTGGTGTCGGCGCGCGTGCTGCGGCTGATGGAGACCTCGAGCGGAAGTCCGTTGGCCCTGAGGTTTCTGGTCGGGAATGTGACGGTTTTCTCGTTGAACATGCGGAGCGCGCGCACTTTGTAGGCGTACGCCCAGTCGCCGACGAGACGCTCGAGATAGTCGGCCTCGTCGTAGAGCTGCGCGATGACCTCCCGCAGCTTGTACGGCACGGTGACAAACCGGAGGAAGTCCGGGCTGAGCTCGGAGTAGATCTCCTGCGGCACGGGCTTGGTCTTGTAGGTATCGGTCCCAAGGGCCAGCTCGATGGTCCGGCGGTCTTCCTCGGTCAGCGGCGTGGGCTCCGCGTTCATGGCATCCTCGCTTTCGGGTGGGTTAATTGCTTCCATTATGGGCGCGCGTACCGGTCTGGGACAAAAGGGACGGGGGATTTCGTCCCAAATTATGGAGGTCCCTGCTCCCGTCGTCACAACTTGGGACGAAATCCCCCGTCCCTTTTGTCCCAGACCCTGCGGCCTGTCCGCGTGTTTCTCGCCAGTGTCGATTCGCGCGCCGGCAGGTTGCCCTCGCGTGACGCTGTGAAAACTCTTTGCGGGCGCCCTGCTTGGTGCGCGACGCCCGGCGTAAAACAAACGCGTGCCGCGCGGTCATCGCGGCAGCCGCCTACGAAGGGAGCATCAAAATGTACGAGGACATCATCACCGTGTCGACCGTAACGCTCCGACCCATGTGGGGCCAGAAGGAGCAGAACCTCAACCGGATCCTGGGTTACATGAAGGCGGCAAAAAAGAAGGGCTCTGACCTCGTGGTCTTCCCTGAGATGGCGCTTACCGCCTACGACGACGAGGCCGAAAAGCCGCTCGAGGAAAAGATGCAGTACAAGCTCGCCGAGACCGTCCCGGGCCCCTCGACCAACAAGGTCGCCGAGCTTGCCAAGGAGCTCGGCCTGTACGTGGTCATGGGCATGCCGATCAAGGACGCCCAGAAGCCCGGCACCATCTACAACGGCCTCGCGATCTTCACGCCCGAGGGCCTGGCCGGCGACTACCACAAGATGCACCTTCCGGCGCCCGAGCCCAACTGGGCAACGCGCGGCGACAAGCCATTCATCCTCGACACTCCGTGGGGCCCGATCGGCTGTGCCATCTGCTACGACACGTATTGCTTCCCCGAGCTGATGGATTACTACGTGGCAAAGGGCTGCCGCATGTACATCAACTCGACGGCGCTCGCGCACTGCCACGGCAAGTGCCTGGGCGACGACACGCTGCGCGCGCAGTGCATCCGCGAGGGCATCTTCATCGTGTCGTCCAACCTCGGCGGCCTCGACAAGGACAACTATTTTTGGGGCGGCAGCTCCATCCTGGGTCCGTCCGCGAAGACCTGGGAGCCGCATTACTACGCCGGCATGCCCTTTACCGCAGAGGGCGCCGACGAGGAGGCCATGTACACCGCAACGATCGACCTTTCGCTGGCCACGCGCTTCCTCTACAAGCACAACCCCGCGGTCAACGGCACCGATTGGCGCCCCGAGAAGTACGTCGGCATGTTCCAGGACGTGCTTGCTGACAAGAGCTTCGGTAAGTAGGGGAGAGGTCAGACGGACGCAGCGCCCTTCTTGCTGCAAAACTGATCAGTTTTTCTGGAAAGAAGTGCCAACTGGGGACAAAAGGGACGGGGGATTTTGTCCCAAAACGTGGAGAAGGGGAAAGGACTCTCCACAACTTGGGGCGAAATCCCCCGTCCCTTTTGTCCCAGGAGGGGTACCGTTCGGCGAGAAAAACATGCCGTTCGGCCGTTGTGCTAGAAACGAGGCCGGCGGAGTGCCAAAATCCGAACTCGAAAAAGAAATGAGGAAGGTTACCGAGTCCCTCGGACATGGGCCTAACCAAAGTCTTTCGGTGCCGCTATGCTTTTGTTGCGCGCGCACCGGGTCTTGGTTGGGCTTGATTTATGAAGGGACAAGCAACATGGGCTTCTTTTCTCGTTTAATGGGCGGCGGGCACGAGCAGGCGGATAAGGCACCCGAGTTTGAAATCCTCGCCCCTGTTTCCGGAGAACTTGTTCCCCTTGAGAAAACCGCAGACCCCGTTTTCAGCGGCCGAGCCATGGGCGACGGCGTTGCCGTTGATCCTGACGGCGAGACCGTCCTCGCCCCCGTTTCCGGCACGGTTGCCGCGCTTTTCCCGACCGGCCACGCCTTCGCCATCTCATCCGACAACAGCTCCGCCCAGGTCATGGTGCACATCGGCATCGACACCGTGAAGCTGAATGGCGAGGGCTTCCAGACGCTTGTTGCCCAGGGCGACCACGTTGATGCGGGCCAGCCGGTCGTCAAAATCGACCTTGCGGCCATCCGCGCCGCCGGCTTCGACCCCACGGTCTTCGTCGTCGTGTGCGAGCGCGCCGAGGGCTCCACGCTGCGCGAGCGCGCCGCCGGCCCCGTCGCCGCCAAAGAACCCGTCAGCTGGCTTTCCGAGTAAACCCACACGGTGAATGCCATGGTAATCAAGCGCGTTTTCAACAATAACGTCGCGATGGTCACTTCCGACGACGGCGCCGAGCTCATCGTGATCGGCAGGGGCCTGTGCTTTGGCCGCCGCGCCGGCGACCTCGTCGAGGCTTCCTCCGTCGAGAAGACCTACGCCCTGTGCGAGTCCACGGCCAACGACGCCCGCGCCCTCGACCGGCTGTCCAGCCTGCTCGAGTCCATTCCCGTGATTAACCTGGCGATTTCCGAGGATATCGTCGAGATGCTGCGCGAAGAGCTCGACGTGAACATCGACGACGCGATCCTCATCGCGCTCGCCGACCACATCACCCTCGCCCTCGACCGAGAGCGCAAGGGCGTCCCCTGCGAGAACCCGCTGCTCCTCGAGATCCAGCAGTTCTACCGCAAGGAGTACGGACTCGCCGGCCGCGCGCTCAAGATTATCAAGGATTACCTGGGCATTCAGATGAGCGACGAGGAGCGGGGCTTCATCACCCTGCACATCGTGAACGCCACCATGCCGCAGCGCGCCGACCGCCTCATCGTCTCGGTCCAGCTCGTCCGCGACGTCCTCGCCATCGTCTCCGACCGCTACCAGACAACCCTCGACGACACGTCGCTGCCCTACGAGCGCTTCGTCCGGCACCTGCAGTTCTTTGCGCAGCGTGCACTCGACCCTAAGGCTGGCCAAGTCAAGGACGACACGCTCTTCTTGATTGAGCGAAACAACTATCCAAAGGCCTTCTCGTGCTCAGAGGCTATAGCCGATCACTTGCTCGCCTCGTTTGGCGTGAGCGTGACCGATGCCGAGAAGAGCTATCTCGCATATCACATTGTTAACTTGCTTGGGGAACCCGGGCCCCGGGCATAGCGTGCCTGTTCATAGGTTTCAAAGGTGGGGCCGCCGGCCTCGCCGTGGGCACTTTTGGCTTTTGCGCAGGCTCTACCAAAGGAAAGAAGGAAGGGAGTAAACGCCATGACCACAGAAAAGAAAAAGCCCAACTTCAAAGGCGCCTTGGAGGTGTTCGCGAAGTCGATCGTCCAGCCGATGATGTACCTTTCGGTTGCCGGCATCCTGCTCATCGTGGGCATCATCCTTACCAACAAGACCATCTGCGCGATGATTCCCGCGCTCGGCTCCGGCCCGCTCCAGCTCGTGGGCGCCGTCGTCTACCAGTCCCTGATGTTCATCATCAACAACCTCTCGATCATCTTCTGCGTGGGCATCGCCGGCGCAATGGCAAAGAAGAACAAGGGCCACGCCTCTCTCATCGCCCTGATGTCCTTCTTCCTGTTCCTTGAGGCCAACAACATCGTGCTCAGCGCCACCGGCGCCCTCGCCGAGGCGGGCGGCATGCTCGGTCTCGTCGGCACCGGCCAGACCACCGTCATGGGCATCCAGGTGCTCGACACCGGCGTCTTCGGCGGCATCATCCTCGGCTGCATCACCGGCGCCGTCTTCAACAAGTTCTCCAACAAGCAGTTCCCCATCGCGCTTTCGATGTTCTCGGGCGTCCGCTTCCCGTTCCTGATCATGATCCTCATCTCCTGGGTCATGGGCGCGGGCTTCTGCATCGTCTGGTCTCCCGTCCAGGGCGCCATCTCGTCTCTTGCCGGCATCATCAAGGAGTCGGGCAACATCGGCCTGTTCATCTACGGCATGCTCAACAAGCTGCTCGTTCCCACCGGCCTGCACCACCTCGTCTACACCCCGTTCCAGTTCTCTGACGTGGGCGGCACCCTTGCCATGGGCGACCAGATCATCGCCGGCGCCTACCCCATCCGTGTCGCCGAGATGGCCATGACCGGCCAGCCCTTCTCCGACAGCACCTACTTCAACAGCTACACCTTCAACAACCTCTGGCCTTACATCGGCATCGGCCTTGCCTTCATCACCACCGCGTACAAGGAGAACAAGGAGAAGACCAAGGCGGTCATCATCCCGCTGATCATCACCGCCGTGCTCTCCTGCGTCACCGAGCCCATGGACTTCCTGTTTGTCTTCGCGGCCCCCGTGCTCTTCGTGATCCACTCCGTTCTCTCCGGCATCTTCGTGGTCCTGCTCAAGGTCCTCTCCGTGCCCGCCTCGACCGCCGGCGGCATCATCAACATCGTGGTCTCCAACCTGGTCCTCGGCGTGGACAAGACCAACTGGCCGGTGATGCTCGTCCTCGGAGTCGTCGACGCCGCCCTGTACTTCTTCCTCTTTACCGTGCTTATCAAGAAGCTCAACCTCCACACCCCCGGCCGCGAGGAGGCCTCCGATCTCGCCGAGTCCGTGGCTGAGGGCGAGGCTGCGGCTTCCGTCGCCGTCAAGCAGGGCGCCGTCTCTGCGGCACCCGCCGAAGGCGTGGACGCGGGCATCGCCGACCTGGTCGCCGGCCTCGGCGGCAAGGACAACATCGAGGAGCTCGAGAACTGCTTCACGCGCCTCCGCGTGAACGTCAAGGACCCGAGCCTCGTCGACGAGACCCTGATCAACCACGTGCCCAACAGCGGAATCAACCGCAGCGGCAATGACATTCAGATCATCTTCGGCATGAAGGTCGCCGAGATGCGCGACAAGGTCGAGAACGCAATCGAGAAGGAGCAGTAGGAAATGATCATCACTCTGTGCGGCGGCGGGTCCACCTTTACCCCCGGCATCGTCAAGTCCATCGCTCTTCGCAAGGACGAGCTCGAGGTTGACGAGATTCGCCTTTACGACATCAACGAAGAGCGCCAGCGCAAGATCGGCGTGCTGGTCGACTGGATCTTGCACGAGGACCTCGGCCTGGACATCAAGCTCACGGTGACCACCGACAAGGCGACCGCCTTCACCGACGCGAGCTTCGTGTTCGCCCAGATGCGCGTGGGCGGCTACGCGATGCGCGAGCAGGACGAGAAGATCCCGCTGCGCCACGGCTGCGTCGGCCAGGAGACCTGCGGCTGCGGCGGCCTTGCCTACGGCATGCGCACCATCTTCCCCATGGTCGAGCTCATCGACGACGTCGAGAAGTACGCAAAGAAGGACTACTGGATCCTCAACTACTCCAACCCCGCGGCCATCGTGTCCGAGGGCTGCCGCGTGCTGCGCCCGAATGCCCGCATCATCAACATCTGCGACATGCCCATCGCCATCATCGACGTGGTCTGCGCCGCGCTCGACATCGAAAAGAAGGACGTCGAGTACGACTACTTCGGCCTCAACCACTTCGGCTGGTTCACCTCGATTCGCCACAAGGGCGAGGAGGTCCTGCCGCAGCTGCGCGAGTACATCAAGGAGCACCAGATTCTGCTGCCCGACTCCTACCTCAAGGGCATGGGCTCGCTCATGGCAAAGAAGCCCGAGGAGACCGCCGACGAGCACCCCGAGCAGAACCGCCACACCAAGGGCAGCTGGTACTACGTCTGGAAGGGCGAGTACGAGATCATGGAGTGCTTCCCGGAGTACCTGCCCAACACCTACCTGAACTACTACCTGCAGCAGAAGGAGTTCGTCGAGCACTCCAACCCCGAGCGCACCCGCGCGAACGAGGTTGAGGAGACGCGCGAGAAGAACCTCTTCGACGGCATCGACCACTACGAGAAGACCGGCGAGATCGACGAGAGCACGTTCTACGCAGGCAGCCACGGCGACTGGATTGCCGATCTGGCCATCGCGCTGAAGAACGACACCAAGCAGCGCTTCCTGGTCATCTGCCAGAACAAGGGCGCCATCCCCAACATGCCCTACGACGCCATGGTCGAGCTGCCCGCCTACATCGGCAAGAACGGCCCCGAGGTCATCAGCCGCGACAACATCCCGCTGTTCCAGCAGGGCCTCATGATGCAGCAGCTGAACTCCGAGAAGCTCGTGGTCGAGGCCACCATCGAGGGGTCCTACGAGAAGGCGCTCAAGGCCTTCACGCTGAACAAGACCGTGCCGTCGATGAAGGTCGCCAAGGAGGTTCTCGACGACATGATCGAGGCCAACAAGGGCTTCTGGCCTGAGCTCAACTAAGAGCGAACCCGGGCCCCGCCTATGCAGTGAGAAGTGCACAGGCGGGGCCTTTGGGACAAAAGGGACGGGGGATTTCGTCCCAAATTGTGGAGGCCGGAGAAGGTCTCCTCGCAATTTGGGACGAAATCCCCCGTCCCTTTTGTCCCAGGGTTACCAGTCGAGGTCGTGCTTCTCGGCGTAGGCGCGGGCATCGGCCTCAAACCAGGCCTGTGCCTGGCACCAGGCGACGAAGTCGGGCGTGTCTGCGATGATGACCTCGGCCTCGTGGACCGCGGCCATCGCCTCCTCGAAGCTGCCGGGCGCGTAGTCGGGTCGGTCGGGGAGGTAGACCTCGACAAAGACGGGCCGCATCATCGCGTACGCCGCACCTTGATTGAGCTGGGCGAACCCGCGAAGCGACCTTCGTGCGGCGGGCGTGCGCTCGAGCTTGTACAGCAGAAGGCAGCGCGCGAGGCTGGTCCAGGCGTTGCCCTGGGTGAAGCGTGCCTCGAGCGCGTTCAAACCTTCCTCGTACTCGAGCCGTGCATACGCAAGCGCCGCGGTGTTTCGCGCGCCCAGCGGGTCGCCAGCCGATTCCGTGACCCCGAGGACGGAGTTCGCGGTCTCGAGCGCCATCTTCCAACAGGCGCAGTCGGCGCAGGTCCGCGAGATGGCGGCGCGCAGGCGAAGCCGCGCCCGGTCCCAGGGGTTGCCCCAGTCGAGCTGCGCAAACGCGGGCCCGTCCGCGCACTTCTCCTCAAGTTCGCAGAGTGCGTCAAGCAGCTTGTCTGGCCGCCCGACCGTGGCGAGCGTGAGCAGCAGCTGTGCGTCGAGGCAGTCGGCATCTAACGAAAGCGCGGCCTGACACGCGCCGCGCAGGCTATCGAAGCGCTTGTTGCGCGCGGCCATGTACTGGTCGTCGTCAAGGAGGTCGTCGTCGCGGGCGGACTCGTTGAACTTGCGCATGGCCTGGGCGAGCAGGGCGAAGGCCCGCTCGGCGTCGTCGTCGATGTAGGCCTCCGGGTTCTGGCGGACGGCGAGTAGCAGCTCCTCGTACGCGGCGTCAGACAACTGGCCGAGCTTTTGCCTGCGCCTAGAAGCGCACCGAAGAATCAGTTCCTCTTGGAAGTTCAAAACTGCTCGCCTCCCTGCTGGCCGAATTGAGCCTGGATTTGCTCCTCGAGCCTGCGGGCCTCATCGACGGCGGACGGGCGCAGGACGGCCGTGTTCTCGGCGATCCAGGTGCCGAGGATGCCGCGGCCCGTGGGGTCGTTGCCTTCTTGGAGCAGCACGACCGATTCGGAGAGCGCGACCACGAGCTCATCCTCGCTGTAGGGCTGTACGCTCAGGCGCGCGAACTCGCCGTCGGGAAGCTCGTTTTGGCGGATAAGCGCGACCGCGCCGGTGGGGTAGGCGCGCAGCAGGCGGGCCAGTGCCTCGCGCGCGACCACATGCTTGTGTTTCTTGAAGGCCAAGGCGATGCGGGCGAGGAGCATCCATGCGTCGTTCGCGCCACGGCCGGCGTAGATGGAGGGATAGGCGTGCTCGAGCTCGTCGAGCGCGGCTTCGTCCTCGAGCTTTGCGAGGCCGAGCGCGAGCGTGAAGCGCGCGTCGGAGATGTCGGTCGGGTCGAGCGCGATGAGCCGCCGGGCGAGCTCGACGCTTTGCCGGTTGCGCCCGCAAATGAGCGCAAGCTCGGCCATCGAGGCAATCCAGCGCAGGTAAGGGCGCATGGCGAGGTCTCCTGCCGCGACAGCGCGCTCGGGCTCGTCGTCGCTTGCGAGCGCTTCGTCGCGGGCTGCCTCGCAGGCCGCCTTCACGCCGGGCTCTTCTTCGCAGAGAAACTCATAGCGCGCCGTGATGCTGGGGATCTCGGTGGACGAGAGCATGCGCCGGGCGTCGAAACAGTCTGGGTCGAGCGCCGTCGCCTCGAGCAGCAGGCGCTTGCCCTGTACGACGAGCTCGCCGGCGTGCACCGCGTCGGCGAAGGGCAGCTGGTAGTCGATCAGGTCGGCTGCCTTCGAGACGAGGTGAAACGCGCGGTCGGAGTCAGTTTGGGGCAAAGAATCGCGATCGGTCGAGAAGCGCTGCCCGAACCCGGCGAACGCCTTCATGGCGATGCCCGAGTCCTCCCTGTCGAGCTGGCGAATGAAGCGCAGGCCAAGGCGCTGATAATCTTCCTTGCGTGCGTCGTGCGCCATGCTCGCCTCCCGGTGGATCGCCCTTCTTGCCAAACGATGATTTACCAATTCTACAATCGATAAATATTAGCAGGGTAAAGAACAATACCCTCTTCCAATCAGGCTAAAACCGTTTACGAGTTCGCAAGCGGTAGTCAGTTTCGAATAGGTAAACCGGTGATATGCTAAGCGCGTCTGAGCAGAGGGGATGTTCAAACATCGCTTAGACATGGTTCCTTTTTCTAGCCGATGAGCGGCGCCGCGTGCGCGCGGCGGCTCTGGAAATCCGGCACGGGGGTGCCGGCACGGAATTGGAGGAGTTATGGGACGTTTTACCAACCCGCGCGACCTGTACTTTGGTGAGGGCGCCCGCCACGAGGTCAAGAACTTCAAGGGCAAGAAGGCCATCATCGTCTCCGGCGGCAGCTCCATGCGTCGCGGCGGTTTCCTGCAGGACGTCGAGGCCGACCTTAAGGCAGCCGGCATGGAGGTCCAGCTCTTCGAGGGCGTCGAGTCCGATCCTTCCATCGAGACCGTCATGAAGGGCGCGGCCGCCATGCGCGACTTCGAGCCCGACTGGATCGTCGCCATTGGCGGCGGCTCCCCGATCGACGCCGCGAAGGCCATGTGGGTCTTCTACGAGTATCCCGAGGAGTCCTTCGAGAACATCATCCAGCCGTTCTCCTTCCCGGAGCTGCGCCAGAAGGCCAAGTTCTGCGCCATCTCCTCGACCTCCGGCACCGCTACCGAGGTCACCGCGTTCTCCGTCATCACCGACTACGCCAAGGGCATCAAGTACCCGCTGGCCGACTTCAACATCACGCCTGACGTGGCCATCGTCGACCCCGAGCTCACCTACACCATGCCCGCCAAGCTCTGCGCCCACACCGGCATGGACGCGCTGACCCACTGCATGGAGGCTTACGTCTCGACCTTCGCCTCCATGTTCACCGACGCCAACGCGCTGCACGGCATCCGCGAGATCGTTGAGTGGCTGCCCAAGTCCTACACCGGCGACCATGAGGCCCGTCAGCACATGCACGAGGCTCAGTGCATCGCCGGTATCGCCTTCTCCTCGGGCCTGCTCGGCATCGTTCACTCCATGGCTCACAAGACCGGTGCTGCCTTCGAGAACGGCCACATCATCCATGGTGCCGCTAACGCCATGTACCTGGGCAAGGTCATCCAGTGGAACTCCAAGGATCCCCGTGCTGCCGAGCGTTACGCCTACGTGGCCAAGGAGATCCTGCATCTTCCCGGCGAGACCAACGAGGAGCTCATCGCCGCGCTCGTCCAGAAGATTCGCGACCTCAACGACCAGCTCAACATTCCGCAGTCCATCAAGGATTACGCGAATGGTGGCGTGAAGGTCGACGCCGAGAACCCGCAGATGGTCTCCGAGGAGGAGTTCCTCGCGAAGCTCCCCGAGATCGCCGCGAACGCCGAGCAGGACGCCTGCACGCCGGAGAACCCGCGCGAGACCAAGGCCGCCGACTTCGAGAAGATCCTCAAGGCCTGCTACTACGACACCGACATCGACTTCTAAGTCGCCGTCGCGCATAGCCTGCAAAGAAGCGCGCTCCGCCCTCCCTCCTCGGAGAGCGGGGCGCGTTTTTGGGACAAAAGGGACGGGGGATTTCGTCCCAAATTATGGAGGCCGGAGAAGGCCTCTTCACAATTTGGGACGAAATCCCCCGTCCCTTTTGTCCCAGGCTAGCGGGCGTCGTGGGCGGCGATGTGGCGGGCGGCGAGCGCGGAGTCGGTCTCGACGTCCTCGTAGCCGTTGGCCACGTGCTGGGTGGCGTCTGAGCCCTTGCCCAGCAGCATGACGACGGCGCGCCGGCCGCACTTCTCGGCGAGGTCGAAGGCGTGGTCGATGGCGGCTGCGCGGTCGAGCACGGTCTCGTGCGGGAAGTCGGCGGGGAGTGCCTCCTCCATCTGTCGGCAGATGTCGGCGGGGTCCTCGGTCCACGGGTCGTCGGTGGTGAGGATGATGCGGTCGGCGTACTTGGCGGCGACCTCGGGCAGGTCGCGGCGGCGCTCGATCGCCTTGCCGCCCACGGCGCCGAAGACGGCGATCTTTTCGACGTCGGCGAACGTCCCCTTGATGGCGGAAAGAAGCGACTCGAACGCGAGGCGGTTGTGCGCGTAGTCGACCACGGCCGTCACGCGCCCGTCGGCGCTGCGATAGAACTCCATGCGTCCGGGGACGCGCGTGACGGCGAGGCCTGCCACGATCTCGTCGATGGACAGCCCGAGCTCCTCGGCGCAGATGGCGGCGCACAGGGCGTTGCTCACGCTGAAGTCGCCGGGGAAGGGCAGTGTGGCCGTGCGCTCCTCGTCGCCGAGGTGCAGCGTGAACGAGACGCCCAGCTCAGTCGCGTGCAGGTCGGAGGCCCAAGCGTAGGCTCCCTCGCGCTCCAGGCCGAAGGTGAGCACGCGTTCGGCGCAGCCCGCCTGAGCCGCCGCCAGGACGCGGTCGGCGCGGTCGGAGTCGAGGTTGACCACCGCGCAGCGGCACTGCCCGAAGATCTTCAGCTTGGAGGTGAAGTAATCCTCGAAGTCCTTGTGCTCGACGGGGCTGATGTGGTCGAGGCCGATGTTCAAAAAGCACCCGACGGCGAGGTCGACGCCGTAGGTGCGGTCGTACTTGAGCGCCTGGCTGGAGACCTCCATCACAAGGCCGCCGAGGCGCGCGTCTCGGGCGTTGGACAGGTGGCGCCACAGGTCGGGGCTCTCGGGAGTCGTGTTGCGAGAAGGGCCGTCCTCAACGCCGTCGTAGGTCTCGACGGTGCCGATGATGCCGCAGCGGCCGGTCCCGCGCGCATGGTCAAAGATCGATCGGAGCATGTAGGCGCAGGTCGTCTTGCCTTTGGTGCCGGTGATGCCGACGATGGGCAGGTCGCGGTCGGGGCGACCCGCGGCGACGGCGGAGGCGACGGCCATGGCGCGGCGCAGCTGGCTCGCGGGCACGGCGAGGGCGGGAAGGCCGGACTCGGCCGCCGCGAGCTCGCCGAGCTTGTCCGCGGCAGCCAGGTAGGCGACGGCGCCGGCCTCGCGTGCCGAGGCCAGAAACGCCGGCCGAAACGCCGCGCCCTTGCACACAAAGAGGTCGCCCGCGCGGACGGCGCGCGAGTCGCATGCGGTGCCCGTGACAGTGGGGTCCGCGTTCCCGTGGACCTCGCAGGCGATGTCATGCGTGCGCAGCTCGCCTGCCAGCTGCGATAAAGTTAAGGTATCCATGGGTCACAGTATAAAACCGCCTTGCGCCCGCGGCGGCAAAAGCCTGCTATGAATTGCGGGTGGGCGAGCCCGCCGCCCGCGCCGCGTATGATAGACTCATACGGTCTGGGCGATTGGCGCAGCGGCTAGCGCAGGTGCTTTACACGCACAAGGCCGGGAGTTCGAACCTCTCATCGCCCACCATACACAGCCGGCCCCGGCCCGCACGCGCGGTGCCGGGGTTTCTTTGTAAGGAGGCAAGAAGCCCATGACCTCGTCCGACGAGCATCGCGAGCGCAGCTTTGGCCGCTCCGTGGACCAGATGCGCCCCATCAAGCTCACCAACAACGTGATCAAGACCGCCGCCGGGTCGTGCCTCTCCGAGTTCGGCGACACGCGCGTCCTGTGCTGCGCGACCATCGAGGAGGGAGTGCCCAAGTGGCGCCGCGCGAGCCACGGCTGCGGTTGGGTCACCGCCGAGTACGCCATGCTCCCCGCGTCGACGGCGCGCAGGTCGAAGCGCGAGTACGGCGCGCGCAAGGGCCGCAGCATGGAGATCGAGCGCCTCATCGGCCGAAGCCTGCGCAGCGTCGTGCGCATGGAGAAGCTCGGCGAGGTCACCGTCACCATCGACTGCGACGTGATCCAGGCCGACGGCGGCACGCGCACGGCATCCATCACGGGCGCGTGGGTCGCGCTACACGATGCGCTCATGGGCCTCGTGCGCGGCAACAAGCTTAACCGCCTGCCCCTGACCGGCCAGGTCGCCGCGATCTCGGCCGGTATTGTGGACGGCAGGGCGCTTCTTGACCTCGACTACCCCGAGGACAGCCATGCCGACGTTGACCTGAACCTCGTGGGCACCGACGAGGGCGGCATCGTCGAGATTCAGGGCACAGGCGAGCACTCGACGCTCAGCCGCGCGCAGCTCGATGAGCTTCTGGACATGGGGCAGGCGGGCATCGAGCGACTGGTCGCCATCCAGAACGAAGTGACCGGATTCAGGAACTAGCGCCGGCGGCGGGGGCGATTCCCCTGCCGGCTTGAGGAGGAAAACATGGCAGACAGCAAGACCGTGGTGGTTGCCACCGGAAACGCGCACAAGGTCGTCGAGATCGAGGCGATCCTCTCGCGCGTGATGCCCGGGGTGCGCTTCGTGGCACTCGGCGAGCTCGGCGACTTCCCCGACCCCGAGGAGAACGGCGCCGACTTCTACGAGAACGCGCTCATCAAGGCCCGCGCCGCCCAGGAGGCCACGGGCCTCGAGCTGGCCGTTGCCGACGACTCCGGGCTGTGCGTCGACGCGCTCGGCGGCGCGCCCGGCATCTACTCCGCGCGCTGGGCGGGCGAGCACGGAAACGACGCCGCGAACAACGAAAAGCTCCTTGAGGAGCTCGCTGACGTGGCGGATGCCGACCGCGGCGCGCGCTTCCACTCCACCGTTGTGCTCGTGCGCGGCGAGGAGATCCTGCGCGGCGACGGAGGCTGCCCCGGCGTGATCGGCCACGAGCTGCGGGGGAGCAACGGCTTCGGCTACGACCCCCTGTTCTGGCCCGACGACGTCCCCGGCCGCACCATGGCCGAGCTTGCGCTTGACGAGAAGAACGCCATCTCGCACCGCGCCCGCGCGCTCGCGGACCTCGCGGCGAAGCTCAAATAGGGTGTTGGCCGCCGCCTGCCCGGGAAGGCGGCCGCTCGGCTGGTAGTTTAAAAATGAGCCAGTTAGCAGGCTGAATAACGACAATAATAGTTTTAACCGTGGACGGGCAGGGGCCTCGACGCGGCAGGTCTTCCTCTCATCGTTTCCGCGACCTCGCCCTGGTGGCCGCGCAGCAGAAGGAGCTAGCATGAAGATCATTCACGCCAAGGACTACGAGGACATGAGCCGCAAGGCCGCCAACATCATCTCGGCCCAGGTCATCCTCAAGCCCGACTGCGTCCTCGGCCTCGCCACCGGCAGCACGCCCATCGGCGCTTATCACCAGCTCATCAAGTGGTACGAGAAGGGCGACATCGACTTCTCGCAGGTTCGCACCTACAACCTCGACGAGTACCGCGGCCTCTCGCACGACGACGTGCAGAGCTACCACTACTTCATGCGCGACAATCTCTTCGATCACATCAACATCGACCAGGCCAACACCCACGTGCCCGACGGCTCGAACCTCGACGCTGCGGCCGCTTGCGGGGAGTACGACCGCATCGTCGCCGCTGCCGGCTATCCCGACCTGCAGCTCCTCGGTATCGGCAACAACGGCCACATCGGCTTCAACGAGCCTGACGATCACTTCAGCGCCGGTACACACTGCGTCGACCTCACCGAGAGCACCATCCAGGCCAACAGCCGCCTCTTCGAGAAGGAGGAGGACGTCCCGCGCCAGGCCTACACCATGGGCACGCAGACCATCATGTACGCCCGCATGATCCTCGTCGTGGCCAACGGCGAGAAGAAGGCCCAGGCTGTGCGCGACATGTGCTACGGCCCCGTCACGCCCTCCTGCCCGGCCTCTATCCTGCAGCTCCACACCAACTGCGTCCTGGTCGCCGACGAGGCCGCGCTTTCGCTCTGCCCTGCCGAGTAACTCGGCTCAATTTGCTACAAAGGGGCGCTGCCCTTTTGCTAAAGGCCCGGCACCGCTCCCCCACGGTGCCGGGCCGCTCTTTTTGCGCGTGGCCGCGCTATGGGTGGACGCGCCCTCGGTCCCGCCCTAGATCTTGAGGACCGTGAGCTCCTTGCTGTAGTGATTCAAGATCTCGCAGCCGTCCTCGGTCACGATGAGCAGGTCCTCCACGCGCACGCCGATGTCGCCCGGAAGGTAGATCCCCGGCTCGATCGAGAAGCACTGGCCTGCCCGCACGCCCTCGTGGTGAACGCTCGACACGTCGCCCGGCTCGTGGTCCTCGAGGCCGATCTGGTGGCCGAGGCGGTGGTTGAAGTTGGGGCCCCAGCCGGCGTCCTCGATGATGCGACGGGCGGTCAGGTCGATCTGGGCGAACTCGACGCCCGGGCGCACGATGGCCTCAGCCGCCTCGTTTGCGCGGCGCACGGTGTCGTACACACGGCGCTGGTGCTCGGTCGGCTCCGCGGTAAAGAAGGTCCGCGTCATGTCCGAGCAATACCAGTCCTTCTTGCAGCCCACATCAAAGAGCACGACGTCGCCGGGGACAAACGGCGTGTCGTCGGGCTCGTGGTGCGGGTCGGCGCCGTGGTCGCCGAAGCTCACGATGGGCAAGAAGGAATGGTCCTGCGCGCCGAGGCGGCGGTACTCGCCAAGTAGCCCGTCGGCTATCTGCCGCTCGGTCACGCCGGGGCGGATCTGGCCGGCGAGCCAGTCCATGGCCTGGTCGTTGACAGCGGAGGCGGCGCGCATGAGCTCCCGTTCGTGCGCGTCCTTGGTGGAGCGCGCGTCGTCGATGGCGTCCGAGGCGAGGGCAAAGCCGGTCGCGGCGCCGGCCTCCATGAGGGGCACGAGCCAGCGGGCGGCGAGCTTCTTGTCGACGCCGAGCGCCGCCGCGCGGTCGGTCACGTCGCGCACAAGGGCGATCGGGTCCTCGGTGTCGTCGAATGTGCGCACGTCGGCGCAGGCATCGCCCACCTCGGGAAAAAGTCGGTTGCTGAACATCACAGGCTCTTTGGCCTCGTCGCAGGGGACGTAGAGCGCAAGGAAGCGCTCGTAGGGCTCGGTGTAGTACCCGCAGAGCCACCAGATGGACAGGGGGTCCACCAGCAGCATCTGCGAAAGGCCGTGGCGCCGCAGGTTGGCGCGCACGTGCGCAAGGCGTTCATTGTTCATGAGTTGCTCCTCTCGGTTGCAGCCAGTGTAGCGCGCGGGGCCCCGACGGTCTCTGCCAATCGCCTAGCAGATGTTGTTGTCGTGTCAAAGGCCAGTTGAACTGGATGAACGCGTCGTCTAGGGGGTAAGATAGTCAACTGCTGTACATCGACACCCATCCGGAGGCTATTCAGATGGAAAACGAGATCCCGTCCGTCAACCGCGTCGACGACATCCGCGAGCGCCTGGCCGACCTCAAGGGCAAGCGCCTGAGGGTCAAGGCAAACATGGGGCGTTCCCGCATCGTTGAGCGTGCGGGCACCCTCGTCAACGTCCACCCCTCCCTCTTTATCGTGGAGGTCGAGGAGCGCCGCGGCCGTACTGCGCGCCAGTCCTTCCAGTATGTCGACGTCCTAACCGGCACCGTCGAGCTCTTCGACGCCGATTCCGGCGAGAAGCTCTTTGACTACGCCCCCGCTGAGGAGGAATAAGGCGAGGTATTCGCTATGGTCGGTCGCCAGGTCGTATTTGCGCCGTGCAAAATCAATCTTCACCTGGGCATCCATGCCCAGACCGATAGCCGCGGCTACCACTTCGTCGACTCGGTGATGATGCCCGTCGGCCTCTTCGATGAGGTCACGGTGGACGACGCGCCCACCTTTGCCGTGCATCATGAGCCGGCAATCGAGACCCCGCCCGAGAAAACCACCGTGTGGAAAGCGGCGACGCTGCTCGCCGAGGAGTTCGGCGCCGAGCTTAACCTGCGCATCGACGTAAAGACCCGCATCCCCGAGAAAGCCGGGCTCGGCGGATCGTCTGCCGACGCGGGTGCCGCACTGCGCGCCCTGTGCGAGCGCTGGGGCGTCGATGTTCACGACCCGCGCGTTGCCGACGTCGCCCGTCGCGTGGGCGCGGATGTGTCCTTCTTTCTAGACCCCGTGCCGTCGCTGTTCCTCGGCGCGGGCGACATGCTTGCCGAGACCTTCCCGGCGCTGCCGATGCCCGTCGTGCTGGTCAAGCCCGCGGGCGACGGCGTGTCCGCGGCGGCGGCTTACGCCGAGTACGACCGAGATCCGAGCGTGCCGCCCGCCTACGAGGCCATGTGCGCGGCGCTGCGGCGGGGGAGCGCCGAGGAGGTGCGCGGTCTTGTGCGCAACAACCTTGCCCCGGCGGCCAAGGCGCTGCAGCCCGCCTCCGAGGATGCGGAAAAATGGCTCGCCTCGCAGCCTGAGACGCGTGCGGCCATGGTCTCAGGCTCCGGTAGCTGCGTGTTTGCGCTGTGCGAGACCATCGAGGAAGCCCGCGCCGTTGCCGCCCGGGCGGTAGATGAGCAGGATTGGTGGTCATTCGCAACTTTGACAGTTGGAAAACCGGAAGAAGTCTGCTAACATACTCCCTTGCATCGGGTTGTGGCTCAGTTTGGTAGAGCACCGCGTTCGGGACGCGGGGGTCGCTGGTTCGAATCCAGTCAACCCGACCATTTAAAGAGAGGGGCCAGGTAACTTATTACCTGGCCTTTTTTCGTATTGTCGGAAAGAAGGGCGCCATGGCGACTGCGGACAATTACCAAGCGACGAACGAGGACTTCAAGCACCTGAACGACGGTCTTCCCGCGGATATGGCCCGGCTGATTGCCGCGGGCGCCTTCGATGACGCGTTGCGCCTTATCGAGGCCGAGCTCGACGCCGGGACGCGTCCCGAGCTCGCGGCATGCCTGCGGGCTGAGCGCGCCCGCATCCTGCGCACGCGCCGGGATTTCAGCGTTACGCGAGAGGGCATCATCGCCGAGATTCAAAAGGAGTGGCCCGAGTTCGGCGCAGGCGAGCTCGATTCCCTTATTGACCACGGCCGCATCGACTGGCGCTATGTGGACGGCGAGCAGCGTTTCCTCGCGAGCTGCATCGACTCGCTGCGCAACTATCCCGCCGAGGTGCCGGGCCTCGATTGCCCGCCGACCGACCGCGCCGAGCAGCATGCCGTGATCGACCAGATGCGTGCCCAGGGCTTCGCCGAGCGCCGCATCCGCATGCGCCTCGGTGTGGCCGCTGCCGACGCCGTCGAGGTGTCCCCGCAAAGCAAGGTGCGCGCCTGGCTTCCGCTGCCGACGGGCCCGCAAGTCGCCGACCTGCGAATCGTTGACTCGACGCCGGGCATCCGCGTGGCTCCCGAGAACGCGCCGCAGCGCACCGCGTATTGGGAGGCCGCGGGCGAGCGGGAGTTCTTCGTCGAGTTCGAGTATGCCGTCCGAGCGCCCTATGTCGACCTTTGGGCGGACGACCCCGCGCCTGCCGCGGGCGACCCGCGCTTTGCCCCCGCCCCCGCGCCCTGCGCGGCCGATCTCGCCGAGGATGCGCCGCACGTCGTGTTCACCCCGTACCTGCGTGCCCTTGCCCAGCGTCTCTTCCGCGGCATCCCCGAGGGCGACGCCCTTGGACGTGCCCGCGCCGCCTACGACTGGGTGACGAACAACGTCGACTATCGCTTCCAGCCCGCCTACGTGCTTCTCGACTCCATTGCGGACAGCTGCGCAAAGAGCCTGCGCGCGGACTGCGGCGTGTTTGCGCTCACCTTCATGGCGCTGTGCCGCCTGGGCGGCGTGCCCGCGCGCTGGCAGAGCGGCCTGTACGTGGCTCCCGACCACGTGGGCCCGCATGATTGGGCGATGTTCTACATCGAGGGCCTCGGCTGGCTGTGGGCCGACTGCTCCTTCGGCTCGTCTGCCCGCCGTGAGGGCAACGAGGCGCGCCGCAGATTCTACTTCGGCAATCTCGGCCCGTGGCGCATGCCGGCCAACAGCGCCTTCTTTGCGCCGCTCAAGCCCGCGAACGACGTCCTGCGCGACGACCCCTTCGACAACCAGACCGGCGAGATGGTCGTCGACGGCGTCGGCCTTTCGCGCTACGAGACGGTCGAGACCCGCGAGGCCACCATCACAGAGCCGTAACCTGCTGTTTCAGCCTGGCTGGACCGGCGGGCTGGCGGTGGCCGCCTGTAATGGGGTACGCTTGCCCAAAGTCGCCGATTGCAGGGGAGGGGGTCGAGAAAACCATGAGCGATGTTGGCAAGAAGAACCTTCCCATGGTGGTGCTCGCCTTCTTCTACCTCGCGTTTCTTGGTGTCGAGTACCTCTTTGACGAGAAGGTCGCGAATCTGGCAGGGGCCGGCTCGGTGGCGATGGCCGAGTCGGCCGTGGTCGGAGTCAGCGTCGTTGGCTTTCTCCTGTACCCGCTCGCGCTAAAGCTCGCCGCGCGTCGGATCAGGCCCTTGCTGCTTGCTGCCGGTGGGGCCTCCGCGGCGTGCTCCGTCGCGCTTGGGGTCGCGGAGCAGCTGACCGCCACCTACGTCGCCGGCGCGGCCGGGCTCCTGTGCCTCGGCTTCGTCGGCGCGGCCGCGCACGATGCGGTCTCCCGCGAGCGCGAGGATGCCGGGATAGCAAGTACCGTGGGCATTGCGTACACGGCGGCAATCATATTGCAGGTCGAACTTCAGGGGCTGACGGGAGCTGGGCTGATGCGCGCGGCGCTGCTCGCGGCGGCGTGCCTCGCCTCAGCCGCCCTTGCCACGGCCCGCGCCGCGGCCCCGAAGGCTCCGGGGACCGCGGCCCCAGATGACGCTCCCGCGACCCGCGCCCTGCCCGTCCTCGCGGCCATCGTCGCCCTCATGACGTGTATCTTCTCGACGCTCAACGTCTCCCTCACGGGCATGCACGCTGCCGGCCAGGTAGACCTCGGCTCCTGGCCAAGGCTCCTTCTGGCCGCGAGCGCCCTTGCGTCGGGCTTCGCGCTCGACAGACTCTCGCGCCGATATGCGCCGGTTGCGATGGCGCTTGTTTCCACGCTCTCGTGCTTTGCGATCTTCTCGGCCGTGAGCGGTGGGCCCGCCCTTTTGTGCGCCGCCGTCTTCTACCTGGGGTCGGGTGCGTTCGTGGTCTTCTTCACCTCGGCGTTCATGCTCGCCGGCTGCGCGTCGTCCCCCTCGGGCCTGTGGCCTTCCGTCGGGCGCGTGGTCAACAACGTGGTCTCGCTTGCCGTCGCGGCGCCCGCGCTTGCCCTCGTTTCGCGCGCAAACGGCCTCGCGGTCTCGGCGGTTGTGCTCGTGCTGCTGGCTGTCATCTATGCGCTGGTGTTCCTGTGGCTCGAGAAGGGCACGGGGCCAACGGTTTCCGGCGAGCCGCCGGCACCCGCCATGCCGTCCGCCCCTGACGCTCGGCCCGCCCACGTGCTCCTTGGCCCCGACCAGAAGCTCGCCGCCTTCTCCTCCGCCTTCGGCCTGACCGAACGCGAGGCCGAGGTCCTGGCCGCGCTGACCACGTCCGACTCGAGCATGCAGGACCTCGCCCGACAGCTTTACATGTCCAGGACCGCGCTCTACCGGCACATCTCGTCTATGTGCGGGCGCGTGGGCGTCGACAACCGCCAGGCGCTTCTTCTTTGCTACTTCTCCTGGCAGCCCGAGGACTTGGGCTAATCGAGCGTAAACCCCGCTCGCGATTTTGGGACATATGTAACCTTTACGCCCGACCTCGCCGACTGCGACGATGTGGCCATCCGGTACAGCGTCGGTCGGAGGTGCCCATGGCCAGGTCCAACGCGCAAAGGCTCATGATGGGGTGCGGCCTTGCGGCGCTCGGCGCCGCCGCGGTTTTCTGGGTTTTGGCGATGGCGGCGGCAAACACCGGGCCGAAGGGTCCCGAAGGCCCGCCCGCGCCCGCCGCCGCGGCGAGCGATTCCGCCGCGGGCGATCTTGCGCTTGATTTCTCCGCGGCCGATGTGGCGTCCCTCACCTACATATCCGAGGGCGAGATGCTGCAGAGGTACGAGTGCGCAGATCCCGAGGCCATCGGGAGGGTCGTGGACGCCCTCGCGCGGCTCGAGCTCGGCGAGCCCACGGAGCTATTTGCCCTGGATGCCGGCGACCGCCTGGTCTTCTTGTTGAACGACGGGTCGGAGCGAAGGTACTTCTTTGAGGCGGGCATCTATGTGGACGGCGACGTGCGAAGGCCGGTCGACTCCGGCGGCGGCGACCTCACGCAGGCCCTCAATTCCGTGCGCGAATCCTCGGTTGAGGGGGCGGAACAATGACGCTGGAATCTGGCAAGAAGGGCCGTAATAGCGGATCAAGGGAGGAATCATGAGTATCTCAACTGCAAGACGAAGGGCAGTCGCGGCGACGCTGGCGGCACTTCTTGCCGCCCCGCTCTTTGCGTGCGGCGCGCAGTCGACAACCACGGCGCCGAGCACGGACGCACCGGCGGCCGGCACCAGCGTGACCGATGCCGACGCGACCGACTCCGGCAAGAAGGACGACGCAAAGAACGATGGCGCGACTGGCTCGAGCGGCAACTCGCCGTCAAATACCGATGCGCCGGCCTTCGACGCCTGGTCCGACGACTGCGTCGACGACCACGGCAACGTCACCGTGAGCGCGCTTCTGGGCCTTAAGGGCTGGCAGCTCCAGACGCTTCTTGCGCAGCGGGGATTCTCCTGGAACGCCGAGCACGGGCGCTATGAGGACGGCGAGAGTCGCGTGTTTCTTGCCGAGCGGTATTTCAAGGACGGTAGCGACGAGACCCTGGGCGAGGATGAGATCGGCGAGCTCGATAAGGGTGCGGCAGGCTCCCCGGTGGCCTACTACCTTGCCGTGGCGGGATACCTCGATGGAGATGACGACGAGTCGATGGCGCTGCTCAAAGCCGTGAGCGGCGTTGGCGGCGTCTCGTGCGAGGATTATCGCTATCTCGACGGGGTCCTGTACGCGATCGTGTACAACGAGTCGATGAACCGCAACTTCGTGATGGCGGCGGCAAACGACGACGGGACCGTGAGTATCATGGTCTGCAACGAGGACGTGGCCCGCACGGGCGCCCTCACCGAGGGCGGGGGCGCGCCGACCGTCATGGACGTCTGGCACGAGTACTTCGGCTAGCGCCGTGCCGACCCGCGCGCTAAGAAAACCCGACGTCTGGGCATAGGTCGGCTTCCGGCGGTGCCGTGCGCTAATAATTCCAGACGTCTGGGCGCCGTGCCGTCCTTCTTGCTAAGAAAACCCGACCTCTGGGCGCGCCATTGCCCAGAGGTCGCCATTTTTTAACGCGGAAGGCGTTCCGACAAGGCAAGAACACCAGACGTCGCCATTTCTTAGCAAGAAGGGCCTGCTGCTGCCCAGACGTCGCCATTTCTTAGCGCGGCAGCTCACGCGCGCCGATTCCTGCAGGTGGAATTGTTGTCCCAACCGGTTTGTATGCTTGCGGCAACGAAAAGCAACGCAAAGGAGAGCGACCATGGGCGGATACGAGCCTTCAAAGCACCTGGACACCTTCAACATCGCCGGTTTCCAGCACTGGGACGGCGTGACCGTCATCTCCGAGCTCAAGGTGGGCCAGAAGCTCGAGCTTGAGCCCCAGCGCGACAACCCCCACGACGCGAACGCCATCGCCATCCGCTTCAACGGCACCATGCTCGGGTATGTTCCCCATGCAAAGAACGAGCTTATGGCCACGATGGCGTTCTTTGGGCACGCCGACGTCTTCGAGTGCCGCGTCCTCAAGGTCGACCCCGAGGCCGATCCCTGGGAGCAGGTCCTCGTGGGCATCTATATCACGGACGCGCGCTAAATCAGGGTCAGCGCGACGTAGGCCACAACCCCAGCCACGCAGCTCCAGAGCATCGAGCGCGTCTTTTGCGCAACGACGGCAACAGCGATTGCCGCCACGATGGGAAGAAGTGCCGGCCACGGCCCGGCCACGAGGGCGGTGGGGGAGAACAGATTATTCGCGATGAGCGCGGCGAAGGCGGCCGGCGGTATGAAGCCGAGCGCTTCGACCGCGCTGTTTGGCAGCTCTCGCCCGCGAAGGGCAAATATGGGGCCCACGCGGCACGCGAGGATGACCGTAAATATAGGCAGCCATACAGCAAGAAAATCCTGGGAACTCATTACGGTCACTTGACCTCACCGCCCTTCTTGCCGGCAGATTCGCCTTGGAGCTGATCACACAGCAAATAAATGAAGCTCGCGATTGCCGTCGGAACGTCGACGACCGCTCCGAGCGCGGCGCCCGCCGCAACGCTTGCCACTCAAGTCGCAATGGTGATCGCGTTGAGCGCGAGCGCATACCTGGAGGTCCAGTCGCGGTCTCCGCCGGCGAGCTTTGCGAGGGTGACGCCGTAGCCCTCCTCAATCAGCGTGAGCGTCATGGCGAGCGCGGTTCGCTTGCGAGCGCGCTGGAGGTAAGGAGCCAGAGACGCCGAGTCCCGGGCCAAGCCCGCACTTGGCGCCCAGGACACCACATGCCGCCCCGATCGGAATATACGAAAGGGCAATTGGCGCCGCCGCGGCAATGGCTCTGCGCAAAAGTACTCCCTGTTGCACGTTAGCTGTATATAAGCAGCCAATTGTCTGAATGCTGCGCAGAGCGGATTCTGACCGTTCGCGCTGACCCAAAGTCGGGAAATCAGCAACGGAAACCAGCTTTTCATGACTCTAAAAATAACGTTTGTGCACGTAACATCACGTTAACCTTTAACAATTTATAGGTATAAAAAGCGACCTTCGTCATTTTATGCAATAGCGCACCACAATCTACCTGCGGAATCGCTCAGTTAGACAAATCTACCTGCATGTATGCAGAAACCGTTTAATCAGCATCGAAGGAGTCGAAGTTATCCGAGGATAACAAATACCGTTCACGGCGCAATACGGGTCACTCACGTCACGCGAGAGGTTGTGAAGCTTTTGTCGATGGGTCCGGTACTCCAAAATCAGATGCAACAGGAAGTTCCGTTTCTGATGAAAGGAGATTTTGTATGGCAGAACAGGAGGCCAGCGCCGGAGGGATGAAGAAGGAGCTTACGCTCTTCAACTTCTTCACCATTGGCTTTGGCGCAATCATCGGCACCGGCTGGGTGCTGCTGGTAGGCGATTGGATGGTGCTCGGCGGCGGACCCGTTCCCGCAATGATTGCGTTCGCGATCGGCGCTGTTCTTCTCGTTCCTATCGGTATGGTTTTCGGTGAGCTCACGGCGGCTATCCCCATCTCGGGCGGCATCATCGAGTACGTTGAGCGTACGTTTGGCCGTAAGCTTGGCTTCATCACCGGTTGGATGCTTCTCCTTGGCAACGCCCCCCTGTGCCCCTGGGAGGCCATCGCAATCTCGAAGCTGCTCACCACCCGCTTCGCTGAGTTCCCGGTCCTCGCTTGGCTCCGCAGCGTCAAGCTCTACACCATCCTCGGCGCCGACGTCTACCTCTGGCCGACCGTCATCGCCCTCGGCTTCGCCGTGCTCGTCATCTTCCTTAACCTCAAGGGTGCTGGCGCCGCCGCTAAGCTCTCGAGCTTCCTTACCAAGGCGCTCCTCGCCGGCATGATCCTGGCCATGGTCATCAGCTTCATGACCGGCTCCCCGTCCAACGCTATGCCCGTCTTCTCTCAGGTGACCGACGCCGCTGGCGGCAACGCCACCACTGCGACGAGCCTTTTGGGCGGCGTCATCGCGGTCCTCGTTATGACCCCGTTCTTCTACGCCGGCTTCGACACCATTCCGCAGCAGGCGGAGGAGGCCTCCGATAACATCGACTGGAAGAAGTTCGGCCTCATCCCGGCCATCGCCCTTCTTGCCGCCGGCGTGTTCTACCTGATCTGCATCTACAGCTTCGGCACCATCATCGACTGGCACGAGTTCGTTCGTAGCTCCGTCCCCGCTCTGGCTGTTCTCGAGCGCGTCAACCTGTTCTTCTACATCGCGATGCTGATCATCGCCACGCTCGGCCCCCTTGGCCCGATGAACTCCTTCTTCGGCGCCTCCACCCGCCTCATGCTGGCCCTCGGCCGCAAGGGCATGCTCCCCGAGAGCTTCGCCGAGATCGATCCCAAATCCGGTGTTCCTAAGAAGGCCGTCATCGTCATGGGCGCCCTCACCCTCATCGGGCCCTTCCTTGGCAACAACATGCTGATCCCCCTGACCAGCGTTGCCTCCCTCGGCTTCGTCTTCGCCTGCACCATGGCCGGCCTGGCTTGCTGGAAGCTCCGCAAGACCGAGCCCGACCTGCCGCGCCCCTACACTGTCAACGGCGGCATGTTCGGCATCGGCGCTGCCATTCTCGCCGGCGCCCTCATCATCGCCCTCATGGTCGTCCCGATGTCCCCGGCTGCTCTCAAGCCGATCGAGTGGGCCATCACCATCGCTTGGATTGCCATCGGCTTCGTGATCCTTGGCGTCACCGGCAAGAAGCAGTCTGCCTAGCACCTGAGCACCACCTGCACCTCTGCGCTACCAAGCAAGTACCTCTGCACTTCAGCACTATGCGGGTTGCGACCCGTGAGTAATAAAGCAAGTAAGTTTGGTTGGTTTTTCGAATTGGAGGAAAAGAACTATGGCTAAGTACGCATTCGTAGGCGGCATCCTCGTCGACGGCACCGGCGCTGCTCCGGTCCAGGACTCCCTCGTCCTCGTTGACGACGACAAGATCACCTACGCCGGCCCCCGCACCGAGGTGCCCGCTGGCTACGAGGTCGAGGACTGCACCGGCAAGACCATCATGCCGGGCCTCATCGACACCCACCTGCACTTCTCCGGCAACCTCACCGACGACGACAACGACTGGGTCATCGAGTCCGTCGCCCAGAAGCAGGCTTGCGCCGTCAAGCAGTCCTACGACTGCCTCACCCACGGCCTGACCACCGTCTGCGAGATCGGCCGCAACGGTATCGCCATCCGTGACCTCGTCAACATGGGCGTCATGAAGGGCCCCCGCATCTACGCTACCGGTCTCGGCTTCTGCCGCACCGCTGGTCACGGCGACTCGCACCACCTGCCGCTGCAGGTCTCCAAGGACTCTCACCCCTGGGGCGACCAGGTCGACGGTCCGTGGGAGCTCCGTCACGCCGTCCGTCTGCGCCTTCGTGAGAACCCCGACGCCATCAAGATCTGGGCGACCGGTGGCGGCATCTGGCGCTGGGACTCTGGCTGCAAGCAGCTCATGAGCACCGAGGAGATCAAGGCCGTTGCTGACGAGTGCAAGATCACCGGCATTCCTCTGTGGTCTCACTCCTACAACTCCGTGAGCGCCGCTTACGACTCCGTCCGCTTCGGCGCCGAGCAGCTCATCCACGGCTTCGAGCTCGACGACAAGACCATGGAGCTCATGGCCGAGCAGGGCACCTTCTTCACCCCGACCATCGGCTTCCTGCCGACCTGGTACGCCACCTACCCGCCCGAGGAGACCGAGGCCAACGCTTGCTACCCCGGCGACACCGTCGTCGAGCGTGAGCTCCAGCGTACCTACGCCAACCTCCGTCGCGCCAATGAGATGGGCGTCACGCTCACCATCGGCTCCGACTCCTTCTCCTTCGTCACCCCGTACGGCTACGTCACCATCGACGAGATGTACGACTTCGTCGACAAGGCCGGCGTCACCATCCTGGACACCATCAAGGCCGCCACGCTCAACGGCGCCAAGATGGTCCACCACGAGGACGAGTTCGGCTCCCTCGAGGCTGGCAAGTTCGCCGACCTCCTTGTCGTCAAGGGCGACGTCGCTGCCGACATCCACAACCTCAAGCCCGAGAACATGGATGTCATCATGAAGGAGGGCGAGAAGGTCATTAAGGGCGGCCTCTAAGATCTACCGAGCCTTTCGGCTCAAGGCTTGCGCCCGCGAGACTTTCGCGACCAACTGAATAGTTCTGACCAGCCAGAACCTTCGGCAAAACAAGCGGACCCGTCCGAGAGCAAAACCCAATCGGGCTGGTGCTTGAGGGCGGGTCCGTTCCGTATGAAATTTAAGCAACATATACGCATTGTCAATCTACTGCAAGTAAGGAGATGCTCCATGCCCGCCCCCGATTCCGGAACGCCGTCTACGGAAGCGATTATTTCCACCGGGTCAAACTGCACCATAATGGTCCCGACAAAAACTAGGGGCCCCCTGAAAGGTTGTCGCGTGGATACAAATATCCGCAAGATTCAGGCGTTTTGCGTGGCGGCAAGGTTGGGGAGCATTTCCGCCGCGGCGCGCGAGCTCGGCTCCGCGCAGTCGACGCTAAGCAGGTCGATCTCGAGCCTCGAGGACGACTGGGGAATAAGGCTGTTTGAGCGCAAGGGTCCCGAGCTGCGACTCACCACCGACGGCAAGCGCCTCCTCGGGGAATCGCTCGAGCTCTGCGAGTCCTTCTCGAGGCTTGAACGCCGAGTGCACGGTGTGCGAGGGCTCGATGACGGCGTCCTCGGCATCGCGGCTCCCGCGAGCGTCGTGTCCATGCGCCTTCCCGGGCCTCTGGGCCGCTTTGTGTCCAATCACCCGGGCGTTGAGGTGAAGATCGCGGAGTGCACGTACGGCGAGGCAAGCCGGCTTTTGCTCGAGGGCCTCGTTGACCTCGCGTTTATTCCCAGCGAGCCCGAGGGCGGGGATTTTGTCTCGACCGTGTACGACAAGGACGAGATCGTTATCGTGGCGCCGTGCGGGCACTTCAAGACCGATAGCAAGACGATTTCGGTGAACGACCTGATAAACGAGCGCTTCATCGCCGATACCGAGACTGCCCCGCTGCTGCAGCGCGAGCTCACCAAGCTGCAGATTCACTGCGAGACCTCGGACATCACGGCGATTCTTGCCATGGTGGAGGCGGGGCTGGGGGTGAGCCTGCTGCCGAGCCTGGCGCTCGAGCGGGCCGGTTTCGACCTCGACGTGCGGCATCTCGAGCACCCCGCGTTCCGCTCTATCTACTTGGTGCGCAGGCGCACGGTGGACCTCTCGATCGCCGCGCGCGCGTTCCTCGAATACCTGTAACGCATAACCGGCGCCGGACCATATGCTCCGACGCCGGTTTTATTAATGCCCCGGCCAAAACCCGCGGCCGGATTCGCCGAGGCTTCCGCGGCGCTGCCTAGCGGGCGATAAAGACGTTGTTGCCGGGCTTTTGGGGCTCTTCTTCCCACTCGGGGACAACGTCGCAGCTATCGAACACGCGGCCGAACGACTCCTCGACCTCGCGAAGCGGCGCTGAGCGGCGGCCCTCCATGGGGCAACGGACGTCTGCGAGGTAGATCCCGCCGTCGGAGAGGTGCTCGCGGACCACGCGCGCGCCCTCGTTCGTCTCCATCGGGCCGAGCGGGCGCTTGCCGCCGAAGGCCTCGTTGACGATGACGTCGTAAGGCTTCGAGGCGGCCTTGAGGTGGGCCCAGGCGTCCGCAATCACGAGCGAGAAGCGCCCTTCTTGCTCGGCGCCGGTCTTTTGCAGGCATTCGTCGAGCCAGAACTGCTCGCGCGCGATCTTGGCCATCGCGGGGTCGATCTCGACGACCTCGACTTCGGCCTCGGGCGCGTAGGCGGCGAGGTACTTGGGCAGCGAGCAGCCGCCCCCGCCCATAATGAGCACGCGCAGGCGCTCGCCCTGGGCGTTTCTTGCCCCCCGCTCGGCCGCCAGGGCCTCGATGCGGCGGGCCATCTCGCGGTGATACTCGCAAGCCAGCTCGAAGCGCAAGCCTTCGGGCACGTAGCTCACGCTCTGGAAGGTTCCGTTTACGTTGATGAGCCGCACCGGGGTGCCGTCGGCGTTCTCGGAGTCGAAGATCAGCGTGAGGCCGAACATGGTCCGGCACATCTCGACGCCGCGGCGGCGCAGCAAGGCGGGCATCGCGGCGACGATTGCGGTGAGCACGGCAGTTATGCCGATGCTCCAGATAAAGACGGTCTTCATGTCCACAACAAACCTCCGAAGGCCTCGCGCCCGCCTGCGAGCGCTATGAAGTATCATCTAAGATTGCGTTTTCGCTCATTCGGGCCGTGCCCGCGCGTCAACGTCCGTTATACTAGCCCATACAAATGCGTACCCTACGCGGCGCACATCGATTCAAACGGAGGAACATCTTATGATTCTCGGCATAGGTCCCATGGAGCTCATCATCATCCTGATCGTCGTCCTGGTCATCTTCGGGCCCAAGAACCTCCCGAAGATCGGCTCCGCTCTGGGCAAGACCGTCAAGAACGTCCGTGAGGGCATGGAGGGCGACGAGGATCCCAAGGCCGAGGCCAAGGCCGAGCCCGCTGCCTCCGACGACGAGGCCGTCGAGGTCGTTGCTGACGACGACGATGCCGACGCCCCCGCCGACGACGCCAAGTTCTGCGGCAACTGCGGCGCCAAGAACCCCGCCGGCAACGCCTTCTGCAGCAAGTGCGGCGAGAAGCTCAACTAGCGCACAGCGCCTTGCACCACCAAAGCATCATCCTCGAGTAGAGAGCACAACATGGCAGACACCAAGAACATCGTCCTGACCCCCGAAGGCCGCCAGAAGCTCGTCGACGAGCTCGAGTACCGCGAGGGCGCCAAGCACGACGAGATCGTCGAGCGCATCAAGGAAGCTCGCGGCTTCGGCGACCTCTCCGAGAACTCCGAGTACGACGCCGCCAAGGAGGAGCAGTCTCACAACGAGTCCCGCATCAACGAGATTCGCCAAATCCTGGCCACGGCCACCATCGCCGCCGCCGGCTCCGCGCGCGACCTGACCGTCTCCATCGGCACCATCGTCGAGCTCGAGGATTCGAAGGGCAAGAAGACCAACTTCACCATCGTCGGCACCACCGAGACCAACTCCCTGGACCACAAGATCTCGAACGAGTCCCCCGTCGGCGCGGCCCTCATCGGCCACAAGAAGGGCGATCAGGTCGAGGTCGTCGCCCCCTCCGGCAAGTCCCGCACGTACACCATCACGGGGATTACCCGCTAAGCGTACCTGCGAGAGTTACGAGAGCGCCGCCCCGCGACTGCATACACGCAGCTGCGGGGATTTTTTATAAAGAAACCCGAAAGGATCCCAAGCACATGGCCGCCAACTCCGAAAACACCTCTGCACCCGCTACCAACGACGAGCGCGCCCAGCGCCGCCTGCGCCGCCAGGCCCTCATCGACGCCGGCGTCAACCCGTATCCTGTTCACTCGACCGTGACGGCCCACGCCGCCGAGCTCGAGGAGCGCTACGCCGAGCTTGCCGACGGCGAGTGCACCGAGGACGTCTACTCGCTCGCGGGCCGTATCCGCGCCTTCCGCAAGCAGGGCAAGATCGCCTTCATCGTCCTCGAGGACGTCTCGGGCTCCATCCAGCTGTTCTGCCGCGTGAACGACCTGCCCGAGGAGGACTGGGCGCTTCTTTCCAGCCTCGACCTCGGCGACATCGTTGGCGCGACGGGCACCGTCATCCGCACTAAGCGCGGCCAGCTCTCCCTTGCCCCGACGCACCTGGAGATTCTCTCCAAGTCCCTGCGCCCGCTGCCCGAGAAGTTCCACGGCCTGACCGACCGTGAGGTCCGCTACCGCCAGCGCTACGTCGACCTCATCATGAACGCCGACGTCCGCGACACCTTCCGTAAGCGCAGCCAGATCATCAGCCTGATCCGCCGCTACATGGAGGCCGACGGCTACATGGAGGTCGAGACCCCCATGATGCACGCCATCCTCGGCGGCGCCAATGCCAAGCCCTTCGTCACCCACTTCAACGCCCTTGACCGCGACTTCTACCTGCGCATCGCCACCGAGCTTCCGCTCAAGCGCTGCATCGTCGGCGGCCTCGAGCGCGTCTTCGAGATCGGGCGCCAGTTCCGCAACGAGGGCATGGACCTCACGCACAACCCCGAGTTCACCTCGATGGAGGCCTACTGCGCCTACTCCGACCTCGAGGGCATGAAGGCCCTGACCGAGGGCCTGTTCAAGACCATCGCGCGCGAGGTCTGCGGCTGCGAGGAGGGCCACGAGGTCATCGAGTACCAGGGCCAGGCCGTCGACATGTCCGGCACCTGGGAGGCCATCCCGCTGTCCGAGGTCGCGTCTCGCGCCGTGGGCGAGCACGTGGACATGGACACCCCGATCGAGCGCCTTCGCGAGCTCTGCGAGAAGCACGATATCGAGTGGCAGGAGAACTGGGGCGCGGGCAAGCTCGTCTTTGAGCTCTACGACGAGCTCGGCGAGGCCACGCTCGTCAACCCGACCTTCGTCTGCGACTACCCCGAGGAGGTCAGCCCGCTTTCCAAGCGCAAGGACGAGGACCCGCGCCTGACCGAGCGCTTCGAGCTCGTCATCTGCGGCCACGAGTACGCCAACGCGTTTACCGAGCTCAACGACCCCGTCGACCAGGCGGGCCGCTTTGCCGAGCAGGTTGCCGCCAAGGGCTTCGGCGACGACGAGGCCATGGGCTACGACTACGACTACGTGCGCGCGCTCGAGTACGGCATGCCGCCGGCGGGCGGCATCGGCTACGGCATCGACCGCATGATCATGCTGTTCTGCGATGCACCCGCCATCCGTGACGTGCTTCTCTTCCCGCAGATGAAGCCCGAGGTCATCACCCGCGCCGACATCGCGTCGCAGCTGCCCGAGAGCACCGACAACGCCGCCGCGTCCGTCGACGCGCTCGCCGACGACGCCGAGAACGGCGCCGCCAACGAGGCGGCCGCTGCTCACGCCGAGGCTCCCGCGCTCGAGACCGGCCTTACGCGCGACGCCGCCTTCGACCTGCTTAAGCAGTACAACGAGGATCCGTTCCACATCGCCCACGGCGAGGCCCTCGAGGGCCTCATGCGCTACTACGCCGCTAAGTACGATCCCGAAAACGTCGAGTTCTGGGGCCAGGTCGGCCTTCTTCACGACCTCGACTGGGAGAAGTTCCAGGACGCCGTGCAGCACACCGTCAAGGGTGCCGAGCTCATCGAGGCCGCTGGCGGCACCAAGGAGCTCTCCCGCGCCATCCAGACCCACAACTCCGACAACAACCCGGACCTGCCGGCCCCCAGTTCAAAGATGGAGTGCGTGCTCTTCGCGTGCGACGAGCTCTCCGGCCTGATCCAGGCCGCCGTCCTTATGCGCCCGAGCAAGTCCGTCATGGACTTCGAGGTCAAGAGCCTGAAGAAGAAGTTCAAGGACAAGAAGTTCGCGGCCGGCTGCGACCGCGACGTCATCCGTCGCGGCGCTGAGCTCAACGGCATGGAGCTCGACGAGCTCTTTGCGAGCGTCATCGACGCCATGAAGGCAATTCAGCCCACCTGCGACGGCGTGAACTAGGGGAGCGGCGGGCGCCGAGCCCTTGCCGCGTTGCGGCCCCCTATGGATTTCAACGAGCCCGCGCCCCCCTCTCAAAGCGTCTTGGACGCTGCGAGAGGGCGCGCGGGCTCGTTCTTTGGCCGGGTGGCTTCGACAAGAGCCGCTTAGCTGATGATCGGCGGCGCTGACGGCATCGAGGGGTCCACGCGCAGGATTTTCTTTACTCCGGCTATGGAAAGAAGCGCGACCTGGGTATCGGTGGCGCCGGTGTCCGTAATCAGCAGGTCGATCTCGTCTGCAGAGCCGAACTGAAAGCTCGAGGTAACCCCAAGCTTGGAGGAGTCGGCCAAGATCACGTGGTACTTGGACCGCTCGAGCATCATCGCGTTGACCGCGGGCTCGGGGGCGGTTGCCGACGTGAGGCCGTACTCTGCCGAAAGCCCGGTGCAGCCGAGGAAACACTTCGCTGCCGTTACCCTTTCGATGGCGTTGATGGCGCCGACGCCCGTAAGCGAGGTGCGCGGCGGGCGAATCTCGCCGCCGGTGAGCATGAGCGAGACGTTTGGCCGGATGCTGTCCAAAAGAACGGCCTTGCCCATATTCGTCATGCAGGTGACGTCTTCGGCCTCGATGTGGTCGAGTATGGCGATTGCCGTTGCGCTGGTGTTGATGAGGATGAGGTCGCCGTCGTCCACGTAGCGGGCGGCAAGCCGCGAGATAGCCGTAATAGCGCGGATCTGGCGGGAGCCCGAGGGGCGACCCATGGGGTTTAGCAGCCTTGCCGTGCCGTACTCGCGCGAGAGCACCTTGCGCTCTTCCAAATAATCGAGGTCGCGGCGAATGGTGAGGGGAGAGACGCCAAAGCGCTCGGCGAGGTCCGCGACGCTTGCTTTGCCGTCCTTCTCGAGGATGGCAACGATCTGGTCTCGTCGGTTATTGACGTAGGCCTTGCTCCTCTTCATGGGCGGCTCCTAAAAATAGCGGATATCGCTTTATCAATTATAGGGCCTTGTTGCTGGCGAACTGATCGACGTGCTCGAGGCCTATACCCTCAAGGAGGATGGGGTTACCTCCACGGGGGACAACGGGCAGTTCTCGGCCGACCGAATCGAGGTCGATTTAAAGCTGCGCGTCAAACCACGAAAAACGCTCGAACAATTCAAATAGTTCGCAGGTAATCGTAGTATTGCGACCGTTCGCGGGAAAAGTCCATTACTTAAAAAGACGTTACGGCCCCATGCCTTTGCGGGTGGTATCTTCGAAGGCAGACAAGGGGACGGCGTAGGACCGTCCCGCAGGTTGCATTCCAAACGAAGGGGGAAACATGAAGTTCTTCATCGACACCGCCGACATCGACGAGATCAAGGAGGCCATGAGCTGGGGTTGCCTGGCCGGCGTGACCACCAACCCGTCGCTGTACGCCCGCACCGGCGGCAAGCTCGCCGACTTCGAGGACCACATGGTCAAGATCGCCGAGATCTGTGAGGGTCTGCCCGTCTCCGCCGAGTCGCAGTCCAAGACCGTCGAGGGCATGATCGAGGACGGCCGTCGCCTCTCCGCCCTCGCGCCCAACATCGTCGTTAAGCTCCCCATCTGTGCCGAGTCGCTGGCCGCCACCCACACGCTGGCCGCCGAGGGCGTCCGCGTCAACATGACGCTCATCTTCAGCGCCCCGCAGGCACTTCTTGCCGCCAACGCGGGCGCTCGCTACGTGAGCCCGTTCGTCGGCCGCTTCGATGACATCGGCGAGGACGGCATCTCCGAGCTCGCCAACGTCGTGACCGCCATCGGCAACTACGACTGGGCAGGCAAGAACGTCGACGACCAGGTCGAGATCATCACCGCCTCCGTGCGCACCCCGAGCCACGTGACCCAGGCCGCCCTCATGGGCGCCGACATCGCCACCGTCCCGTTCGGCGCGCTCAAGAAGTGCCTCAAGCACCCCCTGACCGACCAGGGCATGGCCTCCTTCGACGCCGACTGGGCCAAGGTCGTCGCCGCCCAGTAACGACGCCGGGTGGATGCCGACAGAAACCGACAGCTGTAGTTTAGTGTCGAAGTAAAGGAATTTACTTGAATCTGCCGCGGCGGCGTTTCGGCGCCGTCGCGGTGCTAAGTTTGAAAGCGCTTCAACCACACCGAGCTCAAGGAGGCACTATGACCGACCAGGAGCTGGCTCGCGTCGCGAACGAGGTCCGTCGCGGCATCGTCACCGGCGTTCACGCCGCCAAGGCGGGCCACCCCGGCGGGTCGCTGTCCATCGCGGACATCCTGACCTACCTGTACTTCGAGGACATGAACGTCGACCCGGCCGATCCCCGCAAGGCCGACCGCGACCGCCTCGTCCTCTCCAAGGGCCACGCAGCCCCCGCGCTCTACTCCGTCCTCGCGAGCCGCGGGTTCTTCCCCGTCGAGGAGCTCAAGACGCTGCGCCACATCGGCAGCCGCCTGCAGGGCCACCCGAACATGAACGACACCCCGGGCGTCGACATGTCCACCGGCTCGCTCGGCCAGGGCATCAGCGCCGCCGTGGGCATGGCGCTCGCCGCCAAGCACTGGCACGAGGATTACCGCACCTACGCCATCCTCGGCGACGGCGAGATCCAGGAGGGCCAGGTCTGGGAGGCCGCGATGTTCGCGGGCAACCAGCGCCTCGACAACCTTTGCCTCGTCGTGGACCACAACCGCCTGCAGATCGACGGCTCGAACGAGGAGGTCAACTCCCCGATGCCCATCGCCGACAAGTTCCGCGCGTTCAAGTTCAACGTGATCGAGGTCGCCGACGGCAACGACATGGCCCAGGTCCGCGAGGCCTTCCAGGCCGCTCGCGCCCACAAGGGCGAGCCCACCTGCATCGTGGCCGAGACCCTCAAGGGCAAGGGCGTCTCGTTCATGGAGGACCAGGTCGGCTGGCACGGCAAGGCCCCCAACGACGAGCAGTACGCGCAGGCGATGGCCGAGCTCGAGGCCGCCGGGAAGGAGCTCTAATGGCAGATATCAAGAAGGTCGCGACCCGCGCCAGCTACGGCGAGGAGCTTGTGGCACTCGGCGCCGAGCGCGACGACTTCGTGGTCCTGGACGCGGACCTCGCCGCGGCCACCCAGACCGGCAAGTTCAAGGCCGCCTACCCCGAGCGCTTCTACGACGTCGGCATCGCCGAGGCCAACATGGTCGGCATCGCCGCGGGCATCGCCACCACGGGCAAGAAGGTCTTCTGCTCCACGTTCGCCATGTTCGCCGCCGGTCGCGCGTTCGAGCAGGTCCGCAACTCCATCGGCTACCCGCACCTCAACGTGAACATCTGCGCCACGCACGCCGGCATCTCGGTCGGCGAGGACGGCGCGACCCACCAGTGCAACGAGGACATCGCCCTCATGCGCTCCATCCCCGGCGTGACCGTCGTCGTCCCCGCCGACGATACCGAGGCCCGCGCGGCCGTGCGCGCCGCCCTCGACTTCGACGGCCCCGTCTACATGCGCCTCGGCCGCCTTGCCGTGCCCGTGTTCAACGATCCCGACACCTATGAGTTCGAGCTGGGCAAGGGCATCGTCGTGCGCGAGGGCTCCGACGTGACCATCGTGGCCTGCGGCCTTATGGTTGCCGCCGCGCTCGAGGCCGCCGAGTCCCTCGCCGCCAAGGGCGTGGACGCCGAGGTCATCAACATCCACACCGTGAAGCCGCTCGACGAGGAGCTCGTCCGCGCCTCCGCCCACAAGACCGGCCGCGTCGTCACCTGCGAGGAGCACTCCGTCATCGGCGGTCTCGGCGACGCCGTGCTCGCGGCCCTGGCCGCCGACCCGGTGCCCGTGCGCAAGGTCGGCGTCAACGACGTCTTCGGCGAGTCCGGTCCCGCCGTCGACCTGCTGGCCAAGTACGGCCTCGACGCCGCCGGCGTCGAGCGCCAGGTCCTGGACTTCCTGGGCAAGTAAGGCATTCTGCCGGCCCCGCCGGTCAAGCCGTTCTGGAATGGCGAGCGCCCTTCTCGCCAGGCCAGAGCGGCTGAGATGGCAGACCTTTCACGCAGCCTCCCCGCGCGTTCCGTGTGTGGGGAGGTTCTGCTTTATCGAGCGTACTTTTGCGACGAAATAGGCGGGAGCTGGGGTTTTGCTAAACTAGGGAACGCATCTGTCCGCTGTGAGCAAAAGGAAAAGGAGCTTTCGTGGCCAATCACTTTCGCAGCACTGAGCGACAGGAGTCGGACGGCGAAGACACGATCTTCGAGCCCGAGCCGACTATGGCAGCCGTAGCGCCGCAGGTCATCGATGACGCCGAGGTCGACGCCATCCTGCACCCCGGGTCCGTCCCGACGCCCGCCGCGCCCGCGGTCGACGTTCTCGACGCAGCCGCGGACGAGGACCTCGCCGTGCATGCCGTCACCGCATCCGAGCCTGCTGACCCCACCAGCCAGCCGGGCTTCACGAGCGTCTTTGCGCCCCTCGCGGGCAACGACTCTCCCGCGGTTTCGCGCACCGGTACGCCGACCGTGTCGTTCAAAAACGTGTCACTCATCTACCCGGCCCAGCCCAACAAGCCCGCTCTCGACGACGTCAGCCTCGATGTGTACCCCGGCGAGTTCGTATTTGTCGTAGGCCACTCGGGATCCGGCAAGTCCTCGCTTCTGCGCCTTATCACGCGCGAGCTTAAGGCCACCCACGGTCAGGTGATCGTCGGCGGCCAGGACCTGACCAAGATGCGCAACAAGAAGGTCCCGTACCTCCGCCGCCAGATCGGCACCGTCTACCAGGACTTCAAGCTCCTGCCGAACAAGACGGTCTACGAGAACGTCGCCTTCGCCCTCGAGTGCATCGGCAAGCCCCGCTCGGTCATCAAGGCCCAGGTCCCCGAGGTGCTTCGCCTCGTCGGCCTCGCCGAGCGCATGGACCACTTCCCCGACCAGCTTTCCGGCGGCGAGCAGCAGCGCGTCTCCGTTGCCCGTGCCATGGTCAACCGCCCGCCGCTTCTGGTGTGCGACGAGCCTACCGGCAACCTCGACCCGGCCATCTCGCTGGGCATCATGAAGCTGCTGGACCGAATCAACCGCGCCGGCACCACCATCGTCATGGCCACGCACGACCGCGAGATGGTCGACTCCATGCGCAAGCGCGTCATCGCCCTGGAGGCCGGCCACGTGGTCCGCGACCAGGAGAAGGGAGGCTACGGCTACTATGGCGCCCTCTAACATCGGCTATTCGTTCCGCGAGGTCGGCCAGCACTTCCGCCGCAACTGGACCACGGTCCTGGGCGCGGTCGTCACGATCTTCCTCTCGCTCTTCATCATCGGCGTCTTTGTCCTCGGCTCCGCGCTGATCAACAACATGATCGGCACCGTCGAGAACGAGGTCACCATCCAGGCGTTCCTCTCCGACGGCGCCACCGACGACCAGGTCTCTGCCTACGCCGACAAGGTCCGCGGCTGGGACAACGTCGAGTCCGTCGAGATCCGCTCCAAGGAGGAGGCGCTCGAGCAGTACCAGACCCAGATGTCCAACCGCAACGCGAGCGACGCCATCACCGCCCTCGACGGCGAGAACCCGCTGCCCGCCTCGCTGGTCATCAAGCTCGACGACCCGCAGCAGGTCGAGGCCACCGCGACCAAGATCGTGGACGACTCCCAGTTCGCCCAGATCTGCGACTCCAAGGACAACCCGTCCTCCGACGTCAACTACGGACGCGAGACCGTCGAGAAGCTCTTTAGCGTCACGAGCTACATCCGCATCGGCGCGGTCGTGCTCGTCGCGCTGCTGACCTTCGTCGCGTTCGTGTTCATCAACAACACGATTCGCCTGGCCATCTCCGCCCGTCGCCGCGAGATCGGCATCATGCGCCTGGTCGGCGCGTCGAACGGCTTCATTCGCGGGCCGTTCATCCTCGAGGGCACCCTCGAGGCGATTCTCGGTGCCCTTCTTGCCATCGGCGTGCTCGTCGCCGGCGTGAACGCGGTGCTGCCCAAGCTGGCCAACAGCATGCAGTTCCTCTCGTTCGCCATCCCGACGCAGACCATGGTCGCCACCGCGGGCGCACTTCTTGCCCTCGGCGTGCTCATCGGCCTGTTCGGCTCCGCGATCGCCATGCGCCGCTACCTCAAGGTCTAGCGTGCCGACATAGATTCGCGAGTCTCGGCCCCCGGTAACCCCGGGGGCCGTTTTCGTACAATGGGGCAGTGAATGTTGTAACGACTTTGCCGGCGACTTCGCGGAGGCCGGCTTGATTGGGGAGAAGCCCATGGCGCGCAAGCGACCGCACAAGGGAAACAACAGGCGCGGCTCTGCGAAGGGGCCGCGCAAGCAGCGCCGGACCATCACGGGCACGCTGCGCGTGCTGCGCCCGGGGTCTGCCGTGGTCGAGACGCCGGAGGGCACCTTCGAGATGTCGCGCTCCGGGGTCCGCGAGGCCATGAGCGGCGACGAGGTCAGCGTCTTCATCGTCGGCGGCAAGGGCGGTCGCGGAAAGTGCGCCGTGGTCGACTCCGTCGTCACGCGGGCGACCCACACGCTGCTCGGGCGCTTCGAGGTCGCGGGGCCCCTGGGCGCCGTGGTCCCGCTCGACAACCGCCTTTGCCACGACTTCTTTGTCGTGCCGGAGGACAGGAGCCCCGAGCGTTTGGGCGTTGCGCCGGGGGATATCGTCGCGGCGCGCATCGTCGAGTACCCGACGCCCTACACCGCCGCCGTCGTGACCATCGACCGACGCGTGGGATCGGCCTCCGAGCTCGACATGAACATCGAGTCCGTCATCGCGAGCCACGGCCTGGCCTGCGAGTTCAACCCGGCGACGCTCGCGCAGGCAGAGAGCGTGAGCGCCGGCGTGGGCGACGCGCTCGCCGCGGACCCGCGCCGCGCCGACCTGCGCGACGTCATGTGCGTGACCATCGACCCGACCGACGCCCGCGACTTCGATGACGCCGTCGGTGCCCGCGAGCGCGCCGACGGGGGCTTTGACCTCGACGTTCACATTGCCGACGTTACCCATTACCTGCCCTGGGGCTCCTCGATGGACCTCGAGGCGCGGTCTCGCACCTGCTCGGTCTACCTCGTGGACCGCGTGATCCCGATGCTCCCGGAGCGCCTGTGCAACGACGTGTGCTCGCTGCGTCCGGGGGAGGACCGGCTGGCCATGACGGTGCGCATGCGGCTGGACGCCCGGGGCGCCGTCGTCTCGGCCAAGGCGTGCGCCGCGGCGATCCGCTCGAACGCGCGCCTGTGCTACGACGAGGTGGACAAGCTGCTCTCGGGCGCGATCGCGCCTGCCGACCTGCCGTGCGTCGACGCTTCCGAGGCGGATGCCGTCGCCGCGATGCTTCGCGTGCTTGACCGCATCAGGGACCTGAGGGAGCGCGCCCGCCGCGCCAGGGGAGCCATCGACTTCGAGACGCGCGAGGCCAAGGTTGTTCTCGACGACGAGGGCCACCCCACAGGCGTGAGCGTGCGCAGCCGGACGCGCGCGACGGGGCTTGTGGAGGAGGCGATGCTGCTGGCCAACGAGTCCGTGGCGCGCATCCTCGCCGACTCCGAGGTGCCGGCTGCCTACCGCGTGCACGAGCAGCCCTCGGCCGAGGACCTGCGCCACACCGTGGCGCCCCTCGACGAGCTGGGGCTCCTAGGCCCCGGGGACGCAGCCGCGCTCATGGCGGGGGAGCCGTCCGCTATCCAGCGCGTCCTCGACGCCGCGCGCGGCACCCGCGGCGAGTACCTGGCCAGCGCGCTTCTCCTTAGGGCCCAGCGCCGCGCCGTCTACCTGCCCCAGAACCTCGGGCACTATGCCTTGGGCGCGCCGGCGTACTGCCACTTCACCTCGCCGATCCGCCGCTATCCAGACGACATCGTGCACCGCGCGCTCAAGGCGCACCTCGCGGGCAAGGACGGTTGCCCCGAGCAGCGCGCCGTCGAGCGCCTGCTGCCGCAGCTCTGCAACGACTGCTCGCGCATGGAGCGCACCGCCGACGCCGCCGCGCGCGACTCGCAGAAGGTAAAGATGGCCGAGCTCTACGGCAAGCGCATCGGCGCGCGGGAGGCCGGCGTGGTCTCCGGCTGCGAGCGCTTCGGCGTTTTCGTCTCGCTCGACGACACCTGCGCCGACGGTCTGATTCCCGTTCGCGACCTGGGCCACGAGTGGTTCGAGTACGACGAGAAGCGCATGACCCTCACGGGGGAGTCTACGGGCACGGTCTGGGGGCTCGGCCGCCGCGTGGTCGTGGAGGTCGCCGGGGTGGATATCCCGCGCGGCCGAATCGACTTCCGCCTGCCGGCGAAGGAGCATTAGCCGGCTCGCGCGCCGCCGTGCTCGGCGGGCGCCTCGGCCTCAACGCGCTGGAAACAAATCGACTCGCTGCCCGAACGCCGCCTCGCGCCTGCGCGATAATGGGAAGACTAACAACTTGACCAGCATCTGATTCGCCGGCGCGCGCCGGCTGGAGGAACCATGAGAGACACGCAGACAGAGCTCGACGATGCGCTGACCCAGGCCGAGGGCTATCTTGTCCAGGGCGAGGACGAGGCGGCCGCCGAGCTGCTCCGTCGCCTTGCCGAGGACGCCGAGGAGTACGTGGACAAGAACTGCACCGCGACCGACGCCGTCCAGTGGTTCAGCTTCCCGACCGAGTTCGAGAAGCTGGCTTATCGCCGCATCGAGGGAGACCCCCGCGAGCTGCGCGACGTGGGCGAGCCGCTCGACCGCCTCTACGCCGACCTTGCGCTGGCAAGCGTCCACGTGGGCGACTACGACGAGGCCAAAAGCGCCCTCAAGGCCGCCATCCGCTGGAACCCGATGGACTGCGGCAGCCGCCTGAACTTGGCCGACCTCTATAAGCTCGACGGCGACATGGAGGAGTACCTCGGCCTCAGCTTCTCCGTCTTTGAGCGCGCGAGCGACCCGCGCCACCTGGCGCGCGCCTACGTGAACTTCTCGGCCTGGTTCCAGGTCAGCGAGAAGCCCCAGGTCGCCGCCGCCTGCCTGCGCGCCGCCCTTGCGCTCGACGTGCACGACGGCGCCCTTGACGCTGCCGTCGACCAGGCGTCCGGCACCGACCGCGACCCGGCGGGCATCGCAGACGACGAGGCTGGCAGCCTGCTCGGGGCCGAGGGCCTGCCCCGCGGCGCGAGCGCCGAGATAGCCGCCTGCCTGCTCATCTGCGCGTCCAACGCCGCCCGCGCCGGCCAGAAGCACGACGCGACCGCCTACACCCTGCGCGCCCGCGACCTCGTGGGCGAGCCGGCGGCGATGTCGCTTCTGCGCGCCATCCAGGCGGCCGAGGCGGAGGAGCTCACCGACGCGTCGGGCACCGCCGTCGACGCCGAGGCCGCGGCAAGGGGAGACAACTAACATGGCCAAGTCCACCAAGCCCGCCCAGCAGGGCAAGCAGGCGAAGCCCCAAAAGAAGTCCATCGCCCGCAACCGCTCCGCGCGCCACGAGTACTTCATCGACGAGACCTTCGAGGCGGGCATCGAGCTCACGGGTACCGAGGTCAAGAGCCTGCGCGAGCGCGCGAGTCAGATCACCGACGCCTTCTGCCTCATCCGCGGCGGGCAGTGCTGGCTCCACGGCGTGCACATCCACCCGTACTCCAACGGCGGCGTGTGGAACGTCGACCCGGACCGCAAGCGCCGCCTTTTGCTGCACCGCCAGCAGATTGATTACCTGGACGGCAAGCTCCGCGCCAAGGGCACCGCGCTCGTGCCGCTCGAGCTCTACTTCGATGAGCACAACCGCGTCAAACTCGCCATCGGCCTCGCCCGCGGCAAGAAGCTCTACGACAAGCGAGAGGACATGGCCCGTCGCGACGTCGACCGCGAGATCGCCCGCGCCCTCAAGTCGCGCAGCCGCTAGGCCCGAAGTGCCTGCCGGTCTAGCCGGGCCGATTTAGCAAGAAGGGCCTGCCGCTCCAGTGAACTGCCTCCCATTTCTTGGACAGGGAAATAAAAGTCCGAGGAAAGGGAGGCT
>UQIF01000006.1 GCA_900540955.1 uncultured Olsenella sp.
TCGAGGACTGGGGCAAGCGCAAGCTCGCCTTTGAGATCGACAAGCTCACCGAGGGTGACTACACCCTTATCAACTTCCACGCAGATCCCACGCAGATCGCCGAGCTCGACCGAGTTCTGCGCATCAACGACGCTGTCAAGCGCCACATGATCGTGCGCCGCGAGGACAGGGACTAAGCATGGAGGCGCAGGCCGAGGCCTGCACAGAGAGGGAGTGAGTTAGATGAGCATCAACAAAGTGATGATCACGGGCAACCTCACGAGGGACCCCGAGCTCCGCGCGACGGGCAGCGGCACACAGATCCTGCACTTCGGGGTCGCCGTCAACGACCGTCGCCGCAACCAGCAGACCGGTGAGTGGGAGGATTATCCCAACTTCGTCGACTGCGTGGTCTTCGGCGCCCGCGCCGAACCTCTCTCTCGTTTTCTCACCAAGGGCTCGAAGGTCGCCATCGAAGGCAAGCTTCGCTACAGCTCTTGGGAGGCCAAGGAGGGCGGTCGCCGCAGCAAGCTCGAGGTCGTCGTCGACGACCTGGACTTCCTCTCACAGAGAGGCGGCCAGCAGCAGGGCCAGGGCTATCAGGCCCCCGCTCCGCAGCAGTACGCCCAGGTCAACCAGGGCTATCAGGCCTCGGCTCCCGCGTATGCGGCGCCTACGCCCGCTGCCCGTCCCGTCCAGACCCCGCCCCCGGCGGACGTCTACGACGAGGACATCCCGTTCTAAACACCGGCGGCCATCGGCCGCCATACGAAAGGCAACATAGACATGGCTCAGCAGAAGCAAGATTTTTCGCGCCAGCCGCGTCGCAAGTTCTGCCAGTTCTGCAAGGAGGAGACTGCGTTCATCGATTACAAGGACACGCAGCTTCTTCGTAAGTACATGACCGATCGCGGCAAGATCAAGCCGCGCCGCGTCACTGGCGCTTGCACGCAGCACCAGAGGGACATCGCCAACGCGATCAAGCGCGCTCGCGAGATGGCCCTTCTGCCCTACACCGTTCCCGTGGTCTCCAGCCGCGGCGGCCGTAGCCGCGGTTAGCAACCGGAACCGCTTCGAGAAAGGGCGTTTAAGCTGTGGGTTCTTCGCACAACAACGGGCAGCCTCCTATACCTGAGGGGATGCACGGGGTAAGCGGACCGCAGCGGGAGTGTGACCTCGTCGTATGGAGCGATCGCCAAAACAGCGATCCAAAGAAGACCTCGGTCATCATTCCTCTTGCCCTTTGCGTTGCAGGGGCGCTCTCGGCGACGATCGCGCCGCCGATGGCCTGTCTGCTCATGGGGTTCGGAACCCTGTGCGCAGGCGCCGGCAGGGGTAAGGGAGCGCAAATCCTCATCGCTGCCGGGACGCTCGTGCTTTGCGGCGTCGGCGGCGCCTATTTTGGCGTCGACTCGGTGCCGAACGCGCTGATCGTCGGCGTTCTCTCGCTCGCATCGGCCTTTGCGGTCGAGAAGGGCGGGATGCGTCCGGGGGTCGCGTGCGTTATCGTCGCGCTTGCCGCGGCAGCCCAAATCGGGGCTGCCGTTGTGGTCGCGATGATGGCGAACGCGAGTGTAGGCGACTCGTTTATCGGGGTGCTCGCGGCTAACCCGCAGCTCCTCGAGTCCGCCGGCCTCGACGCCGCCGGGCGCTCGCTCGTTGAGTGGGCGGTCAGGACCTTCTGGCCCGCCGCGTTCTCCACGACCGCGCTGATCGAGTTCCTCTGCGCGTATGCGGGTTGCGGGCTCGCCGCCCGCCGCCTGCGCGACCGCAAGGTCGAGTGGCCGGATTTCGGTCTCTACGACCTGCCGCTTTGGGTCGTGGCGGTCTTCGTCGCGTCCCTTGCCGGCTGCGCCGCCTGGTATACCCACCAGGAAGCCACCGGCAACGCGCTTCTCATGGTCTCGGGCAATGTCCTTTTGACCGTGCGCTACGCGTTGGCGGCCCAAGGCCTCGCGGTCCTCGCGTGGCAGGCGCGGGCCCGAAAGGTCCCGAGGCTTACCTGCGCGGCCGTGGTCCTGGTGGCCATGTATCTCGAGGCGCAGTTCATCGTAATGAGCGTCGTGGGGCTCTTGGACATCTGGGGCAACTTCCGCCACCTTCCGCGTGGCGAGGAGCAGCAGCCGGTCCAAGGCGAACCGAAGCAAGATTAAGGGTCGGCGCAAGTCGACCGACGAAGGAGTATCCCATGAAAGTCATCCTCCTTGAGGAGCTTCGGGGTAAGGGCGGCGAGGGCGACATCGTAGAGGTCGCTCAGGGCTTCGCGGAGAACTTCCTGTTCCCCAACCAGAAGGCCCAGCCCGCCACCCCGGGCAACATCAAGCAGCTCGAGCAGCGCCGTCGCAACATTGAGAAGCGCGAGGCCGAGCGTATTGCCACCGCGGAGGCCATGAAGGCCGCCATCGATGGCAAGACCGTCACCGTCGACGCCAAGATCGGCGAGGAGGGCCAGCTGTTCGGCTCCATCACCGCCGCTATGGTCGCCGACGCGATCGAGGCTCAGCTTGGCACCGCCGTCGACCGCAAGCGCGTCGGCCGCGGCAACGCCATCAAGAGCGTCGGCGCCCACACCGTGCCGGTCAACTTCTACCGCGACATCACCGCCGAGGTCACCGTCCTCGTCGGCGTCACGGCCGAGGCTGCCGCCGACGAGGCCGCTGAGGAGGCCGAGGTCGAGCAGGCCGAGGCTGCCGAGGAGACCGCCGAGGTCGCCGAGTAGTCACTGTTTTTTCGCTCCCTCTTTTAACTGGGGTTTTCTACAAAACCCGCAGGTAAGCGAGTGGCTTATAAACAGCAGACAAGCGCGTGTAACCAGCGCAAATGCCCCCGAGCACCAAACGAGGTGCCCGGGGGTTTCTTCTTGACAATACTGAAACAAGGCCTCTACCTGCGACTTTGGTGCAAATGCCCAGAAGCACCTAAGGTCCTTCTGTGTAAATGGCCTGTTCAACTGGGCTTATGCTGATTGTTGAAAACATGTCGATAACTGTCGAGCTGTAAGGCGCGGACGATTGTTGAAAACGTTGAAAAGTCAAGTAAGGCCCGCTTAAACCCTCGACCACGTGTTGAAACATCGATACGACTCAGAAAACACGTAGCCAATCGACCTGTTTTGGAGAATCCCGACCCCTTTGGCGCCGTCGATTCGGCTTCGACGGCAGCTCGGTAGAATAGATGCCACGCAATCGACGAAAGGCATACGGTGGCTGACGACTACGGGATCAACCCGACGAAGATGACGATGGAGGAGGGGCGCGACATGCCCCAGGACCTCGAGGCGGAGTCCTCGGTCCTCTCGGCCATGATGATCAGCGCCGAGGCGCTCCAGGAGTGCTTGATCGGCCTTACGCCGGATGATTTCTTCCACCCGTCCAACCGCATCGTCTTTATGGCAATGCGCGAGATGTTCGACAAGAACCTCCCCATCGACGCCATCAGCTTGGCCGACCAGCTGCGCACTCAAGGCGACCTCGACCGAATCGGCGGCCGCTCCTTCCTGCTCGGTCTCGGCAACAACTCGTTGGCCCTCGTCGGTTGGCGTCGGCACATCGAGATGCTTCACCGCGACACCACCCTGCGCAAGATGATCCAGGCCTCCGCCCAGATCTCCGCGCTCGCATTCGACGCCCCCGAGGATACCAAGGAGGTCGTCGACAGGGCCGAGAAGCTGCTGCTCGACGTCACCAACCGCGACGTTCGCCAAAGCGAGCAGAGCCTTGAGGAGATCATGGGCGAGCTCTATGAGGAGCTCGAGGAGCAGTCGATGTCGGGGGAGAAGACCCTCGGTGTTCAGACTGGCTTCCCGAAAATCGACGAGTGCCTGCTCGGCCTGCGCCCCGGTCAGATGATCGTTCTCGGCGCGCGACCCGGTGTCGGCAAGACCTCCTTCGCACTCAACTTGGCCACGAACGCCGCCTATCACGGCGCCTCGGTCGCGTTCTTCTCGCTTGAGATGTCGAAGGCCGAGATCGCGCAGCGCCTCCTGGCCGCGGAGGCGCGCATCGGCCTGCAGGAGATTCGCTCCGCTCGCATCCGAGACGACCAGTGGCCGCAGATCCTCGAGGCCGTGAACCAGCTGAGCCAGCTGGACATCGTCATCGACGACACTCCGGGCACCACCGTGACCGAGGTCCGAGCAAAGGCGCGCCGCATGCTGCGCGGAAAGAAGCTCGGCGTCGTGATTCTCGACTACCTGCAGCTCGTCTCGCCGCCGCAGGGTGGACACCGCGCCGACTCGCGCGCTACCGAGGTCGGCGAGATGTCGCGTGGCATCAAGATCATGGCTAAGGACCTCGAAGTCCCTGTCGTCGCGCTTTCGCAGCTCAACCGTACCGTCGAGAACCGCACCGGCAAGCGCCCGCAGCTTTCCGACCTGCGTGAGTCCGGCTCCATCGAGCAGGACGCCGACATTGTCTGCTTCCTCGACCGTTCCATGAACGAGGACGAGGCGGCGCGCGAGGACCGTCCCGCCGTCGGCGAGACGACCTTCATCATCGCCAAGAACCGCTCCGGCTCCCTGGCCGACGTCCCTTTGACCTTCCTCGCGAGCTCCACCAAGTTCGTGGAGATCGACAACCGATACGAGGACTAGCCTGCCGATCCAGCCAGGCAAAAACGCCTGCCAAATCAGACAGGCTGATTTGGCAGGTTAACCTGCTGCTTCTGGCGGGCGTATAAGCGTATAATCTTTCTTTGTATGTCTCAAAACAAAGAGAGGAAGCTCATGTCGGCATCAGTTCTCGTGGGTACTCAGTGGGGCGACGAGGGCAAGGGTAAGGTCACCGACCTTATTTCCGGCGACTTCGACGTTGTCTGCCGCTACGCCGGCGGCGCGAACGCTGGCCACACCGTCGTCGCAAACGGCAAGAAGCTCGCGCTTCACCAGGTTCCGTCCGGCGTCATGTACGAGGGCACCTATCCTGTGATCGGCAACGGCTGCATCGTTGATCCCGAGGTTCTTCTCGGCGAGATCGATATGCTGGCCGAGCAGGGCATCTCTGCCTCCAACCTCAAGATCTCGGGCAACGCTCACATCGTCATGCCGTACCACAAGGATCTCGACGGCGCCCACGAGAAGAAGCTCGGCAAGAACCTCATCGGCACCACCAAGCGTGGCGTCGGTCCCTGCTATATGGACAAGATGAACCGCATCGGCCTGCGCATCCAGGACATGCTCGACGAGAAGATCTTCCGTGAGAAGCTCGAGGCGGCCCTCGCCTACATCAACCCGATTCTCGAGAAGGTCTACGAGATGCCGACCTACACGGTCGAGCAGATCTGCGAGACCTACCTGCCGTACGCCGAGCGCATCCGCCCCTACATCGTCGAGTCCTCGCTGTTCCTCAACGAGCAGCTCGAGAGCGGCAAGAGCATTCTCTTTGAGGGCGCCCAGGCCACGATGCTCGACATCGACCACGGCACCTACCCGTTCGTGACCTCCTCCAACTGCACCGCCGGCGGCGCCGTCACCGGCTCCGGCGTCGGCCCGACCCACATCGACCGCGTCCTGGGCGTTGCCAAGGCCTACCTCACCCGCGTCGGCTCCGGTCCCTTCCCGACCGAGCTCTCCGGTGAGCTCAACGACCGTCTTTGCGAGGCTGGCCACGAGTACGGCGTGACCACCGGCCGCCGCCGTCGCTGCGGTTGGTACGACGCCGTGGTCGTCAACTACGCCGCCCGTGTCAACGGCCTTACCGACCTCGCCATCACCAAGCTCGACGTCCTCGGCTGCCTGGACGAGATCAAGGTCTGCGTCGCCTACGAGTGCGACGGCAAGATCTACAAGACCGTCCCCGAGCACCAGAGCGTGTTCTATCACGCCAAGCCCGTCTACGAGACGCTCCCCGGCTGGAAGTGCGACATCTCCAACGTCCGCAACTTCTATCAGCTCCCGCGCGAGGCCAAGGACTACATCGACTTCCTCGAGCAGGTTTCCGGCGTCCGCGCGAGCATCATCACCGTGGGTCCCGACCGCGAGCAGACCATCAACCGCTACTGGAAATAAGAGGCATCGCGCATCCGTGGCTTGTAAACCATTTGCCATAGTCTGCGACAGCACCTGCGACCTCCCGCCCGAGATCATCTCGAGGCTGGAGGTCGTGTACGTCCCGCTCGGCGTCGAGATCGCCGGGCGCGTCCTCATGGACGGCGCAGACCGCGACGAGGCCGTGGCGCTGCTGGGCCGTCGCAAGTCGGGTCGAATCGAGCTTCTTTCCAAGGAGCGCCTGCTCGACATCTACCGCTGCTTGATCGACGAGGGCTACGACCGCATCGTGACGGTCTGCTCGTCGCTCATGAACACCGGTTCCTGGAACGCTGCCGAGGAGGCCGCCGCCGAGCTTTCCGACGCCGCCCACATGCTTCGCACCGTCGACGCGGGCGTGAGCTCGGTCGGGCTCGGCATGGTCGTCGAGCGCCTTGCCATGGCACGTGAGGCCGGCGTCGGGTTCGATGAGGCCATCGCCCGCTCGCGCGCCTTCGCCCGAGAGGTCCGGGTTCTCTTTATCCCGGAGGCGTCTTCCCCCTTTATACGCGGGAACCTCCGCAGCCGAAAGAGCGGCATCATGGCCAAGGCTTCCTCCCTGCGCCTGCGCGTGGTGGGCGAGAGGACCTTGTTCCTTATGGCCAGGGGGGAGTCGACGGCGCTCGCTCGCTCGACCGACCTCTCGGATCTGTGCGGCCACGCCGCGCATGCCATGAGCTCGATCTCGGCGCAGGAAGGCGAGCTCGTCCACGCCGTCATCGGCATGGGCGGCTCCAAGGCCCTGCGAGCGCTCGAGAAACCGCTCGATACCAACGAGTTCTGCTCGACGATGCTCGGGCGCGGTCTCATCTCGCCCTCGATTTTGGCGAGCGTCGGCCCCGACGCCGCGGGTGTTGCCTTCGCGCCGCGCAAGGCATATATGGAAGCGGGGGCCGGGAGGCTTCTTCCCAAGGGCATCGTCTATACCAAATTGGCTACAAATACCACCAACTAGCTGCACTTCTTTTTAAATTGGAGGCATCATGGGCACTTGTGAGACGGTCGATATTCTTCTGCTGGGCGCCGGCGGGCGCGAGCACGCTCTTCTTTGCAAGTTGGCCGAGTCCCCGCGCGCGGGCAAGATCTACGTGGCGCCGGGCAACGGCGGCATGTACGATCTGGCGACCAAGGTCGAGCTGAACGACGCGGATCCCGTGGCCGTGGCCGAGTGGGCCCGCGAAAACGGCATCGGCCTCGTGGTTATCGGCCCTGAGGCGCCGCTCGTGGCAGGTGTCGCAGACGCTGTGCGCGCGGCGGGCATCCCGTGCTTCGGCCCCAACGGCCAGGCTGCCCAGATGGAGGGCTCGAAGAAGTTCGCCAAGCAGGTCATGTCGCGCGCCGGCGTGCCCACCGCCGCCTACCGCAGCTTTACCGACGAGGCCGCCTGCGCGGCCTATGTCCAGCAGGTTGGCGGCCCCATCGTGGTCAAGGCCGACGGCCTTGCCGCCGGCAAGGGCGTCATCGTGGCAAAGACCACCGAGGAGGCCCTCGAGGGCGTCCACGAGTGCTTCAGCGGTGTCTTCGGCGACGCCGGTGCGACCGTCGTCGTGGAGGAGATGATGGAGGGCCCCGAGTGCTCGCTTCTGGCCCTCACCGACGGCAAGACCCTTGTGCCCCTGGCCACCTCGCAGGACCACAAGCGCGCCCTCGACGGCGACCTCGGCCCCAACACGGGCGGCATGGGCGTCTACAGCCCGGTGCCCATGGTCACCGACGAGGAGCTCGAGACCATGATCGACATCGAGAAGCGCGTCGTCGCCGAGCTCGCCGCCGAGGGCATCACCTACTCCGGCTGCCTCTACGGCGGCTTCATGCTCACCAAGGACGGCCCGAAGGTCCTCGAGTTCAACGCCCGCTTCGGCGACCCCGAGACCCAGGTCGTGCTGCCGCGCATGAAGGCCGACCTCGTCGACGTCTTCCTCGCCTGCGACAACGGCACCCTCGACCCCAAGGACGTCCGCTGGGGCGACGACTGGGCCGTCTCGGTCGTGCTGACCTCCGCCGGCTACCCCGGCTCCTACGAGAAGGGCAAGGTCATCAGCGGCATCGAGGACGCCCGCGCCATGGACGGCGTGACCGTCTACCATGCGGGCACCAAGCTCGACGACGAGGGCCGCGTGCTCACCAACGGCGGCCGCGTGCTCGACGTCACCGCCGTGGCGCCGACCTTCGAGGAGGCCCGCAACCTCGCCTACGCCGCCTGCGAGAAGATCGACTTCGACGGCAAGACCTACCGCTCCGACATCGGCCTGCGCTGCATCCAGGGCCGCTAGGGAGAAACCCATGGACAAGGAAGAGAACAACAACGAGGAGCTCGCGGGCGCCGTCGACGACATGCGCGACTCGGTTACCGCCTTCACCTACGACGGCGACCGCTCGACGCACGACCACGTGTCCGGCGCGCCCGAGGAGCGCGAGCTCGTGCTCGGCGACGACGACCCGCGCGACGCCGGCCTCGCCGAGCATCCCCTGACCGAGAACGTGGCCTGGACCGGGCGCATCTTCAACGTCAATCGCCTGCAGGTTGAGCTGCCCGACGGGCGTCGCGCGCTGCGCGACGTCGTGCGCCATCCCGGCGCGGTCGCCGTCGTGGCGCTCACCGAGGAGGGCAGGATCTGCCTCGTGCGCCAGTACCGCACGGCGCTCGGCCGCGTGACGGTCGAGATCCCGGCCGGCAAGCTCTCCGCCGGCGAGGACCCGCTCGAGTGCGCGAACCGCGAGCTTCTTGAGGAGACCGGCATGGTCGCCGAGAAGATGGCGTTTCTTACCACCATCGCGAGCTCGGACGGCTTCTGCGACGAGCTGGTCCACATCTATATGGCCACCGGCCTGACCTTCTCCAAGTCGAGCCCAGACGACGACGAGTTCATCAACGTCGACCTCGTCGAGGTCTCCGAGCTCGTGGACGCCGTCCTCGACGGCCGCATCGAGGACGCGAAGACCGTCGTCGGCGCCCTTCTTTGCGACGCCATCGGCCGCCGCCTCGCCGACCAATAACCAAAGACCGGCCCCTGCCCGTCGCCTGACCAGCGCAGCCTGCCCGATCTGCCGAGCCGTGAGCTCGGCGTCTCGGGCGGGCTGCGCTGATCGGCGCAAAAGGACCTGGAAAGAAAGGAACCCATGCTCAAGCGCTTTCTCGCCTATTACAAGCCGTTGATGGGCCTCTTTATCGCGGACACGGTGTGCGCCGTGGTCGTAGCCGGCGTCGACCTGGCGTTTCCCGTGATCCTCCGCTCGCTCACGGGCGGCCTGTTTACCGAGGGCGCCGCAGCCATCCTCTCTGCTCTGCCCGCGCTGGCGGCCGGGCTCATAGCCATGTACCTCGTGCGCTGCGGGTGCCGCTACTTCGTGAGCGCGCAGGGCCACATCATGGGCGCCCGCATGGAGTCCCAGATGCGCCAGGACCTCTTTGACCAGTACGAGCGCATGGGGTTTGCCTACTTCGATTCCCATTCCTCGGGCGATATGATGAGCCGCGTGGTCAATGACCTCTTTGACATCTGCGAGGCCGCCCACCATGTGCCCGAGTGGATCATCATCTGCGCCATCGAGATCATCGGCTCGTTCGTCATCCTCTTTGGCCTGTCGCCCGCGCTCGCCTCGGCGATCCTTGTGGTCACCCTCGTGTTCGCCGCGGTGATGTTCCGTATGAACCTGACCATGCGGGCTACCTTCACCGATAACCGCAAGAAGATCGGAGGCGTCAACGCCCAGCTCCAGGACTCGCTCGAGGGCATTCGCGTGGTCAAGTCGTTTGCCAATGAGGATACCGAGTCGGCGAAGTTTTGTGCCTCAAACGAGCGCTACCTCGACTCCAAGGAGGATATGTACAAGACGATGGGTCGCTACTACGGCGTCTACGGCCTGATGACGGGCGCGCTGTACACCGTCGTTGCCGTCATGGGCGGTTGGCTCGTCGCCCGCGGCGAGCTCTCGGCCGTCGATATGGCCACCTTCGCGCTGTACATCTCGCTGTTCTGCACGCCGATCGAGACCCTCGTGAACTCCACCGAGATGTACCAGAAGGCGATCGCGGGCTTCCGTCGCATGGACGAGGTCCTGCGCACCGTGCCCGACGTGGACGACGCCCCCGGCGCCCCCGATTTCGTGCCCGGCCCCGGAGCCATCGAGTACCGCGACGTCTGCTTCACCTACAGCGACGTCGAGCTCGACGAGGACGGCGAGGCGCGCGAGCGTCCCGTGATCGACCACCTGAGCCTCTCGGTCCGTCCCGGCGAGACGCTCGCTCTCGTGGGCCCGTCCGGTGGCGGCAAGTCGACGACCTGCAGCCTGCTGCCGCGCTTCTACGATGTGGCGAGCGGCTCCATCACCATCGACGGGCAGGACGTTCGCGAGGTGACGCAGGCTTCCCTGCGCCGCGCCATCGGCCTCGTGCAGCAAGACGTGTATCTCTTTGACGGCACCATCGGCGAGAACATCGCCTACGGCAAGCCCGGCGCCACCGCGACAGAGATCGAGGCGGCCGCCCGCCGCGCGAACATCGCGGACTTCATCGCCGGCCTCCCCAACGGCTACGACACCGAGGTGGGCGAGAGGGGCACGCGCCTTTCCGGAGGCCAGAAGCAGCGCATCGCCATCGCGCGCGTCTTCCTCAAGAACCCTCCGATCCTGATCTTCGACGAGGCCACGAGCGCGCTCGACAACGAGTCCGAGCGCGTGGTGCAGGAGTCGCTCTCGGAGCTCGCCCGCGGCCGCACCACCATTGTGATCGCGCACCGGCTCTCGACCATCAAGGGCGCCGACGAGATCGCGACCGTCGAGGCGGGCCGCGTGGTGGAGCGCGGCACCCACGAGGAGCTTCTTGCCGCCGGCGGCACCTACGCCCGCTACCACCGCATGCAGTTCGCCCAGTAACTGCCCGGAGCCTGACCCGCGAGTTGGCGCATGTGACCTACTCGTTGGGCATGCAACGGTATACTGAACTCATCGCTGTTTCGATTACGGGAAGAAACACATGGCAAAGAAGTACGACATCGCGCGAATCCAAAAAGGAGCCCTCAACGCTGACGAGGCGGAGGCGCTCTTCTCGACCGTCGACGAGACCGGCCACACCGACGAGGAGCGCGCGGCCCGCGAGCGCCGCCACCGCAAAGAGAAGGGCCACGCGGTCGACGTCGACCCGCTGTCCTCCGAGGACCCCTCCGGCTCCAACGTCGAGAAGGTCATCGCAAAGACCGCCGTCGCCTTCGTGGTCGTCTTCCTCGTGGGCATCGTCGGCATGCAGGTCTTCTTTGGCCTGGTGCGCCGCGCGAACACCTCGAACCTCTCGGAGAACGCCAACGTCCGCACCGTCGCGTCGGCGCTTGCCGGCGGCGTCGAGTGGGGCAACGGCTTCACGCAGTTCCCCGAGGACTACTCGGTGCAGGAGGCCGACGAGAACACCGGCCGTATCGAGGTCTCCGTCACCGACGCGAGCTCGAAGAACGCGCTGCAGTGCTTCGCCGGGTCGCAGGTCCAGGCCACGGCATTCGCGGTGAACTCGCTGCTCAACCCCAACATCAACACCGTGGTCTACCACGTCAACGTCCACATGGACCCCGAGGGCAAGATCCAGCAGTCCCATCTCTTCGGCTTCCTCAAGCCGACGGGCGACGTCAAGTCGATCATGACGTTCATCTGGACCAAGACCCAATCGAGCGCCGGCGTCAACTTCAGCTGTACCATCACCGGCATCGACGAGACACTCCAAGACGAGCTGCGCGACCAGATAACCACGTCCTTCACGCCCGTTCAGATCCTAACGGGCGCCACCAACTAAGGTTTTCGGCAACGAATTGTTACGCGGCCCGCTTCTCGGCGGGCCGCGGTCATAATCAGCTACATTTAAAGACAGTGTCCTGTTAACGATGGGGGGTACCGATGCGTTGCAAGAAGTGCGGAGCAGAGCTGCCCGACGGCGCCCGCTTTTGCTATATGTGCGCCTCTCCGGTCGAGCCGGAGGAAGCCGAGAAGAACGCCGAGGCCGCGGCCGACTCCGCGCAGACGGCTGGCGCCGGCGCTGCGCGTGCGGAGGAGATTCCCACGCCGGTGAAGCTCGAGGGTCCGCTGCCCGTGGGCGCGGTGCCTTTTGTGCCGATGGCGCCCTCTCCCAGGTCGACGTATGTGCAGCGCCGCGGTGCCCGCCCGGTAAAGAGCTCGCGCCCCGGTTCGAATTCCGCGCCCACCACGGCGTCGGGCTACTCGACTTCCGCGTGGCCCGAGAATTCCGCCTGGTCGCTTGAGGGCCGCCTGCCCGACGACGCGGGCCGCATGATCGAGCGACGCAACGAGTCGGACGACCCCATTGGCAGCGCCAAGAACGCGATCAACCAGGTCATCTCGTCGTGGTCCGCGGCTTCCGCCGAGCGTGGCGAGAAGAAACGCAAGGAAAAAGAGATTCGCGAGGCTGCGCGCCGCGTCCAGGAGCAGAAGCGCGAGGAAGAGCGCCTCGCCGCCGAGAAGGCTTGGCGCGAGCAGGAGGAGAAAGAGCGCCGAGAGGCGGAGCGCGCCCAACGCGAGCAGCGGGAGCAGGAAGAGCGCCGCGAGCTCGAGCTGGCGGAGCTGCGCGAGGCCGCGGCGGAGGAGGAGGCGATGCGGGAGGCGACTGCCGACCAGGAGGCAGAGCCTGCAGACGGCGCGCAGGCTGAGCCCGCGGCTCCCGAAGTCGCCACCGACGCGCCGTCGTCCGAGCCCTTCTTGCCCGCGGACCAGAATGGCGAGGCTGCTGAAGAGCTCGTTCAGCAGCCCGAGCCGGAAACGGAGCCGGCCTCCGCGGAGGAGCCGGATGACGACCAGCCGACCGCGGCGTTTGAGGCGCAGCCGGATGTCGGCACGCGTCACGCGCCCGACGAGCGGGGACTTTCTTCTTTGTGGGGCGACGAGTCGGACGACGCCTTCGAGACAGCGACGACGCGTGACCTCTCTGGCGCAACCAGCCGCGCCGAGGAGGCTCACAAGCCCGGATTCGCCGCCGTTCCCCGCGGCGCCGCCCGCGCAGGCGCGCCTCGAAACCTGCCGTTCAACCCCGTTGCGGTGGTCGCGGCCGTGATCGCGCTCGTCGCGGTCGTCGCGTTGGGGATCGGTGTGCTCGGTGGGGGCCAGAAGCAGTCTGAGCCGACCACCCCGGAGCCCGCGCAGCAGGCTAGTGAGCCGCAGGCCACCTCGGAGCCCGATGCTGAGCCCAAGGAGGCGGAAGTCGCTGTGCGCGCGAGCGTCGAGGATTATTCCTGGGACGAGCTCTCGCAGCTCGCGGATATGATCGCCGGGGCCAAGGACCAGTCGTCCGCGCTCGAGATCGAGAAGAAGTACAACCTTGTCTCCGCCGCCGGGACTCTCGACGGTACTCAGGCCAAGACTCTGCAGCTCAGCGATGGCACGAGCGTGAAAATGCGCATCGCCGGCTTCCGTCACGATCAGTGCTCGGACGGCTCCGGCGTCGCGGGAATCACGTTTGTTTCCGACTCCACCGTCGCTGCGCGGCCAATCAATGAGACTACCTTGGCTGACTGGGGCCAGTCTTCTTTGCGCTCCTGGCTCAACGGTGAGTTCATGTCCGAGCTGCCCGACGACTTGACATCAAAGCTTGTTGAGGTGAACAAGTCGACCACGCGCGCAACGGAGCTTGCTTCGCAGGAGACTACGGCCGACAAGGTCTGGATGCTCTCGTATTCCGAGCTCGTGGGCCCGCTCGATTTCGGCAGCATGCGCTATGGCTCTTATACCTCCGAGGGCGAGCAGTACCAGCTCTTTTCCGACCTGGGCTGTGTGTGGGGCCAGAACTCCGACCACTACAAGATGGGCGGCGGCCTCGGTCGTTGGTGGCTGCGCAGCCCGGACCCCATCAACGCGAACTGCTACATCGCGCCGAACAGCGAAGATGGCGCGCCTGGCTATGCGCGCTACTTCGGCCTGAATGGAGAGGTGGGTGTGGCGCCGGCCTTCTGCCTGTAGCCCCATTTACCGACGAACAATAGACCCACTAGTCCAGCCTGTCTGAGGAGGCGAGTGTTCTTCTCGCCAAGTCAGGCAGGCTGCTTTGCGGGCCTAGGAGATGAGCTGCTCTTTGGCGTAGGCGACGATGGCGTCGCAGAGCTCCGGGTCGGTCGTGTGGGCGCCGGCGCCGCAGCCGGCGAGCTGGCGGACAAGCCAGTCGCCTCCGTAGTAGGGAATGGTCCCGCGCGCCCGTCCGAGGTCGTCGTCGCGCTGCGTGAGCTCGAGGCCCGGCCACACAAACAGGTCAAGAAGCCCCAGGTCGGAGAACTCAACCTCAACCGTGCGGCTGCCGCGGCCGTCATCTGCACTCAGCGGCTCTTTGCATGCGTCCCGGCGCGCCGCCTCAACCTGCGACATGCGGTCGATCCTGAAGGTCCTTTGGCCCCCGCGCTCGAGGTCGGTGCACTCGAGGTACCACAGCCCTTCTTGCTCGGTGAGCTTACGCGGCCTCACGTGCCTGCGTTCCGGGGCGCTCGCCGCGTCCTTGAGATAAGAGAACTCGAGGTCGTCCAGGGAGGCGATGGCCGCCGAGCACGCGGCGAGGTTTCCTGCGGCCGCGGCGCCCGGCGCATGCGAGAGCACGCGGTCGAGAAGCGCCTCGTCGACGCCGCCCGCCGCGAGCGCGCCCTGGAGCTTTTGCCTCAAAGGGTTGTCCTCGGCCACGCCGAGTCGCCGCAGCGCACAGAGCAGGGCAAAGGTCTCGCTGGCATCGAGGCGAAGCGCTCGGGCGCCGTGGCTCCCGGCACCGATGGCGATGCCGTCGATGTCCTCGTAGGCGCACAGCCCCTCCGGGTCGGAGGCCACGTTCTCGAGCAGCGAGAAGAGCTTCTGCGCCTGCTTACGCCCGCAGCCGAGCCTGCGCTCGATCGCATTGACGCTCACGTAGTCGCCCGGCTCGGAGAGCGAGGAGGCGAGCTCAAGGAGGCTTCGCGTGACGTCGCCAGCCCCTCGGCGGCCCTTATTCGTTGGCATGGCAGGCCTCCTTAAGGCACTTCTTCCAAGATTCGACGAGCTCGGAAGGCTCCAGGGGGCGAATGCCCTGGGCAACGGCCCATCTGGCTGCGTCGTCCACATCGCTTACGTCAACCGTCCACTCGGTGCCCTTCTCGCCGTTTGCCACCGCACCGCTTCGCAGGCAGGAGGTCGACAGGGCTTCGCGTCTGTTTTCCGGCACAAAGAAGCGCGCCGTGCACGTCGTCGGCCCGATCTGGAACGGGAGCAGCAGGTAGTCGGCGATGTCAAAGCCCGCGGGGACGACCGCCGCCTGCGTGGTCTCGCGAGCTGACTCGATTCTGTCGAGGCGAAGCGTCCTGCGCCTGAGCGCCGTGCCGTCCTCGCCCTCTTCGATGAAATCCCCCACAACATAGCCCCGCCCGCGGCAGGGGAACGTCCCATACGGGGCGAAATCTCGTTTGGTTACGGTTCCCTTGGCGTCGCGGTACGTCACATTGACGACGTGGCCTCGGTCGATGCAGCCGAGGACGGTCTGCGAGGCGCGGCTGCGCTCGGCAGGGGATGTGCGCACGGCCTGGTCGGGGTCGCCGAAGGTCCGGTCGATCTTTGCAAGCGCGTGGCGCAGCGCCTCCCCGTGGGTAAACCCGTGGTCCTCGAGCAGCGGCTGGCAGGCGACGTCGAGCGCGATGGCCTCAAGAGGGGAGAGCTCGGCCGCACCGGCAAAGGAGGCGTCGGCGTCGATTTCCCAGGCCTTCTCGCCGTCGCGCCAGCCGGCGTCGCGCACCAGCACGCCCGCCGACGCGAGCAGGTCGCGGTCCCGGGAGAAGGTCTTTCGGCGGTTCGCCTCCCCGAGCTCGGCATAGAAGCGCTCGTAGATGGCGGCAGTGCCCACGGGATACCTTGCCCCCATGAGGAAGGTCGCGAGGGTCGTTGCACGCTCGGCGCGCCGCTCGTCCTCGGTGAAGCCTGAACTGATCCGTGCCATGCGCGCTCCCCGTAATTAGGCGCCGAAACCTCGGCGGCACAACGTAAAATACCCAACATACGCCGGCGGAGACGTGCTCAACCCGTGAACAGGCCATCCAAGACGTATACTCTTTTGATTGTATGCACCATTCTTTTTGCTCGCTCACTAGACTCGCCGAAGGATCTCACAATGGCCATGACACACGACTACATGGACTATCTCAATGAGAAGGTGGGCATTTGCCCCGCCGGCAGCCAAGAGGAGCTCCAAGCGGCCGACACCATCGCCGACCTCATGCGCCAGCACGATGTCGAGCCGAGTATCGAGGAGTTCGACGCAAAGTCGTTCGGCGGCACCGTGACCGCCCTTTTGTATGCGCTGATGTTCGTGGGCATCGTCCTCGGGGGCATCGGCGTCTCCGTGCTTACGGTCATCGGGCTTGTGCTCGCCGACGGTCCCGCCGCGCTCTTTATCCTCAAGTACCTCGGGCATGACTTCATCTCGCCGCTCGGGCCGACCACGCGCAGCCAGAACGTCGTGGCTTTCCACAAGGCATGCGGCCCCAACGTCATCAAGGGCAACCGCCCCATCGTGATCGTGGCGCACTATGATTCCCCGCACGAGAACGTGCTGCGCACCTCGCCGGTGGCTCCCTACATTCCTCTGATCTGGCGCGTGTCCAAGTACTGTGTCCTCGTGGTCGGCGTTTGCATGCTGTTCCAGCCCCTCGCGTTCCTCCCCGAGGTCTTCCGCCGCCTCATGTGGGTCATCGGCATCCTCGCCGCGCTGCCCCTCGCCGTTCTCGGCGTGGCCGGCGTGCTTGAGCACTTCTCCGACTGCACCGACGGAGCCAACGACAACAAGTCCGGCGTCGCCGCCATGCTCGGCGTGCTCGAGAACGTGCGTCCCTCCGGCCTGGAGAGCGTCCACGGCGCGGAGACCGTCGACGACGCCGTTGAGGCCATGCAGCAGGCGGCCGAGGCCGCAGCCGCGCCCGCCGCTCAGCCTGAGGTCCCGGCTGATGGCTTTGCGTCTGGGCAGTGCGGCGGTTCCGAGCCTGCTTCGGCGCCCGAGTCAGAGCCCGAGGCCGCGCCCGCGCCCGCCGCGTCCGCCCCGGCTCCCGTGGAGACCTATGGCGTCCGCCACGGCGCCGACGTCGTGAAGAGCCTCGGCATGCTTCCCGAGGGTTGCGAGGTCGAGTACGTGGAGCCCGAGCCGATCGTCGTCGCGGCACCGGCACCGGCACCTGCCGCCGCGCCTGAACCCGCCCGTCCCGCCGCCCGCACGCTCGTAGCCCCCACCCCGGCGGCCGCGGACTTTACCGCCTCCGAGGACGACCAGGAGCCCGAGTTCGCCCCTCTTTCCAACGATGACTTCGACGTCGAGATGCCCGCGCCGTATGCGGAAGACAAGCCGTCTCCCGTCGAGTCGGTCCTCAGCTTCTTCCGCAGCGCGAAGGATCGCATTGTCTCGGCCGCCAACTCCGCCGGACAGATGATCGAGTCGCGCCGCGCCGCCGAGGGCGATCGGGACGACTCCCAGGCCGACGACATCCCCGTTGCCGAGTACGAGGAGCTTGGGGAGGAACAGCCCGCCGATTCCGCCGACGCTCCCGCGGCGATGCCGACCGACAACCTCATCCCCCTCGAGGGCGAGCCCGAGGCGGAGAAGGAACCCGCGTCCGAGCAGGACGCCCCCTCGACGACTGCCGTTCTCGCCGCCGACCAGACCGCCTCTGCCACCGCGCGCATCGACACCGCTGCGGATCAGACGGCCGAGGCCACGGCTGTGTCGGCCCCGCTTTCCGATGCCACCGCCCAGCAGCCCGCAGACGGCGCAAAGAAGGACGACGAGGACGAGTCCGACAACGGCGCCGCCGTCAACTTCGACGGTCTTTCCGACGGCAAGACCCTCGATCCCGACAACACCGGCCTGACGGCCGAGTCCGACTCCGACGGCACCGCGCCCATGCCGGCGCCCGCCGCGCCCAAGCCCGCCGCGCCCGATGACCCCGAGTGGGGCAAGTCGACGTTCCGCCCGCAGGCGACCGACGTGGCCCGCCGCGCGACGCTCTTTGATCTGCCCGATCCTTCCGCCGCCGGCCACGATCCCTTCGGTACCGACCCCAACGCGCCCAAGGTCTCCAGCGCCAGCTCTTTTACTGCCCCCCAGGGCGGCGTCGTGACACAGGATTCTGGCCAGATGCCCGTTCAGCCCGTTGCGGCGAAGCTCGAGACCATCAGCGCGCCGAGCCCCGAGGCCGACGCCGAGTTCGAGGCGCTCCGCAACGCGGACGCCAAGCGCGCAGGCGACGGCGTGTTTGGCAAGCTGAAGGGTCTCTTTGGCTCTTCGGATAATTCCAACGACTCCGACAAGCCCGCTAAGCACGGCGGCTGGAAGGGCGGAGCCGCGCCGCGTGCCGGCCTGCGCATGGTCGACGACGACTTTGAGGCGGGCATGGCCGAGGGCGCTCCCAGCGAGGCCGACCTGCGCGAGGCCGTGCTCGGCCTCGGCGACGACGACCTCATCTCCCACGACATCTGGTTCGTCGCCCTCGGCGCGAGCGACTGCGACCATGCCGGCATGCGCGCGTTCCTCGCCGAGCACCGTAAACAGATTCGCGGCTCGTTCGTTATCAACCTCGACTCCGTGGGCGCGGGCGACCTCACCATGCTCTCCCGCGAGGGCCTGCTGATCACCCGCCGCGCCGACCGCCGCATGCTGCGCATGATGAGCACCATCGCCAACGACCTGCACATCCCCATGGGCAAGGCCAAGTACGACTGGTCCGCGACCGACGCCACCCCGGCGATGCTCTCGAGCCTGCGCGCCATGACCATCATGGGCACCGACGCCTCCGGCTTCCGCGCCTTGTCCTGCACCCCCGACGACGTGCCCGAGAACGTCGTCCCCGAGCAGGCCGTCGCCGTCGCCGAGGCCGTCACCGAGCTCATCCGCCGCAGCTAGCTTTGGGACAAAAGGGACGGGGGATTTTGTCCCAAATTGTGGAGCCGCTATGGAGCACGTCGCGGAACCGGTTTTGGGACAAAATCCCCCGTCCCTTTTGTCCCAGCTGGCCTTGTGGTAGACTCAAACAGCTATGCGGGCATCGCCAAGTGGTAAGGCATCAGCTTCCCAAGCTGACATCCGCGGGTTCGAGTCCCGTTGCCCGCTCCATGCAATCCAAAAGAGCCGCGAAAGCGGCTCTTTTTCGTAGGCTCCTGGAGGGGCAACGGGGCTCGAACCCGAAAGGGCGCGAGCGTAAAGCAAATGCGTAGCATTTGTAGCGAGCGGGCGAGGCGGCCGGAAGGCCGACGAAGCCAGTGCGCATTCGTTCTTTGAATGCGCGGACGTCCCGTTGCCCGCCCCATGCAATCCAAAAGAGCCGCGAAAGCGGCTCTTTTTGTGTCTCGGTTGGGTATACGAACAACGCAAGACAACTGCCGAAAGGACCAAAACATGGCAACCATTCCCATGACCGACGAGGAGTGCCGCATCGCGACGGCCGCCCTCTCCGACCAGCTCGACCTCTACGCCAACCTCCTCATCAAGAAGGGCACGGCCCTAAAGCCCGGCCAAGAGCTCGTGGTCGAGGCTCCCGTCGAGCGCGCCGACTTCGCGCGCCGTGTGGTTGAGCGCGCCTACCATGCCGGCGCCGGTCACGTTACCGTGATCTGGCACGACGACGCCGTGACCCGTCTCACCTACGAGAACGTCGAGACCGAGTGGTTCAAGACGACCCCGTCTTGGCAGGTCGAGCAGCTCAACAGCCTTGCCGAGGCGGGAGCCGCCTTCCTCTTCCTCGAAGGCAGCGATCCTTCTTCCCTCAAGGGCATCGATCCCGCCAAGCCCGCCGCCGCCCGCAAGGCGCGCAACACCCAGTGTCGCTCGTTCCGCGATGGCATGGATTTCGGCCGCAACGTCTGGTGCATCGCCGGCGTCCCCGTGGCCGCTTGGGCGCGCGAGGTCTTCCCCGGGATGTCTGACGCCGAGGCAGTCTATCGCCTGTGGAACCTGATCCTTGCGACCTCCCGCGCCGACGGCGACGACCCCGAGAGCGCCTGGGAGACCCACAACGCCTCCTTCGAGAAGACCAAGCGCTGGCTCAACCAGCACCACTTCGACGCCCTGCGCTACCGCTCCTCCAACGGCACCGACTTCACGGTGGGCCTGACCGCGGGCCACATCTGGGACGGCGGCGCCGGGCGCACCGTCACGGGCACGTCCTTCTTCCCCAATATCCCGACCGAGGAGGTCTTCACCTCCCCGGACCGTAACCGCGCGGACGGCGTGGTCTACTCCGCCATGCCCCTCGTGCACTCCGGCCAGGTCATCGACAAGTTCTGGATGCGCTTCGAGGGCGGCCGCGTGGTCGAGTTCGATGCGGAGCAGGGCCGCGAGTGCCTGCGCAGCATCATCGAGGCCGATGAGAACAGCTGCCGCCTCGGCGAGGTCGCGCTCGTCTCTAAGAACACCCCGATTCGCCAGAGCAAGACGCTCTTCTTCGACACGCTCTACGACGAGAACGCGAGCTGCCACTTGGCGCTGGGTATGGGCTTCCCCGAGTGCGTCGAGGGCGGCCTTGACGTCGATAAGGACGGGCTTTTGGCCATGGGCGTCAACCAGAGCTCCACGCATGTGGACTTCATGATCGGCTCCGACGACCTCAACATCTGGGGCCTGGACGCCGACGGCACCCAGACGCCCGTCTTTGTGGGCGGTCAGTGGGCCTGGGAGGAGTAGGGGGCACCTGCCGCCTCGGTCCGCGCCCGGGTCGTGTTAGAATCTAAAACCGCATAAGCGCCGTTAGCTCAGCTGGTAGAGCAGGGGACTTTTAATCCCAAGGTCCAGGGTTCGAAACCCTGACGGCGCACCACCGCATTTGTCCGGGTCGTGGCGTATGTTCGCCGCGGCCCGGTTTTTGTTTGGCGTTGTCCGTCAACTTGGTCTCGAATGTTTCCAAAGGGAATCAAACCTCAACGTCTCTTGCGCGCTTCTTGCCAGCGGGCCTATAGTCGGAACCGTTGATTGCAGCCCCGCGTACATATCGCGGGCCACTAGTCTTTAGGGGAGGCGAAAGAAGCCAAATGATGCGCCACAGCGCTGTTTCGAGCCAGCTGCTCGCCTCTTTCCCCATGAACCGACGCCAGAACCGACGAATCTAGCCCGCGATGTCGCGTGCGCTGCGCATTTGTCTTTTAGGCGTTCCCGCCAAAGATGAGCTATCCGCAACGTCCGGCATCGTCGGGTGTTGTGCTCTGCTGTGACTAACCTGCGTCAACTCAAATCCGTGCATTAAGCCAACGAAAGGAAACGAAAAATGGCTGAGAAGGAAAAGGTCGTCCTCGCGTACTCCGGCGGTCTGGACACGTCCGTCATCGTCAAGTGGCTCCAGGTCGAGAAGGGCCTCGACGTCGTCGCCATCTGCGGCAACGTGGGCCAGGACGAGAAGGACCTCACCTGGATCGAGAAGAAGGCCCTCGACATGGGCGCCATCCACTCCGAGGCCGTCGACATGCGCGAGGAGTACGCCGAGAAGTACCTCTCGCACGCCATCAAGGCCAACGCCAAGTACCAGAAGATCTACCCGCTGCTCTCCGCGCTCTCCCGCCCGCTGATCTCCAAGCACATCGTGGACATCGCGCACGCCACCGGCGCCAAGTACGTCGCCCACGGCTGCACCGGCAAGGGTAACGACCAGGTCCGCTTCGAGACCGAGATCCGCGCGCTCGACCCCTCCCTCGAGATCATCGCCCCGGTCCGCGTGTGGGACCTGACCACCCGCGACTCCGAGATGGAGTGGGCCGCTGCCCACGACGTGCCGGTGCCCGTCACGCACAAGAAGCCCTACTCCATCGACGACAACCTCTGGGGCCGCGCCATCGAGTGCGGCGTGCTCGAGGACACCTGGAACGAGCCGCCCGCGGACATCTGGACGATGACCAACAACCTCGAGGACTGCCCCGCCGAGCCCGAGACCGTCGTCATCTCGTTCGAGAAGGGCCTGCCTGTGGCCCTCAACGGCGAGAAGATGCCGCTGCTCGACCTCATCATCAAGGCCAACGAGATCTCCGGCCGCAACGGCTACGGCCGCATCGACATGGTTGAGAACCGCGTCGTCGGCATTAAGTCCCGCGAGTGCTACGAGTGCCCAGGCGCGCTGCTGCTCATCACCGCGCACGAGACCATGGAGCAGATGTGCCTCGACGTGAACACCCAGAAGACCAAGCGCGAGCTCGATGAGCAGTGGGCCGACCTCGTGTACAACGGCCTGTGGTTCAGCCAGGCCAAACTCGCCATCGACGCCTACAACGAGTTCTGCTCGCAGTTCGTCACCGGCGACGTCCGCATCAAGCTCTGCAAGGGCGGCCTGTTCGTCGACGGCATGCGCTCCCCGTACAGCCTCTACGACTACAACCTGGCCACCTACGACGAGGGCGACACCTTCGATCACACCGCCTCCCGCGGCTTCATCGCCCTGCACGGCCTCGAGTCCCAGACCTGGTCCAAGGTTCAGGGCCCGAAGTCCGGCCTCACCTCGGTCGACTAGGGCTGAGCGGGCCTTTGGGCAAGAAGCCCTTCGCCGGTGGCGAGTGTCCGTTCGCCGCCAATGAAGGCCCCTTGAAGCGTTCGCCGGCCTGACCGACGCGCTGTGCATCGACAATAACGTGCAAGTTCACGCATAGAAGTGCCCTTCTTGGCACGTTGAGCGTGAACTTGCACGTTATTTCTTTGCAAAGAAGGGCTGCTCCATGAAACTCACCGTCAACGGCCTCGCCGGGCTGCGGGTCCTGCGCGATCTACGGCGCCGGGACCCGTCGGCCCTGCGGAGGCGCATCGACCCTCCCGCGCCCGACCCCGCCCCGCGCAAGCGCTGGACCGTGGGCGCGCTTCCGCTCGACGCCCTGCTCCTCTCGGAGCCGCCGACAAAGAAGCACCCGCTCGACGTCGTCGTGCCGAGGTCCGCCCAGCGCCTCGGCGCGGGCTTCGCGCGAAACACCGTCTACGGCGCCGGTGTCCGCCCCGGCTCCTTCGTCGACGCCGGCAACGGCGTGGCGATTCCCTCTCCGGAGCTCCTGTTCGTCGATATGGTCGGCCGCCTGCGGTTTCCCGTCCTCGTGCTTTTAGGCTATGAGCTGTGCGGGACCTTCGGCAGGGACCCCGCCGATCCCATGATGGGGGCGGTTGCCTTCGGCGTAGAGCCGGCGACCACCGTCGGAAAGATCAGGGAGTTCCTCGGGGCGTGCACGTATCTCCCCGGCAGGGAGGACGCCTACCGAGCGTTGACGTACGTGGCAGACAATGCCTGGTCGCCTATGGAGGCGGTTCTTGCCACGATGCTGACACTCCCGCTGACGGAAGGCGGCTACGGCCTAGGCGAGCTGCGCCTCAACGTCAGACACGAGAACCCTCCCGAGCTCGTTGCCCGGGGATGTCCCGAGTCGCGCGTCCCTGACATCGAGCTCGCGGTCGCGCCGGTCGGGTTCAACTACGACGGTCGCGGGCACTACGACCTCCAAGCGGTTGCCGCGGCGACGGACGGGCCGGGGAGGGCCGCGGCTATCAAGGACGCACGCAGCAAATACGTCGACGACCTGCGCAGAAACCGGGAGCTCATGGCGATGGGCAAGATGATCCTCCCTGTCTGCTCGGAGGACCTGTTTGAGGAGGGTGCCCTCGACGCGCTGGTGGTCGAGGCGCTTCGCTGCGTCGAGGCGATGGGCGCCGAGGTGCCCGGCTTCGCCATCGGGTATTTGGCGAGCGCGGGCGCCGCAAAGAGGCGGCAGGAGCTGCTGTGGTCGATGCTGCCCTGGTCCGAGGCGCAGGATTACGCTCGCGAGCTCGAGAAGAAGTCGAGGGCGCTCAAGGAATGGCTCGCGGGCAAGCGGCCGAAGTGCTCGGTGTGAGGCTGCGCAGGGCGTTAACGTACAAGTTTGACGTCTACGGGGCTTCTTTGCGCCCGTTGACGTCAAACTTGCGAGTTATTGGCAAGAAGGGCCGCGGACGTTGCCGCCGCGTTGCCGCGCATGGCGACGGGCGCGGCGGTGCGGTAATCTAGCTGGGACGATTTAACGAGTAGGCACAAGGAGGGCGCATGGCGCTTTGGGGTGGTAGGTTCGAGAAGGGCGTCGACGCCTTCACGCAGGAGTTCGGCGCGTCCCTTGAGGTGGACAAGGCCATGGCGCAGCAGGACATCGCCGGCTCCAGGGCCCACGCGAGGATGCTCGCCGAGCAGGGCATCATCACCGACGATGATCAGCAGGCGATCGACGCCGGTCTGGCCGACATCGCCGGGCAGATCGAGCGCGGCGAGTTCGTCTGGGACGTCAATGACGAGGACATCCACATGGCCGTCGAGGGCGCCCTCACCCGCAACATCGGCACTCCCGGCGCTCGCCTGCACACGGGCCGCTCCCGCAACGACCAGGTGGCCACCGACATCCGCCTGTACGCCAAGGAGCTCTGCGCCCACCTCCTCGAGGGCAACGACGCCCTGCGCCGCGTGCTCGTGGACGCCGCCGAGCGCAACCTCGGCGTCGTGATGCCGGGCTACACCCACCTCCAGCACGCCCAGCCGGTGCTCTTCAGCCACCACATGCTCGCGTACTTCTGGATGTTCACCCGCGACCACACCCGCCTCGAGGCGGCGCTTTCCGCGGCCGACGCCAACCCGCTCGGCGCAGCCGCCCTTGCCGGCACCACCTACCCGCTCGACCGCCAGCGCACCACGGAGCTCCTCGGCTTCGACCACGCGATCCCCAACTCGCTCGATGCCGTCTCCGATCGCGACTACCTGCTCGACCTCGAGTACGCCTGCAGCGTGAGCATGATGCACCTAAGCCGCCTGTGCGAGGAGATCGTCCTGTGGAGCTCGACCGAGTTCGGCTTCATCACGCTCTCCGACAGCTACTCCACCGGCTCCTCGATCATGCCGCAGAAGAAGAACCCCGACTTCGCCGAGCTCACCCGCGGCAAGTGCGGCCGCGTCTACGGCGACCTGATGGCGCTTCTTACCACGATGAAGTCGCTGCCGCTCGCGTACAACAAGGACCTCCAGGAGTGCAAGGAAGGCCCGATGGACGCGGCAAAGACGCTCTCCGACTGCATGGAGATCGCCGCCGGCATGCTCGAGACCATGCAGGTCAACGCCGTCGTCATGCTCAAGCAGGCCAAGCTCGGCTTCACCGCCGCGACTGACGTGGCCGATTACCTCGCAAAGAAGGGCATGCCGTTCCGCGACGCCCACCGCGTGGTCGGCGAGCTCGTGCTGTATTGCGAGAAGCACGGCAAGGGCCTCGAGGACCTGACCGCCGACGAGTTCCGCGCCGCGAGCGACCTGTTCGAGGACGACATCGCCGCCGACCTCGACCCCGAGGGCATCGCCAACGCCCGCACGACCTACGGCGGCACCGGCATCGAGGCCGTCAAGCAGCAGCTCGCCGAGGCCAAGGCCACGCTGTAACCAAAGAACGAACGCCCAGGGCGCGCCCCGGAGCAAAAAGACGTTGCTTCGGGGCGCGCCCTCGTGCAGGCCAGGTGGCGGTTTTTAAGCTGGTTCGCCTACGCCACTAAACAGGCCGCGCGTCGCAGGTAGAATAGCTTTGTATGTCTCGCCAACCCTTTTGGAGGAGCCCGTATGATCGATCGCTACACCCGCCCCGAGATGGGACACATCTTCTCGCTGGAGAACAAGTACGCCGTCTGGCAGGAGATTGAGGTCCTGGCCTGCGAGGCCCACGCCGAGCTGGGCGAGAGCGGCATCACGAAGGAGGAGGCCGCCTGGATCCGCGAGCACGCCGCCTTCAACAAGCAGGAGGTCGACGAGATCGAGGCCGTGACCAACCACGACGTCATCGCCTTCCTCACCAACATGGGCTCCTACATCGACGCCGACGTGCCCGCCGGCCAGCCCAAGCCCTCCCGCTGGGTCCACTACGGCATGACCTCCTCCGACCTCGGCGACACCGCCCTGTGCTACCAGCTCGTCCAGGCCACCGACATCCTCATCGAGGACTGCAAGAAGCTCGGCGAGATCTGCAAGCGCCGCGCGTTCGAGGAGAAGGACACCCTCTGTGTCGGGCGCACCCACGGCATCCACGCCGAGCCCATGACCTTCGGCATGAAGTTCGGCAGCTGGGCCTGGGAGCTCAAGCGCGACCTCGACCGCCTGCGCGACGCCCGCAACAACGTGGCCTTCGGCGCCATCTCCGGCGCGGTGGGCACCTACAGCTCCATCGACCCGCGCGTCGAGGAGTACGTCTGCGAGCACCTGGGCCTCGTCCACGACCCGCTGTCCACGCAGGTCATCAGCCGCGACCACCACGCCTACCTCGCCGGCGTCCTGGCCACCACCGCCGCCACCTGCGAGCGCATCGCGACCGAGATCCGCAACCTCCAGAAGACCGACACCCTCGAGGCCGAGGAGCCGTTCCGCAAGGGGCAGAAGGGCAGCTCCGCCATGCCCCACAAGCGCAACCCGATCACCGTCGAGAAGGTCTGCGGCCTCTCTCGTGTGGTCAAGGCCAACGCCCAGGTCGCCTTCGACAACGTGGCCCTGTGGCACGAGCGCGACATCTCGCACTCCAGCGCCGAGCGCGTCGCCCAGGCAGACAGCTTCATCGCCCTTGATCACATGTTCAGCTGCCTCATCCGCATCGTCGACGGCCTCGTGCTCTACCCGGCCCAGATGATGGCCAACCTCAACAAGACCCGCGGCCTGATCTACTCCTCCAAGGTGCTGTTGCACCTGGTCGACACCGGCATCACCCGCGAGGACGCCTACAAGGTCGTGCAGGAGAACGCCATGGCCACGTGGCGCGAGGTCCAGCAGTGCGAGCCCGGTTCCACCTTCCGCGAGAAGCTCGAGGCCGACCCCCGCTGCGCCAAGCTGCAGCCCTCCGAGCTCGACGCGATCTTCGACCCACGCAGCTTCCTCGCCCGCGTCGGCGTCGTCTTCGACCGCCTGGAGCAGCTCGAGTTCTAGCCTGCTCAGGGGTTCTCCGCTCCAACGCTTGGCCCGCCATTTCAGCTTGCCTGATTTGGCGGGCTTCTTTCCAAAGCGACCATGGGTATACTCGGACAGAAATCAAGAGAGAGGAACCAAGCAATGCAGCACATCGACTTCCGCCCGCGCGGCGTCTGCTCGCGCATGATCCACATCGACCTTTCCGACGACGGCGGCACCATCGAGAACGTCTCGTTCGAGGGCGGCTGCGACGGCAACCTGAAGGCCATATCCAAGCTCGTCGCCGGCAAGAAGACCTCTGAGATCGCCGACGTCCTCGCCGGCAACACCTGCGGCCCGCGCAAGACCTCCTGCGCCGACCAGTTCTCGATCGCCCTGCGTCAGGCCGTGGACGCCATCGCCGCCGGCGAGGCCCCCGTTTCCGCGAACTAACCGCAGGTAAAGAAGTGCGTCGGCCCAAACTCACCAGACGAGGTTTCTTTAAGGCGTCCGCCACGGCGGGCGTCGTGGGCGCCGCCGTCGGCATTCTTGGCGGCTGCTCGCGCAACACCGCCAACGACGTCAGCGATCCTGTGGTCGTCGACGACGACTCCGCCGTGAGCGTGACCGCCGACGGGTCGCCCTACGAGTACGTCGACGACTACGGCTATGCCCTCGAGGCCACCTGGACGCTGCCGCTCGGCTGCGTCCTGCGCCCGGCTGAGGGGTCTTGGATCCCCGCCACCGTCGCGGGCTCCTCGGCGCTGCCCATGGTCAAGGCGGGGGCGTTCTCCTGCGAGTCCGGCACCCTGACCGAGGTCGTCTCGGCACCCAAGGGCGCCGCTGCCACCACCGTGATCTACGACGTCGCCTGCTCGGACTCCGCGTACGCCTGGGTCGAGCTCGACATGGCGACGCGCGCCTGGCAGCTCTACGCGGCAAAGTTCTCCGGCGGCGCCCTCGACGGCGACGCGCAGAAGCTCTGGGACGGGACCTCCGACTACGACCCGGCGCCCGTAGCCGTCACGGGGTCCAAGGTCGTCTGGCAGATCATGCCCTCGCTCTCGGGAAAGAAGACCTCCGAGCCTTCCGCCTGCTACCTCTGGAACGTCGGCGATAAGGACGCGCGCAAGGTCATCGAGTCGCCCGGCCGCTTTGCAATCAAGCCGACCGTCTCGAACGGCAACGTTATCCTGGCGCCGCGCGTCCATGCCGACGAGGGCACCTTCTACGGCGTCACCGCCTACACCGCCTCGGACAACATGGCGTCCCAGGTCGACCAGCTCGTGCTCCCCGCCGGCGTCAAGCCGTTCCGCGCCACCCGCGTGGGCGACAAGTTCCTCGTCTCCATCGAGGCGAGCTACGGCTCCGGCGGTCTTCTTTCAAAGATGGGCACCTACATCGGCACGCGCAGCGGCGACTTCGTCAAGGTCGAGCGCGAGCCTTCCGAGTGTCCTGCCGGCAAAGACGGCCTCTACCTCATAAAGAGCCGTTCGTCGTATATGGTGGTCGACACAAAGAACCAGAAGTACTCGACGCTGCTGTCCATCGACCGCTCCGTCGACTACGGCGAGTTCCCCGCCCGCTATGGAGATACCGACCTGTTTGTCACCTTCGCGACGGTTAAGGACCCCGACACCGGCTACCCCGCTTCCGTAACGGTTCGCGCCTTCCGCCTAGGAGTCTGACAGCCGAGGCCCCAGGTGGGGTAAACTACACCTACTTATGGGGAGCCCCGCTCCCTTGGATGCAAACACACATTTGGGAGGCCACGATGGCTTCGGACGACAAGAAGATCCTGCTGGTTGAGGACGAGAAGGCGATTCGTGACGCGGTGGCGGCCTACCTCGAGCGCGAGAACTATATCGTGCGCGGCGTGGGCGACGGCCAGAGCGCCGTCGAGGAGTTCGAGAAGCACTCCTTCGACCTCGTGATCCTCGACCTCATGCTCCCCAAGCTCTCCGGCGAGCGCGTTTGCCGCGCCATCCGCGAGACCTCGAACGTGCCCATCATCATGCTCACCGCGAAGGGCGAGGTCGAGGACCGCATCATCGGCCTGGAGCTGGGCGCCGACGACTACCTGATCAAGCCCTTCTCGCCCCGTGAGCTTGTGGCCCGCGTTCGCGCCCTTCTGCGCCGCGCCCACACTGAGGTCGAGCCGGCGCTCGAGGTCCTCGACTTCGGCGACCTCGTCATCGACATCTCGGGCCACAAGGTCCTCGTCGAGGGCAAGGAAGTCGACCTTACCGCCTCCGAGTTCAAGCTGCTCACCACGCTCGCCCGCTACCCGGGCCGCGTCTACACCCGCATGGAGCTTGTCGAGAAGGTCCTCGGCTACGACTTCGAGGGCTACGAGCGCACCATCGACTCCCACGTCAAGAACCTGCGCGCCAAGCTCGGCGACGACCCGCGCAACCCGCGCTGGCTCTACACCGTCCACGGCGTCGGGTACCGCTTCGAGGCTCCCGAGAAGGCCGATAAGTAACGTCCTCGAGGAGACACGTTGGCGGCTAAGTTCGTCATAGGAAAAAACACCCGCGCAGACGAGGGCTCCAAGCAGCCCTCGTCTCGTAATTCGTGGAACACGCTCAAGCCGAAGCCCTCGCGCGGCCAGTCCTTCGCCACGAGCATGACGCTCACCTTCGCGCTCATCGCGATTCTGATGGCGCTCATCTTTGTGCTCGTGCTCGCCGTCGTGTGGGGCGGGCAGTTCTCGTCCTACACCAGGGCAAACATGCAGGCGATGGCGGACTCGACCGCCGAGTCCATCTCGGAGGCGTACGCCGTCGAGGGGCGCTGGACCTCCGACGTCGTGCAGCGCGCCTCGGACGCCTCGGCGTTCTCGAGCGACATCGGGGTGCAGGTCATCAACACCGACGGCGGCGTCCTTTACGACGACACGTGGGTCGCGGGCGGCAGCTCGGCAAAGACCCGCGTCGACGGTGAACCCCAGCCCCAGCCCTCGAAGTCGCTGGCTCCTACCGGCGCGGACTCTGTGGTCACGGCGCTGGTGCACGACGCCAACGGCAACAAGGTCGGCGAGGTCCGCCTGTGGGCCTTCGGCTCTGATGCGCTTCTTACCAAGTCGGACGCGGCGTTTAAGGAGAGCTCTTTCGAGGCTATCGCCATCGCGGCGTCCGTGAGCGTGCTTCTTGCCTGCGTGATCGGCTACTTCGCCTCCAAGCGCATGTCCGCGCCCATCCAGAAGATCACGAACACCGCAAAGCAGATCCGCAACGGCGACCTCACCGCGCGCTCCGGCGTCAAGGGCGACAACGAGGTCGGCCAGCTCGGCGAGACGTTCGACGACATGGCGACCTCGCTTGAGCGCGACATCAAGCTCGAGCACCGCCTCACGGGCGACGTGGCCCACGAGCTGCGCACGCCCCTTATGGCCATGCAGGCCACGGTCGAGGCCATGCAAGACGGCGTGCTCCCGGCGGACGACGAGCACTTCGAGACGGTGGCCTCCGAGGTGCGCAGGCTTTCTCGCCTGGTGGACGCCATGCTCAAGCTCTCGCGCCTCGAGAACAACGCCAACGAGCTCAAGACCGAGCGCACCGATGTGATCTACCTGCTGCGCAGCCTCGTGTCCAGCCAGCACGCGCTCTTCCACGAGAAGGGCCTGCACCTGCGCTTTATCAACGAGAGTGGCCGTGACGAGCTCATGGCGGACATCGACGCGGACCTCATCCGCGAGGCCGTGGTCAACCTCATGAGCAACGCCATGCGCTACACCGACGAGGACGGCTACGTGAAGGTCTCGGCGCGCCTCGAGCGCGGCGACGTGCTCATCTCGGTGCAGGACACGGGCATCGGCATCGCCAAGGAGGACATCCCGCAGACGTTTAGCCGTTTCTGGCGCTCCGACGTAAGCCGCGAGCGCGTGAGTGGCGGCCTCGGCGTGGGTCTCTCGCTTACCAAGGAGATCGTGGACAAGCACAACGGCACCATCCTCGTTGAGTCCGAACTTGGCCGCGGCACCACCTTCACGCTGCGGATTCCGCAGAACCGCGGCCGCCGCAACCTCGCCCAGGCCATCCAGGAGGGCTAGTTCCCGCGACCTGCTTTTTCAGCCTGTCTGATTCGGCGGCGTTTTTGCCTGGCTGGAATGGTTGGCGGGATGGCTGGGAGCGCACTTGCCGACAACGGGGGTGCACTTCTTGCCGGGTGACGGGTATACTTCTGTGCGTTATGCATATGCGTGGCGACGCGTCAGAGTCGCCGACCAACGAAACCGAGGTATTCGATGTCCGAGATTCAGAAGCGTCCGGATTCGCACGGCAAGGTGCGCGACATCTACGACTGCGGCGACAGCCTGCTCATGGTTGCCAGCGACCGCATCTCCGCGTACGACTTCATCCTGCCCGACGAGATTCCCCACAAGGGCGAGATCCTTACCCGCATCTCGGCGTTCTGGTTCGAGCGCTTCGCCGACCTCATGCCCAACCACATGATCTCGTGCGAGGTCGCGGACTTCCCGGCCGAGTTCCAGCAGTACGGCGATTACCTCGCCGGCCGCTCCATGCTCGTCAAGAAGGCCCAGACCGTGCCCATCGAGTGCATCGTCCGCGGCTACCTCACCGGTTCCGGAAAGAAGACCTACGACGCCGACGGCACCGTCTGCGGCATCAAGCTTCCCGAGGGCCTCACCGAGGCCTCCAAGCTCCCGGAGCCCATCTTTACCCCGTCCACCAAGGCTGAGCTCGGCGACCACGACGAGAACATCTCGTTCGAGCGCTGCTGCGAGATCGTGGGCGACGACATCGCGACCCAGCTGCGCGACGCCTCGCTTGCCATCTACAAGGCCGCGGCCGAGTACGCCGCCACCCGCGGCATCATTATCGCCGACACCAAGTTCGAGTTCGGCATCATCGACGGCAAGCTGACCCTGATCGACGAGTGCCTGACCCCCGACTCCAGCCGCTTCTGGCCTGCCGAGGGTTACGCCGAGGGCCAGGTCCAGCCCAGCTACGACAAGCAGTACGTCCGCGATTGGCTGCGCGCCAACTGGAACATGCTGGGCGAGCCGCCTCGCATCCCCGCGGAGGTCATTGAGGGCACCTCCAACCGCTATCAGGAGGCGTTCCAGATCATTACCGGCACCAAGTTTGAACCCAAAGGAGTCTAATGTCTCTGCGTGACACCATCGAGGGCGCCCGCGACGAAGCAAAGTCCACCGTCGACGCCATGACAAAGAAGACCGCTGCCGCCGAGGAGAAGGACAAGGCTAAGGAGGGCGACGCGCCCGCCGCCTACGATCCCTTCAAGTCCGGCAAGGCCACCGCTGCCGGCGCCAAGCCTTCTCGCGAGGCCGCCGCATCCGTGCGCATGGAGGGCGAGCGTCCCAAGAAAAGCGTCGCCCTCATGACCAAGGAGGAAAAGAAGGCCGCCCGCGCCGAGGAGCGCTCCATCGAGGACGCCCGCAACCAGGCCTACGACTACCTCCTCAGGCTCGATGATGCCTACACGAAGACCGACAAGACCTGGTGGGTCCTGCTGGGCATCGGCTTTGTCATGACGATTTGCTCTCTGTTCCTGACGTTCGTCTTCCCCGCAGAGGTCAAGGAGATCCATACCGTCCAGGGCGTCCTCTCCATCGTCACGCTCATCTTGGCGTATGGCTTCATCATCTCCGCCTTCATCTTCGACTGGCGTAAGCGCCGCCCGTTCCGCAAGGCCGCCGAGAAGCGCATGCAGAAGATGAGCGACAAGCGCGTCTACGAGTTCCTCGCCGAGGAGAACGCCAAGCTCGTCGCCACTGCGAAGGAGAATCGCAAGAAGGCAAAGAAGGCCCAGAAGAGCAAGTAGCGCCAACGTGCTAAAATCTTCTTCCATGCCTTCGTAGCTCAGGGGATAGAGCACGGCTCTCCTAAAGCCGGTGTCGGCGGTTCGAATCCGTCCGGGGGCACCATGAATGAACGCAGGCCAGTCGCTTAGGCGGCTGGCCTGCTTTTTCATAGGCCATGCACAAGCTTGGGGGGGTAGACTGACAGTCATTAATAGACGTCGAGCGCCTTTCAAATCAACGTGACGTAAAGGGGAAGAACAATGGGATTCTTTGACCTCTTCAAAAAGAAGTCCGTTCCTGCCGCTCCGGCAAAGCCCGCAGGTATTGAGGCGGACGCCGCCGTCGACGTGCTGTGTGCGCCTGTTTCGGGCCGTGCAGTAAAGATGCATGACGTGCCCGATCCCGTGTTCAGCGCTGAGATGATGGGCAAGGGCTGCGCCGTTTACCCCGACTGCGACGTCGTCTATGCGCCTATTGCCGGCACCGTGGGCGTGCTCATGCCGCATGCCATGGGCATTAACGCTCCCGATGGCATAGAGGTCCTCGTGCACATCGGCGTCGACACCGTTGACATGAATGGCGACGGCTTCACGAGCTTCGTTGCCCAGGGCGACGCAATAAAGGCTGGTGACCCTCTGGTGGGAATTGACCGTGCGAAGATCGCTGCAGCGGGACATCCCGACTGTGTTGTCGTCATCGTAACCAACACCGCCGATTACGCTTCCGTTGATATGCTCGTTGAGCCCGAGTCGCAGGTTGCCGCCGGTCAGAAGGTCCTCAAGGTCACGAAGTAGCGACTGTGCCAAGCCAAGGGTTTCTTGGTACTCATTGTCGAGCGCGGGTCACGTACAGATTCGGAGTGCCGCTTGCCGAAGCGAAGACAAGCGTAAGGAATCGAAAGGGGAGAATACAGAGAGTTGCCTGCGGTTGCAGGCGGCGCGCAAGGACCCCGCCGTCGGCGGGAGAGAGGGGCGAGCATGGCCCAAGAAGAGCCCGCGAAGCTGCTCGCCGCCGAGCGACGGCGTCGCATCGTCGAGATGCTGCAGTCCAGCTCACCTATCCTTATCTCGGACGTGGCTCGTGAACTTGGAGTTTCCACCGTCACGGTTCGTAGCGATTTCGACGCCCTTGCCTCGCGCGGCCTGCTACGGCGTGTGCACGGCGGCGCGGTGCTCGTCTCGGAGTTCGCGTTCTCCAGTCCCGCCGAGCGTACCAAGGGCCATCTGCGCGAGAAGCGCGCGATTGCGGATGAGGCGTCTCGGCTAGTTGCCGACGGCGAGACGGTTCTTATCGGCAGCGGCTCGACCACCTACGAGCTGGTCCGAGCCTTGGCCGCACGCCCTGCCGAGGCGGACATTACCGTGGTCACCAACGATTGGCATGTCTTGGAGCAGGGAAAGCTCGAGTTCGGACACATCAACCTTGTGGGGACTGGCGGCATGCTCATGCGCGAGCAGGGGTTCTTTTACGGGCACATGCTCGCTTCGAGCCTCTCGGATATCCTCTTTGATAAGGTGTTCATCGGGGCAAACGGTTATGACCCTGCCTTCGGGTTTCTTACCGATCTTGCCTCTGCCTGCGAAGTAAAGAAGAATTTCCTTGCCCATGCTCGCAACAAGATTGTCCTCATGGATGCCTCAAAGGTCATTGAGGGACGCTCCTACACGCGCTTTGCGAAGCCTGACGAGATTGATATGGTCTTCGTCGACCGCGACCCCGGCGGTGCGATCGCGACGTCGACCGCTGCCCGCGTCGTAGAGTGCTGTCCTTAGCATCTGGTTATCAGCCGAATTGCTTTAGAAAAGAACAGGCCCCTGTTGCAGACTTGAATTCAGCAACAGGGGCCTGCTCCTTGATAACAATGCCCTGATGTGGGAGGTGCTAAAGCTCGTTGACCTCTACAGCCGAGTAAACGTCGTCCCAGCGGTCCATCGGCAGGTGGCCGGTGGCGGGGTCCATGGCGTTCAGCGTGCCGCAGGTGTTACCTAGGCGCAGGACCTCGGCGGGGTCGGCGCCGGCGGCGATGCCGTGGGCGAAGCCCGCGATCGTCGAGTCGCCCGAGCCGGTGGCGTTCACGCACTCGATGCGCGGCGCGCGGACGCGCCAGGCGCGGCCCTGGCGGAAAGCCGCCGAGCCGGCGGCGCCCATCGAGACGACGACCCACTCGACGTCGGCGAAGCGCTCGTCGGAGGTGACGGCGTCTCGGACCTCGTCCAGGCGCTCGGGCGAGAACTCGCGCCCGAGGAGGCCGCTGAGCTCGGTGAGGTTGGGCTTCACCAGGTAGGGCTTGGCCTTCGCCGCGAGCGCGGCGTCGAGCGAGGCGCCCGAGGTGTCGAGGAGCACCTTGGCCCCTGCGTCGGCGGCGATGCCCGCGAGCTCGGCGTAGTAGCCGGCTTCCACGCCGCGCGGCAGGCTGCCCGACATCGTCACGACATCGGCGCGCGCCGCAAGGCCGCGGAACTTCTCCCCGAAGCCGGCGAGCTCATCGCCGGAGACCTCGGGGCCCGCCTCGAGGAACTCGGTCTGGTTACCCTCGTGGAGCACCGCGATGCAGACACGGCTCTCGCCGGCGATGCGCGCGAAGTCGTGGGCGACCCCGCACTCGTCGAGGCGGTCGGCGATGAAGTCGCCCATGCGGCCGCCCAGCAGGCCGGTGGCGAGCACGTCGTCGCCCAGCTGCCCGAGCACGCGCGAGACGTTGAGCCCCTTGCCGCCCGCGGTCTTGATGGGCTCGACGCGGTTCACGTCGTCGATCTTGAGGGGCCCCGCGAGCGGGTACGCCGTGTCGATCGACGGGTTCATGGTGACGGTGAGGATCATCGCTGGCACCTAGGCCTTGTTGGTGGAGCCGAGGTTGTCCATGTGGGAGGCCACGACGTCGTAGATCTCCTGCATACCGGGCTTGTTGGGCTTCTTCGGGTCGAAGCAGTCGGGGTTGGCGGCCATGTAGCCCATGAAGCCCTTGGTGAAGGCCTGGCGCAGCTCGGTGGCGTAGTTGACCTTGCAGATGCCGTTGCGGATAGCCTCGGCGACCTGGTCGTCGGGCACGCCGGAGGTGCCGTGGAGCACCAGCGGGATCTCGAGGCGGGAGCGGATCTCCTTCAGGACGCCCTGCTCGATGTGCGGGGCGCCCTTGTAGACGCCGTGGGCGGTGCCCACGCCGACGGCCAGGGAGCCGCAGCCGGTGCGCGCGACGAACTCCTCGGCCTCGTCCGGGTCGGTGTAGGGGTTCTCGCCCTCGACCGCCGGGCCGTCGTCCTCCTTGCCGCCGACCTTGCCGAGCTCGGCCTCGACGGGGATGCCCAGGGGCGTCGCGACCTTGGTCACGCTCGCGGTCAGCGCGATGTTGTCCTCGAACGGCACGTGGGAGCCGTCGATCATGACGGAGGTGTAGCCGGCGTGCATGGCCTGGACGCAGCGGTCGAAGCCGTCGCCGTGGTCGAGGTGGATGGCCACGGGGACGCTCGCGGCGTCGGCGGCCACCTTGCACATGGCGGCGAAGTAGTCGAGGTTGGCGTACTTGACGGTGCCCGGGGTGGTCTGCATGATGACCGGGCTCTTCTTGTCCTCGGCGGCCTTGATGACGGCCATGACGAACTCGAGGCTCTCGACGTTGAAGGCGCCGACGGCGTAGTGCCCCGCCTGGGCGTCGAGCAGCATCTCCTTGGTGGTGACGAGCATTTGGTTCTCCTTTCGCCTGCCGGACGGGCCGGCACCGACTGAACTTGGGGCCATTGTATTGCTCCGGCGCAGGTCAGATGGATAGAAGCGGGCGCATTCTCACTGCTCTTCGGCAGGTGAGCGGAAAGCAAACGCAGGCGGGGTGGCGCGCCGAAGGACTCTCGCGGCAGGTGAATTTAGCCCACGGATTCCCCGGGTTGTCATTGGAAAGAAAAAGAAATGTGCTAGCTTGTCTCTAAAGCAACTAAAGGAAAACACATTTCCTGCATATTTCTCTAAGCGAGAGGTGCGCCCATGTCACAGATGTCGTCAGAGGAACGCCGCGTAGCCATTCTCTCCATGTTGGAAAGAAACGCGTCTGTGCAGGTGGGACAGCTGGCTGACGCGTTTGGCGTTTCGCGCGTGACCGCCCGTGCGGACCTCGATGCCCTGGAGCGCGACGGGAAACTCCGGCGCACCCACGGCGGGGCGACATCACTCTCGCGCACGCTTACGGTGTCGGTCCAGGACAAACGCGTCAACGTGAACGTTGATGCCAAGCGGGCGATCGCGCGCCGCGCGGCCACGCTCGTTGACGACGGCGACTCTATCCTGGTCGACTCCGGGACGACGTCGCTTGAGTTCGTCCGGGCGCTCGCGGGACGAACCTCCGTTACGGTGGTCACGGACGACTTTACCGTTGCCGACTTCGTTGATCGATCGATGCCGGCGCTTGACGTGATCATGCTCGGCGGGAGCCTGCGGAAGGGCCATCGCTACACCGACGGGCCCATTGCCCTGCGATCGCTCGAGCTTCTGCGTCCGGACAAAGCTTTTGTCACGCCGACGGCATATGCCCCCGGGCGCGGCCTTATGACTAATAACCAAGAGATGGCTGAGCTCAAACGCGCGTTTCTTGCCTGTGCGGACACCACATACGTACTTATGGATTCGAGCAAGGTTGGGGCTCGCGGGCTCATGTGGTTCGGCACGCTCGGTGATGCGGACGCCGTGGTGATGGACGCCGATCCGGATGGAGCGGTCCTTGCGGACCTCGAGGAGCTTTCCTGTCAGCTGCTCCTTGCGTGAGAACGGTGCCGCGAGACGGCCTTTCTTTAACGAACCGAGACCGAATAACGGCGTAACCCCATGTTAAGGGCACCGAAAAGGCCGAGACCATGGGGTTATCTGCCTGTTTACCTGTTTCGACGCACGGGTGGTTTTTGGCAAAAACACCCCTTTCGATAGCTTTCTTTTGAGCCTAACCAAAGAAAACAGGCAAGTATTCGAGCATTTGGTCTGTCGCTGCTGGGGGAGCCTCGGTTTCTTTATTAACGCCCGTAGAAGGCTTAATGGCAGTTACTGGTACCTACCATATGAACCAGTTTTAGGGTACTTCTCTCCATACAAGGCAAAGCAAAAGAAAGCAATTTGCTTGAGGTTTCAAATCAAAACAGTAAAGAAACTTATATGCAATAGACGGTAAATACACTGGTAATCACTAAAAAACGCCGTGAGCGGTAGCAAATTCAAGGGTCAACGGTATATTTGCCCGTTTGTTAAACTTGTGAAGGGTTCTTGGAACATTTCAAGCTATAGTGGCCTTACTCGCCATTGGTTGCAACCAGTTAACTGAATGGCAGCATGGAGCAATGTTCTCGGCACCAAAGCGAAATTCAAGAATCGTAGGGTTCTTCTCGACGGCAAACATGCGGGCTCGGGAAGGGCCCGTCATTAAGGAGAAGCACACATGGTCGGTTGTATCCTCACTGGACACGGAACCTTTGCCGAGGGTCTCGGCGGCGCGCTCGAGATGGTCGGCGGCCCGCAGGAACTCTTCCAGGCTGTTTCTTTCCACGAGGATGAGGCTGCCACCTTCGGCGATAAGCTCGCCGGCGCGATTTCCGAGATGGCCTCCGCCTGTGACGGCGTCGTCGTCTTCTGCGACCTCATGGGCGGCACCCCCTTCAACCAGGCCATGATGGCCGCTGCCGCAACCCCTGGCGTCGAGGTCGTTACCGGCACCAACCTTCCCATGCTGCTCGAGACGCTCTCGACCCGCATGCCCGACTCGACCGTCGACGAGCTCGTCGAGTGTGCCCTTGCCTCCGGCAAGATGGGCGTCGACCACAAGAAGCTCGAGGTTGCCGACGACTCTGATGACGACGACCTGTTCGGCGAGGAGGATGGTCTGTAATGCCCGAGAACTTCATGGAGAATATCCTGGCGTCCTCCATTGTCTTTCTTGTGTTCCTTGCCGTTATCGGCATGATCTTCACGGTTGGCAACTATCTGCGCATGAGGAAGCAGAAGAACTACTACAAGGACGTTCACACCGAGCTCGCCCCTGGAAAGAAAGTCGCTTTCTCGAACGGTCTCATTGGCAAGCTTGTGCGCGTTGGCAAGGAGACCTGCGACATCGAGATCAAGTCCGGCGCAGTCATCGAGGTTTCCCGCTATGCCGTTCAGGAGGTCCTGGACAAGTAGCGGTATCGCAAGCAGGTACTGAGAGCTCCCGAAGGAGCATGTAGAGAGGAAGTCATCATGGCAGAGCCCAACATCGTTCTCGTCCGCATCGACAACCGCCTCATCCACGGCCAGGTCGCTACTCAGTGGACCTCCACCGTCGGCGCGAACCTTATTCTTGTGGCCAACGATGAGGTCGCCGGCAACAAGATGCGCCAGAACCTCATGAACATGGCCGCCCCCCAGGGTGTTGCCACCCGTTACTTCTCGATCCAGAAGACCATCGACGTCATTCACAAGGCCGCTCCGCGCCAGCACATCTTCATCGTGTGCGAGACCCCCGAGGACGTCGTTCGCCTCGTTGAGGGCGGCGTGCCCATCAAGAAGCTCAACATCGGCAACATGCACATGTCCGACGGTAAGCGCCAGGTCGCTACTTCCGTCGCTGTCGACGATGCCGACGTCGCCGCCTTCCGCAAGCTCCAGGAGCTCGGCGTTGAGCTTTCTATTCAGCGCGTGCCGTCCACCCCGGTCGAGAACACTGACAAGCTCTTCTCGTAAGGGCAAGGCGCGCCAGAAGTTCGGTTCTTACCGCAAACGCGGCTGAACATAGTCAATTGGTCCCCCAACGAGGGGAAGACGAAAAAGGAAAGGAGGAGCAAAGATGGAGTATTCAGTCATTCAGGTCGCCCTGGTCTTTATCGTGACGTTCATCGCCGCTATCGATCAGTTCAGCTTCCTCGAGTCTCTGTATCAGCCGATCGTCACTGGCATGTTGATCGGCCTCATCCTGGGCGATGTCACCACCGGCCTTATCGTTGGCGGCACCTACCAGCTGATGACCATCGGCAACATGCCGATCGGAGGTGCCCAGCCCCCCAACGCCGTCGTCGGCGGCATCATGGCTGCGACGCTTGCGATTTCCCTGAACCTGGATCCGAACGCGGCCGTTGCGATGGCCATCCCGTTCTCGCTCCTGGGCCAGTACGGCGTTACGCTCATCTTCACCATCATGTCTCCGCTTATGTCCAAGTGCGATCAGTACGCAGCTGAGGCTAACCCCAAGGGCATCGAGCAGATCAACTACCTCGCCATGTGCCTCCTCGGCCTCATCTTCGGCGTCGTCGTTACCCTGTTCTTCGTCGGTGGCGCCACCATGGGCCAGGCCGTCGTCGACGCGATCCCCGCTTGGCTCTCCGGCGGCCTGTCTGCCGCTGGCGGCATGATGCGCTTCGTCGGCTTCGCCATCCTGCTCAAGTTCATGATGACCCGCGATATGTGGGGCTTCTACTTCATGGGCTTCGGCCTCGCCCTTATCGTGGCCAACATCCCGGCTCTTGCCGGCCCCGCACTGCTCATCCTGGCGTTCATCGGCTTCGGCATCGCTTTCTGGGACTTCCAGCAGCAGACCGAGCTGAAGGGTGCCGCTGCTATTGAGGACGGAGGTGAGGAGGATGGCATCTAATGTCACGTCCTACAACAACCTCACGCCGGCGCCTAACCTCGATCAGGCGACCCTTAACAAGATGGCGTGGCGTTCCTGCTTCCTGCAGGCGTCCTTCAACTACGAGCGCATGCAGGCCGCTGGCTGGCTGTACTCCATTCTCCCGGGCCTCGAGAAGATCCACACCGACAAGGATGACCTTGCCACCTCGATGACCCACAACATGGAGTTCTTCAACATCCACCCGTTCCTGGTCACCTTCGCCATGGGCATCTGCCTGTCCCTGGAGCAGAAGAAGGCCGACATCCCGACCATCCGCGCCGTCCGCGTCTCCCTCATGGGTCCGCTCGGCGGCATCGGCGACGCCCTCTTCTGGATGACCCTCGTGCCCATCCTCGCGGGCATCACCTCCCAGATGGCCATCGCTGGCAACATCGCCGGTCCGATCGTGTTCCTGCTCGTCTTCAACATCATCCAGTTCGCCATCCGCTTCGGCCTGATGAACTGGTCCTACAAGATGGGCACCCAGGCTATCGACGCCCTCATGGAGAACATGAAGGCGTTCACCCGCGCGGCCTCCATCCTCGGCGTTTTCGTCGTCGGCTGCCTGACCGTGAACATGGGCGGCACCCAGATTGCTCTGACCATCCCGAACGGCACCACCGAGTCCTACGTGGCCCACACTGCCACCGTCTCCAACGACGAGGTCTCGAAGTTCGAGGTCATCTCCAAGAGCGACGACGGCACCACCACCGCTGGTATGGTCGACGCCGAGGGCAACCCCCTCGCCACCACCGACGCTGACGGCAACGCCGTCACCGCTGGCGCCGTCGACCTCGGCAACGGCATGAGTGAGATCACCTACATGGAGATGGTGGAGACCCCGGTCACCGTTGACTTCGCCACCATCCTTGACTCGATCTGCCCGAAGCTCATTCCGCTCGCGCTGGTCATGCTTCTCTACTACCTCTTCGCCAAGCACAACTTCACCCCGATGAAGGGCATTGTTCTTATGCTCGTCCTCGGCATTGTTGGCGGGTTCTTCGGAATCTGGGCGTAGTAAGTAGCCTTCCGACAGGGAGGCGCGCGGGATCGTCCCCGCGCGCCTCTCTTTTTCAAGCAAGTGGTAGGTACCAATTTGCGGTATGGTTGGATTACGCGTCACGGCAAGAACCGCGAGGGTTGCCTTGCTTGCGACGCATAACCTGGGCATATTCAAAAGAGCACGAACGAAGGGGGGCGTAATGGCCACGACAGCCCGCAAGCAGCCTCTGTACGATCAGCTGGTCGATCTTTTGAGCGACAAGATCCAAAACGAGATGCACCCCGGTGATGCATTGCCCTCCGAGCGTGACCTTGCAGAGACCTATGGCCTTTCGCGCACGACGGTTCGTCTTGCCATGTCTGAGCTCGAGGAGCTCGGCTTGGTGACGCGCAAGCACGGTAAGGGAACGTTCGTGTCGAGCGTCTCGCGCGATACGACCGACCTCATGGGTACGTACAGCTTCACGGACCAGATGCGCTCCCTGGGGCGTGTCCCGCATACCGAGGTCCTTGATTTCGAGGTTCGGGAGGCCTCCAAGTTCGTCGCTCAGAATATGGACCTGCGGCTGGGCGAGGCGGTGTTCCGCATGAGACGCCTGCGTTCTGCCGACGGCGTCCCCATGATGCTCGAGCGCACCTATATGCCCGTAAAGGTCTTCGACGGCCTCACGCAGCATATGGTCGAGTCCAAGTCGCTCTACGAGATTGTGGAGCAGGACTTTCGAATGAAAATCAAAACCGCTGAGGAGGCCTTTGGTGCCCGCGCTGCCCGTCCCGACGAGGCAAAGCTCTTGAAGATCGACGAGGATGCGCCGGTGCTCCATCTTGTGCGCACCACCTACAACAGCAAAAACGTCGTCATCGAGTACACGCGATCCGTCGCGCGCGCCGATATGTTCGAGTACAAGATCGTCCATACACGCATTTAGCGTTTAAGGCTATGCCGAGCCCGCGGGCCGGCAGGAGGGAGTTGCAGATATGTTCAAGTTCGATGTGGCGGAGCTCACCAAGATGGGTGCCCAGATCACCACCGCCGAGATCGCCCAGCAGCCCGAGCTCTGGCGCGATGCCTTCAACATCTATAAGGACAACCTCGAGGGCGTTGAGAAGTTCCTCGCCGAGGCTCGCGCCATGGGCGACGGCCGTCTCTCCGTCGTCTTTACCGGTGCCGGCACCTCCGACTATGTCGGCGACACCTGCGCCCCGTACCTGCGCCACGCCGGCGACACGGCTCTCTACGACTTCAAGCCCATCGCCACAACGGACATCGTGAGCGCCCCGCGCGACTTCCTGAACCCCGATGAGCCGACCGTCGTCGTCTCGTTCGCGCGCTCCGGCAACAGCCCTGAGTCCCTTGCGGCTGTCCAGATCGCAAAGCAGTTCGTCAAGAACGTCAAGTTCATCAACATCACTTGCGCACCCGAGGGCAAGCTCGCCGTCGAGTCCGCCGACGACCCGAATGCCTACACCATCTTGATCCCGCGCGCCAACGACAAGGGCTTCGCGATGACCGGCAGCTATAGCTGCATGACGCTCATCGCCACCCTCATCTTCGACACCGCCTCCATCGAGCAGAAGGCTGCTTGGGTCGAGCAGATCGCAAAGATGGGCGAGGAGGTCGTGGAGCGCGAGCAGGAGATCGCCGATTACCTCGCCTGCGACTTCAACCGCGTGACCTACCTCGGTTCCGGTTCCTTTGGCGGCCTGGCCCAGGAGTCTCAGCTCAAGATCCTCGAGCTCGCCCACGGCCTCGTTGCTACCTCCTACGACACCTCCATGGGCTATCGCCACGGGCCGAAGTCCTTCGTCGACGACAAGACCCTCGTGTTCGTCTTCGTCAATAACGACGAGTACACCCGTCAGTACGACCTCGACATCCTCAACGAGATCGGCGGCGACGAGATCGCTATGAAGACCATCGCCGTCCAGCAGGACGACAAGACCGTCTTTGGTGGCAAGAGCTTCACCTTCAAGGGTTACGACCTGCTTCCCGAGGGTTATCTGGCGCTTCCCTTCGTCATGGTTGCTCAGACGGTGAGCCTGCTCAATTCCGTGCGTGTCGGCAACACCCCCGATACCCCCAGCCCGACTGGCACCGTCAACCGCGTGGTCAAGGGCGTGACCATCCACCCGTTCAACGCCTAAGGAGCGCGTGATGAGCAAGTACGCCATCAAAGCCGCCAAGTTCCTCCTGCCCGGCGCCGTTATGGCGGGCGGATACCTGACCATCGACGGCAACAAGTTCGGCATGTGGTCGGCCGAGGCTCCCGAGGGGCTGCCTGTGGTCGACGAGTCGGGCAAGTGGGTTGCCCCCGGTTTCGTGGACACCCACATCCACGGCTTTTATAACCATGCCACGACGGACTGCGACCCCGACGGCATCAACGCCTCGAGCGCCGAGCTTGCACGCCGCGGCACCACGAGCTGGGTGCCGACGACCTTCACCGAGTCCTCGGAGCACATCCGCGAGGCCTGTGCCGCCATCGCCGAGGCCGATGAGAAGCGCGATGAGTCGTTCGTCGGCGCCCACGTTCAGGGTATCTACCTCGAGGGTCCCTTCTTTACCTCGAAGCACGTAGGCGCCCAGAACCCCGCGTACCTTGTGGACCCGTCGTATGAGGATTTCGAGTCCTGGCAGAAGGCCGCCGGCGGGCGCATTCGCAAGAGCGCGCTTGCCGCAGAGCGCGACGGCGCGCCCGAGTACTGCGCGCGACTCGCGGCAGAGGGTGTCGTTACGTGCGTCGGCCACTCCGATGCCACCTATGCGGAGGCCCTTGCCGCCGTTAACGCCGGCGCCACCTGCTTTGTCCACACCTATAACGGTATGCGCGGCCTGCACCACCGTGAGCCGGGCATCGTCGGCTGCGCCATGACGACGCCCGAGACCTACGCCGAGATCATCTGCGATGGTCACCACGTGGCCCCCGAGGCGATCAAGGCCGTGGTCAACGCCAAGGGCTGGGATCACGTGGTCCTCATTACCGACTGCCTCGGGCCCGGGGGGATGCCCGAGGGCGAGTACATGAGCGGCGGCCTGCCCGTTGTCATGCGCGATGGCGCCTGCTACCTGCGCGATGGCAGCAGCCTCGCCGGCTCCATTGCCACGCTCGCCCAGATCGTAAAGAACGTCTTCGACTGGCAGGTCGTCACCGCGGAGCAGGCGCTTCGCATGGCGACCGAGGTTCCCGCGCGCTCCGCGGGCATTGCGGGCTCCTGCGGCTCCATCATGCCCGGCCGCGCCGCCGACTTCGTCGTTCTCGACGCGGAGCTCAACCTCGAGGCTACGTACATGGGCGGCAAGCTCGTCGAGTAGCCCGGCTTCGGACGACGTTTACGGGATGATTCGCCTTTCTTGGGGGACGGGCACCTGCTTGTGCAGGTGCCCGTCCTCTATACTTGGTTCAAATAAATCGCAGCTAGAAGCATTGGAGGACGATATCGTGAATATCGGAAGGCCATTTGGCAGGGCCCCGCGCGAGAAGAGCTCGAAGCTCTATGAGGACCGTGTAGTCAATGCCGACAAGCTTCCCGTCGAAAAGCCCGGCTATGGGGCTTTCGGGTCGCTCGCAGGCTTTGTCGCCTGCCTCATCGCCGCAGGCGTGTTCTGTATCGTCTCGGGTCCCGAGCACTTGTTTGTGGGCATAGGTCTTATTGTCTTCGGCGTGCTTCCCGCTGCTGCCATCGTGCTTCAGGGCGTTAACCTTGGTAAGCAGATTGCTGCGGGCGAGGTCTCGCTTGTCCCGAAGGTCGCTCCGGAGGCCTTCGGCTCCGAGGCGGACAGGTTCTGGCAAATCCAAGGTAAGGAACTCACCCGCGCGGAGTTCGACGACGCGTCGGCGAAGCGCGAAGCCGAGTTGGCGGCGGCCCGTGAATGGTTCGAGATCGTACGCCCTTCTTTCGAGGCGGTGGACATGCTGGCTTCCGACGGGTGTCGGCTGGTAGGCCATGAGCTCGCTATTGCCGCCCCGTCGCATAACTGGCTTGTGTACGCGCCGGGCTTTGGTGGCACCTGGAAGAGCGGTCTTGCGATTGCCCACAGGTTCGCCCAAGCCGGCTATAACCTGCTGCTCGTGGACATGCGTGCACAGGGGGAGAGCGGGGGAGTGCTGACGGGTTACGGCCATGCCGAGCGTCGTGACCTGGTGGAGTGGTGCCGTCTGGTAGTCGAGCGCGACGCCGATGCGCGAATCGTTCTTCTTGGTGAGTCCATGGGCGCCTCCGCCGCTGTGGAGGCGGCAGCGGAGCGCGACATGCCCTCACAGGTCAAAGCCGTTGTCAGCGACTCAGCCTATGCGGACCTTTGGAACGAGGCCATCTATATGCTGAGCCGCGGAGTCAATGGCAAGTCGATCTCGCCCCATCCGGTGCTCGACATCGCCCGCGTTGTCTTCAGGGGGAATAAGTGCGGATTCGACCTTGCGGACGCAAATGCGGAGCAGGCGGCCAAGGGCGCCAAAGTTCCACTGCTCATCGTTCACGGCAGCGACGATTTTATGGTTCCTCCCTACAGCGCCCGACGCCTAGCGGAGGCGGCTGCGAGCGAACATGAGCTCCTCAAGGTTGAGGGTGCCGGGCACTGCTGCGCCAGTTTGGTGGATCCGGAGGCGTATTTCTCCGTGGTTCTCGGATTCGCTCAGAAACACCTTGCCTAGAGGAACAGCGCGGACAACAGTTCAAAGACGGCAAAACCGGCTGCTCCGGCGATGAGGAACTTGATAGTTCCCGAAAGGCCGCGACGCTCGGGCTTGGGCACCTCGGTGTCGGGCCCGGGCGTCTTTCCGTCCATGAAATCGCTGATTTCTCTAAAGGTCTGAAGGTCATGGTCGTGCTTGATTCTCTCTGTCTTTGCGACGCAGTAGGCCAGGGCTATGCAAGCGATGACGGCGATGAGCATAGTCGGGATTTGCTGCCCGAGCGACCAGCCATGCTTGCCTTGCCAGGTCGTCGCAAAGATAGCTATCGTCGCGGCCACAACGGTCAGGGTGATCCCCACGCCATAGCTGTTCAAGGTCTTTACGTCTTGCTCGAGTCGTTCCTTCATGCGCGTCACATCCCCTTTGACCAGATCGTCGATTGAGATGCCAAAGGTTTGGGAGAGGAGCATCAGGCTCTGGACGTCAGGATAGGTCTTGTTGTTTTCCCAGCTGCTGATGGTCTGACGAGAGACGTAGACTTTCTGGGCGAGCTCGTCTTGGGTGAGCCCGAGCCGTGCGCGACCCGCTTTAATCTGCTCTGCGATTTCCATGTATCCCTCCTTGGCAAGGCCATCGTCTCCCAGGGGAGCGATTTTTGCCATCAAAAGTGCTTGACGCGATCTTGACCTGCGTGTTCGCGCGAATAATGGGGTCCAAACACCAAAGAGCATTTTGTCGCTTCTTGCTCGTCGTGCTAAGAAACCGGCATCACTGGGTTCACATAGGGCTTCTAGCTAAGAAACGAGGGCCTCTGGGCAATGCGATCGCCCAGAGGCCCTCGTTTCTTAGCGTTTCTTGGCAAGAAGTGCTTTGCGGTGCCCAGAGGTCGGGGTTTCTTTGCAGCGCCCTTCTTGGTTGGCGCTACTGCCCGTTTGCCTCGTCGCCGCCATTGCCGCCGGCGTTACCGCCATTGTTGGTGCCGGCGCCGGCGCCGTTGCCTCCGGTGGCGTCCCCGGTGCTTTGGGTCTTGGTGGTGAGGACAATCGTGGTGCCCTTCTCGGCCTTGCTGGTCACGGACTGGTACGTGACGGTGCCGCTGGCGCTGCAGCCGTCGGCGAGCGTCACGTTGAATCCGGCGCTCGCGAGCTCATAGCGAGCGTCGCTGTAGGACTCGCCCACGACGTAGGGAACATCAACGCGCTTGTCGGAGGGGCCGGAGGATACCGTGACGGTGATGGTCTGGTTCGCGGCGGTCTTGGTGCCGGCGCTCGGGTCGGTGCGCACCACAAGTCCGCTGGCCACGGTGTCGGAGTTGTCGTAGACGACGCTGACGTTGGTGAAGCCGGCTGACTTGAGGGCGCTCTTCGCGTTGTTCTCAGAGTATCCGGAGACGTTGGGGACCTCGACCTCGTTGGGGCCGGAGGAGAGGTAGTAGGTGATGGTGTCGCCGGCCTTGGCGCTCGTGCCGGCATTCGGGGACTGGCGGCAAACGTGGCCGACCTCGACGTCGTCGCTAGGTTCAGAGTTGCCGCTCTTGCCCGTAAGCTTGTACTTGGCGAGCTCGGCCTCCGCCTCCTCGGGCGTCATGTTGGAGAGGTCGGGGACCGTCACCTGTGCCGCGGGCTCGGGGCCTTTGGACACGGTGAAGTTGATGACGGTGCCCTCGGGGAACTCGCGTCCTTGGTTGGGGTTCTGGTCGACGACATAGCCCTTCTCGACGTTGGAGTCGTACTGCTCGGAGAACTTGTACTGGAAGTGGCCGTCCTTCTCGATGGCCTCGATGGCCTGGTCCTTGGTGAGCCCGCTCAAGTTGGGGACGGGGTAGTTCTTGGTGCCCGAGTTGAGGAGCGCCATCACGACCGCGCCGATGACGGCAAGAAGGGCAATCGCGGCAAAGATGCCGAGTTTCTTGTTCCTGCTGTGTTTGCGCTCGCGCTCAGCCTCCTGCTCGGCTGCCTGCTCGGTGGCCGTCTGGGGGCGGTAGCGGTTGTCGCGCTGGATGTGCGGGCTGACGGCGGTCGCGCCCTCGCCGGGCTCGAGCTTGTTCGTCACGCCGGCTGCGATAGGGGAGGTCATGGCGGCAGTGGCGCCGGCCACGGCCGAGAGACGTCCGGCGAGGTAGTCGCGCAGCGCGCGGTTGAGCTCGTCGGCCGTCTGGAAGCGGGCCGCCGGGTCCTTCTGCATGCACTTGAGGATGATGGCCTCAAGCGACGGGTCTACGTTGGGGTTGAGCTGCGAGGGCGGCATGGGCTGCTCGTTGACCTGCTTGAGCGCGACCGAGATGGCGTCGTCGCCCTTGAAGGGGACCTGGCCGGTGGCCGACTCGTACATAACGATGCCCAGGGAGTAGATATCGGTGGTGGGGCCGAGCTCCTTGCCCTGCGTCTGCTCGGGGCTGACGTAGTGGGCGGTGCCCAGGACGGAGTTGTCCTGGGTAAGGTGGCTGTTCTTTGCGCGGGCGATGCCGAAGTCCATCACCTTGATGTTGCCGTCGGGCTGCACCATGATGTTCTGCGGCTTGATGTCGCGGTGGATGATATCGTGCTTGTGCGCGACGCTGAGCGCCTGGGCGATCTGGCTGCCGATCTGCGCGACCTTTTTGCAGTCGAGGGCGCCGTGCTTGCGAATGCCGCTCTTGAGGTCGGTGCCGCGTAGGTACTCCATGACGATGAAATACGTGTCGCCGTCCTTGCCCCAGTCGTAGACGCTCACGATGTAGGGGCTTTGGAGCGCGGCGGCGGCCTGCGCCTCCTGCTTGAAGCGCGCGGCGAACGAGGGGTCCGTCGCGTACTGCGGCAGCATCGTCTTTATGGCGACGGTGCGGCCGAGGACGTCGTCGCGACCGCGGAACACCGTGGCCATGCCGCCCGTGCCGATCCTGTCCTGAACCTGGTACCTGCCGCCGAGAACCTTACCTGGCATCGTCTCTCCTATCCCGCTCGCGGAGCTGTCCGCGCATTGTCAACTTGGTTGTTGTGTTTATGGTTCGTCCGTTGGTGCGTTTGCTCTTCATCGTGCCCGCCCGGGCCGGTCGTTTAATCACCATCAGGCACCAGCCCCCGCCGCCTGAATGCTCAGCGTCGCGGCCATGACCCTGCCCGCCAGCGCGGCGGCCAGGCCCTCGACTTCGGTGCCGTTGCCCTCGACGCAGACGGAGATCGCGAGCGTCGGGTTGTCGTACGGCGCGAAGCCGATGAAGAGCGAGTTGACGTTTCCGTCCTCGACCTCGGCGGTGCCGGTCTTGCCGGCGACGCGCGTGCCGGAGACCTGGGCGCGCACGCCCGAGCCACTCTCGACGCAGGCGAGCATGGCTTCCTTGGTGCGCGCGGCGGCGTCGGCGCCGACTGCCTGGCCGAGGGATTTGGGGCTCGTGGTCGAGACGGTGGTGCCCTCTGCGGAGAGCACATGGTCGACCACGTAGGGGTTCATGGCGACGCCGCCGTTGGCGATGGCGCCGGCGATCACGGCGTTCTGCATTACCGTGACCTGCGGGCCTGCGGGGCTTTCGTGCTGGCCGACCGGCTGGCCGCAGGCCGCCCAGGCCGTCTCCCACTCCGTCATCTCGGAGGGCTTGGGCATGAGCGACGCGCGGCACGAGAAATCGATGCCGAGCTCGCGGCCAAAGCCGAAGGCGTTTGCGTAGCTCACGAGCTTATCGGCCCCGAGCTTGGTGCCCACCTGCGCAAATGCGGTGTTGGACGATACCGCGAGCGCGTCTTTGAGGCTTAAGGTGCCGTAGTCGTTGTTGCGGTAGTTGGTGATCTCTGCGCCGCCAATTTCGGTTGAGGCGGGAGCCTCGACCGAATCGTCGAGGGTGGCTGAGCCGGAATCGAGCGCTGCCGCGAGCGTGACCGCCTTGAAGGTGGAGCCTGGCGTGTAGAGCGCCTGCGTGGAGCGGTCGAGCATCTGCGACCCGTCGCCGCCCATGATGTCGCTCAGCTGGTCGTTGCTGTAGGTCGGCGCCGAGGCCTTGGCCAGGACGGCGCCGGTCTTGGGGTTGATGACCACGATGGACCCGTTGAAGCCGTCGAGCGCCGCCTCCGCCGCCTTCTGCATCTGCGAGTTGATGGTGAGGCTCACCGTGGATCCGGTGACCTGGATCCCCGCAAGCGAGTAGAGGGCGCTGTGCCAGTTGGAGTAGTCCGCGTGGCCCGTCAGGGTCTCGTTCATGGTGGACTCGATGCCTGCGCTGCCGTACTGGGTGGAGATGTAGCCCACGGTGTGCGACGCGAGGGAACCCAGTGGATAGTTGCGCAGGTAGGTGCCATCGGCCTGCTGGATGCTCTCGGCAAGCGTGACGCCGTCGCTCGTGACGATGGCGCCGCGCTGGACGTAGGCGGTCTTGGCGATGGTGTGGTTGTTGCTGGGCAGCGACTGGATGCGCCCGGCATCGATCTGCTGCACGTAGGTGAGGTTGGCGATGAGCACGGCAAAGAGGAGCGAGAATACGCTCACCAAGGCGGTGAGGCGCTTGCCGAGCGCCACGCGCCCGAGGACGCCCGACTCGGCGGACTGCACCTTGAAGCTGCCGCGCGCGTGGCTGCCGCGCACAACGCCTTCTGCCGAATGGGCACCGGCTGCAGCGAGGCCGGCGATGCTGGAGGTGCCAAGAAGCGCGCTGCCCTCGTCGCTGGCCGCGGCGAGCTCGGCCCCGTGACCTGTGCCGTCGTCGCCGGCGCGCAAAAGCAGGCCGATGACGATGAAGCTGGCCAGAAGCGAGGTGCCGCCCTGGCTCATGAAGGGCAGCGTCACGCCCGTGAGCGGCATGAGCTTGGTCACGCCGGCCACAATGAGGAAGGCCTGGAACGCCAGCGCGCTCGTGAGGCCCACCGCGGCGAATGCCGCCGAGTCGGACTTGGCGCGCGCCGCGGTCGCGAAGCCGCGCACGCAAAGCAGCAGGAACAAGATGAGCACCGCCGCGCCGCCCAGAAGGCCGCTCTCCTCGGCGATGGCGCTGAAGATGAAGTCGGACTCGACGACGGGGATGAGCGTCGGCAGGCCCTTGCCGATGCCCGAGCCGATGAGGCCGCCGTCGGCAAGCGAGTAGAGCGACTGGACGATCTGGTAGCCGCCGCCCTGCGCGTCGGCCCACGGATCGAGCCAGATGTTCACGCGGGTGCGCACGTGGCTGAAGGCGTAGTAGCAGAACACCGCGCCCACCGCGAGCAGCAAGAACGACACGACGACGTAGCTCACGCGGCCGGTGGACACATAGAGCATGATCACAAAGAAGACGAAGAAGAGAAGCGCGCTGCCCAGGTCGCGCTCGAACACGACGAGCAGCAGGCTGATGCCCCACATGACGAGCAGCGGCAGCAGCATGCGCAGGCGCGGGACCGAGAAGGGCCCGAAGCGACGCATGGAGATCGAGAGCGCCTCGCGGTTGGACGCGAGGTAGAAGGCGAGGAACAAGACGATGAGGATCTTTGCGAACTCGCCGGGCTGGAAGCCGAAGCCGCCGATGTAGACCCAGAGCTTGGAGCCGCCCTTCTCGGTGCCGATGAACATCGGCAGCAGCAGCAGCAGGACGCCTGCGAGGCCCAAGGTGTACTTGTAGCGCGCGAGGCTCTCGAAGTCCCTCGCGAAGGCGAGGACCGCCACCATGGCGCCGACCGAGATGAAGAGCCAGATGACCTGGTTGATGGCCAGAGCCGGCGCCAGGCGCGTGAGGTAGGTTATGCCGATGCCCGACAGAAGAAAGACGATGGGCAGGATGGCCGGGTCGGCCGCGGGGGCGAGCCTTCTGATGGCGAGGTGCGCCAGGCCAAAGGCGCCAAAGAGCCCCAGCGGGACGCCGAGGTTCTCGAGGCCGAGCTCGTTGCCGGAGGTGAGCACGTACATGGAATAGAGCAAAAGGACCGGGATGGCCGCGAGGATGAGCAGGAACAGCTCGCTGTGCCTGCGGTGGAAGCCGCGCCCCTCCTCGAGAGCCTGGGCGGCGAAGCGGCTGCTCTCCTCGGCGCGGGTCATTGTTCTGTGCTTGCGGCGCATGCTATTCGCCTCCGTTCTCTGGCTTGGTGGGCGCGGTGTCGACGGGCGCTCCCGGGTCCCCCTCGGACTTCGCCTCGTCCGCCACGCTGGCCGCGGCGGTCTTGTCGGCGTCTATTTGGGCGCGGTAGGCGTCCAAGGTGTCGCGGCCTGCCTGCTCGTTGGCCACGCGGATGCCTTGCTCGAGCTGGTCTTGGACCGAGGCGGGCAGGTCGGCTACCGCCACGGCGCTCGTCTCGACGAGGTTGCCGAGGGGAATGCCCAAGACGCTCGCGTTGATGCCTTGGTAGATGCCCACGGTGTCGCCGTTGAGCGAGAGGTACCACTCGCCGCGGACAAAGGCGAGGCACACAAGGACGGTGGCAAGAAGCACGCCAACGAGCGTCGCGGTGACGCCGATCGCGCGCTTGGTGAGCCTGCGCCGGCTCTTCTCGGCAGTGCCGTCGTCGACGACGTCGACCACCACGACCGTGACGTTGTCGAGGCCACCGGCGGTGAGCGCAGCGGCGACGAGGTTGTCGGCGGCCTGCTGCGGCGTGGCGCTCGAGACGGCGAGCGCCTCGATCTCGCTGTCGGCGACCATGGACGAAAGCCCGTCGGAGCATAAGATCACGCGGTCGCCGTTGCTCACCTCGAGCGAGAAATGGTCGGCGTACATGTCGGGATCCGAGCCAAGGGCGCGGGTGATGATGGAGCGGGAGGGGTGCGTGCGGGCCTCGTCGGCCGTGATCTGGCCGGAGTCCACGAGCTCCTCGACGTACGAGTGGTCATGCGTCACGCGCACAAGCGAGCCGTGGCGCAGCAGGTAGATGCGTGAATCGCCCACATGGGCGATGGCCATCTTTCCTTCCTCGATGAGGCAGCACGACGCGGTGCACCCCATGCCGGGCTTGCCCACGCCCTGCTCGGCGCCGAGCAGGACGGCCGTGTTGGCGGCCTCCACGGCGACGCCCAGAAGGACGTCGTCGGCGCTTGCCGGGGCCTTCTCGGCGATGGTGCTGACGGCAATGGAGCTCGCGACCTCGCCGGCGGCGTGCCCGCCCATGCCGTCGCACACGGCAAACAGCGGTGCCTGCACGAGGAACGAGTCCTCGTTGTGCCCACGGACGAGGCCCACGTCGGAGCGCGATCCCCATGCGAGGGTCGCGCTCGCGCCTTGGACGACGTCTGCGCCGGCGCGACCCTCCACGGCCATCTCGGCGCGACCGGGCGCGTTGGTGGGCTCCTGGGCGGAGGTGTTGTTCAGCTCCTCCGAGCTCATCCGCGGCTCACCCTCATGATCGTGTCGCCGATCTGCACCTCATCGGCGTCGCGCAGCGTGACCGCCTGCGTGATGGGGTGCCCGTTGACGAGCGTTCCGTTGGTCGAGCCCATGTCCTCGAGGACGAGGGCGGGGCCCTGAAGGGTAAAGCGCGCGTGCGTCGACGAGACGTAGGGCTCATCGACGACGATGTCGGAGCTGGGCGAGCGCCCGATGGTGACGGGGCCGAGGATATCGACATGCAGGCCGCGCAGGCTGCGCGTGCCCTTCTCGACGTCGACCGACCAGATCGCCGCGTCGCGGCGCTGGCCCCTGACGAGGCCCACGCCGGTGCGCATCACGGCAAAGAGGAAGAGGTACAGGACGACGACGAGGACGACGCGCCCAATAAAGAGGACGAGGTCGATCATTGGTTATTCTCCCGGAACTCGAGGTTCACGAGGCCCAAGGTAAGAAGGTCTCCGTCGCGCAGGACGCACTCGTCGACGTCTACGTCGTTGACGAGCGTGCCGTTGGTGGAGCGCAGATCGACGATGTGCCACTCGCGGCCGTCGAAGCGCAGCTCGGCGTGGCGACGGCTTACGTTGGGGTCACGCAGGACGATGCCGGCCTGGCTGCGCTCTCGGCCGATGATGGTCGAGGGGGCACTTCCGGTGAAGGTGCGGCCGGTCTGGCGATCGATGAGCAGGCAGGTTGCCGCGGGGGCGGCAGGCATCTGGGGCCCGCCGAGGCCCACGCCGTAGGGGTCGGGGTTGGAGAAGGGGTCGCTCGCGGCGGCGGCGACCTCTGCGGCGGCGCCCGCTTGGGCGGCAACGCTGGCTGCGACGCCGGCGCTGGAGCCAGCAGCGACGCCAGCGGCGACGTTGGCGGCCGCCGCGCTGCCCACGCCGCGGCGCAGGTCGACGAGCGGGCTCGCGGCGGGGCGGCGCTGGGTCATGGGCACGGGGATGGCGGCGTGCGCCGCCACGGGGTCGACCAGGGGCGCCGCGGCCACCGGCATGGGGGTCGAGGAGGTCGAGGACGCCACGGGCATGGGGGCCGCGTCGGCGTAGTCGTAGCTCGAGGGGATCACGTCGAGCCCGGCGTCGGCAAAGCCGACCGGGGAGAGGTCGCCGACGGGCACCGACGAAACAGGGCGCTCGGAGAAGGCATCGGCGGCAGCCATGCCCGCGGCGACGTTGGCGGCGCCGTTGGGAGCCTGGGCGCCCGCGGGGGCGGCGTTCGCTTGGAGCGCGAAGGCGGGCTCAGCCACCGGCGCGGGGGCCTGCGGCTGCGGCGCCGGTTGGGCCTGGGCGGGCATCGGCGCGGCGCCCGGGTGAGCCTGGGCGCGGGGGCGCTTCGCGGCGCCGCCCACGCTGGAGTTCGCCCCCAGGAAGGCCATCTCCTCGGCGCGCAGGTCGGCGAGGGTGCGGGCGTCGACGTTCTCCGCAAAGACGGCGAACTTGCCGCTCTTGAGCGTGGGGTCGACCATAAAGCGGACCAGCGGCTCGCCCACGAACGCATAGCCCTTCTTTTCGGCCTCGGCTGCAACGTAGGCGGCCGTCTCGAAGGTGATCTTCTGGTAAAGCGGCCTCATGAGCGAGTCGTCGGAAGACGAGACGAGCACGGTGTACAGGGCGGGCGCGGTATCCACGCCGTCGATCTCGAACGTCTCGTTCTCCATCTCGCGGGCCGCACGCTTGGCCAGCTTCTTGAACGAGAAGGGCTCGGTATAGCCCTGCGGCGCCTCGCCGAAAATGGAGCCGATGCGGCCCTCGAACTCATTAAGGAAGCTCATCAGAATCCTCGCCTTCCTGGCCCAGGAAGAGCGGGCCTCTGAGGACGGTCAAAATGCACATAAACAAAAGACAGGTTACCGCAACGGCGCATGAGGCCAACTCGGCGACGCCCCATATACCGCCATTCTCCACCCGTGCGCGTAGCCACGCCGCGGCGATGAGCACGCCGGCGCCGAGCGCCTGGCCGACGATTCCCGAGGCGACGGTCCCTCTCATGGCCACGATGGACGAAAGCCAAGAAGCGCAGGCCGCGGCGCCCGCGCAAAGCCAGGTGGCTGGGCTCGCGAGCGCCCCGAGCACCGCCGGCGTCGCCTGCTCGGCGGCAAATCCCGCCCCCACGACGCAGCCCATTATGGTTCCCATCAGGTATGTGAAGCCGCCGGTGGCAAGCGCCGCCAGCGGGTCGAGCGTGAAGCCCGCGAGCTGGGCCCCGGCATAGGGCTGGCCGCTCGCCCACGGGGCAAGAAGCGCCACCGACGCCATGCCCTCGCCGCGCCCGACCAGGCACCACCAGGCGACAAGCGCTGCGCCCACCGCCGACGCCAGGATGAACGACGAGCTCGCAGGCGAGGTGGTTGCGATGGCGAGGACCGAGAACGCCCCGCAGGTCAGCGTGGCCGACGGGGGCCAGATGGCCGCGAGCGCGCAGGACGCGGCGGCACCTGCGAGCCTCGTCGCCGCGGGAATGCCGGAGAAGCCGGGCAGCGCCGCCACGGCGAAGGAAGCGACGGCGAGCGCGGGCAGGGCACGCTCGACGACGGCCCACGCCTGCGGCATGCGCAGGTGGAAGGGGAGGTGGGCGCGGCCCCACTCGCCCTCGTCGACTTGGTCGTCCTTCTCGGACTGCTCGATGAGCTCGGCCAAGGAGGCCTGCCCCTCGGCCGGGTCGCCGAGCTTGGGCACAAGCTCGCAGGCGAGCTCATCGACGGAGCTCGTACGATCGGACGCCGTCGGGGCGAGCGCCCGTACGAGCGCGTCCTCGATGTCGAGGTCAAGGTCCGAGGCGTCTTTGCCGATGCGCGGCCCGCGGCGGATCTTCTCCAGGGAAGCCCCCGCGCTTGCCGCGATGAAGGGATTCTTGCCCGTGAGGGCTTGCCAGAGCACGGACGCGAGGCTAAAGACGTCGGCCCGCTCGTCCACGAGCATCCCCTCGATCTGCTCGGGGGGCATATAGCCCACGGTGCCCCCGCGCGCCCCTCCGTAGCCGGCCGCGGCGCCGAGCTCGGCCATGCCGAGGTCGGCGACCTTCACCGTGCCCATGCGGTCGATCATGATGTTCGTCGGCTTGATGTCCATGTGCAGGACGCGGTTCTCGTGCGCGTAGGCGAGCGCGCGGGCGCACGACGAGAGGATGTGGGCGCACTCCTCGTGGGTGAGCCGGCCGCCCTCCACGCGGGCAAGGAGCTCGGCGAGGTTCAAGCCGTCGACGTACTCCATGATCAGGTAGGCGTAGCCGGCGTCCAGCTCGAAGTCGATTACGCTCACGATGTTGGGGTGGGCGAGCAGGCATGCCGTGCGCGCCTCAGCGAGGACCTCGTCGACGGTCGAGGCGCCGATGCCGTCGGCGCTGTTGTCCACAAGCGGCATGCGCTTGATGGCGACGCGCCGCTGCAGCCGCGTGTCCCAGCAGGTGCACACGGTGCCGAAGCCGCCCGTGCCGCGCCGCGCCAAGACGCGGTAGCGGCCCAAGAGCAGGTCCTCGGGCTGCTGGGGCTGGTTCATGCTTCTGGTTACGAGCGGCGTTGAAGTTGGTGTGCCCACGGCGTCTCCTTGCGTGTTTGAGGTGTGTTCGACGTCAGCCGTGTTATTCGACTATTCTAGCCAAAAAATCCCTTTACATAGTTTACGGGGTTTTGGTATCATCCATTCTTGCACGCGGGCGTGGCGGAATTGGCAGACGCGTACGGTTCAGGTCCGTATGAGAGCAATCTCATGAAGGTTCAAGTCCTTTCGCCCGCACCATTGCATGCGAGGCCCCATCAGTCGGATTGGCTGGTGGGGCTTTTTGCTTATGCGTAGGCCGCCCGCCAAAAAGAGGGCCCCGCGGCCAACGTGGCTGTGGGACCCCTAACCTGCGGCTCTTCTCGCCGTTCTGTCTTATGGAGCTAGTTGTTGTCGTCCTCGAAGCTGCTCCAGCCGCTCTCATCGTCATCGTCGTCGAAGAGGTCCCAGTCCTCGGGGGACTTCTCGTGGTTCTTGTATAGCTTCCGCGTCTTGCGCTCCAGCACGACGGAGACGATCAGGAAGAAGATGATTCCGCCGACGATAAGGCAGAGCACGCCCGCTGGCTTGTTGAACAGCCAGTCGAAGAAGGTGCCGATCTGACCCATGAGGTGACCTTTCTATCTTGGTGAACAACTCAGGCTAAAAAGCGAGATTCAGAACAACAAGTATATACTTGAACGGCTATACGTAGGCCTGTCCCGACAGGTCGCTTGTTACCGATACAAAGGGGAAACGAGATGCTCGACATCAAGTTCGTACGCGAAAATCCTGACGCAGTGGACAAGTCGTGTGCGTCCAGGCAAAACGCGCACTGGGATAGGGAGAGGTTCTTCGAGCTCGACGAGGAGAGGCGCTCCGTGATCGCAGAGGTCGAGAGCCTCCAGGCAGAGCGTAACGCCGCCTCCAAGGAGATCGGTCTGCTCATGCGCGACGGAAAGAAGGAAGAGGCCGAGGCCGCGAAGGCGAAGGTCACCGCAAACAAGCAGAGGATCGCCGATCTTAACGAGAAGCGCACCGACGTGGAGAAGCAGCTGTTTGACCTGGTGGCGGCCATCCCCAACATCCCGCACGAGAGCGTTCCCTACGGCGTCGACGATTCCGACAACCCGGAGGTTCGCAAGTGGGGCGAGCCGACGCACTTCGACTTCGAGCCCAAGGCGCACTGGGACCTTGGCCCCAGCACCGGCATGATCGACTTCGAGCGTGGCATCAAGCTTGCGGGCACCAGGTTCTACCTGCTTGGCGGCGCCGGAGCCCTCATGGAGCGCGCGCTCATCAACTTCTTTATCGACACGCACGTGAAGGCCGGCTTCAAGGAGTGGTGGCCCCCCGTCATAACCAACTATGACAGCCTGTTTGGCACCGGCCAGCTCCCCAAGTTCGACGACGACCTCTATCACGTCTCGGGCGGCATGTACCTCATCCCGACCGCGGAGGTCATGCTGACCAACATCCATCGCGGCGAGGTCCTCGACGGCTCCCAGCTCCCGCTGTGGTACACGGCGTTCACCCCGTGCTTCCGCGAGGAGGCCGGCTCCGCCGGCCGCGACACGCGCGGCATCATCCGCGTGCACGAGTTCGACAAGGTCGAGATGGTCAAGTTCGCGAAGCCCGAGGACTCCATGAACCAGCTCGAGTCCATGGTCGCCGAGGCGGAGAGGTGCCTGCAGCTGCTTGGCCTCCCGTACCACGTCGTGACGCTCTGCACCGGCGACATCGGCTTCAGCGCCACCAAGTGCTACGACCTCGAGGTCTGGCTGCCGAGCTACAACAACTACAAGGAGATCTCCTCCTGCTCCAACTGCTGGGACTTCCAGGCCCGTCGCGCCAACATCAAGTACCGCGACCCGGCCAACTTCAAGGGTACCCGCTACGTGCACACCCTGAACGGTTCCGGTCTGGCCGTCGGCCGCACCATGGCTGCCATCATGGAGAACTACCAGAACGCCGACGGCACCATCACCGTGCCTGAGGCCCTGCGCCCCTACATGGGCGGCATCGAGGTCATCAAGCCTGAGGCCTAGCGTCCTTTGGAGCTCGAGTACAATCTAGCGCAACCGGTTAGCCGCCCGCTCACCGCGGGCGGCTTTCTTGTCCCAACCCTGCCCCATACTTGTGTGGTAATCATTCGTCGTGACGGAGGTAAGGATGAGCAACATGGTGGAGGCGGCAAGGTTTGAGGCCGCAGGCGATCTTCGTGTGATGAGCGTGGGCGGCGAGGCGGCAGGGGAGGATGCCTGCGCTCTCGTGCTACAGGAGGACATCAGCGGCCCCTCGGTGCTTGTGGGGCATGGTGCCGAGGCCGCGCGCCTAAAGATCAGCGTGGCGCCCTCTGGGCGCGTGAAGCTCATTCGCGCGGTCGCGGAGCTCTTTGGCGCGCAGTCGCTCATGGAGCTCGCCGCTCGCGAGGAGATCGACATCCTTGATGTTATGGACCTTTGCGACCGGGAGCGGATCCCCTATGAGTTTTCGTGCGTCGACTCGAACGAGGACGCGGCACTGCGCCCTGTTCGGTAACCCCTGCGCATGCGGATCGCCCGAAGCGTCGGCGCCCACGCGCTCGACGTAATCGAAGCGGCACAAAAAAGGGCTCCCCGAAGGGAGCCCTTTAATTTGCGTGGTGCGGCGTATAGGATTCGAACCTATGACGCCCTGATTCGTAGTCAGGTCCTCTATCCAGCTGAGGTAACGCCGCGTGCAAGACGATATATTGCCAGTCATGCCCTAATTCGTCAAGCAAGAATTGGAAAAAATTTTGCCTGATCCAAAAAAAATTTTCCCACACCACGATTTACCTGCGGTTTTCCGTCGGGCTTATGGTGGGCGCGACGTTGTGAGAATGAGGTAAAACAAAAACCCGCCGGCGCATGCGCGCTGGCGGGCTGTGCAGTCTGGCGGAGAGCTGGGGATTCGAACCCCAGATTCCCTTAGGGGGAATACTCGCTTAGCAGGCGAGCACCTTCGGCCTCTCGGTCAGCTCTCCGTAATCGGTGCCCGAGAATCATAGCGCATAGTGGGCGGTTTAGCCAACTAGCCCCAAAAGAAATTCGTCGTTAATCACGATATCCTCTCGGTGGGCGGCGATTTTTTCCCACGAGAAGCGCCCCAGAAGCTCCTCGGGGGACACCTCCTCGCCCTTCTGGGCGATTCCTGCCGCCGCGGCGAGCGCGCCGACAATGCGCCGGCTGGATATGCCCCGCTGCCGCAGCGCCCCAAGGTCGAGGTCCTGGTCTCGCTTGGACAGGCGCCTGCCGTCCGGGGCGGTGAGCAAGGGAACATGGCCGTAGGCCGGCGCCGCAAGGCCGAGCAGCCGCGCGAGGTAGGCCTGCCGCGCGGAGGAGCCGAGGAGGTCCCGCCCGCGCACCACCTGGTTCACGCCCATGAGCCCGTCGTCGACCACGACGGCCAGCTGGTAGGCGAACACGCCGTCGCTGCGTCGCACGAGGAAGTCGCCGCATTCGTGGGCGAGCACTTCTTTTTGCGGGCCGTAGGCGAGGTCGCAGAACTCGATCGTGCCGGCGGGGTCGCCCTCGTCGGGCACGCGCAGGCGCGTCGCCGGGGCGCGGCGGCAGGAGCGCTCGGCGATCTGCTCCGGCGTGAGGTCGCGGCAGGTCCCCGCGTACAAATACGTCCCGTCCGAGGCATGGGGGGCCGTTGCGGCGTGGAGCTCGGCCCGCGTGCAGAAGCACGGGTAGGTGAGCCCAAGGTCATCCAGGCGGCGAACAGCGTCCTCATATATATCTGTGCGCTCGCTTTGCCAATGCGGGCCCTCGTCCCAGGGAAGGCCGAGCCATTCGAGGTCGGCCATCAAACGGTCCGCGACCGCCTTGTCCTGCGCCCGGGGATCGAGGTCCTCGATGCGCAAAACGATGCGGCCGCCGGCGCTTCTTGCCGAAAGCCAGGCCATGAGGCACGAGAACACGTTGCCCAGGTGCATCCTCCCGGAGGGCGTGGGGGCAAAGCGCCCGACCACGGCGGCTTCGGCCACCGGCTCTACGTCGCTGGGCTTATACACTGCGTTGTGCATTCTTTGGCTCCTCATGCCGCCCGTCTCCTACACTGTCAGGCTCGTCACGGGAACTATATAGGTCCCTGTCGCGGCATCGCGGTGCGAATGGGGCGTGGAGGCCAGAATCACCGCGGTGAACTCGGGGCCTTGCAGCTCCCCGCCGTTGGCTACCTTCTTTTTCAGGCGCTCGAGGCGCTTGATCGACGCGGCGACCTGGGCCTCGCCGACCTCGACGTTGAACGCGGCCCAGCACCCGTCGTCGGAAAGAAGCACGTAGTCGACCGCAAGGCCGTCGGCATCGGCGTAGTAGCACAGCCTCGGCGCGTGCCCGGGGCTTATGACGCCTGCGTACGCCTGCAGGTCGTGGCCGACGAGCGCCTTGAGCCCTGCCATGAGCAGGCGGGCGTCGGACATAATGTCGCCGTGGCGCCAGCGGCACACGACCGGCCCCAGGCTTGCGTCGCAGGGGATGTAGCGCGGCTTGATCTTTACGCGGGACTTGGCGCGCACGGGAGCGTCCCAGCCGTCGATGCGGTCCACGAGGAACAGCTCCTCGAACGTGCGCAGGTAGCCGGTCACGGTGTTGCGGGAGGGGGCCTTCTCGCCGTCCTCCGCTATAAAGCCGGCGAGCGCATCGTAGGTGAAGTCGTTGCCCACGTTGCTGCACGCGGCGCGAAGGACCCTTCTGGCGGTTGCCTCCTTGCGCCCCGCGGCCTCGACCTCGCCGGCAAGAAGGGACTCGATGTGCATGCTCGCGACGGCGTGCGCGGAGGCGCTGTCCATCCCTATGGTCTGGGGCCAGCCGCCGGCGTACATCAGGGAAACGATTGAGCCGAGCGAGGTCGTGCTTCGCCTCGGATCGAACTCGCCGCGAAAGAGCCCGGATAAGGAGACCGACCTGTCCGATGCGCCGATCTCGGCGAGCGTGAGCGTGTGCATCTTTATGCGCGCCCCGCGCGATTGGTGCGCCATCACGTAGCACGTCGACTCCTCGGTGCGCCGCGAGGAGGTAAAGAGAAACTCGCCGAAGGCGGATGTCTCGCGGTAGGCGAACTCCTGAAGGCCGGGGAGGTCCGCCCACTCGTCGATGACGTGCGGGCGCACGCCCGTGAGGGCCAGGCGGGGGTCCGTCTGGATCAAAGGGAGCACGATGTTCTTCTCGTCGCAGTGGGTGATGCTCTGTGCGCTCGCGAGGCATAGCGAGGTCTTGCCGCAGCCCCGCACGCCGGTGAACTCAAGAATTTTGTAGGAATTGAGTAGATCAGGCATCTTGAGGTCCAAGAGTCGCTCAGAATAATCCTCGATTTTGAGAGGTGCGTTCCCGGGTCTCATTTTTGCCCTTTCTACAATACTCGGTTTTGCGCAAAACCATATTATTGCGAATAATCGAGAAAAGCAATAAATAAGAAACGCGAATTAAAAACAGGCAAAATCGAGAAGATTAGCCAAATTTAGCGAATTCGTAACTCTTAAAAATACACCCCACAGTGATGAGTTTCGCCGCAAAGCCACAAAATCGGAAAAATATACCGCTCGCACCGGTGAATTGACGCCCAAACGGCGCCATCGAACAATGTCCTCCGCTTGCGGTGCACAGCAAGTGGATCAGACGGGCCGGGCGGTCGCGGCAAGCAAAGCCGCCGACGCCGGCAGACAAGCCCCAAGGGAGGGACACATGGTCGGAATCATCGTTATGACGCACGGCGCGCTCGCTCAGGGAATCGTGGACGCGGCTGAGCTCATCACGGGTCCCGCACACCAGGTCCAGACGCTCTCGCTTCGCCGGGAGGACAACGTCAACGATCTGAACGACGCTTTTGTGACGGCGCTTGAGCAGGTGGACACCGGCGACGGTGTGCTGGTTTTGACTGACCTCATGGGCGGAAGCCCCTGCAACGTCGCCAGCATGAACCTGCGCGACAAGGATTATCAGCTTCTTACCGGCGTGAACCTCCCGATGTTCATCGAGGCGCTTGCGTCGAGGGAAGACGGTTGCTCCGCAGCCGATCTTGCGAAGGCCTGCCGCGACTCCGCGACTGATGGCGTCAAGCACATCAATGAGCTTCTGGGCAAGTAGCGCCCAAAGAGAAGAAGGAAAGCAACAAATGGCAAACATCACGTTCGCGCGCGTCGATCACCGCCTGATCCACGGCCAGGTGATTACCAAGTGGTCCAAGATCGCTCGCGCGCAGAAGATCCTGATCGTCGACGACATCCTCGGCCAGGACAGCTTCATGGTCGACATCTACAAGATGGCCGCCCCCAACGGAATCGACGTCGACATCAAGTCCGCTCAGGCCGCGGCCGACGCCTACAAGGCCGACGACCTGGGTGCCGGCAACATCTTCCTGCTCTTCAAGAGCATCCAGATGGCGCGCAAGGCCGTCGACGCCGGCCTCGAGCTGAAGGCCCTGCAGCTGGGCGGCGTGCCCTCCGAGGGCGGCCGCAAGATCGTCTTCCAGGCCGTCGCCTTGAACGACGAGGACGTCGCGGACCTCACCCACCTTGCCGAGGCCGGCGTGGACATCACGCTGCAGGTCGTGCCCGAGGAATCCGGCATGACCCTGGCCGAAGCCCTGAAGAAGTACAACTCGTAACGCGAAGAAGGAGCAATTATGCCGCTTAATCTGCTGTTTGCCCTTGTCGGAGGCCTGTGGTTCTGGTTTGCCGCCTCCCTTGCCGGCTACAACTGGATTCAGACCCTGAAGTCCCCGATCGTCGTGGGCACCGTCCTCGGCCTTCTTGCCGGCGATGTCGAGACCGGCCTCATCACCGGCGGTTCCATCGAGATGGTGTATCTCGGCATGGTCGCTGCCGGCGGAAACATCCCGTCCGACCGCGTTTTCGCCGCGCTCATCGCCGTGCCCATCGCCATCCAGACCGGCGTGACCCCTGAGGTCGCCGTCTCCATTGCCGTCCCGCTGGGCGTCCTGGGCGTCTTCGTGAACAACCTGCGCCGCACCGTCAACGCGGTGTTCGTCCACTGGGCCGACAAGTACGCCGAGAAGGGCGACGCCAAGGCCGTTTGGCGCTGCGCCACCACCTATCCGCTCATCATGGGCTTCATCATCCGCTTCCCGTTGATGTTCGTCATCAACTACTTCGGCGCCGACTTCGTGACCTCCATGCTCAACATCACCCCCGCATGGCTGCTCACCGGCTTCAACGTCATGGGCGGTATGCTGCCGGCCCTCGGCTTTGCCACCACCATCTTCATGATCGGCAAGATGAAGTACCTGCCGCTGTTCATCATCGGCTTCTTCATGGTCAAGTACCTGCAGATCCCCACCATGGCCGCCGCCATCTTCGGCATCTGCCTCGCCCTTCTTATTACCTTCATCGGCGACGAGAAGGCCTTCGAGGCCCTGAGCTTCAACAAGGAGCTCGACGCCGTCGCCAAGGAGGACGAGAAGCACCTCCTCACCCAGAAGGACGTCAACGGCGTCTTCTATCGCTGGATCTGGACCGCTGAGCTCTCCAACTCCTTCGAGCGTATGCAGGCTCTGGCCGTCGCTTCTTCCTTCGCCCCCGCGCTCCGCAAGCTCTACACCGACGACGCGGAGTTCGAGGAGGCCCTCAAGCGTCACCTCGGCTTCTTCAACACCCAGGCCAACTGGGGCTGCCTGATCCACGGCACCGTGCTCGCCATGGAGGAGCAGAAGGCCATGGGCGGCGAGATCCCCGGCGAGATGATCACCGGCATCAAGACCGGCCTCATGGGCCCGCTCGCCGGCATCGGCGACACCCTGGACTTCGGCACCATCCAGACCATCCTCTTTGCCCTCGGCGCCAGCTTCGCCACCACCGGCAACATCGTCGCCATCGTCTTCCCGGTCGCCTTCTTTGCCCTGACCTTCTGCGAGGCCAAGTTCCTCTTTGGTCTGGGCTATAAGCTCGGCAAGGAGTCCATCCAGAAGATCCTGTCCGGCGGCATCATCAACAAGATCATCGACTGCGCCTCCATCGTCGGCATGTTCATGATGGGCGCCCTGTCCGCCAGCATCGTCAAGGTCGCCACCCCGCTCGCTTGGACCTTCGGCGACAAGACCGTTGAGCTTCAGGCCACCCTGGACGCCATCGCCCCCGGCCTGCTCCCCCTGTCCGCGGTCTTCTTTGTCTTCTGGGGCATCAAGTTCAAGAAGTGGACGGTCACCCGTTGCCTGATCATCCTGATCGTCGCCTCCATCATCGGCGCGTTCCTGGGCGTCTTCGCTCTCTAATCCCGCGCAATACCGGGGCCCGGCACCGAAAAAACGACGTTGCCGGGCCCTTCTTTTCGCTTGATCACACAAAAGGAGAGGTTTCACATGTCTGATAAGCAGTCCTTCACCCGCGAAGAGTACCTGGCCGACGTCCGCGGCGCCAACGGCACCCGCGCCCAGTGGTTCGCCCTTATGCTCGAGGAGGCCGAGAAGGCCGGTATCGACCTCGACAAGTTCTGCGAGGACACCATCTACCAGTTCGGCCTCGGTCGCGGCAAGAAGTACGGCGTCTGCGAGGGCAACCCCGGCAAGATGGCCGAGATGCTCTACGGCAGCAACGGCCAGGACGTCTTCGAGATGGAGCTTGCCGAGAACACCGACGAGCGCGGCGTCCTGAAGTTCCACTTCTGCCCGCTCGCCCACACCTGGAAGGCCATGGGCCTGCCCGCCGAGCGCATGGCTGAGCTCTGCCGCCTCGCCTGCTACAGCGACTTCGCACGCGCCGACTGCGCCGGCGTCAACCTGCACTTCGAGAACCAGATCGGCCGCGGCGACGAGATCTGCGAGCTCGTCTTCACCCCGCGCAAGGACGGCGACCCCTCCGGCGCCGAGGCTTGCCGCACCGATTTCGCTCAGAAGGACGGCGAGTAAATATGCAAAGCCCTTGCCGCACGGATAAGCAGCAGCGTGACCAGCGGATCTTGGACCTGCTGAGGAGCCTGGTTCGGATAAACACCGAGCACACGGCGCCCGAGCCGGGCGCGCCGTACGGCAAGGGCTGCGCCGTCGCGCTGGACCTTGCGCTCGCGGAGTGCGAGCGGCGCGGCTTTGCGGTCACGCGCCTGGACGAGAGAATCGGCTGGGCCGAGATTGGCAAGAAGGGCCCACTGGCCGCCTTCCCGGTTCACTTGGACGTCGTTCCCGCGTCGGGCGGCAAGGGCTGGTCGCACGATCCCTATGCCGCCGAGGTGGTCGACGGGGTCCTCTACGGGCGCGGCTGCATGGACAACAAGGTCGGTGCCGCGGTGATGATCGAGCTCATCGACGCCTTGGCGCAAGAGCTCGACGCCGCCGGCCGAGAGCTGCCGTGCCGCCTGCGCATCATCTTCGGCACCGACGAGGAGACCGGCATGGCCGACCTGGCCGCTTATGTGGCTGCGGGGTGTGAGCAGCCGGCGCTCGGCTTCGTTCCTGACGCCGCCTTCCCGGCCGTGCGCGGCGAGAAGGCCCGGCTGCACCTCGTGTGCGCCTGCGACTTGCTTGACGGCTGCGATGGCCTGCGCTTTATTGGCGGCACCGCTGCCAATGTGGTGCCCGATTCCGCCCGTGCGGAGCTTGCCTGCGGCCGTGTGCTCGAGGCGTCCGGCCGTTCCGCCCACGGCAGCACCCCCGAGAAGGGCGAGAACGCCATCGCCAAGCTGGTCACGCGTCTGGTGGCCGAGGGTGTGGGCGGCGTTGGCTTGGCGGCGCTGGACCGGCTGCTGTGCCGCGACCTTCACGGCACGGCTGCGGGAATCGACGTGCCCGACGAAACGTTCGGCCACACGTCGCTCAACCTCGGCGTCCTAAACATCGAGGGCGGGCGCGCCCGCATGGAGCTCGACGTGCGCTTTGGCCTCGGCATCGATGCCGAGGAGGTCGTCTCTCGCCTGGGCAAAGCCCTGGGCAATGCCTGGTCGGTGGAGGTCGCCATGGCAAAGCCGGCGCACCTCGTGCCCGACGACGACCCGTGCCTTCAAGCCCTTCTTGCCGCCTATCGTCGCGTCGCCGACGATGCCGAGCCGCCGAGCGTTATGGCCGGAGGAACCTACGCAAGTTACCTCCCGGCACTGGTAGCATTTGGTCCGAAGCTGCCGGGTACCCACACGGGCGCCCACGGAATCGACGAGCACGTGAGCCTAGCCAACATATCCCGGGCAACCGATGTCTACGAAGAAGCCCTTCGAGCCATCGTCGCCCTCGCAGAGTAGGGAGCGCAAAACCATCATGGCCGATTACATCGCCCTTCTAAAGAAGGAAGTGTGCCCCGCCGAGGGTTGCACCGAGCCCGTTGCCGTCGCTTTCGCGGTTTCGCTCGCGGCCGAGCAGCTCGACGCGGCGCCTGCCAGCGTCAACCTCAAGCTTTCCGCAAACATTATCAAGAACGCCCTCGGCGTCGGAATTCCCGGCACCGGCATGGTGGGCATCGAGATCGCGGCTGCCCTGGGCGCCGTCGTCCGCCAGTCCGCAAAGAAGCTCGAGGTTCTTCAGGGCTTCTCGGCTGAGCAGCTCGACGAGGCCAAGGCCATGGTGGACGCAAAGATCATCCACGTCGAGCAGAAGCAGACCCCCGAGGCCCTCTACATCGAGGCCTCCGTCGAGGCCGACGGCCAGACCGGTCGCGTCATCGTGTGCCGCGACCACACCAACGTCGTTCGCGTCGAGAAGAACGGCGAGGTCGTCCTGGATAAGCCGATTTCCATCGGCGAGGGCGGAGGCGAGGAGGGCACCGGCCTTACCGTCGACGGCATCTACGAGTTCGCGACCACCGTCCCGTTCGAGGACATCAAGTTCATCCTGGACTGCGTCGAGCTCAATACCCGCGTGAGCGAGGAGGGAATGTCCGGCGACTACGGCCTCGAGGTCGGTAAGCGCATGGGCGCCGGTGCCAATACGCGCGGCGTTCTGCTGAACAACCTCTCGCTGCGCCTGATCTCGGCCACCGCGGCCGCTTCCGACGCGCGCATGGGCGGCTGCCCGCTGTCCGTCATGACCTGCGCCGGCAGCGGCAACCAGGGCCTCGCGAGCTCGCTGCCCATCATCGAGCTCTCCCGCGTGCTCGGCTCCTCCGACGAGGACCTCGCCCGCGCCCTCGTGATCTCCGACCTCATGGTCATGCACATCAAGGAGTACATGGGCAGGCTTTCGCCCCTGTGCGGCAGCGGCATCGCCGGCGGCACGGGCGCGTGCTGCGGCATGACCTACCTGCAGGGCGGCAACCTCCCCGAGATCAAGTGCGCGGTCAACAACATGCTCGCCACGCTGCAGGGCATGATCTGCGACGGCGCCAAGGCAACCTGCGCCCTCAAGATCGCTGCGGGCACCAACGCCGCCATCATGTCGAGCACCCTGGCGCTCGCCGACATCCAGCCGTCCAGCATGGACGGAATCGTCTTCGACGACGCCGAGCAGACCATCCAGCACACCGGCAAGCTGGTGCGCGAGGGCTTCGCCACCACCGATGAGGCGATTCTCTCCATCATGCTGGCCAAGCAGCTGGAGAACTAGGTGTCTGGCCATGGTATCCGGGCGGTCATTTTCGACAAGGACGGTGTGCTCATCGACACCGAGGGCGAGTACGACCGCCGCAGGCGCGCCTTCTTCGCCGAGAACGGCATCGACGACTCGACCTTCCCGGATTTCTACGGTTCGAACAACGCTGTGATTTGGGGTTGCGTCGAGCCCAATGACCCCGCACGGCGAGAAGAGCTCTATCAGGCGTTTCTTGCCCGCTTCGCGGACGAGCCCATCCAGTACCCGCGCTTCTTGGTGCCTGGTGTCGCGGATACGCTGCGCGCGCTAAAGGGGAGGGGACTGCTGCTGGGCCTGGCGTCCTCGTCGCCGCACTGGTGCATAGACAACTTCCTCGCCGACTGCGGCCTCACGGGCATCTTCGACGTGGTCCTTTCGGGCGAGGAGGTCGCTGCGCCCAAGCCCGCCCCCGACGTCTATCTTGCCGTTATGGAGCTGCTGGGCGTCGAGCAGAGCCAGGTGCTGGTGGTGGAGGATTCGCCTATCGGCCTGCGGGCGGCCCACGACTCGGGCGCTCGCGTGTGCTCCATACTGCCGCCGAGCGCGCCCGACCTTGATCAGTCGCTGGCAGACGTCCACGTGGACTGCTTTGGTGATGTGCTGAGTCTGGTCTAGCGACCTATTCGAATTGAGCTATAAGACCCGCCCTGAGCGGCCCGTGATCACGCGGTCGCCCAGGGCGGGTCCTCACGTAGGGGGTAGCTTTTCAAGCCGCGTGCGCCGATGCATGGATAACGCGGGGAGGGGGTATTGCTTTTTGAGTGATCGCGCGGGCCAAAAATCGCGTAAATGAGCAGGTCGGCGCTCTGACATTTTGAATATGGTTGTAATACTTGATGTACAACATATCAATAAAGCAAACAAGACAAATTATTGCAATGAGCATTAACCATGATTAACCTGCAGCAATATTGAAGTTGTGCACAAACTAGGGCACAAATTATATGAATTAAGAGTCACCAACAAATGAGCAGTTTGGTCTAGTGAGTTCCGCAAAAAGACACGCATTGCCCGGAGGACGAGTTGAGCGAGGACATTTCTATGGCTGAGGTTGCTGAGGGGGAATTCCACCTCACCCCCTCTGCCCAAGCCATTCTTGCGTACCTGGAGGATCGCGGGGGCGAGCCGGTGACCAAGTCCGCTATTGCCGCCGACCTGGACCGCTCTGAGAAAACTGTCGACAGGCTTATGTCCAAGATGCGAGAGCATGGTTATATCCAAGTCGAGGAACGCTGGACCGAGACCGGCGCCCAGCTCGCAAACTCCTATACCGTCGTTTCCCGCTAAGCCTCACCCGCCTGCCTATCTTTGGCTATGATGCGGTAACGCACAAGCTGGAAAGAGGGCTATGACAAACGCGGAAACCACCTGGAACATCAAGCAAATTATAGATTGGACCTGCGGGTACCTCGAGCGTCATGGCGACGAGCACCCGAGGCTGTCGGCCGAATGGCTCCTTTGCGACGTCATGGGGCTCTCGCGCGTGGAGCTCTATGTCAATTTCGACCGCCCGCTCACTGCCGACGAGCGTGCCCGCATGCGCGCCGCCGTTATGCGCCGCGCCGCCGGCGAGCCGCTTCAGTACGTTACGGGCGAGACCGCTTTTCGCCACATCGTCCTTCGTTGCGAGAAGGGCGTGCTCATCCCGCGCCCCGAGACCGAGGTGCTTGTGGACGCGGCGCTCGAGGGCGTAGACGCCGCGACTGCCGCTGCGAGCGGCGTGCCCCCGCGCGTTCTTGAGGTCGGCTGCGGCACCGGCTGCATCTCGCTTTCCATTGCCTACGAGCGTAAAGGCACACGTGTCGTCGCGACCGACCTCTCGCCCAAGGCAATCGACCTTGCCACGCGAAACCGCGATTCGCTCGGCCTCGCCGACTCCGTGGACATTGTGGAGTGCGACCTCGCCTCTGGGGTTGACCCCGCGCTCATGGGCTCGTTCGCCGTTCTGGTGAGCAATCCTCCCTATATCCCCACGGACGTCCTTGAGCATGAGGTCCCCGCCGAGGTCAAGGACAACGAGCCCGAGCTTGCTCTTGACGGTGGCGCCGACGGTCTCGACGTCTTCCGGCGCCTGGTGGACCTTGCGCCCGAGGCGCTCTGCCCGGGGGGCATGCTCTGCTGTGAGCTGTATGAGGGCCATCTCGACGAGGCGGCCAATATCGTGCGCGCGCAGGAAGGCTGGGCGTCTGTCGAGGTCCGCCAAGACCTTACCGGGCGCCCGCGCATCCTCGTCGCCGTCCGAGGCGGCTCCCTTCCGTCCCTCTCGCCCGTTGCCGACGACAAGCTCGTTCGCATCGACCCCGCGAATCCTGATCCTGATGTCGTGGAACGCGTCGCCTCCGTGCTGCGCGACGGCGGCGTGGTCGCGCTCCCTACCGACTCGGTATACGGCCTTGCTTGCGCCGTCGTTCCCGACAATCCGGGGCATCGCCGCATCTTTTATATAAAGAAACGCGATTTGCGCCAAACCTTGCCTTGGTTCGTCTCGCGAGAGGGCGGGCTTGCGCGCTGGGGGAGCGGCGTCCCCGATTATGCGCTGAGGCTCGCTGAGCGTTTCTGGCCGGGGGCGCTTACCCTTGTGGTGCGCGCCGACGAGGAGATCGACCCGGAGTACCTCCAGGCCGCGGACCCGCTTCGGCCCGAGGCCGGCGCCACCGTCGCCTTGCGTGCGCCGGGCTCGGACTTCATCGAGGCTCTTTTGGATGCCGTGGGAACCCCGCTGGCGCAAACCTCCGCGAACCTCCACGGCCGGCCGGCGGCCACGTCTGCCGATGAGCTAGATTCCGCAATTATCCGGGACGTGGATCTTGTCGTCGACGGCGGCCCTGCCCTGTTGGCGGAAGCCTCGACCATCGTTGACTGCACGGGGCCTGAGCCGCGCGTGCTTCGGGCAGGCGCGATCGACCCGAAATCGGTGCTTACGGTGGCGGGGGAGTGACGCGGGCGCTTCTTTCCAGCCACTCGCGTTCGTCAGTGCTAACCTATCCCTAAGTTTTTTGGCTAAGAGCCCGAAAGGAATCACGCATGCGTATAGCCGTTGCTTGCGACCACGGCGGCTTCGTCCAGAAGGACGCCATCGTTGAGCACCTCAAGTCCCTCGGCCACGAGGTCTTCGACCTCGGCACGAACTCCGAGGATTCCGTCGACTACCCCGACTTCGCCGATCGTGCCGCCCGCATGGTTTCTCGCGGCGAGGCCGAGCGCGCCGTCCTCATCTGCGGCACCGGCATCGGCGTCGCGATGACCGCCGACAAGGTTCCCGGCGTCCGTGCGACTCCGGTCCAGACCGTCAAGTTCACCGAGCTTGCCCGCCAGCACAATAACGCCAACGTCATTGGTCTTTCGGGCCGCTTCGTGAGCCTCGAGGACAACCTCAAGCTCGTCGATACCTTCCTAACCACCGAGTTCGAGGGCGGCAGGCACGCCAAGCGCGTCGAGAAGATGATGCGCGAGGATGACCCCTCTTTCGAGGGGGTCGAGGCCTAAGAAACGCGGTTTCCGCAGAGGTCGGGCAACATCGGGCGCGCTGCGGCGGTGCTCGATGCCCGACCGATGGGCTGCTGAGGCATTGGTAATCAAAGAGGGCATATGTCCGTAGAATTCGACAGCTCGAGGATGCCGAGGTCAAGACCCCGCTTGAGACCGCCACATGCAAACGCATCGCCGGCAAGAAAGTCGCCATCGTCCCGATCCTGCGCGCCGGCCTCGGCATGGTCGACGGCATCCTGGAGCTCGTTCCGTCTGCGCGCGTGGGGCATGTGGGCATGTACCGCGACCCTCAGACGCACGAGCCGCATCCTTATTACTGTAAGCTGCCATCTGATGTGGGCAACCGTACCTGCCTGGTCGTCGACCCCATGCTCGCCACGGGCGGCTCGCTCATCGCCGCGATTGGGGAGCTGCGCCGCGCCGGTGTGCGCGACGTGAGGGCGCTCACGCTCGTCTCGGCGCCCGAGGGAGTGGCGGCCGTCTTGGATGCCGACCCCAACGTGAGGCTCTTTACCTGCGCGCTTGACCGTTGCTTGAACGAGAACGCCTACATTCTCCCTGGTCTAGGCGATGCCGGCGATCGTATTTTCGGCACTCTCCAGCGCCCCTCGATCGCGTCTTGAGACGGGACCGAGGCGAATGTGTCAAAAGTGCGGCAAAAAGAAAAGTCTCAGTTGATTTTTGAATTGCGTCCAATTAATGTACCTGACGGTCTTTGAAAGCTCCCAGAAGAGGAGGCCAAGGCGTGGATCAGCTGCCGACTATAGCGGCGGGGGCCTTCGTTGGTCTTATAGGGTGCGCGTTTCCGGCATTTCTCTTCGAAAGGGCCCTCAAAGAGGGTACAAGGGTGAACATGGCCGCCGGTTTGGCGAGCATATTCTCGTCGTTCCTGCTGCTATCCTTGGCCCTGCTCGCGGTATTCGTGGCCGCGAGCCAGAAGCTCTTGGTGTTCGGATGTGCCATGGTTGCGGCCTTCTTGCTCTTTTGGGCGGTGGAGGCTATAAGGGCCTGGAAGGCCGCCTGTGCGGCTCAAGGGCCTGACTCGAAAGGAAGGGACGTAAGTGAATCCACTCGATAGCCTTAGTGGCGAGGTCAACGAGCTGGTTTCGAGCTTCAAGTCGACGCCGATAGCCGGCGACCTCAACACGGTTGGCTTCACCCAGTATTCTTTCTGGTTCGCCGTCGCCGTGGTCTTGATGCTTGTGCTGCTCTTTGTCTTCAAGGCTAAGCAGTCCGCGAGCCTCGTGCCCAAGGGGCGCTTCGTCAATGCGATGGAGTACCTCGTTGAGTTCGTCCGCGACGATATGTGCAAGGGCCTGCTGGGAGATACCTGGCGCAAGCACTTCCCGTTCATCGCGTCGCTGTTCCTCGTGGTGCTCGCAAACAACATCGTGGGCATCATCCCGGGTTGCAAGCCGGGTACCGGCACGATTTCGACCACGGCCGCGCTCGCCCTCGTCTCGTTCGTTTACTTCATCGTCTGCGGCATCAAGAAGCACGGCGCCCTTGGCTATGCGAAGAGCCTCGCCCCCGCCGGCGTGGCGTTCCCGCTGAACGCGCTCGTCTGGCTCATTGAGGTCTTCTCGACGATTCTCCGTCTGATCACCCTGGCCGTCCGTCTGTTCTGCAACCTCTTCGCCGGTCACGTGGTCATGGGCACCTTCGCCATCTTGGCGTCCCTGTTCTTCCAGCCGCTGCTCGCCGGTTTCTCCGCGGCTGCGGCCGCCCAGGCGGGCGCCTCGATTCTGTGGGTCGCGATTCTGCTCGTCATCTACGTGGTGGAGATCATGGTCGCCGCCATCCAGGCCTACGTCTTCGCCCTTCTTTCCGCGGTCTATATCCAGATCGCCGAGTCCGACGAGGAGTAACGGGCATAGCAAGGCAACTCGCGGGCAGCCGCCCGCAGTTCATAGCACGTGTAAGTTTGTTTTTGGAACTCGCCCCGTCAACCGTACTCAGGGGTGAATGACAAAGGAGGAATTGTGGGAGCTCTCGGTGTCGTTGGTTATGGTCTCGGCGTTATCGGCGCGGGCATCGGTATTGGCCTCGCGGCCAGCGGTGTTGCGCAGGGCATGGCTCGCCAGCCTGAGGTCCAGGGCCGTCTGTTCACGGTCTTCATCCTCGGCTCTGCATTCGTCGAGGCACTCGCCCTCATCGGCTTCGTCGTCAGCCTTATCGTCAAGTAGCTGCGATAAGCGCAAGACGTCGAACCCCATGATGGAGGCAGCTATGAAGAGCACTACCAAAGGTCAGCTGATGGGCGCGGGCGCCGCAACCGCCGCCGCGCTCCTCGCCACGCCGACCTTCGCGCTTGCCGATGAGGCCGTGGGAGCGGACATCCTCATCCCCAAGCCCGCCGAGTTCATCCCGGCGCTGATCGCCTTCCTCATCATCTGGATCGCCCTGGCCAAGCTCGTTTGGCCGCAGGTCATGAAGATGATGGACGAGCGTCAGAAGAAGATTCAGGACGACCTGGACGCGGCCGAGAAGTCCCGTCTCGAGGCCGCCGAGTCCGCGAAGTCCTATGAGGAGAAGATCGTCGAGGCCCACCGCGAGGCCGACAAGATCATCTCTGCGGCCAAGAAGGAGGCCGAGGAGGAGCGTTCCCGCATCCTCGCCAAGGCCCAGAAAGAGGCCGCCGACGTCATTGCCAAGGCACACGGCGCCGTTGAGACTGAGCGTCACAAGGCCATGATCGAGCTGTCCGGTTCCGTGGTCGACCTCTCCGTCGAGATCGCCACAAAGATTATCGGCAACGATCTTTCCGAGGCCGAGCAGCGTAAGCTCGCCGAGAAGTACTTGGCAGAAGTGGGAGCCCCTGATGGCAAGTAAGCGCGAAGCCGAGAAGGTCGAGGCTTACACCAGGGCGCTCATGGAGGCAGCCCACTCCGAGGGCCGCGCAAACGCGGACCTTGTGCAGTGGCAGCACGCTCGCAAGTTCTCGCCCGAGGTCCTCGAGACCTTGGCAGCGATGCAGCGCGAGGGCGACCTTGACCTTGTCGAGGACGTTGCCAAGCAGTACAAGAGCTGCCTGGACTCGCAGGACACTACCGTCTCGGTCACGGTCACCACGGCCGTCCCCATGGACGACGAGCTCCGCGAGAAGGTTCGCGCCAAGGTGTCGGCCGACCTCAATGCGCCGGTTTACCTCGTTGAGCGCGTGGACCCCTCGATTATCGGCGGCATTATGCTGGAAGCTCGCGGCAAGCGCTATGACGCTTCCGTGCGTGCCCAGCTTTCCAACATCCGTAAGACGCTCTCCTCTTCTTTCATCGGAGGTGAGGAATAAATGACAGAAAGCATCAGCTCTAAGAAGATTCTGAGCACCCTGCGCAGCAATCTCGACGCCATCAACGCGACGGTTGATCAGCAGGAGGCCTCGGTCGTCACCGAAGTCGGCGACGGCATCGCCCACGTCTCTGGTCTCAAGACCGCTATGGCGGGCGAGCTTCTCAAGTTCACCAGCTCCGCTACCGGCCACGATGTCTACGGCCTGGCCCAGAACCTAGACCGCGACGAAGTCGGCGCTGTCCTCTTTGGCAACGTCGAGGACATCAAGGAAGGCGACGAGTGCCGTACCACCGGCCGAGTCATGGATATTCCCGTGGGCCACGCGATGCTTGGCCGCGTCGTTAATCCTCTCGGTCAGCCCATCGACGGCCTCGGCCCCATCGCTACTTCTCACCGTCGTCCCGTTGAGTTCAAGGCTCCTGGCATCATGGAGCGCCAGCCGGTGTGCGAGCCGGTCCAGACGGGTCTTCTTGCCATCGACGCTATGGTGCCCATTGGCCGTGGCCAGCGTGAGCTCATCATCGGCGACCGCAAGACGGGAAAGACCGCTATCGCCATCGACGCCATCGTGAACCAGGCCAAGACCGACATGGTCTGCATCTATGTGGCCATTGGCCAGAAAGCCTCCACGGTTGCGGCCATCCGCGAGTCCCTGGCCCAGCACGGCGTGCTCGACAAGACGGTCATCGTTGCCGCTACCGCGGCCGATTCCGCCCCTATGCAGTACATCGCCCCTATGTCCGGCGCCGCCATCGGCGAGTACTTCATGTACAACGACGAGCACGGCAACCCGGCAGACGAGAACCACCCCGGCGGACATGCCCTCGTCATCTACGACGACCTGTCCAAGCAGGCCGTGGCATATCGTCAGATGTCGCTTACTTTGCACCGTCCGCCTGGACGCGAGGCCTACCCGGGCGACATCTTCTACCTGCACTCTCGCCTGCTCGAGCGCGCCTGCAAGCTTTCGGACGCGAACGGCGGCGGCTCGCTCACGGCACTGCCGATTATCGAGACGCAGGAGGGCGACGTTTCCGCCTACATCCCGACCAACGTGATTTCCATCACCGATGGCCAGATTTACCTGCAGTCCAACCTCTTCTTCCAAGGTCAGCGCCCTGCAGTCGACGTGGGCATCTCGGTGTCCCGAGTCGGCGGCGCCGCGCAGGTCAAGGCAATGAAGCAGGTAGCCGGTACGCTTCGACTCGACCTCGCGAGCTACCGCGAGAAGCAGGCCTTCTCGCAGTTCGGTTCCGACCTCGACGCGACCACCCAGTACCAGCTCAACCATGGTGCGCATATGATGGAGCTGCTCAAGCAGCAGCGCTACTCCGCACTGGACGTCCGCGACCAGATTATCGCGATCTTCGCCGCCAAGGAGAACTTCCTCGACGACGTCGACCTGAACCACGTGACCCTGTTCCGCGACGGCCTTGCGAAGTACATGGCCGAGAGGCACCCCGCTCTTCGCAACTCTCTCGCCTCCGGCAAGATCGGCGAAGAGGAGCAGGCGCGCCTGAAGACCCACATCGCGCACTTCAAGCAGGAGTTCCTGCTCGAGCACCCGAACAAGCAGTCCGAGGCGGATGTTGAGCACGCGGCCGAGAAGACCAGCGAGCCCGACTCCACCAAGAAGAAGGGCCAGGAGTAGGCAGAAGATGGCAAACCTTCGCGAGATATCGAGGCGCATGAGCTCCATCAAGAGCACCATGCAGATTACTCGCACGATGGAGATGATCTCCACCGCGAGGATTCGCAAGGCGCTTGACAGGGCGGAGCAGGCGGAGCCCTACAAGGACGCCGTCACGCGCATGCTCGCCAATGTGGCCAGCGCCGGCTTTGACGCTTCGCAGCCTCTTCTTGCAAAGCATGCCGAGGAGAAGCACGTTCTTTACGTGCTTATCGCCTCGGACCGCGGGCTTGCCGGCGGATTCAACATCTCGCCCCAGCGCGAGGTGGAGCACGAGATGACCAAGCTTGCCGCCAAGGGCGTCAAGTCCTCGGTCATCACGTGCGGTCGCAAGCCCACGGAGTACTTCACGTACCGTGACTCGGCGCCGGTCATGTCCTTTGTGGGCATCTCTTCGGAGCCGAACATGGACGAGGCCGACCGCATCGCCTCTTATTGCATGGAGGGATATGCGCGCGGCGACTTTGACCGCGTGGTCCTCGTCTACTGGCACGCGAAGAACCGCGTTGAGCAGACGCAGGTCGTTGAGCAGCTGCTGCCCATCACAAAAGAGCAGCTCACGATGCCCAACAAGCCGCGTACCCCCGAGGCGCTTGGAAAGATCGACGCCAAGACATACACGGATTTTGCCTTCGACCCCTCTCCAGAGGAGGTCTTGGGACAGCTTCTGCCCGCCTACTTCAGGACGGTCATCTTCCACGCGCTTCTCGATTCCGCAGCGGCTGAGCACGGCGCGCGCCGTCGCGCCATGCAGTCCGCGACGGACAACGCCAAGGAGGTTCTTGGCAACCTCGGGCGCACGTACAACCGCGAGCGTCAGGGTGCCATCACCACCGAGCTGAACGAGATCATCGGCGGCGCGTCCGCATTGGAGGACAACTAATGTCAGATAAAACCCAAGAGCCGCGTACCGCCCTCGAAGAGGCCGCGTACAAGAAGCTCAACAAAAGTGTGGGAACGGGGCGGATCGTCCGAGTCGTCGGCCCTGTTGTCGACGTGAAGTTCGACCACGACGTCCCCGGTATCTACACGGCCCTTGAGGTCGACGGCGACACGCCCGTGGGCCACGTCAGCACCGTGCTCGAGGTCGAGTCCCAGCTTGAGGGCGGCGTCGTTCGTACGGTCGCCATGTCTTCGACCGACGGCCTTACTCGTGGCCTCACGGTACACGATACGGGCCACCCCATGCTCATGCCCGTTGGCCCCTCTACCCTGGGCCGCGTTTGGAATGTCATGGGACAGCCGGTCGACGGCAAGGGAATTCCCGACGACGTTTCCTATTACCCGATTCACCACCCGGCTCCCGCGTTCGACGAGCTGACCACCCAGACCGAGATTTTCGAGACGGGTATCAAGGCCATCGACCTGCTCGAGCCCTATGTCCGCGGCGGCAAGACCGGTTTGTTCGGCGGCGCCGGCGTAGGCAAGACGGTCCTTATTCAGGAACTCATCAACAACCTCGCCCAGGAGCACGGCGGCACTTCCGTGTTCACCGGCGTAGGCGAGCGTACTCGCGAGGGTACCGACCTGTTCCTCGAGATGACCGAGTCCGGCGTCATCAACAAGACGTGCTTGGTCTACGGTCAGATGAACGAGCCGCCTGGAGCCCGTATGCGCGTGGCCCTTTCCGGCCTGACCACGGCCGAGTACTTCCGTGACCAGGGCCAGGACGTGCTGCTGTTCATCGACAATATCTTCCGTTTCTCCCAGGCCGGCTCCGAGGTCTCCGCGCTTCTTGGCCGTATGCCTTCCGCCGTTGGTTACCAGCCCACGCTGGCAACCGAGATGGGCGAGCTGCAGGAGCGTATCACCTCGACCAAGGAGGGCTCCATTACCTCCGTCCAGGCCGTCTACGTCCCTGCTGACGACCTGACCGACCCGGCCCCTGCCACCACCTTCACGCACCTCGACGCGACGACGGTTCTTTCCCGCTCCATCACCGAGCTGGGCATTTACCCCGCCGTTGACCCGCTGGCCTCCTCGAGCTCCGCGCTTGACCCGTCCATCGTTGGCGAGGAGCACTACCGCGTGGCCATGGCCGTTCAGGAGACGCTGCAGGAGTACTCTGACCTTCAGGACATCATCGCCATCCTGGGTATGGACGAGCTGTCCGAAGAGCAGCAGAACGTCGTTGCCCGTGCCCGTAAGATTCAACAGTTCCTTTCTCAGTCCTTCCACGTGGCCGAGAAGTTCACCGGCAACCCCGGCGTCTACTGCACGATTCAGGACACGGTCCGTTCCTTCGCCGAGATCGTCGATGGCAAGTGCGACGATCTCCCGGAGCAGGCGTTCCGTTATGCCAGCAACATCGAGGACGTCCGTGCCCGTGCGGCCGCCATGGCCTCTGACGACCAGAAGAACTAGGTGTACCGATGGCAGAGCTGAACGTACAGTTCGTTCGTCCTGACCGGGCCCTCTATGAGGGCCCGGCGGCCAGCCTCCTCCTCGCAACGTATACCGGCGAGATGGGCATCTATCCCGGCCACGCGGCCGAGATAGTTGCCCTCGGCGACGGCGTCGTCCGAATGATGCTCACCGAGGCAGAAGGCGGCGGGATTCGCCGCGTGGTTGTTTCCGGTGGCTACGCTGAGGTCGATAATGACCTGGTCATCATTCTGGCCGACCACGCTCGTCGCACCGACGACATTGAGCCCGAGACGGTCCGTCGCACGCGCGACGAGGTCATCCGGACGCTCGAGTCCTGCGAGGAGGGCGACCCCAGGCGCGCGTACTACGAGAACAAAATCAATTGGTGTAATCTTCTGTTGAAGCATGCAGTAGCAGAGGACCAGTAGGTGGTCCTAGCGGATACGGAGGGTTCATGGACGTCATTAAGGTCGAGGGCGGTCACCGCATCACTGGAGAGGTTACCGTTGAGGGCGCGAAGAACTCCGCTCTCAAACTCATGGTCGCGACGCTCATGGCCAAGGGTGTGAGCACCCTCACCAACGTCCCCAACATCGCTGACGTCCACGTGATGGGCAAGGTTCTCAAGAACCTCGGCGCCACTATCGAGGTTGTCAACGAGCACGAGCTAAAAATCGATACCACCAACGTCGATTCGTGGGAGACTCCCTACGACCTCGTCGTTCAGATGCGGGCCTCCACTGCTGTGATGGGCCCGCTTCTTTCTCGTTTCGGGCGTGCAGTTGTTGCCATGCCTGGCGGCTGCAACATCGGTGCCCGAAAGATCGACATGCACATCCTCGGCCTTGAGGCGCTGGGCGTCGAATTCAAGATTGATCACGGCAATATTCACGCCAGCGCTCCCAACGGTATTCATGGCGCCACGGTGACGCTTGCTTTTGCTAGTGTCGGCGCTACCGAGAACCTTATGATGGCCTCGGTCTTCGCCGAGGGCTCCACCACGATTGACAACGCGGCGCGCGAGCCCGAGATTGTCGACCTCGCTAATCTTCTCAACGAGATGGGCGCCGACATCAAGGGCGCCGGCTCTCCCGTCATCGAGATCAACGGCGTTTCCGAGCTTCATCCCGTTACTCATGCGGTCGTTGGTGACCGCATCGAGGCCGGTACTTTCCTCGCCATCGGCGCACTGTGTGGCGATCCGGTTAAGGTCAAGGGCTTTGACCCGCTTCACCTCGGCCTTGTTCTAAAGAAGTACGAGCAGATGGGCATTCGCGTCGAGCGTGGCTCTCGAGAATGCACCTGCTGGCGAGAAGGGCCTATTTTGCCTGCGGACATCCAGACGCTTCCGTTCCCTGGATTTCCCACCGATATGCAAGCTCAGACCATGTGCCTTCTCGCTTTGTGCCAAGGCTCCTGCGTGATTACCGAGAATGTGTTCGAGAACCGCTTCATGCTTGCTAGCGAGCTGAACCGCATGGGTGCCGATATCGTTATTGAGGGCCATCACGCGATCGTTCATGGTGTCCCCGCATTTTCCGGCGCGCAGGTCAAATCTCCCGATTTGCGTGGAGGGGCCGCGCTCGTCATGGCGGGCCTTGTTGCTGATGGAGAGACCATTGTTTCCGCCATTCATCACATAGACCGCGGCTACGAAGGCTTTGTCGACAAGCTTGTTTCGCTTGGCGCGAAGGCTGAGCGAGCTACAATGCCCGATTTGGGAAGCGATATCTAGTCAAGTCTGGGTATATTGGCCATGTAAGAGCCTGCGTTCGGAAATTCGGTGTACCTATGATCAGCAACATCAAAGAAGACCACTCGCTCACGCGCGCGGGTGAGGATTATCTCGAGGCGATTTATCGCCTTTCGCTCGATAGCGACGATGCGGATAATTCTGTCCGCTCGGTTGATGTCGCCGAGCAGCTTGAGGTTTCAAAAGCCAGCGTGAACAAGGCCTTGAATCAGCTCAAGGACATGGGCATGGTCATACAGAACCGTTATGGTCGCGTGACACTCACCCCAGAGGGCGAGAAGTACGCAAAGATCGTCTGGCGCTCGCACCGGGCGCTGCGCGCTTTCTTGGAGAGCGACCTTGGCGTTGAGCCGGCTGTTGCCGACGAGGAGGCGTGCCTTATGGAGCACGTCCTTTCGGCGGACACCATGACGAGATTGATTGGTTACCTGGAGAAGCAAGGCGTCGAAATCGGGTAGTCCTTCTCTTATAGAAGATCATTCAACTTCATGAGGTGAACAGCCTTTGGATAAGCATGCCGATATGATTCGCTTCGGCAACGACGGCTGGAAAGCCCGCTATGACGATGGCTTTACGCCAGAAAATGCCGCAAGGCTCGCGGACGCGCTCGGCCGTCTATGGGCGGACGAGAGCGATGGCGCTACTGTTTATGTTGGGTATGACACCCGTATTCACTCTGCTGAAATAGCCAGAGATGTGGCAGGGGTTCTTTCCTCGAATGGTTTGCGGGCGAAGCTTTCCTACGCCGCCTGCCCACTGCCTGCCCTTGCGTGGAGCTGCGCGCATGACGACGCTGCCGTGGGGACGGTGATGGTCACCGCGAGCGAGCTGTCCTGCGAATACGGCGGGATTGTGGTCCGCGGATCAGATGGCGGCCCTTGCAATCGCGGCTTTCTCGATGATATTGAGCAGATGGTCCCCTCAGGCGCGCACGAGGCACGCGGCGACATTGAACTGTGTGACGTTGTGGAATCGTACGTGGATGATCTGCTCGCCTCAGTGCGTCACCCGTTCGGTCGCCCGCTTAAGGTCGTTGTCGACCCCATGTACGGATCTGCTGCGGGCGTTATGTCTCGGGCCTTGCGCGAGCTTGGCTGTGAGGTTATCGAAATCCATGCATTGGGCCTTGGCGATTTCGGCGGAATTCACCCATCGCCGACCGATCCATGGGCTGACGAGTGCGAGCAAACGGTGGTTGCCGAGAAGGCCGACCTTGGAATCGTCCTTGATTGTGATGGCGACCGTGCGGGAATCGTGGATGAACGGGGCAGGTTGCTGGCTGTGCGAGAGCTTGTTCCGCTTGTAGTTGAGGCATTGGCTGCCAAGGCTCCGGTGCAAAATCGCGTGGTGGCAACCCTTACGAGTTCTGCCCTTATCGAGAGACAGGCCGAGCGCCTGGGACTCAACTACACGCCTGCGTCAGTTGGCTTCTCATATATATACAGTGAGATTGAAGAAGGCGATGTTCTGCTGGGTGCCGAGGAGTACGGAGGTATCTGCGTGCCGTCGCACTTAAAGGAGCGGGACGGAATCTACGCATGCCTCCGGGTGGCCGAATATCTTGCCTCATCAGACTCTAAGCTCTCCGAGATTATAAATTTGCAAGAAGAAGTGCTGGGAAAGACGTTCTGGTCGCGCCGAGATGTTCGCCTGGATCCTGCGAGCGCGCAGGTTTTCAGGACGGTGCTTCCCGGGCTGAACCCCCCGTCCGTGGCGGGCAGGGAGCCGGTCGACGTGAGCCACGCCGACGGGCTGAGGCTCTCGTTCTCCGACGGCTCC
>UQIF01000007.1 GCA_900540955.1 uncultured Olsenella sp.
CAAATTGTGGAGACTCCCCTCCGCAGCATCACATTTTGGGACAAAATCCCCCGTCCCTTTTGTCCCATCCCTTCTGCTAGATAAGGACCCACATGCACGGACTGCACGCGCGCCTGCCCAAGAACTTCGTCCTCGAGGAGCGCCTCGAACGCTACCGCGACTACATCGAGCCGGATCCCTACTCCTGGGCCGGCAGCTGGGCCGCTGCCTGCGCGCCCGCCGGCAGCGAGGCGTTCTCTGAGGTTCGCCTCGATCTCGGCTGCGGCAAGGGCTCCTTTACCGTCGAGGCGGCACGCCGCGAGCCCGAGGTGCTGTTCATCGGCATGGACTCCGAGCCCATCTGCATCGCCTACGCCGCCCAGCACGGCTTCGAGTCGGAGCTGCCCAACGTCGTCTTTGTCCCCGGCACCGGCATGCGCATCCGCGAGATGTTCGCCCCCGGCGAGCTGGGCGCCATTTACCTCAACTTCCCCACACCGTTCCCGCGCAAGCGAGACTCGGCGGGCAGGCTCGTCAACCTCGAGCGTCTCATGGACTACCAGGAGGTCCTCGTGCCCGGCGGAGAGGTGCGCCTGCGCACCGACAGCCAGCCGCTCTTTGACTTCGCGCTCACGCAGGTCCCTCTTGCCGGGTACGAGATCGTGTGGCAAAGCCGCGACGCGCGCGCCGAGCGCCCCGACGACCCCATGAGCGAGTACGAAGAGCGCCTGGGCGCCCAGGGCGCCCGCGTGAACTCCTACGTCGCCGTGCCCGGGCCCGCACCCGAAAACCCCGTGCAAACCGCCGAGATGAGCCTCGCCGCCTACATCCCTGACGACCTCACGAGCTTCGACGCCTACGCGCCGCACGGCATGCAGGGCACCATCGAGAACCTGCGCAACCGCGCCGCCAAGGACGGCGGCGACTGGAGCCGCGGTATCACGTTGTAGGCGCCCTCCGCAAACAGTGCCCCAACAGCAATCGGGCGGCCACAAGGCCGCCCGAACTGTATTTCGCCGCTATAGCTCGATTCCCTATTCAGGCAAGAAGCCCTCGAAGATGACGACCGCGCCGGCCGCCTCGGCAGCGCGCAGGTCCTGCTCGCTGCGCACCGTCCACACCACGAGGTGCCCGCCCAGCACGTCGCACGAGAGGCGAACGGCGGGGTTGTCGCGGTCGGAGAACCTATACGCGACGAAGTCCGGCCTCGTGACCACGTTGGACAGAAGCGCCGTCCCGCCGATGCGCTCGTAGAGCGGGCGCTCCTGCTCGGGCCAGTAGTTCCACGCGAGCTGTCCTCGGATCACCTCGGGGCGGTTCTGCCGCATCCACGCGACCGCGCGCGGATCGAAGCTCTCGACGCAGTAGCGCACGAGATGGTCGTCCAGGCAGCGCATGACGCGCTCGCAGAGCTCGGCGTAATTGCCGTTGTGCACCTTGATCTCCACGATCATGGGCGCCGGCATCTCCGACTCGCCCGTCGGGTCGCAATCGAAGACCGAGAGCGCCTCATCGAAGGTGGGAATCTGCTCGTCGGTGTCCAGAAGGCGACATTCGCGCAGCTCAGAGAGGGTCATCTCCTCGACAATGCCGTCGCGCCCGCACATGCGGCGGATATCCGAGTCGTGGATCACGACGAGCTCGCCATCGGCGGTCAGGTGGACGTCGAGCTCGACGCCGAAGCCGAACTCGCGCGCGCGAAGAAACGCCGCCATCGAGTTCTCGGGGACCCCCTCGCAGTGCAGTCCGCGATGCGCGTAGCGGTAACGAGAGATCTCGCGCCACTGCTGGTCGATCACAGGGTCGCCGTGGCGAGGCGCCACAAGCGAGCAGGCCAGGCCGGCCGCCACGACCGCAGAGCCCGCGGCAACCGCCACGCAGCCCAGGAGATTCTTTGCCTTCATATTCAAGCCTCCATGGCAAGAAGAAGCGTCCTTCTTGCCGGCGATGAGCAAATGCAATGGGAACTAGTATGCCACGAGAGAGTCCGGGGGCGCACCGCCGCACCCCGACGGCTGGTCAGGGAGATGCCGGCCCCCCTTCTGCCGACGCCGAGCGCCATTCACCGGATTTGGGTAGTAAGGTAGAGAGTCGAAAACCGCGCGCGGCGAGCCTTCACGTTCGCCGCGCCCTCGCGCGAAAGGGCCAAACATGTCGCAAATCAAGCCCGGCCACCGCCTATACCTGTATCGATTGTTCCGCCGCGAGCTCGGCGTCGGAAAGCAGACCGCCCTCGCCCGCGCCGCCGAGGTGCTCGAGGCCGACGGCCTCGCCCCCGCCGACCTCGGCTTCGAGGATGCCCGCAGCCTCTTTGAGGAGCTCAGCGAGTGCGTCAAGGTCACCGTTTTCAAGAAGGGCGCCGTCTTTGTGACCGTGCTCGCAAACGAGGAGTACGACCAGGCGCTCGCCCGCGCCGAGAAGAACGGGGGCAAGAATCCCGCCGGCGCGAAGTCGTTCAAGCGACAGCGCGGCGTGAAGAACGTGAAGCCGCTGAAGCCGAAGCACATCGAGCCGAAGCCCGAGCCGGAGCCCGAGGTCGGGCCCGCGCAGGAGCCGGAAGAAACGCTTGTTGTCGGTCCGGAGCTCGAGCCGACGCCCGCGGCTGAGGCGGATTCCGCCGCCGAACACGCAATCGAGGCCCAGCCAGAGGCAGGGCTCGAGATCGCGACCCCCCAGGATGCCGAGCCTGGCGCAGAGCTGACAACCAACGACGAGGCCGAGGCAGACGAGCCGCTCGCCACCCACCCCGAGCCCGCGCCTGCACCCGAGCCCGCGCCTGCGCCCGAACCCGCGCCCGAGCCGTCCATCAAGTTCACTATCACCTATGCCCCCGAGCCGATCGAGCAGGACATCGACCCCTGCCCGTCGCCCAAGGCGACGACCGGTGATGCGCCGATCGAGGAACCCGCAGCGACCGAGCCTGCGCCTGCGCGCCCTTCTCGCCCGGCCCGCCCGGCAAACAACCTCCCGCAGGACTTCTATGCCGACGTCATCGTCACCGATGAGCCGCTCTCGGCCCTCTACCAGGTGCTTCCCCTCGAGGTCGACCCGGTGGCCACGCTCGAGGAGGATTTCCGCATCGCCCGCTCGACCGGCACCCTCGACGGGACGCGAAGCGAGGTCAGCTTCCCTATGCGCTTCCAGCGCAGGGACGGCTCTCCCGTCATGGTCACGCTGCGCCGCCGCGCTCGCGCCGTCGCCGGCAAGCACTGGACGCTCGCGAGCATCGACGCCGACGCGCCCGAGGAGGTCGGCATGGGCGCCCTTGAGCGCAAGGCCGCCGGTCCTTGGGCCGCCTTCGCAAGCAAAGACCAGATCATTGATGCCATAAGCCCCGAGGCAGAGCTCGCGCAGTTCGCCGTGCTCGGCTCGTGGGACAAGCTCCTCGAGGAGCTCTCCGCGCTCGCCGCCCCCGAGGACTGGGGAGAAGGGCGCGCCCTTCTTCGCGACTACCTCGCCATGCGTTATCGCCGCGTCGCGCGTGAGCGCTTGGTCTCGATGGCCGACGACGGCTCTTCGGCCGCCTTCGACACGGGGCTTCTTTCCGCCGGCGGCGAGCCCATCGCCGCCATCCTCGAGCCGCACGACGGGGACATCCACTGGGAGCTCACGTGCTTCTCGCTGAACGCCCAGGCTCGTCCGGCCACATGGCCGCAGATGCCCGAGCCCGGCCAGATCGCACGCGAGCTCCTCGAAACGGGAGACCCCGCGCTGCGCCGCGCCGCCGCGCTCGTCGTCCGCAGCCCCCGCGCGGCCACACAGGCCTATGACGCCGTGAACGACGCCGTCTACGTGCTCGTTCCCGTCGACGGGCAGGTCCACGCGCTTGGCCACGGACCCCTAAGCAAGGCCGCCGCTCGCGTCTGCGCGCGCGTGGTCAGCGCCGACCAGCCCGCCTGGCTGGACAAGTAGGCAACGTCCCCAAAGCAGCAGCGCCGCCCCTCCCAAACCCGGAGAGACGGCGCTGTTTTCGTGCCGTTGGCTATCGGTCGCCCGCCTGTTACTCCTCAGCCTCGTCCGTGAGCGCGAGCAGGTCCTCCTCACCGGTGCGGACCTTGACGACCTTCTCGACGCTGTTGACGAAGATCTTGCCGTCGCCGATGTGGCCCGTGTACAGGACCTGCTTGATCACGTCGACGATGCGCTGGTACGGGATGTTGCCGACGACGATCTCGACCTTGACCTTGGGCAGCAGGCGCGCGTCGACCTCGACGCCGCGGTACATCTCGCCGGCGCCCTTCTGCAGGCCGTAGCCCGTGACCTGGCTCACGGTCATGCCGGTGATGCCGGCCTTGTTGAGGGCGACCTTGAGCTCGTCGAGCTTGCTCGCCTTGCAGCAGACCACGATGTTGTGCATGCCGCTGTGGGCGAAGGGCTCGACCACGGGAACGGCCGCGTTGACCTTGGCCTCAGACGCCTTCTGGATATCGTCCTCACCCAGGTCGCAGCCCTCGTTGGGGCTCACGAGCTCGAGGTTCGCGTAGGTCGGGTCGCTGATGGCAAAGCCGGCGTAGGCGGTAGGCAGGCCGTGCTCGGCGTAGTCGAGGCCGTCGATCTCGATCTGCTCCGACACGCGCAGGCCGACGAGCTTGTCGATGACCTTGAAGATCACGAACATCGTGGCCAGAACCCATGCCGCCACAGCCACCAGGCCGAGCGCCTGGATGCCCAGCTTGGCCACGCCGCCGCCGTAGAAGAGGCCGCCGTCGGTGGCAAAGAGGCCGACGCAGAGCGTGCCGAGGGCGCCGCAACAGCCGTGGACCGAGATGGCGCCGACGGGGTCGTCGATCTTTACGACCTTATCGAAGAACTCGACCGCCAAGATCACGACGATGCCCGCGATGATGCCCGTGACGGCGGCGCCGAACGGGTCCATGACGTCGCAGCCGGCGGTGATCGCGACGAGGCCGGCAAGCGAGGCGTTGAACGTCAGCGAGACGTCGGGCTTGCCGTAGCGGCACCAGGTGAAGATCATCGCGGTGAGGGTGGCCACCGCCGCGGCGAGGTTGGTGTTGAAGCAGATGAGGCCGGCGTTGGTCATCACGTCGTCGCCGGTCATGCTGACGGTGGAGCCGCCGTTGAAGCCGAACCAGCAGAACCACAGGATAAAGACGCCGAGGGCCATGGCGGTCATGTTGTGGCCGAGGATGGCGCGGGGCTTACCGTCCTTGCCGTACTTGCCGATACGCGGCCCCAGGATCGCGGCGCCAAGGCAGGCCGTCACGCCGCCGACGAAGTGGACCGCGGTCGAGCCGGCGAAGTCATGGAAGCCGAGTTGCGAGAGCCAGCCGCCGCCCCAGATCCAGTGGCCCGAGACCGGGTAGACGATCAGGCTGATCATCGCGGAGTAGAGCACGTAGGCCTTGAAGTTCGTGCGCTCTGCCATCGAGCCCGAGACAATGGTGGCGGCCGTCGCGCAGAACACGGTCTGGAACAGCGCGTAGACCCAGGTGGGCAGCGTGCCGAAGTCGTAGCTGCCCTGGATGAACGGGTCGAAACCGCCGATGAAGGCGCCCGTGCCGCCGAACATGATGCCGAAGCCGAAGATCCAGAACACCGGGGTGCCGATGCAGAAGTCCATGAGGTTCTTCATCAAGATGTTGCCGGTGTTCTTCGCGCGGGTAAGGCCAGCCTCGCACAGCGCGAAGCCAGCTTGCATGAAATAGACGAGGAACGCCCCGACGAGCGTCCAAGTCACGTCTGCCGAGCTGAACATAAAAGCCTCCTTTATGGGCCGGTTTCCTTGCAAAGAAGTGCTTTGCGGCGCACGCGTTCGCCGTCTGACGAGCAAAAGCAGCCGCTCACAAGCCTGCTGGACCTCGCTCGCCAAAAACAACTTGACAGAGCTTCGGCGCTATTTGAACGGTCGAAAACTATCCGTAACCGCCGTAACCAACTTGTGTCGTTCGCGAAATAAGACGGTCTTTTATATCCGACGCCAAAAGACCACTTCCGTTTTTTGCGTTATAACCGAACGGCGAGAAGAGAAGAGGCGCCACACCGCTCCTTCTTGCCCAGGCGCGACCGAGCGCCATCGCCCCTAAGTTCCTGGAGGATCTAATGAGCACCTCGCCCATCGTCGCCGTGCCCGCCGTCGTGCGGCGCTGCGAGAACAAGAAGCGCCTCGCGCGCATAACGAGCAACGGCACCATCGCCGCCGGCGCGATGGTCGCCGCCGCCGTGCTCGCCGTGATCGTGGCGAACACGGACGCGTACTATCCCGTGCGCGCGCTCCTCGAGGCACCCTTGGCCATAGAGGTCGGGCCCTACGTCGGCTCGATGTCGCTCGAGGGCTTTATCAACGACTTCCTCATGGCGATCTTCTTCCTGAGCGTCGGCATCGAGCTCAAGTACGAGCTCACGGCCGGCGTCCTCACCAACCCGCGCCAGGCCATGATGCCCATCCTCGCCGCGTGCGGCGGCGTGGCGGCGCCCGCCCTCATCTATACGCTCCTCAACTGGGGCGGCGCCCAGAGCGGCTGGGCCGTGCCCATCGCCACCGACATCGCCTTCGCGCTCGGCATCATGTCGCTCGCGGGCGACAAGGTCGCGCCGGCGGCAAAGGTGTTCTTCTCGACGCTCGCCATCGCCGACGACCTGCTCGGCATCATCGTGATCGCGCTGTTCTACGGCCAGGCGCCGAGCCTGCCGTGGCTCGCCGCCTCCGCCGTGGTCTGCTTTGCGCTGTGGGGCCTCACCCGGCTGCAGGTCTACCACTCGCGCTGGTACATCGTCCTCGGGCTCGTGCTGTGGTTCTGCATGCTCAACTCGGGCGTCCACGCGACGCTTGCCGGCGTCATCCTCGCGTTCTTCTTGCCCGTGAAGTCCGACATCAAGCTCGAGAACGTCCAAGATTGGCTAAACGACCGCGGCGGAGAGCTCGACGACGCCTACGACCCCGAGCTCCACGTGCTCGGCCAGCACGGGTTCACCCAGACCGCCCGACGCGTGGAGAACATCATGCACCGCGTGACGCCGCCGCTGCAGCGCGTCGAGACCGCCATCGCCACGCCCGTGAACTTCCTCATCCTGCCGCTGTTCGCCTTTGCCAACGCGCAGCTTCGCCTGGTCGGGGTGGACCCCGCGAGCATCCTCGCCGACCCGGTGGCGCGAGGCGTCTTCCTCGGCCTTGTGCTCGGCAAGCCGCTGGGCATCGTCGCTGTGACGGCGCTGCTGGTAAAGATCGGCTTCTCTCCCCTGCCGGAGGGCTCCAACTGGGGCCAGATGCTCTGCGTGGGCGTGCTCGGCGGCGTCGGCTTCACCATGTGCATCCTGATCTCGGGGCTCTCGTTCGGCAGCGGCCCCGAGCAGCTCGCCGCCAAGTGCGCCGTGCTTGCCGCGAGCGTGTTCGCAAGCCTGCTCGGCCTTGTGCTGCTCAACGTCACGCACGCGCTCGGCAGCCGCCGCCCCAAAGGCCAGTGACAAATTACGAGAGCGTCTCGGGCGGGCGGTCCGCGCCCCCGCGAGCGCCCCGGCATGATAAAGTCGCGTCAGTACCGCGCACGGCGACCCCATGGAGGTTCGAATGACCAAGATCGCGATGAAGACCCCGCTCGTCGAGATGGACGGCGACGAGATGACCCGCATCATCTGGCAGATCATCAAAGACGAGCTCATCTGCCCCTACGTTGACCTCAAGACCGAGTACTACGACCTTGGCCTCGAGTACCGCGACAAGACCGACGACCAGGTCACCGTCGACTCCGCCGAGGCGACCAAGCGCCTGGGCGTCGCCGTCAAGTGCGCCACCATCACCCCCAACGCCCAGCGCGTCGAGGAGTACCACCTCAAGCAGATGTGGAAGAGCCCCAACGGCACCATCCGCGCCATGCTTGACGGCACCGTTTTCCGCGCGCCCATCGTGGTCAAGGGCATCGAGCCCGTGGTCAGCTGCTGGAAGAAGCCCATCACCATCGCCCGCCACGCCTACGGCGACGTGTACAAGAACGCCGAGATGCGCATCCCCGGCCCCGGCAAGGTCGAGCTCGTCTACACCGCCGCCGACGGCACCGAGACCCGCGAGCTCGTCCACGACTTCACCGGCGCCGGTGTGGTCCAGGGCATGCACAACCTCGACGACTCCATCGAGAGCTTTGCCCGCAGCTGCTTCGAATACGCCCTATCGACCAAGCAGGACCTGTGGTTCGCCACCAAGGACACCATCTCAAAGAAGTACGACCACCGCTTCAAGGACGTCTTTGCCGACCTCTACGAGGCCGAGTACAGGGAGAAGTTCGAGGCGCTCGGCATCGAGTACTTCTACACCCTGATCGACGATGCCGTCGCCCGCATCATGAAGGCCGAGGGCGGCTTCATCTGGGCGTGCAAGAACTACGACGGCGACGTCATGAGCGACATGCTCTCCTCCGCCTTCGGCAGCCTGGCCATGATGACCTCCGTGCTCGTGAGCCCCCACGGCTACTACGAGTACGAGGCCGCCCACGGCACCGTCCAGCGCCATTACTACAAGCACCTCAAGGGCGAGCCCACCTCCACGAACTCCGTAGCCACCATCTTTGCCTGGACCGGCGCGCTTCGCAAACGCGGCGAGCTGGACGGCACCCCCGAGCTCGTCGACTTCGCGAACCGCCTCGAGGCCGCCACGATCCACACCATCGAGGCCGGCAAGATGACGGGCGACCTCGCCCGCATCACCTCGCTGGAAAACCCCACCACCCTGGGCACGCGCGAGTTCATCCTCGCCATCCGCGAGACCCTCGACGCCGAGGCCGCCGCGTAGGCAAGTCGCACTACCGTACAATGGGGCCGTCCTTCTTTGCGGAGGGACGGCCCTTTTTCTGCGGCTTTGGAGGCTCCGATGTCCATCCTGCTCATCGCGCTCGGTGTGGCCGCCATCGTCTACGGCGCCTCGGTCATGCTCATCTGGTCCGGGTCGGCCTTCTTTGCGGTGTGGTACGCGATCGGCGCGGCGCTCGGCGGTTGCGGCATCGCCATGCGCCTGGGCGCCTGGCAGGCGCTTCCCCACGCGTTGCGCATGTTCGTGGGCGTCGCCGCCGCCCTCGCCGCCGCGGCGACGCTCAGCGTGGCAGCGCTCATCCTCACGACGGCGCACGAGCCCGCACCCGAAGGCCTCGACGAGCTCGTCGTGCTCGGCGCGCAGGTCCGCCCCGACGGCTCGCCCAGCACCGTTTTGCGCTACCGGCTCGACACCGCCGCCGACTACCTGCGAAAGAACCCCTCGACCCGTTGCGTCGTCTCGGGCGGGAAGGGCGCCAACGAGCCGTGCTCCGAGGCCGAGGCCATGGCCCGCTGCCTCGAGTCCTGCGGCATCGACGCCAAACGCATCGAGCTCGAGGACGCCTCCACGAACACCGTCGAGAACCTCCGCAACTCCCGCGCGCTTCTTAGCGCCCCAGACGATGCAGTCGGCATCGTGACCAACGACTTCCACGTGCTGCGGACCACGCGGATCGCAGCCAAGCAGGGCTACGCGAACGCCCGCGGCATCGCCGCGCCGTCGGACGCCTGGTACGTCCCGAACAACGTGCTGCGCGAGGTCATGGGCATCGTGAAGGACTTCTTGTTCGGCAACATGTGAAGCATTGAGGGGCAAGGCGCCGACGCGCTAAACTAGGCACAAACCGACGACGCCCGCCGGGCTGCGCGGCCCGGTGGGTATCTTTTCACCCGAAAAAGGAGCGCGCGGCACTATGGCAAAGAACACCGTCCTCACCCTGAAAAAGAAGGTCAACGAAGGCGGAAAGGTCACAATGGTGACCAGCTATGACTACACGATGGCCGCCCTCACCGAGCAGGCCGGGATCGATATGATCCTCGTCGGCGACTCGCTGGGCATGACCATGATGGGGTACGACTCCACCCTGCCCGTGACCATGGACGACATGGTCCACCACACCCGTTGCGTGACCCGCGCGTGCGACAACACCTTCGTCGTGGGCGACATGCCCTTCGGCTCCTACCAGACCGACGTGCCCTCCGCCGTGGCCAACGCCGCGCGCCTGATGAAGGAAGGCCGCTGCCAGGCCGTCAAGCTCGAGGGCGGCGCCACCGTCTGCGAGCAGATTCGCGCCATGGTTGCCGCGGGCATCCCGGTGGTCGGCCACATCGGCCTCACCCCGCAGTCCGTCAACGCCTTCGGCGGCTTCAAGGTGCAGGGCAAGTCCGCCGACGCCGCCAAGCAGCTCGTCAAGGACGCCCTGGCCGTCGAGGCGGCGGGCGCCTTCTCCATCGTGCTCGAGTGCGTGCCGGCAGACCTCGCCGCCTACGTGACCTCTAAGCTGACCTCCGCCTTCACCATCGGCATCGGCGCCGGCAACGGCTGCGACGGCCAGGTGCTCGTGGTGCAGGACATGCTGGGCATGACCACCGGCGGCTTCAAGCCCAAGATGGTCCGCCAGTTCGCCCAGATCGGCAACGCCGTCGTGGACGCGTTCCGCGCCTACGACGAGGCAGTCCAGTCCGGCGACTTCCCCGCCGCCGCGGAGAGCTACAAGATCGACCCTGACGTAATGGATCAAGTAAAGAGGAGCTTCTAACATGCAAACCGCAACCACCGTTTCCGAGGTCCGCGAGCAGGTGCGCGCCTGGCGCCGCGAGGGCCTGACCGTCGGCCTCGTCCCCACCATGGGCTTCCTGCACGAGGGCCACAAGAGCCTCATCGTGCGCGCCGCGTCCGAGAACGACCGCGTCGTCGTCTCCGACTTCGTGAACCCGACGCAGTTCGGCCCCACCGAGGACCTCGAGAGCTACCCGCGCGACTTCGACCGCGACTGCAAGCTGTGCGAGGGGGCCGGCGCCGCCCTGGTCTTCCACCCCGAGCCTTCCGAGATGTACGCGCCCAACGCCTGCACCTATGTGAACATGGACGAGCTCACCCACGAGCTCTGCGGCCTCACGCGCCCGATCCACTTCCGCGGCGTGTGCACCGTCGTGTCCAAGCTGTTCAACATCGTGACGCCGGATCGCGCCTACTTCGGCCAGAAGGACGCCCAGCAGCTCGCCGTCATCCGCCGCATGGTGCGCGACCTCAACTTCGGCATCCAGATCGTCGGCTGCCCGATCATCCGCGAGGAGGACGGCCTGGCCAAGAGCTCGCGCAACACCTACCTCTCCGCCGAGGAGCGCGTGGCCGCGCTGTGCCTCTCGCGCGCCGTGTTCGCCGGTCAAAAGATGGTCGAGGACGGCGAGCGCGACGCCGCCCGCGTGCTCGACGCCATGAAGGCCATCATTGAGGCCGAGCCGCTCGCAAAGATCGACTACGTCAAGATGGTCGACTTCGAGAACATCGTCCAGATTCAGAAGATCGCCGACGAGCCGATCCTGTGCGCCATGGCCGTCTACATCGGCAAGACGCGCCTGATCGACAACTTCATCTTTGACCCGAAGGCATAGCGCATCTTGGATAAGCGCTTGCGCATAGCCTTCATCGGAGCCGGCAAGGTCGGCTGCTCCCTCGCTCGTTACCTGGGCGAGTCTGGGGCGGCCGACATTGCCGGCTTCTTTTCCCGCTCCGAATCGTCCGCGCGAGAAGCCGTCGAATTCGCCGGGGGCGAGGCGTTCACTGCCTTGGCCGAGGTCGCCTGGGCTGCCGACGTGGTGTTCGTCACCACACCCGACGGCGCCATCCGCGAGGTCGCGGAGGAGCTCTCCACCTGCGGCGCAGACCTCGACGGAAAGATCATCGCCCATTGCTCGGGCGCCACGTCGTCCGAGACGCTCGCCGCCTGCCGCGACGCGGGCGCATGCGTGGCCTCGATGCATCCGCTCTATGCCGTGAGCAGCCGCTTCGGCTGTTGGAAGGAGCTCGGGCGCGCGTGGTTCTCACTCGAGGGCGACGAGGCGGCCGTTCGCACGCTCGAGAAACTTCTCGACAGGCTAGGCAACAAGCACGGCCGCATCGACGCCGCGCAGAAGACCCGCTACCACGCAGCGGCCGTCATGGCGTCGAACCTCGTCGTGGGTCTCTACGACATGGCAGCCGGCGAGCTTGCCCGCTGCGGCCTCGACCGCGCGGAGGCCGAGTCCGCGCTCGCGGCGCTGTTCCTCGGCAACGCGCAGCACATCGCGGCCGACGGCGTCGAGGCGTCCCTCACCGGCCCCGCCGCCCGCGGCGACCAGGCGACCATCAACGGCCATTTGGCCTGCCTCGACAGCCGCGACCGGCAGGTCTACGAGCTTCTTACCGAGGAGCTCTTCGAGATCGCCGCCCGCAGGGAGTAATCCGATGGGCACGGCAGATTTTTATGGATCGCCGAGCCCTTCTTGCTACCCGATAACGCGCGAGAAGGACTCTGCCACCAGCCCGATCTGATCCGCTGTCAATCCTCCGTATTGGACGACGAACCGCCGCAGGCCGTCTCCCTGCATCGCGTTCTCGGGCATCGCGGCGAAGCTGGAAAGAGGGGCCACACGCACCCCGCGCGCAAGCAAATCGGCAGCCAGCTCTTCCTCGCCGCGCGCGCTTTCGGCAGCGAGCACGAAGTGAAGCCCCGAGTCGGCTTCCTCGAAGCGAAGCCGGCCGGCCGCGGCGCTTGCGCCCAACGCCCCGATCAGCTCGTCGCGCTCCTCTCGCCGCTGCTTGCGCATGCGGTTGACATGGCGCTCGTAGTCGCCCGACTCGAGCAGGCGCGCGAGCGTCACCTGCTGAACCGAGCTCACCGTTGAGGAATAAAACCCCAGCTCACTGGCGAATCGGTCCGCAAGCTCCTCGGGCAGAACCATGTACGCGAGACGCATGCCGGGCCCCAGGCCCTTGGAGAAGGTGTTCGTGTACACCACACGCCCCTCGGCGTCGATGGCCGCAAGCGGCGGTACCGGCCGGCCCGCCAGGCGAAACTCGCAGTCGAAATCGTCCTCGATAATCCAGCGGCTATGCTCGAGCGACCCCGCGCTCGCCCAGCCCAGAAGCTCGTAACGGCGAGAAATGCTCGTCACGCGCCCCGTCGGGAACTGATGCGACGGCATGATGTGGAGCACATCGGCTCCCGAGTCGGCGAGCACATCGGTGCGCACGCCCTCCCCGTCGAGCGGGACCTCGACCACGCGCCGCACCCCGTTGGCCTCGTAGAGCCGCTTCAGGCGCGGATACCCCGGGTCCTCCACGGCATAGGCGGCTTCCCGGCCGAGCAGCTGCACGAGCATGTTGTCGAGCACCTGCGCGCCGGCGCCGACGACGATGCGGCCGGGATCGACCTCCATTCCGCGGGATTGCCGCAGGTAATCGGCCAGGGCTTGACGCAGACGCTCCGACCCGGCAGCCGGTGTGGGCAAGAAGACCTCGTGCTCGGGCTCCTCCGCGAGCGTGCGCCGCAGGGCGCGAGACCACAATGCGGCGGCCCCCACGCCGCCGTTGCCGGTAAGGTCGACGGCGACGGCGGCATCCGGCCCTTCTTTCCGCGCTTTTGGCGCTGAGGCGCGCGGACGGGGCTTCGCCTCCCCCGGGTTTTGGAGGGCGACGGCGAAGTAGCCGCTGCGGGGGCGCGCCTTCACGTAGCCCTCGGCCACCAGCTGGGCGTAGGCGGCCTCAACCGTGACGACGCTCACGCCCAAGTGTTGAGCGAACACGCGCTTGGACGGAAGTCGGTCGCCCGCGCCGATGGCCCCGCTCGTTATGTCGTTGCGAATCCGCTGGTAGAGATAGTCGTAAAGACTCTTTTCGCCGCGATTTTCGAGGTTGTAATCAAGCATCTGACCTTATCGATTCTGTGCATCTGGCTTTGTTCTGACCTTATGATTTTCTCTTTGATTGGTTCTTTTACCAAGTCCAGTCTAGCCCTAGGCTATGAGCACCAAGCAGCCCAGATAACCAGGAGGCCAGAATGGCAAACGAAAACCAGGACCGCGCGACCCTCAACCGCCAGCTCGCCCAGATGCTCAAAGGCGGCGTCATCATGGACGTCACCACACCTGAGCAGGCACGCATCGCCGAGGAGGCCGGCGCCTGCGCCGTCATGGCCCTCGAGCGCATCCCTGCCGACATCCGCGCCGCCGGCGGCGTCAGCCGCATGAGCGACCCGGCAATGATCCGTGGCATCCAGGAGGCCGTCTCCATCCCCGTCATGGCCAAGTGCCGCATCGGCCACATCGTCGAGGCGCAGATCCTCCAGGCCATCCAGATCGACTACATCGACGAGTCCGAGGTCCTCACCCCCGCCGACGACACCTACCACATCGACAAGACCACCTTCGACGTGCCGTTCGTCTGCGGCGCCCGCGATCTCGGCGAGGCCCTGCGCCGCGTTGCCGAGGGCGCGACGATGATCCGCACCAAGGGCGAGCCGGGCACCGGCGACGTCGTCCAGGCCGTGCGCCACATGCGCAAGATCCAGAAGCAGATCCGCGATGTCGTGGCCCTGCGCGACGACGAGCTCTTCGAGGCGGCCAAGCAGCTCGGCGTCCCCGTCGGCCTCCTGCGCGAGGTCCACGAGACCGGTAAGCTCCCCGTCGTCAACTTCGCCGCCGGCGGCGTGGCCACCCCCGCCGACGCCGCGCTCATGATGCAGCTCGGCGCCGAGGGCGTCTTTGTCGGCTCCGGCATCTTCAAGAGCGGCGACCCCGCCCGCCGCGCCGCGGCCATCGTCAAGGCCGTCGCCAACTACGAGGACGCGGCCCTCATCGCCAAGCTCTCCGAGAACCTCGGCGAGGCCATGGTGGGCATCAACGCCGACGAGATCGAGATCATCATGGAAGAGCGTGGCCGCTAGTGGCCGGCACGACCGCCATCCTCGCCGTCCAAGGCGCCTTCGTCGAGCATGAGCGCGCCCTTTCCCGCTTAGGCGAGAAGTGCATCGAGCTGAGGCAGGCCTCCGACCTCGAGCAGCCCTTCGATAGGCTCGTGCTCCCCGGGGGCGAGTCGACCACGCAAGGCAAGCTCCTCGCTGAGCTCGGCATGCTCGAGCCGCTGCGCCGCCGCATCAAGGAGGGTATGCCTGTGCTCGCGACCTGCGCCGGGCTTATCCTGCTCGCCGAGCGGCTCGCCGCCCATGACAATAAGGGCACACCACGGCTCGCCACCATGGACGTCGAGGTCGAGCGTAACGCCTACGGGCGGCAGCTCGGCAGCTTCCACACGGTCGCCCCACTCGAGGGCGCGGGTGAGGTCCCGATGACCTTCATCCGCGCACCGAGGATCGTGTCGGTGGGGCCGCGCGCCTGCGCGCTCGCCGAGGTCGACGGGCGCATCGTCGCCGCCCGCCAAGGCGCGCAGCTCGCGCTCGCCTTTCACCCCGAGCTCGACGACGACCTGTGCATCCACGAGCTGTTTCTCTCGATGTAGCGCCCTTCTTTGCAAACCCGACATATAGTGTTCCAGGCCCCGTGGCGATCCTCCAGCGCTGCGGGGTTTTTGACCCCCTCCAACCTTCAGCTAACTTGTCTTTTTGGTGATTGGAACAAACAAAACAGCACATACATCGAGGTGATGTACCTTATATCGGCGCGACTCATTCGAGCCGGGAGCACACAATCGACCTAGGAGTCTCTACCGAATGATTCTGAACATGCTCAAGGGCAAGATTCACCGTGCCACCGTCGTTCAGGCGGAGCTGGATTACGTTGGCTCCATCACCATCGATGAGGACCTGATGGAGGCCGCGAACATCCGCGAGTACGAGAAGGTGCAGATCGCGGACGTGGACTCCGGCTCGCGCCTCGAGACCTACGTGATCGCCGGCGAGCGCGGCAGCGGCATGATCTGCCTCAACGGCGCGGCAGCGCACCTCGTCACCGTGGGCGACAAGGTCATCATCATGTGCTACTGCCAGATGGACGAGGCTGAGGCCGACGGCTACCAGCCGCACGTCGTCTTCGTCGACGAGCAGAACCACATCGCCCGCACCACGCGCTACGAGAAGCATGGGCGCCTCGAGGACATGACGTAGCGCACGCCGCGCGTTCCCCTCGATAATCAAGCCATTCACGGGACCGCCTTCGCGCGGTCCCTTTTCTTTTTCGGCCGTCTCCCTCAAACTTTAAAAATTGACTTGTGTTCAGGATTTTTGAAGAGAAGGGCAAAAACCATGGCATTCAAGAACGTTGTGGTTGCCGGCGGCGGCGTGCTCGGAAGCCAGATCGCCTTCCAGGCGGCGTACTGCGGATTCGACGTGACCATCTGGCTGCGCAGCGAGGGCTCGATCGGCCGCACCCAGCCAAAAATCGACAAGCTCCGCCAGACCTATATCGATGCCATCGAGGCCATGGCCGACGGGTCCGGCCCGTGGTGCGCCGGCATCGCGGACTCCGATAAGCCGCTGGACAAGGACGCTTGCCTCGCCCGCGTCGACGCGGCATACAATGGCCTCAAGCTTGAGCTCGGCATGGCCAAGGCCGTCGCCGACGCCGACCTCGTGATCGAGTCCATGGCAGAGGACGCCAAGGCAAAGATCGAGTTCTACGAGAGGCTCGCTCCCCTGCTGCCCGAAAAGACCGTCATCGCGACCAACTCCTCCACGCTGCTGCCCGGGCAGTTCGCCAAGAACACCGGCCGTCCCGCAAAGTACGTGGCCCTGCACTTTGCGAACTCCATCTGGAAGAACAATACCGCCGAGGTCATGGGGCATGACGGCACCGACGCGGCCGTCTTCGACGAGATGATCGAGTTCGCCAACCAGATCCGCATGATCGCCCTGCCCGTGCGCAAGGAAAAGAACGGCTACCTGCTCAACTCCATGCTCGTTCCGTGGCTTTTGTCCGGCATGGACCTGTGGGCCAGCGATGTCTCCGACCCGAAGAGCATCGACATCGCGTGGGAGCACGGCACCGGCGCGCCCAAGGGCCCGTTCCACGTCATCGACACCGTCGGCCTGAACACCGCCTACAACATCGTCATGCAGTATCAGGGCGTCCCCGGCCTTCTCAACCCGCTGTTCAAAAAGATGATGCTGCCATATAACTACAAGGCCATCGCCAAGCTCCTCAAGGGCATGATCGACCGCGGGGAGAGCTTCTACTAGACGAAGCGCGCACCGCGCAGCCCGTCTATAGTCGGCCTGCGGAAAAGCGCGAAGTCGGTTTCTTGCTTTCAGAATCTTGAATCAGGATACCGGCCTCGCGCTATTTTCTTTCCGAAACCGGTGAGAAGAAAAAGAGTTAGATGGGGTATACTTTCAATCAGTAAGTTAGGCATGGCTAACTCAAACGAAAGGAAACCTTTATGGCTCAAATCACCAGCGTTTACGGTCGCGAGGTCCTGGACTCCCGCGGCAACCCCACCGTCGAGGTCGAGGTTATGCTCGAGGATGGCTCCTTCGGCCGCGCCATCGTCCCCTCCGGCGCCTCCACCGGCGAGTTCGAGGCCGTCGAGCTCCGCGACGGCAATAAGGACCGCTACCTCGGCAAGGGCGTAACCCAAGCCGTCGCCCACGTGAACAACGAGCTCGCCGACCTCCTGATCGGTCGCGACGCAACCGACCAGCGCGGTTGCGACGAGGCCATGATCGACGCCGACGGCACGCCCAACAAGGGCAACTTCGGCGCGAACGCCATCCTCGGCTGCTCGCTCGCCATCGCCCGCGCCGCCGCCGACTCCGCCGGCCTGCCGCTCTATGCCTACCTCGGCGGCCCGAACGCCCACACCCTGCCCGTCCCGATGATGAACATCCTGAACGGCGGCGTGCACGCGGACAACAACGTGGACTTCCAGGAGTTCATGATCATGCCCGTAGGCGCCCCCGACTTCAAGACCGCGCTGCGCTGGTGCACGCAGGTCTACCACACGCTCAAGGGCACGCTCAAGGCCGCCGGCCTCTCGACCGGCGTGGGCGACGAGGGCGGCTTCGCACCCGACCTCAAGACCAACGACGAGCCTTTCGTCTATCTCATGGAAGCCGTCCGCGCCGCCGGCTTCGAGCCGGGCGTCGACTTCATGTTCGCCATGGACCCTGCCACCTCTGAGTGCTACAACCGCGAAACCGGCCTCTACGAGCTCAAGGGCGAGGGCCGCACGCTGACCTCCGACCAGATGGTCGACTACTGGGAGGACTTGGTTTCCCGCTACCCGATCATCTCCATCGAGGACGGCCTGGCAGAGGAGGACTGGGAGGGCTGGAAGAAGCTCACCGAGCGCATCGGCAAGAAAGTCCAGCTCGTCGGCGACGACCTCTTTGTGACCAACACCTCGCGCCTCAAGAAAGGCATCGAGACCGGAGCCGCCAACGCGATCTTGATCAAGGCCAACCAGATCGGCAGCCTCACCGAGACCCTCGACGCCATCGAGACCGCCAAGCGCGCCGGCTACACCGCCGTCGTCTCGCACCGCTCCGGCGAGACCGAGGACACCACCATCGCCGACCTGGCCGTCGCCGTGAACGCCGGCCAGATCAAGACCGGCGCTCCCGCGCGCACCGATCGCGTCGCCAAGTACAACCAGCTTCTGCGCATCGAGGACGCCCTCGGCGACGCGGCCGAGTACCTCCAGAAAGCAGCGTTCTACAACATCGCGTAGCAGCATTGGACCGATAACCCCAGCTCAAGCATTTGTTCCATTCCCCGCCGTCGGCCCTGCGCCGACGGCGGTATTCTTTTGGGAGCAAACACTCGGCGGCGAGAGGAGCCCCATGGCAGCAAACGCAAAGAAGCGCATCCTGGTCGGACAGTCCGGCGGACCGACGGCCGCGATCAACTCGAGCCTCGCCGGCGTTGTCGCGGGCGCGCGCGAGGCCGGCGCCGAGGCCGTGGGCATGCGCTTCGGCATCCAGGGCTTCCTCGGCGGGCGCACGGTCGCGCTCGGCGAGGCGCTTCCGGACGCCGACGCGCTCGAGCTGCTTCGCCACACTCCGTCGAGCTGGCTCGGCAGCTGCCGCTTCAAGCTCCCGGCGCTCGACGCCGAGGGTGCCAACGAGTTCTACCAGAAGGCCTTCGCCGCCTTCGCCGACGGCGGCTTCGACGCCGTCCTCTACATCGGCGGCAACGACTCCATGGACACCATCGCCAAGCTGGGCGCGTACGGCGCCCGCATCAACTCCCCCATTCGCTTCATCGGCGTGCCCAAGACCATCGACAACGACCTCGTGGGCATCGACCACACTCCCGGCTACGGCAGCGCCGCCCGCTTCGTTGCGACCGCCGTTTCCGAAGTCACTCGCGACGCGGATGTCTACGACCTGAAGAGCGCGACCTTTGTCGAGATCATGGGCCGCGACGCCGGCTGGCTCGCGGGCTCCGCTTGCCTGGCCAACCCCGACCTCGTGCTGCTGCCCGAGGTCGCGCTCGACGAGGACGCCCTGGTCGCGCGCATCGCCGAAGTGCTCGAGCGCAAGAATACCGTGGTCGTCGCCATGAGCGAGGGCATCCACACACCCGACGGTCACCTCATCGCCGAGAAAACCGTGGCAGCCGGTACCGGCGTCGACGAGTTCGGCCACCTAGCGCAGCTCTCCGGCCCGAGCCGTTACCTCGCCGGCGTCGCCAAGGAGCGCCTTGGCTGCAAGACCCGTGCCGTCGAGCTGTCGACGCTCCAGCGCTGCGCCTCGCACTGCGCAAGCGATATCGACCTCGACGAGGCCTTTGAGCTGGGGCGTCGCGGCGTCGTTGCCGCCCTTGCCGGGGAATCGGTAAAGATGTGCTCGCTTACGCGCACAGGCGACGACCCCTACGCCGTTAAGTACGGTCTTGTCAACGTGCTCGAGGTCGCAAACAAGGTCAAGGCCGTTCCGCGCGAGTGGATCTGCGCCGACGGCATGGGCGTGACCGACGACTTCGCTCGCTACGTTGCTCCGCTCGCAGGCCCGCTGCCCGCACAGCTCAACAGTCTGCTGTAAAAGCCCGATTTCCCCCCGCCCGCCCGTCGCCAACCGGCGCCGAGCGGGCGTTTTAAGCCTCCGCAGGGCGCGGCGCGGTATGCATACAGGTGCCCGTGACGTGCACGATGTCACGCCCGAGGTCGTCGCGCACCATGCAGTCGTAAAAACCGAGCGTCCTGCCGTTCTTTTGGGCGTCCGCCGTCGCAATGAGCCGCTTGCCCTTGACGGCGCTCAGGTACTGAATCGAGAACGCCACCGAAACGGTCGGCTCCTCGCCGATGTTCGACGCGACGGCGCAGGCGAAGTCCGCCAGCGTAAAGATCGCTCCGCCCATCACGCCGCCTTTTTCGTTAAGGTGTCACTCGCTCACATCGAGCTCGCAGACGGCATGCCCCGGCCCCGCCTCGACCACGCGGCAGCCCGTAGCTTCGGTCGCGAAACGGTCGTTGCTGAATATCCGCTGGATTTGCTCCAGCGACGCGTCGGAATCGATCATTCGTCTCCCCTAAAGCCTCGGCCTACAACCTTACGATACGCGTGCCGTGGACCTCGCGCACGCCGACGGCAGCCGCGACCTCCTCGGCATTTTCCCAGGTCACGCCTCCTCCCGGCAGAATCCCCACGCGTCCGCAGGCGTATTCCGCAAGCTCGCGCAGCCGCTCGAGGTTTCTCGCGATCGGCGTGTTCGCGGCACCGCCGTGCGTAAGCACCCGGTCGACGCCGAGCTCGGCGAGCAAATCGATCGCCTCCGCCTGGCGATCCGCCGGGATTTCGTCGAAGGCCATGTGGAACGTGACCATAAGGCCCGCCTCCTTGGCAAGCCCCGCCAACCGCCCGGTGAGCTCACGGTCGACCTCACCGCCCCGCAGGCAGCCGAAGACCGCGCCGTCTACGCCCAGCTCGGCCGCGTGCCGCAGGTCGTCGACCATGATTCGTCCCTCGGCCTCCGAATACTCGAACGAGCCGCCGCGCGGGCGGATCATGCACATGACGGGAACTCCCGCGGGCCGCGCGACCTCGATCGCCGCGTGGATGACCCCGTGCGAGGGAGTCGTCCCGCCCACCGCCAGGTTGTCGCACAGCTCGATGCGCCCCGCGCCCGCCGCGATTGCCTCCGGTACGCGCTCGACGTTCTCTGCGCAGTACTCCCTGATCAGCTCGCTCGCCATTGCCGCCTCCCTCGAATAGCCCAACCCAACAGTCTACGCGCCGCCACCTCGTTGGTGCTATCGTCTAGTTTCGCAACACCTGTTTACCTGCTCGCATTTCCCGCGATCGGAGCGCCCCGCATGACCCCCGCGCAAAGAAACGTCGTCGTCACCCTCGGCTTCTGCGGCCTCGTCTCGGCGGCCGACAACTGGTTCGTCTCGCCGGCGTTGCCCGCCATCGCGCAGGCCCTCGCGATCGCGCCGAGCGCCGCCGCCGTGATCCTCACCGCCTACCTCGTCCCCTACGGCCTGCTCCAACCCCTGTGCGGGGCCGTCGGCGACGCCGTGGGGCGCGTCCGCCTCCTGCGAATCATCGTCGCCGGTCTCGCCACGAGCACCGTCATCTGCTCCATCGCGCCCACGCTCGAGGCCCTCGTCGCGGCGCGAATCATCACCGGCTGTTTCGCCGCGGGCATCATCACCGTGAGCCAGGCAATCGTCGGCAGCGTGGTCAGCGAGCAAGACCGGCAGGGGGCGATCGGCCTGCTCATGGGCATCACCTTTACCGGCCAAGGCCTCTCGGCAGGGCTCGGCGGCATCATCTGCGACCTCGTGGGCTGGCGCGCCGCGTTCATGTGCTTCGGCATCCTCGGCGCGCTCGCGTGGCTCGGCACCATGCGCCTCCGCAAGCCTGGAGGCAGCTCGTCCGCGCCCGCCGAGCCCTTCCGCCCCGCGGAGTTCTTCTCCAATGCCGCCCGCATCTTCTTTGGCCACGGGCGAGCCGTGTACATAACCGCCTGCTCCACCGGCATCATCTTCCTCGGCGTCTACGGATTTATGGGAACCTTCCTCGCCGAGAAGTGCGGCCTCGCCTCCACGCAGGCTGGCCTGCTCATGATGTTCTACGGCCTGGCGTGCCTTACCGGCGGCAGCGTCTCGGGCCGTATCGGCACAGCGCGCGGCAGCTGCGGCGTCATCGCGGTCGGCGAGACGTCGGGCATCGCGGCCTGCGCGCTTCTTTGCACCTCGGCGCTCACCGGCTCGTGGATCGCCGCGCTCGGAGCGGCGGCATGCCTCGGCTTCGGCTACATCCTCGTGCAGCCCACCCTCGTCACGCTCTCCATGGACATCGACCCCAGGCACTCCGGACTCTGCACCGGCCTCATCGGCCTGGGGGTCTTTGCCGGCGGCGGCGTGGGCAGCGTCGTCGGGGGCGCCCTCATCGGCACGGGCGGCTACCTCACGCTTTGGATCGCCGCGGGCCTCGCCCTCGCCGCCCAGGCCCTCTTTGCCTCAAAGGCGCTGCCGAGGGGCTAGCCGGCACGCCCTTCTCGCCCTAGCTCCACATCCGAAAACTGCGCACATACTTTGTTTTAAAACCTAGCCGGCGCGATTTATCGGCGCGTTCTTCTTTCCACTATCAAGAAGAACAGACTATGTGCGCAGTTTTCCCACTAGCCTATCCCGCCGGCTGAACCTTCGGCATGAGCTCCGCAAAGAGCCGCCGGCGCCTCAGCTCTTCGACCTCCGTCGGCTCCGCCAGGCCGGCTCCAAGCGCGGCCGCGAGCTGCCCGGCAAGCACCGCCACGCCCTCCAGCGTCCTCGTCATCTGCGTCGTCGCCCGAAACACGCGGTACCCGACGGCAAGAAGCGCGTTCGCCCGCAAGGCATCCCTTCCCGCCTGCTCGCGGCCCTTGTTTACATGGAACTCGTCGCTGTCGTACTCGAGCGCCACGCGCTGCTCCCGCCATAGGAAGTCAGGCGTTACCGTCATCCGCCCGCCCGAAATCGACACGTCGATCGGCACGTTCAACTGAGGCCGCGGCAGCCCGAACCCGCCGAATTCCAGCGGAAGCGTGAGCAGCAGCGCCAAGGACGTCTCCATAGGCGAGGCGGAGCCGTCGAACGCCAGCTCGCGGACCTTCTGCGCACGATGAACCGCTTGGCTGTAGCCTCGCGAACCGAGCGCCTCCAGGACCTCGGCGAGGCTCGCAAGCGTCATCACGGGAGAAGCGTCAAAATCAACTCCGCCGCCCGCCCGCAATAGGCGATAGCGCCCCGCATAGCTGCACAATCACAAGCTCCGGCCTGCTCACCAACAGGTTCTTGTGGACGCGAACGAACGCATGCGGGAAGGTCACGTGGGTCCACGGGTGGAATTTGGCTCCCTTTCCCTGGCTGCGCATCCTTCGGTCGGGAACGAGCAGGTCAACAGGACGAGAATCGATTCCATATCGTTCGAGCTCGACCTCAGACGCGAGCTTCTTGAACGCCCGCTGGTTGCAGACGCAGTCCCCGAACACGGGAAGCATCCTGGCCTGCGCAGGCCAACGGGGCGCTTCTTTCCACAGGGGCGTCCCCGAGATGCGGCGAACGCACTGAACCGCAGAGCCGTGGCCCACAAAGGCGTACAGCGCCGGCGGCTCATAGATGGGCAGCGGGTAGAGTTCTTCTTCGTGCTCCAAAACTGCGCACATAGTCTTTTCCTAATTCCTCAAAGCCAAACTTACCTGCGACTTTACAAAGAAGAACTCGCTGCACCAGACTATGTGCGCAGTTTTGTCGGCAGGAGGCGCCCCTAGAGAAGCATACGGCCGCAGCAGAAAGAAGGGCCCCGCCGAAATCTCGACGGGGCCCAAGGGAGAGTCGGGGCGACGAAGGGATGCCGCCCCAGATACACAGGTCGAGGCGCTACTCCTCGGTCGCGGAGGCGTCCTCAGCGTCCTCGGAGACGACGGCCTTCTGGGCTTTCTGCTCCTTAAGCAGCTTGTTCGCGCGGTAGGCGCGCCAGCCAAAGAGGCCCGCGAGGCCCACGAGGACGGCGCTGCCGCCCCAAACGCCCATCTGCCAGGGCGCCACGCCATAGGTCACCTTGGAGCCGGGGGCGAGGCCCTGCATCGCGTTGGAGTTCGCGACGGTGTAGAGCACGCGGTGGGTCGACTCGCGCAGCTGGCTCACGACGGTGGCCGTGTTCTTGCCCTCGAAGTCCGGCGTCATGGCGGAGTAGGTGAGCTCGAGGTCGGTGCCGCCCGCGAGCGCAGCGTTCTTGGCCATGTAGCCGTAGAGGTTGAAGTCGGTGATGACGCAGCCCTTGAAGCCCCACTCGTCGCGCAGGACGTTTGTGCAGAGGCTCTTGCGGCCGCCGGACCACTCGGTGCCGACGTAGTTGAAGGAGCTCATCATGGCTGTGCAGGCGTTCATCTGCTTGGTCTTGACGGTGCCGTTGGTGTCGGCGATGTACTTGATCTCGCAGGTCGCCTCCTTGACGGGGATCTCGAACTGGCGCAGGTAGATCTCGCGCGCCGCCTGCTCGGTGGCCCAGGTGGCCACGTGCTGGATGCGGTAGGACTCCTGGTCATTCAGGGCGAAGTGCTTGATCATGGCGTAGCAGCCGTTGGTCGCGGCGCCGGACACCACGGCGGCACCGATCTTTCCGCCGAGCAGCGGGTCCTCGGAGTAGTACTCGAAGTTGCGGCCGGCGAACGGGCTGCGGTGCGTGTTGAAGGCGGGGGCGTACCAGCCGTTGTAGCCGGACGCGAGGGCCTCCTGGCCCACCATCTCGCCCATTTCGCGCATAAGGTCGACGTTCCAGGTCTGGGCCATGATGAACTCGGAGCAGTACGCGCAGTTGCCGGTGGGGCCGGTAAGCGAGGTGAAGCCGGCCGGGCCGTCGGGCTCGGCGGTCTCGGGCTTGCCCACGGACTCGATGGCGGCGGTGTTGTAGGCCGCGTCGTTGAGCATGTTGACCATCTCGTCGACGGTCACCTGATCAAGCAGGGTGTCCCACTTGGGGTCGTCGAAGTCGAGGCCGCGCATGTCGATGAGCTGCAGGCCGTTGTCAGCGCCGGTGGTCGGCATCTTCGCGGAGTCGTCCTGGTAATCCTTCCAGTTGTACTCGACGAACTCGATGCCGCAGTCGGCGGCGTCCTTGTCCTCGGCGGGCTGGGGGAAGGTGCCGGCGAAGTCGGCGCGCGAGAGCATCTGGCCCTTGCAGTTCTTCTCCATGTACTCGGTCAGGTCGGCGAACTGGTTCTCAAGCTTCGCGCCGGTGGCGGAGTCGGTGGTGTAGGTCTGGGCCTCGAGGGTCACGGCCTTGGTGTCGATGACCTCGTGAGAGTTCTTGCGCAGGCTGATCTGGTAGTCGCCGGCGTCGAGGACGTAGCCGCCCTTGGAGGAGTCCCAGGAAGCCATCTGGCGAACCGGGAACGTGAGGTTGACCGTGGCGGAGGCGCCGGGCTCGAGGATGTCGGTCTTCGCGAAGGCGGAAAGGACAACGGCGGGCTTCTCGATGCCGCCGGCGGTGTAGGGGGCGCTCGTGTAGATCTCCACGACCTCCTTGCCCGCGACCGAGCCGCTGTTCGTCACCGTGACGGAGACGTTGACGTCCTCGCCCGCGACCTCGACCGCGTCGAGCGTCTGCGAGAAGGTCGTGTAGCTCAGGCCATAGCCGAACGGGAAGACGACCGCGGAGTCGTAGTCGAAGCCGGCGTAGTTGCCCGCCTCGGCCTCGACGGCCGCCGTCTCGTAGTAGCGGTAGCCCATGTAGACGCCCTCTTTGTACTCGACGAAGTACGCCGTGCCATCGGAGGGGGTGGAGTTGTAGTTCTTGGTGTAGTAGCCCGAGACATCCAGGTACTGCTTGCCGCCGAAGTTGTTGAAGGTCGGGTCGGCGGTGAAGTCGGCCGGCCAGATGTCGGTCGTGCGGCCGGACGGGTTGTACTCGCCGGTGAGCAACTTGCCCACGCCGTTGGCGCCGGTCGCGCCGAGCGAGCCGATGCACAGGATGGCGTCGGCAGCGTACTCGCCGGACATGAGCGGGCCGACCTCGAGGGGCGTGGAGGCGTTAAGAAGGACGATGACCTTGTCGCAGGCGGCCTTGGCGGCAGCGAGGACGGACTTCTCTTCCACGGTGAGCTCGAGCTCGTGCTGGCCCTCGGCGTAGTTGGCGGTCTCGTCGTTGGCCTTGAAGGTCTCGGAGACGCCGGAGTTCAGGTCGCCAAGAAGGTCGCGCGAGAGGTCGCCGCCCTCGCCGCCGCCGCGGCCGATGACCACGATAGCCGTCGTGCCGGCGATGGAGGCCTGGGCGTCGGAGGAGTACTTCTCCCAAGGAATCTCGCCGATGTAGTAGCAGGCCGTGGACGGGTTATCCATGGTGATGTCGGCCTTGGGGTAGTCGGCGTAAGCGCCGTTGATGAACTCGAACGCGGTCTCGTTGATGTTGAGGCCGGCGGCGGCGATGCCGTCGTGGAGGTTCACGCAGGCCGAGGCGTCGACGGTGCCGGAGCCGGCGCCGCCGTAGATCGGGTCGGCGGCGTAGCGGCCGAGCAGCGAGACCTCCGTGCCGGACGCCAGCGGCAGGGCGGCGTTGTCGTTCTTCAGAAGGACGGCGCCCTCGCCGAGGATCTGGCCGACGAGCTCGTTGGCGACCTCGGTGGCCTTGGCGCGACCGCGGAACTGCGCGTCATAGTACTCGGTGTCCCAGTTCTCGGAGCCGGGGACGTGCTCGACGGTGGACGGGCGGCCGCCCAGGTAGTGGTCGAGCAGCGAGCGGAACATGTTGGTGCCCACGTTGGCCGCGGCGGTCACGCCCACGAGGCCCGCCGAGACCGCGGCGTTGGCCACGAACTTACGGCGAGTGATGGGCTTCTTCGGCTTTGCGGCCTCGGGCTTCTCGTTTGCCATGGATGATTCCTTTCGGACGAAAAAGAAAGCCCGCCCGCCGCCGCTGGAGGAAGAAGGGAGTGGCGACGGGCGGTGCTTTACGTGAACTGCGCTAGCGACCTTGATTCAAACAGGTAAGGCTGCCGTTTTGGGGATGTGCCGCACGTTCGGGTGATTGCGCGGCACATCCCGCAGGGGTCTTGCTTAGGCGGAGGCGGGCTTGGTCACACCCGGCTCCGTCATGGTTTCGGGCAGCCAGAATCTTCGCTATCCCAAGAAATGAGCAAGAAGAACCTTTACGCGTCTGCCTTGACCTCGCAGGTCTCGGGCTTGGCGAGCGGGGCGGCCTTGTAGGTCTTGGTGCGCTCGTCATCGATGACGCCGGACCAGTTCAGGCCGTAGCAGAAGTCGTAGGTGTTGCCGTCGGCATCGACGTAGCAGTCCATGTCGCGCGGGACGTCCTCGTTCTGCTCGAAGACGGTTTTCATGTCCTTAGGCATCTGGTAAGGAAGAAGGCCGGAAGGCTCAACCTGACCAGTAATGACGTGAGCAAACGCCTCATTCATAATGCCGTTGAAGCCAACAAGGATAGCGTCGGCAGAAGGCTCAATCTCAGAGAAGACCATCGGACGGTTGATGTCCACAATGAGAATCAGCTTCGCATCGGCCGGGAGCTTGGACTTGATATCCAGGACGAAGTCGAGCTCGGCCTCATTAGTGCAATACGTAGACTGGCCGAAGACACTACGGTTCTCCTTGTTGCCCAGCTCGTCAACAGGGTTCAGGGACTCCTTACGCACGTAGTCCTGATCAGCGGTGAACGGACGATACTGCAGCGAGATGGGCTTCCACACCGGGGGATCGTACGGATCGTCGGGGCTGCCCATGGGGTTAAACTGCTGGCCGCCCTCAACGCCCTGGTAAGCATCTGTGGGGCTCGACACCTTTACGACGGCGTACTTTACGTCGGCAAGCTCCTCGGCGGTAAGGCGCGTGATGTCGGACTCAGTTACCTCGGCAGAATCTGCCACGCGGTCGGTAACGACATCAAAGTAGTTGTCGGCAAAGCCTCCGCCCCAGCACAAGTCAACAGAGGCCGGAGTCGAGGGACCGAAGAAGCCCTTCTTCTCGGGAGTGAAGACCTGCGGAATGTAAACCTTGGGCTTATCGGCCATGCCATCCTTGGCGATAACCCCGTCGGAGTTCTTAAGCATAATGACGCACTTATCGGAAGCATCGACACCGAAAGCGGCAGCCTTCTCGTTTTCAAACACAGCCTTCGCAACGTTACGGTCGGAATAAGGCTGCTCAAAAAGCTGAACCTTCATCATTGCAGCAAAGATACGGCGAGCGTTGTCCCTTAGGGTCGCAAGCGCCTGATCCTCACCGGACTCCTTGACCATGAGGTCATAGGCTTCCTTCGCAACATCAGGCTGGAAGGAGCCGCCGTGCTGAGAGATGGTGTTGTTCATAAGCTTGGCATAGCGCTCAGCAACCGAAAGATCCTTGACGCCCCAAGCAATGTGCTCGAGGATCATCCAGTCGGTGCAGAGCATGCCATCCCAGCCCGCGTTGCGCAGGATGGAAATGTTGTGCTTGGAGTACGCGGAACCAACATGCTCGCCAAGACCATCCGGATCGTTCGGATCGTAGTCAATACCGTAGCAAGGCATGATCGCAGCGGCCTGCTCGGTCTTGGAATCGAGGTGCATACCGCCATCGAGGAACGGCACCAGGTGCGCGTTGTAGTTCGAGCCCGGGAAAACGCTCCACTTGCCGGAATCGGTGTGGTCGTTACGACCGCCCTCGGCGCAGCCCTCGCCCACAAAGTGCTTGAGCATGACGGCGCAGGACTGATCGCCCCATCCCTTGTCGTCGGTCGCCTCGTCGTCGCCCCACGTGGACTGCATGCCGCCGCCGAAGGCAGCTGCAAAGTCACGGTTAAGCGCCGGGTCCTCGGAGACCGAGCCGGAAAGACGGCAACCAATGGGGTTGGAGTAAACGTCAATCTGAGGGCCGAGGTCGCAAGTCACGCCAGTAGCACGCCAAGCACGAGCCTGCCACATGCCGGCCTTGCGCCAAATATCCTTATCCATGCACGCAGCAAGGCCGATGCTCGACGGAACGTTAAAGAGGACGTACGGATCGGAGTAGTTGAAATACGGAATGCCGTAGCCGCCGTTCTTCTCGCACTCCTCCTGGACACCGTTGATCCACTTGATGTCGGTTGCATAAGACTCGGGGTTAGACATGAGGCGAGAAACACCAGCTCGGGAGCCCTGCTTGATCAAGCCGAGGTCATCCGTGTCGGTGCCCATTCCACCAGCGGCGGCAGCTCCCGCCCAAAGCAGCGGGAAAATCTCCTCGGCGCTCATCATATCTGCAAGAGCCTTGGCGCGCTCATCAATGGGCTGGCGCCAGTCCTCATAAAAGTCAAGCTTGCCGTCGCCGTTAAGATCTTTGAAAGCGTAGCCATCAACCTGGATGATCTTGGCGGTATCCATTACACCCAGAACAGCTCCGCCCTCATTGGTGTACTTAGTCCAACCGTCACGAATCTCCTCGGAGGCGTACTTGGCCTTAACGCCATCCTTATCGGGCTCGATCGGGTACTTGTCTGCAGCGGGCGCGGCGAGCGAATCAGAAGCGCCGCCGGCATTGCAGCCAGCAAGGGTGGCGGCAAGGCCGGCCGTCAGCGCAGAACCTGCAAGGAACCCCCTACGAGAGATGTTGGTGCTCATGTTTTCTCCGTCCTATTTAAAGACTCTTCCCTAGGGGCGGTCGCGGTTTGCGGCCGCCCCTTCTTTGCAGAACATAAATTGTTAAGCTGATTAGCCAAGCACTTCTAAATAAGGAACTGCTTGCAGAGACTTAGCCGTAGAAATCGAACTGGATAACGTCAAAGTCAGCGATGTCGAATGCGTGGGCGTCGCCCTCGAGGTTGGCCTTGCCGGTCACCGTGAGTGTGATGTCGCCCGCCTTCTCCAGATGAAGGGTGACCTCATCGGCCGTGCCTTCCCAGGTGCCCTTATCGTTAAGAAGGTCAGCGTGGGCCTCGAGAGGCTCAACGGTGCACGTGCCGTCATCAGCGAAGTTAACATCGAGCATCTGCTCGAAGCCGCCGGCGGTACCGTAAACAGTCTGGCCGGTCATCTCAACGGAGCCGCGCCACTGGCCGGCGTAGAACTTGTTGGCGTCGAAGTCGGAGCTCTGAGCGCTGGCAGCGGGCGCGCTGGAGCCGCCGGAGGTGGACGTGCCGGCGGAGCTGCCGCCGGAGGTGGACGTGCCGGCGGAGCTGCCGCCGCAAGCGGCGAGCGGCATCGCGAGGGTGGCGGCAAGGAGGCCCGCCAGAATAACCTGCTTCTTCATAGTGGTTCTTCTTTCTTCCTCTTGAGTCTCCGAGGTGCTCGGAGGCTCCCCTTTTTGACTGAGGCCGAAACCCCTAGGCACATCCGCCACCTGCAGTTGGTTGACATGCCTTGTATTGCATGAAACTAACTTAAGCGGGCGAGCTTACCGTTCCGAAACATTTGTCACGAAGGCCACCGGCTTGGGCACGAAACGAGGCGCCTCACCGCGAGCGGTTTCCGCGAACGGTCGATTTCGCCGATGAACGGTTTCGACCATACCAGTTACGCCGTCAGGTAACCTATTGTGTGGGAGATGCGACACGAATTGCGCCCTTAGGGCCTGTTCATAGCCCTACAAGCACCGTTTGTGTCGCGAACAGGGGGAGAAGAACCATGATCTTTCGCACGCTCGTTGTCGAGGACGAGGCCAACGAGGCCCAGCACCTGACCGACCTCTTACACCGTTACGGAAAGGCCCACGGTCACGAGTTCGCCATCACCTGGCACAATTCCGCCATGGAGATGCTCTCGGACCGCGGCCGCTACGACCTGTGCCTGCTCGACATCGAGATGCCGGGCATCGACGGTATGGAGGCGGCAGGCCTCCTGCGCACCTACGACGACCAGATTCCCATCATCTTTGTCACGAACCTCGCCAAGTACGCCGTCAAAGGCTACGAGGTCGGCGCCACCGGGTTTATCGTCAAGCCGGCGACCTACGGCAACCTCACCCTCGCGCTCGACCGCGCGCTGCGCACCGTCGGGCAGAACGCCGGCAGAACGCTCGCCGTCCCGACCGAGGACGGCATGCGCGTGGTGCCGCTGCGCAGCATCGTCTACATCGAGGTCATGAAGCACAAACTGACCTATCACATCGAGGGCGAGGAGCCCCTCGACACCCGCGGCTCGCTCGTGCAGATCGAGGAGGAGCTCGCCGACGCGCCCGTGGTCAGGGCCTCAAAGAGCTGCCTCATAAACATGGACCAGATCAGCATGGTGCGCTCAGGCGAGCTCGTGATGTCCAACGGCGACGTGCTGCGCATCAGCCGCACCCACAAACGCGAGGTTGTGGACAAAGTCACCGACTATCTGGGCGGGCGCCGATGAGCATCGGCACCATCGGGGCGGACCTTCTTTCCGCTCGCTGGGTCATCCAGATCCTCGTCACGCTCACGATACCGATTTTCCTTTTGGGCCACAGGCTCCCCCACCGTGAAGACTCGCTCGTGCGCGAGGTCATCGCGATCGCCGCGCTCTCGACGGTCACCATTTACCCGGTGGCCGCGGGCTACATCACGGGTCTTGATGCCGTGCAGAGTTTCCTGGTATTCAGTCTGCTTCTGGGCGTGTACGCGCTTTTGCTCCTATGGGTCTTCGACGCGAGCCTTTGGCAGACGCTGTTCTGCGCGACGGCGGGTTACACGCTGCAAAACCTCGCGAGCGGCCTCGAGGTTCTCATTTCGATTCTCGTCTCGCACCGCGCAAGCGGACTGCTGGCAGAGCCGTGGAACAATATCCTGGGCTTCGGCATCCCCCTTGTGGTCTACGCCTTCGGCTACCTGGTTTTTATTCGCCAAATAGACCGCCGAGGGCTTGCTTTGGCCGAGGACAAGTCCATGCTCGCGATGTTCATTGTGGTCGTGTTTGTGATCATCGGCTTTGACATCTTGATCAAGACCCTCGTCTGGGACGGCATCCGCTTCTCAAGCCTCGTGCTAATCCGCCTCGTGCACTCGCTCATCTGCGCGTTCGTGCTCTTCGCCGAGTACGAAATCCTCTACGCGCGCCGCATGATCGACGAAAAGGCCGAGACCGAGCGCGTGCTCGCCGAGCGCGAGCGCCAGTATCGCCTAAGTCGCGAGAACATCGAGGCAATCAACATCAAGTGCCACGACATCCGCCACCAGATCCGCCACTTCGCCGACGCCGGCGAGGCCATCGACAGGGATGCCCTGGCAAGCATCGCGCGCGAGGTCAACGTCTACGATTCCGTGGTCGAGACGGGCAACGAGGCGCTCGACACCATCCTTACCGAGAAGAGCCTCGCCTGCTCGAACAAGGACATCGTACTCTCGTGCATAGCGGACGGCGCCGCGCTCGGCTTCATGAGCCCGTCGGACACCTACTCGTTCTTTGGCAACGCGCTCGACAACGCGATCGAGGCGGTGCGCAAGGTGAAAGACCCGGAGCGCCGCAACATCACCCTGAACGTCGCCCGCCGAGGCAAAATGGTGGCCGTGAGCATCGAGAACTTCTACGACGTCATGCCGCGGTTCCAAGACGGCGTGCCCGCGACGACCAAGAAGGACAAGTCCAGCCACGGCTTCGGCGTCAAGTCGATGCAGGCCACCTGCGCCCGCTACGGCGGAACCCTGCACGTCGGCGCGAAAGACGGCGTCTTCTACCTGAACGCCCTGCTCGCGGGGCCCGTGGACACAAAAAACTGAGTGCGCGGACCCCGCTTTGATCGAGGCCGCGCACTCAGTTTTTGACGAGCTGGCTTGCATAGTAGAGAGCCCCGCGGGACCGTTTAGGGAAGAGAAGGGAACGGTCCCGCGGGGCTTTTGCGGGGGGGGGATGGCTTAGTACAGGGCGAAGTCGATCTGGTCGAAGCCGTCGATGCCGAAGTCCTTGGGGTCACCGGACATCGCGTTGTCGTTCTCGATCGTCAGCGTCGCCTCGGTGCCGCCGGAGAGCTTGACCTTGACGGTCGTGCCGTCGAGCTCCCAGGTGCCGGTATCGGTGACGAGATCCTCGTGGTTCTTGCACGGCTTGGTCTCGCAGGTGCCGTCCTCGTTGAGGATGACGTCGATCATCTGCTCGGAGCCGCCTGTGGTGCCGTAGACGCTCGTGCCGGTGGTGGCCACCGACCCGCGCCAAGTGCCGGCGTAGTAGGCAGCGTCCTTCTCTTTTGCGGAGCTCGAGGTCGTGGCGGAGCCGGCGGAGGCGTCGGAACCGCTGCCCGTGGAGCCGCCGCAAGCAGCGAGCGGGAGGGCGAGGGCCACGGCAACGGCGAGGACAATTGCCTTCTGCTTGATCATTTTTATCTCCCTTTGCTTTATGCGCGGGCCCCTTCAAGACCCGCGCATGTCCTATGTGGCTTCATTAAAACGTAAGGGTTTTGTCTTGCGCCGACCTTCTCACAGATGGTCGATAGGTCGGCTCAAATCGCATTCTAGCTGGCAGAAACCTTAGTCTCCGGCTCGGTGAGCGCAGCGGCGCCATAGGTCTCGGTACGCTCATCGCGAATCTTTCCGCCCCAGTTCAAGCCGAACGCGAAGTCATACACGTTGCCCTCAGAGTCGGTGTAGGGAACCATGTCGCGCGGGACATCCTCGTCCTGACCCTCGACCTCGGACATGTCCTTGGGCATCTGGCAGGGAAGAAGCGCAGACGGCTCGGTCTGGCCGGTGATGATGTTTGCCAGCGCGGCGCCGTTGACGCCCTGGGACATCTCGAAGTGGACCAAGATAACGTCGGCGTAGGGCTCGATCTCGTGGAAGCACATGGGATGGGTCGCCTCGATCACGAGGATCAGCTTGGCGTCGTCGGCCAGCTTGCCCTTGACCTCGATAACGCGGTCGAGGTCGCTCTCGTTACCGCAGATGGTGGTCTGGCCATAGTGGCTGCGGTTCTCCTTGGAGCCGCCGGACTGGCTGTCCCAGACGGTTCCGGTCTTGGACCCGATGACGTTGCCGGCGATGGACTCGCGGCGTACGTTGTCGCCATCGGCGGTGTAGGGGCGGTACTGCAGGGAGGCCGGGGTGCAGGTCACCGAGCCGTCCTCGTTCTGGGTCAGGGAAGACTCGCCCGTGGGGCAGTCGACGACAAGAATCGCGTACTTGCACTGCGCGAGCTCCTCGTCGGAGGGCATCACGGCATCGGAGGCCTGGTAGACGGGATCGCTGGAGGCGTTGTCCATGGCGGGCATGCCCGGGAAGGCGCCGCCCGGCTTGCCGGTGGGCTCGCCCACCGCGTCGGTGACGACGTCGAAGTACTCGTTCGCAAGCTCCTCGTCCAAGGCGAGCCGGAACTTGGCGGGAGTGGTCGAGAACATACCGCCGCCCACGAGGGTCTGCGGGATGTAGCACTTGGGCTTGTCGCCGAGACCCTCCTTAGAGATGACGTTGCCCTTGTTCTTAAGCATGATCAGCGATTTCTCGCCGGCCTCGACGCCCAGGGCGGTGTTCGCCTCGGACTCGAAGAGGGCGCGGGCCTCCTCGCGGTCCGCATAAGGCTGATCGAAGAGGTCGACGTAGTTCATGCAGGTGAAGATGCGACGCGCGGAGTCGCGGACGCGGGCAAGGGCCTCGTCGGCGCCGACCTCGTCCTCAAGCTTCTTGTACGCCTCGGTGATGGTCTCGACCGAGAACTCGCCGCCGAACTGATCGTCGCCGGCCTTGATGCCCTTGAGCTCGCGCTCTGCGGGAGTGAGGTCTTCTACGCCCCAGACGCGGTTCTTCATCATGGAGTCGGGCTCGGAGTCCATCGTGATCTGCCAGTCGGTGGTCACCATGCCGTCCCAGCCGGCATCGCGCAGGTAGCTCGTGCGCATCTCGGAGAACCCGCCGCCGACGTTTTCGCCGTACTTCTGGTTCTCGTCGTAGGCGATGCCGTAGTTGGGCATGATCGAGGCGCACGCGCCGGTCGCGGAACCGAGGTTGAGGGCGCCGTCCAAAAACGGGATGAGGTGCGCCTTGAAGTTGTTGCCGGGGAAGACGTCGTACTTGCCCCCGTCGGAGTGGTCGTTGCGGCCGCCCTCGACGGCGCCGGCGCCGCAGTAGTGCTTGGCCATGCCCAGAATGGAGTCCTTGCCCCAGCCCTGGTCGTCGGTGCAGGCGTCGTCGCCGAACGTGGACTGAAGGCCGGTGATGAAGGCGCGGGCGAAGTCGCGGTTGAGCGCCGGGTCCTCGGAGGCGGAGCCGCTGTAGCGGCAGTACGTGGGGTTGGTCGAGATATCGATCTGGGGCCCGAGCAGGCAGCGGACGCCCGTGGCGCGCCAGGTCTTCGCCTGGACCTTGGCGGCGCGGCGAATGAGGTCCATGTCCATCGACGCGACGAGGCCGTCGTTGTCGGGGATGTCGTAGTTCTGGTACTGATCGGTGGAGTTCAGGTACGGGATGCCGAGGGCGCTCTTCTCGCACTCCTCCTGGACGGCGTTGATCCAGTTGATGGCCTCGACGTAATTGTCGGGCGCGGCCTGGGCGCGCGAGACGCCGGCGCGCATGCCGGCCTTCAGGCTCGCGGCGTCGTCGTCGCTAAGGGGCGCGGTGGTAGAGTTGCAGCCGTTGTGCCACATGAGCGGCAAGATCTCGTCGGCAGAGAGCGTCTCGGCCAGGGCGCGGGCGCGGTCCTCGGCCGGCTGGCGCCAGTCCTCCCACAGGTCGAGCTTGCCGTTGCCGTTCATGTCGCGGAAGGCGTAGCCGTTGACCTGGATGATCTTGGCGGTGTCCATGACGCCGAGCTCGGCGCCGCCGTCGGAGTTGGTGACGCGGGTCCACTTGTCCTTACGGCTGGTCTCGGAGGACCACTTGGCCTCGACGCCGTCGCCGTCGGGGTCGATCGGGTACTTGTCGGACGCGGGCGCGGCCAGCGGGTCGGACCCCTGGGAACCGGTGCTGCAGCCCGAAAGGCCGATGAGGCCCGCCGCGACGGCGCCGCCAGCAACAAAACTCCTGCGCGTTACGTTTGCCATGTCTTCTCCCTTTTGCGTGACTTGGCTCGGATGGTGCCAAGGGCCATTTAACGGCCTCGCGGAAACGTCTAGGGAACAACCGCACAGACTGTTCGATTCGCCGCACGGTTCGCCGCGTCCCGAGGTCGGACGGCATAAAGAAACGCCGCCCCGCGAAACGCGGGACGGCGCAAAGGGAAGCCAACATGGCCTCGCATCGGGCACTGGGAGTTACTTCCACTCGCCAGGCTTGACCTCGGTCTCGGGCTGGGCGAGAGGCGGCTGCTTGTACTGCTTGGTGCGCTCGTCGTCGATCACGCCGGACCAGTTCAGGCCGTAGCCGAACTCGTAGGTGTTGCCCTCGGAGTCCACGTAGCACTCGACGTCGCGCGGGACGTCCTCGAGAGAGGCCTCGACGGCCTCCATGTCCTTGGGCATCTGGCACGGGAGCAGGGCGGAGGGCTCGACCTCGCCCTTGAGGATGCGGCCGTAGGCGGGGCCGAAGGCGCGGCCGGAGCTCGCCCAGGACCAGAGGATGACGTCGGCGGAGGGCTCGATCTCGTGGAAGCACTGGGCGTTGTTGGTGGCCTCGACGATGAGGATCATCTTGGCGCCCTCGGGCAGCGCGGCGCGGGTGTCGAGCACGAGGTCGAGGTCGCTCTCGTTGCTGGCCGTGACGAACTTGCCCTTGTAGCTGCGGTTCTCCTTCTGGCCGTCCACGATGTCGCCGGCGAGCGACGGGTCGCGGGCGGTGTCGGCGGTATAGGGGCGGTACTGCAGCGAGATCGGCAGGTACTTTTCGCCGTCGGGGGTGTCGGCGGAAGCCACGCCGAAGCCCCCGCTGCTGGGCTCGCCCGCGCCGGTGTCCGGCGAGGCGATGAGGACCACGGCGTACTCGCAGTCGGCGATATGCTCGGCGGTTGCGCGGACGACGTCGGAGGCCTGGTAGACGGGGTCACCCGAGGGCTCGGAGGAGGCCATCGGCCCCATGGCCTTGGCAACGCCGGTCGGCTCGCCCACGGTATCGGTCACGACGTCGAACAGCTCGTTGGCGATATCCTCGTCGATGGCGAGCTCGAAGTGAGCCGGGGCGCCGCCGCCCCACATGCCGCCCGAGACGAACTTCTGCGGGATGTAGCACTTGGGCTTGCCGGCGATGCCATCCTTGGAGATGACGTTGCCGGCGTTCTTGAGCATGACGATGGACTTGTTGGAGCACTCCTGGCCGAACTCCTTGGCGCCCTCGTCTCCCAGGACCTCCTTGGCGTACTCGCGCTCGGAGTAGGGGTTGTCGAAGAGCTGGACCTGGTTCATGACCGTGAAGATGCGGCGCGCGGAGTCGCGGACGCGGGCGAGCGCCTCGTCCTCGCCGTGCTCCTCCTTGTAGAGCTCATAGCCCTCGAGGCCGATCTCGGGGGCCCAGTCGCCGCCGACCTGGTCGACGGTGGCCTCGAGCAGCTTGTCGAAGCGCTCGGCCTCGGTCAAGTCCTTGACGCCGTGAGCGCGGTCGCCGAAGTCGGTGGCGCGCAAGATCTGCCAGTCGGTGGTGATCATGCCGTCCCAGCCGGCGTTGCGCAGGATGCCGAGGTTGCGCTTGTTGTAGGCGCCGCCCCAGATGGGGCCGAGGGACTCGTCCTCGCTGTAGGCGATGCCGTAGTTGGGCATGACGGCCGCCATCTGGCCGGTGGAGGACTCGAGGTGCAGGCCGCCGTCCAGGAACGGGACGAGGTGCGCGTTGAAGTTGTCGCCGGGGAAGACGTCGTACTTGCCCGCGTCGTTGTGGTCGTTGCGGCCGCCCTCAACGGCGCCGGAGCCCACATAGTGCTTGAACATGACGGCGACGGAATCCTTGCCCCAGCCCTTGTCGTCGGTGCAGCCGTCATCGCCCCACGTGGACTGCATTCCGCCGCCGAAGTACTTGGCGAAGTCGCGGTTGGTGGCAGGGTCCTCGCAGATCGAGCCGCCGAGGCGGGTCCAGATGATGTTGGAGCCGATGTCAACTTGAGGCCCGAGGTTGACGCGGACGCCGCCGGCGCGCCAGGCGCGGCCGGTGTAGCGGCCGGACTTCTTCCAGAGCTCAGGGTCGAAGGAGGCAACCAGGCAGTGGTTGTCCGGGATGTCGTAGAGCTGGTAGGGGTCGGTGGAGTTCATGTACGGGATGCCGTGGGCGTCATTCTTCTCGCACCACTCCTGGACCGCGTTGATCCACGAGATGGCGGTGGCGTAGCTGTCGGCGTCCGCGCTAGCGCGGGAGACGCCGGCGCGCATACCCTCCTCAAGCGAGGCGATGGAATCCTCATCGAGCGGGGCCGTGGTGCTCGTGAAGCCGTTGTGCCACATGAGCGGGATGATCTCCTCGGCGGAGAGCTCGTCTGCCAGTGCCGCCGCGCGGGAGCCGGCCGACTGGCGCCAGTCCTCGTAGAGGTCGAGCTTGCCGTTGCCGTTCGCGTCGCGGAAGGCGAAGCCGTCGACCTGGATGATCTTGGCCTCGTCCATGACGCCGAGCTCGGCGCCGCCCTCGTTGGTGACCTTGACCCAGCCGTCGCGGGTGGTCTCGGAGGTCCACTTGGCGGCGGTGCCCTCCTTGTCGGAGTCGATCGGGTAGGTGTCGGCCGCGGGGGCGTCCAGCGGGTCCGAAGAGTCGTCGGCGCTGCAGCCGGCGAGCCCGACGAGGCCCGCCGCGATGGCGCTGCCTGCCACGAAACCCCTGCGAGTGATGTCTCTCATGGTTTTCTCCCTTGGTTCTCTTAGCGGTTCAGGATTCCGCTTTTCTCTTTTATTAAGGCGGCGAGGCGAAGGACGGAGCGAAGCTCCTCACAGTCAGTCGATTTCGCCGCACGTCCTGCATCCGAGCGCCTTGTTTGGCCTCTATTCTTCGCAGGCGGTTAAAAACGTTATCGCGCCGGCAAGGTTGCTAGAATGGGCCGCAAGCACAAGGGAAAGGGAGCCTATGCCGCACATCGCTATCGTTGAGGACGAGTTTGAAGCCGCCGAGACGCTCGCCACCTTTATCAACCGATACGCCAACGAGAAGAACCTCGAGCTGACGATCACGCGCTTTAGCGGCGCCATGGACTTCGAGGTCACGCACCAGAAGTTCGACTTGATCTTCATGGATATCCAGATGCCGGGCATCAACGGCATGGAGGCGGCGCACCTCATGCGCACCTACGACTCCGAGACGCCCATCATCTTTGTGACCAACCTGTCGCAGTATGCGGTCAAGGGCTATGAGGTCGACGCGCTCGACTTCATCGTCAAGCCCGTGACCTACTTCAACTTCCGCATGCGCATGGACAAGGCCGTTCGCCGGATCCGCCGCAACGGGGACCGGAGCATGGCCATCGGCACGCGCGACGGCATGCGCGTGGTCGCCTTGCCCGACATCGAGTACGTCGAGATCTCCAAGCACGACCTCTCCTACCATCTCGTCGGCGAGAAGGACCCCCTCGTGGTCTACGGCAGCCTCGTCGCCTTCGAGCAGAAGGTCGAGGGCGGGCCTTTTGTGCGCATTTCCAACTGCTGCTTGGTAAACATGAACCGCGTCCGCGCCATCCGCGGCAACGAGCTCGTCATGCACGGGGGCGAGGTGCTCTATTTCAGCCGCTCACGCAAGCGCGAGGCGGTGGCTACCATTACCGGCTTCCTCGGAGGGAGCATCTGATGTATTTTGACGGCACGACGATCTCGACGTTTTCCATCGCAAAGCTCGCGCTGGCGGTCTGGCTCTTCTCGCGAACGTTGCCACAGAAGCCCAACGCTCGGCTGCGCGCCGGAATCGTCCTCGCGTCGGCCGCAGGGGTCGCGGCGGCGAGCATGGCCCTGGGCTTCTCGGTGTTTCCCACGCTGACCGACAACGCCTCGCTGCTCATTGGCATCGCCACCTTCGTCGCGGAGCTCGCCTTGGCCGTCATGGCGCAGCGGGCGGTGTACGAGTGTCCCTTGTGGACCTCAGTCTTCTGCTGCTCCATGGCATACTCGCTGGAAAACCTCTCGTCAGCCGTCGAGCGCACCATCGGGGTCGCCTGGCCCTTATCGACCTACCCCACCCCGCTGATCCAGGGGTCCATCCGCTACTGGGTCTTCTCGCTGCTCGTGTTCGCGGCCGTCTACCCGCTCTTTATCAAGCGCATCGAGAAGAACGGGCTTTTGCTCATCGACGACCCCGTCGTGGTCGTGGTCGCCGCGCTCGTCATCGTGATAAACATGATGCTCGACCTCGTGGTCAAGGACATCATCGTGCCCGACCTGGGCGTGCCCGAGTACGATACGACGATGCTTAATGCCATCTACCTACTGCTTTGCGTCTACATCATGTACTCGGTGTTCGAGATCGTCTACAACCGCCGCCTCCAGATGAACATGGCGGCAATCGAGCGCCTGCGCGCGACCGAGGCACGCCAGTACCAGATGAGCCGCGAGAACATCGAGGCCATCAACATCAAGTGCCACGACCTCAAGCACCAGATCCGCGCGCTCGCGTCGGGCGATGCCACGGTGAGCAGCCGCGTCCTGGACGAGATCAGCCGCGAGGTGGACGTCTACGACTCGGTGGTAAAGAGCGGCAACGACGCGCTCGACACCATCCTCACCGAGAAAAGCCTCTACTGCGAGAAGCACGGCATCACGCTCTCTTGCATCGCCGACGGCGCCGCGCTCGACTTCGTTGAGCCCACCGACCTCTACTCTTTCTTCGGCAACGCGCTGGACAACGCCATCGAGGCGGTCGAGCGCATGGCCGATCCCGAGCGCCGCAGCATCGGCCTTGTGGTGCGCCGCACGGGCGACATGGTCTCCATCCACGTAGAGAACTACTTCGACGGAAATATCTCCTTCGGCGGCGAGGGCCTGCCGAACACGAGGAAACCCGACGAGGCCAACCACGGCTTCGGCGTCCGCAGCATGCGCATGATAGCCGAGAGCCTGGGCGGGTCTCTTACGTGCCGGACCCAAGAGGACGTGTTTCACCTGGACGCCCTTCTTCCCATCCCGGCGGCCTCGGCCGCATAGCGCGGCACCGCGGCGCGCGGCAGACCCTGAGCTGGTAAACTAGTCAGGTTAACCCCGCAGAAAGGACCCGCCCATGGCCGCCATCAACTATCAGCTCGCCCGCTTCGAGGCCTCCTACGGCACGGTCGAGTCGATCCCCGAGCCCACGCAGCCCGAGGTCAGCGTCGCCGGCCGTTCGAACGTGGGCAAGTCCTCGCTGCTCAACAAGCTTTTTGGGCGCAAGAACCTCGTCAAGGTCTCGTCCACGCCCGGCAAGACCTGCAACGTCAATTTCTTTGACGTGGACGGCATCACCTTTGTCGACCTGCCTGGTTACGGCTTCGCGCGCGTGTCCAAGGCCGAGAAGGACCGCTGGAGCAACCTCATCGGCGGCTACTTCGAGCTCGAGCGCAGCTTCAACCTCGTGCTCTCGCTCGTGGACATCCGCCACGAGGCACAGAAACTCGACCGCCAGATGATCGCCTTCTTGCAGGATGCCGGCCTCCCCTACCTGGTGGTGCTGACTAAGGGCGACAAGCTCGGCCGCAACAAGCAGAACGCCCAGGCGGCGCTTCTTTCCAAGCAGCTCGAGGTCCCGCGCGACCAGATGATCATCACCAGCTCCGAGACCGGCCAGGGAATCGACGAGCTCAAGAGCCGCATCGCCGAGGCTTGCCTGTAAGCGCGCTTGCCGGGAACCAGCCCCCTATCCAACCGGAGGAAACCGATGCCCAACCCCGTGGTCGCGTTCTTCGACGTCGACGGAACCCTTACGTATCGCGACCCCGTCACGGGCCCAACCGATGTGCCGACCCCGCGCGTGGCCGACGCCATCCGACGCTTCGTCGAGGCGGGAAACGTCGCCGCCGTATGCACCGGGCGCAGCGTCCTTGGCATCCAGAATTTGCTGGCCACAGGCCTCTTTGCCGGGGCGGTCACGCTTGACGGCACACACGTACTCTATGGCGACGAGGTTGTCTACGACCGCGCGATCGAGCCGGGCTTCTTTGCCCAGACCGTCGCCGAGATGCGCCGCGTGGGCATGGAGGCACTCGTCGAGGGCACCTACGGCAACGTGATCGTCGCCGGTGACGCCGCGTGCTCCGAGCTGCGCGAGGCACTTCCCGGCATCCAGATGATCGAGGACTACGAAGCCGCGGGCGGGCGCATGGAGTTCGGAAAGATCGACTTTTCCGACTCGAGCCTGGAGGCGTGCAGGTCAAGCGAGTTCCTCATGAGCCGCTACCACTACATGAACGTCGGCGACGGCTACCATGAGCTCGCAATCCTGGGCACAAGCAAGGGCATCGGCGGGCGCGCCTTCATCGACGCGCTGCCCTTTGCGCCGTCGCGGGTCTTTGCCTTCGGCGACTCGGAGAACGACCTCGCGATCCTTGCGGAGGCCGACGTCGCCGTCGTCATGGGTAACGCACGAGAAAACGTGAAGGCGCACGCCGACTACGTGACCGACGCTGTGACCGAGGACGGCGTCGCCACCGCCCTCGAGCACTTCGGGTTAATTTAGGAGCCGCGATTAGGCCCCGCGCTGGGCGAGGAAAGCGCGGGTGCGCTCCTCTTTCGGGTTGTCGATGAGCTCGCGGGCCGGGCCCTGCTCGACGATCACGCCGCCGTCCATAAAGACGATGCGATCGGCGACCTCGCGGGCGAAGCTCATCTCGTGCGTGACGATGACCATCGTCATGTTCTCGGCGGCGAGCCCCTTGATCACCTTGAGGACCTCGGCCGTGAGCTCGGGGTCGAGCGCGGAGGTCGGCTCGTCGAAGAAAACGACCTGCGGGTTCATAGCCAGCGCGCGGGCGATGCTGGCGCGCTGCTGCTGGCCGCCGGAGAGCTGGCAGGGGACCTTGTCCTCGTTCCCGGTGAGGCCCATCTTTGCGATAAGGCCGCGAGCCTGCTCCTCCACCTCGGCGCGGTCGCGCTTCTGGACGCAGATCGGCGCGTCCATGACGTTGCGCAGCACCGAGAAGTGTGGGAAGAGGTTGTAGTTCTGGAACACGAGGCCGAAGCGCTGGCGGGCCTCGGCAAGGGTTTTCTTGTCGCCGTAGGAGCCGTCGCGGCAGATGGCGAGGTCGCCGTAGCTGAGGTCGCCCGAGTCCATGCGCTCGAGCAGCGTCATGCAGCGCAGCAGGGTCGACTTGCCGCCGCCCGAGGGGCCGATGATGGCGACGACCTCGCCGGGGTTGACCGCCAGCGAGATGTCGCGCAGCACCTGCACGTCGCCGAAACTCTTTTGGGCGTGGTCGACCGCGACCACGGGGGCGTTGTTGCTTGAATCAGCCATTCAATCCTCCAAAAGCGGGTTGCTAGACGAATCTTGCGCCCGCTAGTCGTGGTAGTAGTCGAGACGGCGCTCGATGCGCCCGGCGGCCAGGTCGATCACGAAGTTGGCAACCCAGTAGAACGCGGCGGCGATCACGAACGGCGCCATGCTCACCTGCGCGGCAACGAGCTGCTTGGCCACGGTGAACATCTCGATGACACCGATCGAGAAGGCAAGCGACGTGTCCTTGACCAGCGTGATGACCTCGTTCGTCACGGCAGGCAGGATACGCTTGACGACTTGCGGCAACACGATGCGCACGAAGGTCTGGGCCGGGGAATAGCCAAGGATCTCGGCGGCCTCGTACTGGCCGCGCGGGATGGACTGGATGCCGGAGCGATAAATCTCGGCGAAGTAGGCGGCATAGTTGATGATGAAGGCAAAGATGGTCGCGTACCACTTGCTGTCCGTGGTCAGGCTGATGCCAAAGACGTAGTACGGCATGAAGTAGATCGCGAACATCTGCAGCATCAGCGGGGTGCCGCGCATGATCGAGATGTAGGCCCGGGCAAGAAGGGCGAGCGGGCGGAACTTGCTCATGCGCGCGAAGGCTACGAGCATACCGAGCGGCAGCGAGCCCACGAGTGTGAAGACAAAGATCTGGAGGCTCACGAGGAAGCCCTGCCCCAGCATGCCTGTCATGGTCAGAAGGTCCAAAACCCTCCCCTTTCGAATACAAACCGCAAAGGCACCGTTGCCCCGTAAGGCAGCGGTGCCGATGCGAACATGGGCGGATAGCTTAGGCCAGGCACCAGTTCTCGTAGGAGATGCCCTGGTCGGCGTACTTGTCGCAAAGGTCCTTGACGAAGCCGTCGGCGTCCATGGCCTTGAGGGTCTCGGTCACGGTGGAGGCAGTGGCGTCGTCGCCCTTCTTGAAGCCGACGGCGTAGTGCTCCTCCGAGAGCTTCTCGTCGAGCTGGGCGTAGGCGTCGGGCTTGGCAGCCAGCTGATAGGCGGCAATGGAGAGGTCGCAGGCCACAGCGTCGACGGCGCCGGACTCGAGCTGCATGAAGGCGGTGTTGTAGTCGCCGATAGTCTCGAGGGAGGCGAAGGTCGCGGCGACGTCTGCCTTGTCGGCGTCCTCGCCGGCGAGGACCTCATAGGCGGCGGAGTCGGTCTGGGTGATGATGGCCTTGCCCGCGAGGCCCGCGAAGTCGGTGATGCCGGAGTCCTTCTTTACCACGATGACCTGGGCGTTGATCATGTAGTTGCCCGAGAAGGAGTAGTCGTTCTCGCGGCCCTCGATGGTAAAGCCGTTCCAGATGCAGTTGATGGCGCCGGAATCCATGAGGGTGTCCTTGGCATCCCAGTCGATGGGCTCGAGCTGGACCTCCCAGTCGTTACGCTTAGCGGTCTCCTGGGCGAGCTCAAGGTCGAAGCCGGTGTAGGAGCCGTCGTCGCCGACGTAGCCGTAGGGCGGGTAGGCGGAGTCGAAGCCGACGATGAGTTTCTTGGTCGCGGTGGCGGACTTGTTGTCGGAGGCGGCTGCGGCGCCGGAGTCCTTGGAGCCGGAGTCGGCGCTGGCGGCAGAGCTGCCGCAGCCGGCGAGGACGGCGGAGGCGGCGACGGTACCGAAGGCCGCGAGGAACTCGCGACGGCTGAGGTTCATCTTCATGGTAGATCCCTTCCCTGGGAGCTCGCGAGGGCGATGGCCGGGCCGCGAGCGCTTTACTACGCTAAAGTGCTGACGTTTGGAGACTATACGCTTTAGCACGCTAAAGTGCAACGGCATAAACGAGCGGTTTTCTCGCTCGAAACACGCGCGACGATGGCCCTGGCAAGGTTCTCGCGCGAGCGAACTACCCAACCAGCGAAAGAACTACGCGGAGTCGGTGTCCTATCTTGAAATACCGAGCCCTACTCGCACATTTCAAGATAGGATACCGACTTCGCGTAGATTTTAGAGAGCTATAGGCTCAGGAACGGAAACGACGGCGATTGGGGAATCGCCGCGCGAGAGGAGAATCATGGGCATAGTCGAGCTGCTGCTCATCGCGGTCGGGCTCTCGATAGACGCGTTTGCCGTGTCCATCTGCAAGGGTCTCGGCATGAAGAAGGTCAACTTGAAGGTCGCCGTGGTGCTTGCGTTGTTCTTTGGCGGGTTCCAGGGCCTGATGCCGCTCATCGGGTGGGCGCTTGGGAGCCAGTTCCTCTGGCTCATCGCGCCGGTCGACCATTGGATCGCGTTCGGCCTGCTCGCCGTCATCGGCGGCAAGATGCTCTGGGAGGCGTTCCACGACGAGGAAGGCAAGGACGACGGCAGGCCCGCCGATCGCATCGACCTAGGCGAGTTCTTCATCCTGGCCATCGCCACGTCCATCGACGCGCTTGCCGTAGGCATCTCGTTTGCGGCGCTCTCGGTCGACATCGTGCCGTCCGTTCTGCTCATCGGCATCGTTACCTTTGCGTTCAGCGTCGGCGGCGTGTTCGTGGGCAACTACTTCGGCGCTCGCTACGAGAAGCCCGCCACCATCACCGGCGGCGTCGTGCTCATCCTCATCGGCCTGAAGGTCCTCCTCGAGCACCTCGGCCTCCTCGCCCTCTAGCCGGGTCTGGGACAAAAGGGACGGGGGATTTTGTCCCAAATTGTGGAGCCGCTCCATTTTTTGGGACAAAAACCCCTGTCCCTTTTGTCCCAAAATCCCCGTCCCTTTTGTCCCAGCTTTAGTGGTGGAACAGGCGCATGTGGGTGAAGGCCATGGCGATGCCGTACTTGTCCGCGGTCTCGATCACGTTGTCGTCGCGGATGGAGCCGCCGGGCTCGGCGATGTAGGAGACGCCGGACTTGTGGGCGCGCTCGACGTTGTCGCCGAAGGGGAAGAACGCGTCGGAGCCGAGGGTCACGCCGGTCTGAGTGGCGATCCAGGCGGCCTTCTCCTCGCGGGTGAGGACCCCGGGCTTCTCCGCGAACCACTTCTGCCACTCGCCCTCGGCCAGCACGTCGTCGTGCTCGTCGGAGATGTAGACGTCGATGGCGTTGTCGCGGTTGGCGCGGCGAATGCCGTCGACGAACTTGAGGCCGAGCACCTTCGGGTGCTGACGCAAGAACCAAGTATCGGCCTTGTTGCCCGCGAGACGCGTGCAGTGGACGCGGCTCTGCTGGCCGGCGCCGACGCCGATGGCCTGGCCGTCCTTGACGTAGCAGACCGAGTTGGACTGGGTGTACTTGAGGGTGATCAGGCTCACGATCATGTCGCGCTTCGCGGCCTCGGGGATATCCTTGTTCTCGGTCACGACGTCGCTGAGCAGCTCCTCGTCGATGCGGAAGAAGTTGTGGCCCTGCTCAAAGGTGATGCCAAAGACGTCCTTGGTCTCGATGGCGGGGCATACGTAATCGGGATCGATCTGGACGACGTTGTACTTGCCGCCCTTCTTCGCGGAAAGAATGGCGAGAGCCTCGGGGGTGTAGCCGGGGGCGATGATGCCGTCGGAGACCTCATGCTTGATGTAGAGGGCGGTGCGCTCGTCGCAGACGTCGGACAGCGCCGCCCAGTCGCCGTAGGAGCTCATGCGGTCGGCGCCGCGGGCACGGATGTAGGCGCAGGCGATCGGCGAGAGCTCGCCCTCGTCGTCAACGAAATAAATCTGCTTGTCGACGTCGGAGAGCGGCAGGCCCACGGCAGCGCCGGCGGGGCTCACGTGCTTGAAGGACGCCGCGGCGGGAAGGCCCGTGGCCTCCTTGAGCTCGCGCACGAGCTGCCAGGAGTTGAGCGCGTCGAGGAAGTTGATGTAGCCCGGACGGCCGGCGAGGACCTTGACGGGCAGCTCGGAGCCGTCCTTCATAAAGATGCGCGAGGGCTTCTGGTTGGGGTTGCAGCCGTACTTGAGCTCGAGTTCGGAAGGCATTTTTTCTCCTTAGATGCAGTTGAAAGTCAGGTGAGCGATTCCCGCTCTGCCCTTAGTCGCCGAGGTGCTTGTTGAAGATGCGGACGTCGGAGCCGGCCTTCACGTACATCGAGACCTTGTTGTCGGCATTGAGGGCACCCCAGACGTCGGCCGGGTCGGCGGGAAGCGCGACCTCGATCGGCTCGCCGGCAAAGGTCGGCAGCGGGTTGCCGTCGCCCTGATAGGTCGAGATGAAGTAGCCCACGCCCTCGTCAGCGCCCTCGTAGGCAAAGAAGTTGCGCTGGCAGCGGCCGTTGTCCTGGTGCTTGAGGATGGAGATCTCGAAGGTGCCGTCCTCGTTGATCACGGCGCTGATGCGCGGGGTGAAGTTGGGCGCGTCGGGCTCGAACTCGCGCGCCATACAGCCGTCGCGGAAGCTGCCGGCGTTGACGATGGTGTCGGTTTGGTCGCCGTTGGTGACGACGAGCTTGCCGCCCATGGTGCGGACAGGGTGATAGATGATCAGGCTCGGGTCCTCGAGCAGCGCGGGGTCGTGCGCCTCGGTGCGGATGCCGTCCTCAGTCGACACGAAGACGCGGTTGCGGGAGTTGGAGCTGCGGCCCATGATCCAGTAATAGACAACGTCCTTGCCCACCACGATGCCACGGCCGGGGTACGGGTTGGATCGGAGGAGCTCGGTCAGGTCTTGCATCGGCGCATCCTTTCGGTGATGAGCCGCCCCCGTCGGTTGGCCGCCATACAAATAAGGCAAGCCAACCTCTGGTACAGAGAACGGCTTGCCCAGACGGTCGGCACTGAATATGTTCGCGCTGCTCCCCCGCGGTTACCCGCGATTATCCGTCAGTCGCAGCACTGATTGACCATTGTAGCAGGCGCGGCCAAGAAGCACCAACCCTCCACTACTCCGCCGACTTCAGGGCCCCGACCATGTCGACGCGGTCGAGCGAGCGGTTGGTCAGCAGGCTCACCGCGATCGTGAAGACGAAGGCGAGCGCGGCGGAAATCGCATAGGACGACCACGCCACTGTGGTATCGAAGTACAGCGACGGCATGCGCAAGATCCACGTGAGGCCGCGCGTAAGCAGATAGCCGCCGGGCAGGCCGAAGACCACGCCCAGCCCCGTGAGGAGCAGGGTTTCTTTGTTGATGTAGGTGTGAACCTCGTGCGGCCTGAAGCCCAAGACCTTGATCGTGGCGAGCTCACGCTCGCGCTCGGAGATGTTGGTGTTCGACAGCGTGAACACGACGGTGAAGCTCAGCGCCGCCGCAAGGACGATGACCACGTAGACCACGGTGTTGATCAGGGTGAAAGCGCTCGAGAAGTCTCGCGTGAGCTTAGCCGTCGACACCGCCGAGAGCGTGCGCGCGTCAGCCGAGACCTTCTCGGAGAAGGCGATCTTCTGCTCGTCGGTGCCCCCAAGCTTAACAAGAAGCCCGTTCAGGCCGCTCTTCTGTCCGAACGCGCGCTCGTAGGCCGACTGGGTCATGTAGAGGGTGTTGCCGAGGTAGTTCATGACGACGGCGCCCACCTCGACGTCCGCCTCGTGCAGCGTGGCGTCCTGGACATGCAAAGTGTCCCCCGGCGAGAAGTGCAGCACCTGCTCGGCGTTCTTTGTGATGGCGACGCCCGAGTCGGCAAGGTCGACAGCCGCGCCCGAGTCGTCGGCAAGCACCACATAGTCGGCAAGGTTGGCATCATCCGGCACCACCACAAGCGTCACGGAATCCTTCGAGCCGCCGTACTCCACCGTGAGGCTGTCGACGCGCGCCGGGACGAAGCTCGTCACCTGCGCATCCGCGTCGAGCTCGGCAGCGACGTCCTCGAGATCGGCCGCCGAGGTCACGAGCATGAGGTCGTAGCGGGTCACGCCCACTTGCCCGTACTGCTTGCCCGACAGCGCGACCACCGAGTCGCGGATGCCGAAGCCGCAGACAAGAAGCGCCGTGCAGCCGGCGATGCCGAAGACCGTCATCAGGAAGCGGCGCTTGTAGCGGAAGATGTTCCTGGCGGTCACCTTGTTGAGGAACGAGAGACGCCGCCAGAGCGGGGCCACCCGCTCGAGCAGGATGCGGCTGCCGGCCTTCGGGGCCTTCGGGCGCATGAGGGCGGCCGGCTGCTCGGCGAGCTCGCGGCGGCAGGTCAGCGCCGTCGCGCCCACGATGCCCACGGCAAAGAGGCCCACGGACACGAGCGCATAGGCGACATCGAAACTCAGGTAGAACGCCGGGAGCGCGTACATGGTCGAGAAGATCGTGAAGAGGATGAGCGGCAGCACGACGAAGCCGAGGATGTTGCCGGCGACCCCGCCGGCAAGGCACGCCGCGGCCGCATAGACGACGTATTTGGAAAGGATCCGGCCGCGGCCGTAACCGAGCGCCTTGTACAGGCCGATGAGACCGCGCTCCTCCTCGACCATGCGCGTCATCGTGGTCAGGCTGATAAGCACGGCGACCACAAAGAAGACAACGGGCAGGGCGGTGCCGATGGCCTCGATGGAGGTGGCATCGGACTCCACGGAGGAGTAGCTTGCCAGGCTCTCGCGGTCCTGAACGTACCAGGCGGCGTCGTCGATGGACGATATCTGGTCGCGCGCGTCGGCGATGGCGGCGAGCGCATCGGCGCGCTGCTGGGCGAACTCGGCGCGCGCCGCCTCAAGCTGGGCCTGGCCGTCGACGAGCTCCTGGGCGCCGGAATCGAGCTGGGAGCGCGCGGCGTCGAGCTGCTCCTGCGCGTTTTTTCGCTGGGCGTCGAGCTGCACCTGGCCGGCGTCGAGCTCCGCTCGGCCGGCGGCGATCTGAGAGCGGGCGGCGTCGAGCCGCGCGTAGGCCGCCGCGGCCTCGTCGAGCTGGGCGCGGCCGGCGGCGACCTGCGCCTCGCCGACCACAATCTGCACCATACCGTCGGCCAGGCCCGTGAGCTGCGACAGCTGGCCGCGCAGGGACTGGAGCTGCGCCAAGATCTGGTCCGCGTTGGCGCTCGCCGCCAGAATCTGGCGGGCGGCCTCCCTCACCGAGGAGGGCAAAAGGTCAAGGACCGCGTCGACGCGCTGCCGGAGCTCAGGGGGCAAGCCATCGTAGCTCGCGCCGATCTGGCGGAACTCCTCGGAGTCGACAATCTGCATAAGCTGGTCGATGAACGAGGTGGCCTTCTCGGCAAAGGGAAGAAGCGCGGCGTTGACGTCGCTCGCCGCGGCGCGGGCTTCTTGCTCCGTGTTCGCGGACGAGAGGCGCGACCACGCCTCGGCAGGCCACTCGTCGCCCATGAGGGCCGAGAGCATCTGTGCCGAGCCGTCGATCACGCCGCGGTTGTAAGTAAGTTCTTCTTGCGCGGAGTTGAGCTGCGCGCGCTTCTGGGAGATGGCGTCGGGGATGCCGTCCACCAAGCAGCCCAGGCCATCGGCAATCTGCTGGAGACCGTCTGCGACCTGCGTCTCGTTTGACGCGAGCTCGGAGCGGGCGGCGTCGATCTTTGCCTGGGCGTCGGCCATCTGGCGCTCGGCGTCGGCGCCCTGCGCGTCCAGCTGCGCCCGCCCGTCGGCAATCTGGGCAGCACCGGAGTCGAGCTTCTCCTGGTTCTCGTCGATCTGACGCTGGCCATCGGCGAGCTTGTCGAGCGCGTCCTTCTCGGCATCGTCGACCTGGGAGTTCGCATCGGCGCGAAGGCCCTCGCCGCGGGCGACCTCGCGCTCGGCGGCTATGCCCTCGACCCGCGACTTGACCTCGCCCACGAGGTCGCCATAGGCGTCCGAATAGCACAGCGGCGCCTCGGAGCCGGCGACCTTGACGTAGGCCACGGTATACACCTCGGACTCCACGGCCGCGGGCAGCAAGAAGAACGCGTACTGCGAGCTGCCGCTCGCGCGAAACGACATCGTGCCCTCGCCCGCGTTGACGTCGGTGGGGTCGAGCACCACGCCGCAGATGGTGTAGTCCTTGCGCGCAAAGACCTGCGTGGCGTCCTCATCGTCGTCGGAGGAGCCGCGGAAGCTCAGCGTGTCGCCGATGGACTTGCCGGACTCCTTGAGGTAGCGGCGCGTGACGGCCACCTGATCGGCGGTCACAGGCAGGTGACCCTCGAGCAGCCGCGGCTGGTTCAGCCCCGAGGCCGAGAGCGCCTTGACGTCGACCTTCTCGGAGCCCGAGCCGACGGCCGTGTAACAGGTCTCGACCCAGCCGCCCTCCGCGGTCTCCACGCCTTCGAGCGCGGCGAGCGCGGCCACGTCGTCGTCGGTGATGCCAAGCGTGGACTGGACGCGCAGGTCAAAGAGATCCTGCTCGTCGAAGAACCGGTCCGCCGAGGCGCGCAGGTCGATGCAGGCCACCTTGAGGCCGCAGATCATGGTCACGCCGAGGGCACAGATGGTCGCGAGGGCCACGAAGCGCTTGAGGCTCCCCCGCATGGTGCGAAGGACGCCCAGGCCGAAGGCCCCGCGAAGAATGCCGGCGTTTCTAGCCACGAGCTACCACTCGATTTGCGAGATGGGCAGCGGGTTTTCGTTGGTGGTCATCTGCGTCACGCGGCCGCTCTTGAAGCGGATGAGGCGATCTGCCATGTCGGCGAGCGCGGCGTTGTGCGTGACGATGACGACGGTGATGCCGTCGCGGCGGCAGGTGTCCTGCAGAAGCTGCAGGATCTGCTTGCCGGTCTGGTAGTCGAGCGCGCCGGTGGGCTCGTCGCACAGCAGGAGCTTGGGGTTCTTTGCCAGAGCGCGGGCGATGGAGACGCGCTGCTGCTCGCCGCCGGAGAGCTGCGCCGGGAAGTTCTCGAGGCGGTCCGCCAGGCCGACCTTGCCCAAGGTCTCCTCCGCGTCGAGCGAGTCGGGGCAGATCTGGGCCGCGAGCTCGACGTTCTCGAGCGCCGTCAGGTTGGGGACGAGGTTGTAGAACTGGAAGACGAAGCCCACGTCGCCGCGGCGGAAGTCGACGAGCTCGGCCTCCGAGGCGTCGCTGATGTCGCGGCCGCCGACCACGACGCGGCCCGAGGTGGCGCGGTCCATTCCGCCGAGGATGTTGAGCGCGGTGGTCTTGCCGGCGCCGGACTGGCCGAGGATGACCGCGAGCTCGCCCTTCTCGACCTCAAAAGAAGCCCCGTCCAGGGCGTTGATCTGCGCCGAGCCCTCGCCGTAGCTTCGGACGACGTCGCCGAACTCTATGTATGCCATGACCGCTCCGTTCAGCGCGGCGGGCCGCGCAGATTGCTCGACACCGTGTCGTATGGTCGAAGTATAGTGGGCTCAAGGCGCTGCCCGCGGCACTTCTCGACACGCGGGCGACAATTGTCGAGCAGCGCGCCGCCGGGAGGGAACCGCCATGAAAAAGCAGCCGCAGATCACCGAGCAGACCCGGGCGAACCTGCGCCAGGCGTTCTGGTCCCTCTACGCCGAGCGGCCCATCGAGCGCATCCCGGTGCGCGAGATCTGCGAGCGCGCCGGGTACAACCGCGCGACGTTCTACCTTTACTACCACGACGTCTACGAGGTCCTGGCGGAGGTCGAGGACCTGGTCCTCGAGGGGCTGAGGTCGCTTGTGGAGGGGCGCCTTTTGCGGGGGGACACGCTGGACTTCTCGCAGCACATGGGGCCGATTCTATGCATGGCGCGCGAATACAGGACCTACACCTCGGTGCTTCTTGGCAAAAACGGCGACCCGGCCTTCGTCGAGCGCTTCAAAGAGACGATCCGCCCGCTCGTGGACCGCTTCGTACTGCCTGCCGAAGGGCTGAGGCCGCAGGAGCGCGCCATCCTTTCGGAGTTCTACCTCACGGGGCTTCTGGCAGCGGTGCGCGCTTGGCTCGCGGCCGACGACCCGATGCCCATCCACCAGCTCATCTCACTCGTCATCCACGCGGTGTTCCCCGACGGTAATTAGCAACCGAAACCGACGCAGAACCTGCCCGGAGACTGTTTTTGCACCGGTTTCGGTTGCTAATCGATAACCGGCGCCCGGCGGTTGCCGGCGGTCCCCTATACTCTCACGCGTTTGTCCGTTTTTGGTCTTGGGGGTTCCACCTATGAAGAAGGGCCTGCTCGCGCTCGCTGCCGGCGCGTTCGCCTTGGGTTTTGCCGAGTTTCTGCTCATGGGCATCATCACGAACATCGCCGCGGGCGTCGGCGTGACGGTGCCGGACGCCGGCGTGTTCATCACCGCCTACGCCATCGGGGTGTGCTTCGGCACGCTCATCCTCGTGTTCGGCCACAGCGTCGAGCCCAAACGCCTGCTCATGGCCTTTATGCTGCTGTGCTGCGCCGGCAACGCGATGGCGGCGGCCGCGCCTAACGCGACCACGCTCACCGTCGCGCGCTTCATCTCGGGCATGCCGCACGGCGCGTTCTTCGGCACGGCCACCATCGTCGCCAAGGCCATGGCCGAGAAGGGCCGCGAGAGCCAGGCCGTCGCCGTCATGGTCCTCGGCCAGACCCTCGCCAACACCCTCGGCGTGCCCTTCGGCACCCTGCTCGCCAACCTCGTGAACTGGCGCGCGGCGTTCGTCTTTGTCGCCGTCTGGGCCCTCATGTCGTTCGCGCTCATCTGGAGGCTCGTGCCCAACATCCCCGCCGTTAAGGACGCGGGGCTCGCGGGGCAGTTCAAGTTCCTGGGGCGCCCCGGCCCGTGGGTCGTACTCGGCGCCGTCATGCTGGGCAACTCGGGAATCTTCTGCTGGTGGAGCTATGTGTCGCCTTGGCTGCAGGACGTCGGCGGCTGGAGCGCGGCGGCGCTGCCGGCGCTCCTCGTGCTCGCGGGATTCGGCATGATCGTGGGCTCCCAGCTCGGCGGCCGCTGCGGCGACCGGCTTTCCCCGGGACGCGCCGCGGCCATCGGCCAGGGCATCAGCTGTGTGTCCATGCTGCTCATCTTCGCGATCTCGGGAAGCCCCCTGACCTCGGCGGCGCTGATGTTCCTGTGCTGCGTGGGGCTCTTCTTCCCCTCGAGCCCGCAGCAGCTCGCCATGGTCGAGGTCGGCGTCGGCGGCGGCGAGATGATCGCCGGCGCGTGCGTCCAGGTGGCCTTCAACGGCGGCAACGCCATCGGCGCCCAGATCGGCCAGGCGGTGCTGAACACGGGAGCCGCCTACAACGCGCCCGCCCTCGCCGGCGCGCCCATCGCCGCCTGCGCCGTGGCGCTTCTTGCCCTCTACGCGCGCCGCTTCGAGCCCGAGTACCACAAGCAGTGACCCCTGCTCTCCAAACGAGCGCCGAAGTCACCAACGGCAAAAGCCGCAGGCCATCGACCTGCGGCTTTTTCTTCTTTGCAGAGTATGTCCCGCGCCCAGCCTATGCCGTGAAGAACGCCAGCGCGATGGCGCCGGGCCCCACATGGGTGCCGATGGTGGCGCCGACGGTGTGGACGGGCAGCTCGCCGTCGGGGAAGCCGGGCTCCCAGATGGCCTTCGAGTCCGCGATGTACTTGCGCAGCAGCTTGTCCGAGAGACCCGCATAGCCGAGCGCCACGGGCATCGAGAAGTCGATGCCGCCGGCCTTCTCGACCTGCTCGGACAGGAGGTTGCGGCCGTTCTTGGAGCCGCGGGCCTTGCCGAGCACCTTGACCTCGCCGTCGTCGATGCTGATCACGGGCTTGATGGAAAGAAGCGCGCCCACGCCAGCCGCCGCGGCGCTGATGCGGCCGCCTCGCTTGAGGTACTCGAGGGTGTCAAGAAGGCCCACGACGCAAACGTTGCCGCGCACGCGCTCGAGCTCCTCGGCGATCTCTGCCGCAGGCTTTCCGGCCGCCGCCAGGCGCAGCGCGTACTCCACGAGGACCCGCTCGCCCACGCAAACGTTCAGGCTGTCGACCACGCGCACGACGACCTTGGCCTCGGACGCCGCTGTGAGAGCCGACTGATAGGTTCCCGAGAGCTTGGACGAGAGCGTGATGCACACGACCTCGTCGCCCGCCGCATAAGCCTCCTCGAAAGCCTGGCTGAAGGCGTAGGGGTTGACCTGGCCGGTCTTTGGCAGATCGTCCTCCTCCACGAGCAGCTCGTAGAAGCGATCGTGGGAAAGGTCCACGCCATCGGCATAGGTCGTCGTGCCGAACATGATGGAGAGCGGCAAGACGACGAGACCCTCGTGCTCGCCGGGCAGGATGTCGCTCCCGGAGTCGGTGATAATGCGAACAGACATAAGAGGTCCCTTCCGGGGCGGCTGCCCCGCATTGGCTGAGTGGTTTTGGTTTGCTATTTCAAGCGGGCGTCGGTGCCGCCGCAGAATCTAGCGCGAGATCTCCTTGAGACGCTCGAGCACGGACTCCATCGAGGCGTACATAGCCTGACGCCTGGAGGCCGTGAGCCCGCCGCCCGCCTCGTCGACGATACGGCCGATGATCTGGTCCACCTCGACCATCGCGGCCTTGCCCTTCTCGGTAAGCTTCACGGGGGCGCGATAGCGGGCGCCGACCGAGCCGTCGGCGGCCTCCCCCACCTCGATGAAGCCGTCGGCCGAAAGGCGCGCGACCACGCGCGACACGGCGGCGCGGTCCACGCCCGCGAGGCGGGCGAGCTCGGCGGACGTGAGGCCCTCGGGATGCTTGTCGAGGTTATAGATGCACATGAGGTCGCCGGCGCGCAGCCCGAAGCGAGCGAGCTCGGCGGTCTTGATGCGCGAGATCTCCTTCTCGATCGCGGTAACCAGCCCAACGAACCCCTCGAAGCGATCCTCGACCACAGTGCCTCCTCTCGACGCCGACGGCGGCGCACGTTATCTGACGTAATAACAATAATGGCGTGTTTGTTGATAAGTCAACAAACACGCCATTTACACACAATTGCAGGTGGCGGGACCGGATTAGCGAAGGCGTTTGACTAGTGGACGCCGAGGTTTCGGCCTGCATGGTCGCCCACGCGACGTCGGGGCTTGCCGCCCTTGCGGGCAGCGGGCTTCGGGGCGTCGTCGCGACGCGAGGACTTTTGGGCCTTGCGCTTGCGGGGCTTAGCATCACCGGCGGCCGCGGTGGGCTTCTTCGCGGGCTTGGCGGACTTCAAGTCTGCGGGCTTCGCGGTCTTGCGGGGCTTGGCGGGCTTCGCCGCCGGCATGTCCTTCTCCCCAGGCCTCGTCGCCTCGACGTCCTTCTTGCCCTTTGACGCCGCAGACTTCGCGCCGCTCTTCTTTGCGCGGCGCTTGCCCGCGGGACGGAAAGCCGCCGGATCGCGGTCGGGATCGAGCGCGACCGGGCTCTCTCCCAGATCAAGCGCCACGCGCGACTCATAGACAGGCACCGCCATGCCCATCAGGCGCTCAATGCCAAGCAGGTCGTCGACGTCGTTCTCGGTCACGAAGGTGAGCGCCCAGCCGGCCTCGCCCGCGCGGCCCGTGCGGCCGATGCGGTGGATGTAGTCCTCCGGGTCCACGGGCACGTCGAAGTTCACGACGTAGCGGACCTCGGAGACGTCGATGCCGCGAGCGAGCACGTCAGTGGCCACGAGGACGTCGGTCTTGCCCGCGCGGAACGACTCGAGCGCGCGCTCGCGCTGGTTCTGCTTGCGGTCGCCGTGGATGGGCGCGCACGAGATCCCGGCCTTGCGCAGGCGGCGGCAGCACGCGTCGACGCGGTGCTTCGTGCGGCAGAAAACGATCACGCGCTCGGTGCCCTCGGCCTTGAGCACGCTCGCGAGCAGCGCGTTTTTGGCCTCGAGCGAGACGGGCTGGACATACTGGTCAATGGTCTGGGCGACGGTACCCTTGCGCGCGATCTCGACCACGGCGGGGTCGCTCACGAGGTCGCGAATCCCACCCACGGCCTCCTCGTCGAGCGTCGCCGAGAAGAGCAAGGTCTGGCGCGTGGCGGGAGTCTGATTGACGATCCTGCGCATATCGGGCAAGAAGCCCATGTCGAGCATGCGGTCGGCCTCGTCGAGCACGAGCACCTCGACCTCGCCCAAGCGCGCATCCCCCTGGTTGATGAGATCGACGAGGCGGCCGGGCGTGGCCACGAGGATGTCGGACCCGCGGCGGAGCGCGGCCTTCTGAGGCTCCATGCCCACGCCACCGACCACCGTGGTGCACTTGTGGCGGGTGCTGCGCGCGATCGAGGTGCAGACGTCCTCGATCTGCTGGGCGAGCTCTCGGGTTGGGGTCACGATGAGCATGAGCGGGCCGTGGCCGCGCTCGGCATGCGGCAGGCGGCTCATCGAGGGGAGCAGGAACGCGGCGGTCTTGCCGGTGCCGGTCTGGGCGGCGGCAAGAAGATCTCGGCCCTCGAGGGCATACGGGATGGCCTGAGCCTGGACGGAGGTAGGCTCGGTGTAGCCGAGTTTCTTCACAGCAGCGAGAACGGCCTCGGAAAGCCCGAGATCGCTGAAGGCGACGCGCTCGGCGGCGCCGGGGGTATTGCTTTGGGTCATGAAATAAGAATCCTAACTTCGGGCCCGATCTGCGGCGCCCTTCTTTGTAAACAGCCGCTCTACTCTAGCGCAACCGGCTACCCGAATTAAGCCTGCAAAAAAACTGCCAAATCAGCCTGTCTGATTCGGCGGTTTTTCAGCCTGTCTGATTTGGCAGCGTTTTTTGCCCGGCTGGCTCGAAAAGCCTAGCCCACCTGCGGCTCAGCAAGGACGGTGCCCTCCGGAAATGCACGGCGGAACACGAAGCGCGCAAGCGGCCCGGCAATGAGCAGGTTCCACGGCAGCGCCATGATGAAGTTCCATGGGATGTTGGTAAGCCATGCCGCGGGAACGACGGCAAGCGTGCCCGCGTGGAGCGCTCCCTCGAAGGCGCCGTAGAGGCTCATGATGATGACCATGGGGAAGACCATGCAGGTAGAGACCGCGAGCGTCATGGCACGCGGGCTCGACTTGCCGGGCGTCACGAGGTGCTTGAACGCGAAACCCTTGGCAAGCGGGCTCGCGACGAACCAGTCGCACAGCATGGCAAAGACGTATGCGGGCGCGAAGCCGATCCACGCGTCGACGACCACCTCGGCCGAAAGGCCGCCGCGTGTGCGCGCGACGTTGTAGATGCTCATCCAAAACACCATCAAGAAGCACATGATGAAGGTGAACAGCAGGCTTTCTCGCTTGTTTTTGGGCATAAAGAAACTCCTCACGAATCGTAGTCCTGACTCGACGGGACGAGCCTCGCCCAAAGAAGCGCACGTCCCGGAGCCAGCGCTGCCGGGCCATTCTAACCAAAGCCGAGAGCACTTCGTAAGCGTTAAGTTTATGGAGATAAACGCGCCCGCCCGCAGTCGGCGATTGCCGATTGCGGGCGGGCAGGGCGGGGAGGCGCCCATTCCAGACAGGCAAAAATGATTGCCAAACCAGACAGGCTGAATTGACAGGCGGCCTACCAGCCGAAGTCGGCAAGGCAGCGGTCGAGGTCCTCCTCGAAGGTGCCGAGCTCGATGCCGGCGGCCTGGATCTTGTCCGAGGCCAGGCGGAAGTCGCGCGGGCGCTCGGCATAGGTCTTCTGGTCGGGAAGGATAAGGCGGTCGACCTCGGACTCCGAGCATCCGAGGCGCGACGCCACCAGCCGCGCCGTCTCGTAGGTCGAGCGGCCGTTCTGGCTCGCGAAGTGGTACGCGCCGCTCGGCAGCTCGAGGATCTGCGGGAGCTGCTCGGCAAAGCGCTGCGCGTAGGTCATGTTGCGCAGCTCATGGACGCGAAACGCCGTGGGCTTATTGCCCCTGACGGCGGCAAGGACGTTGCCGAGGATGTTCGGCGACGCCTTGACGCCGGGCATGGACAGCCCGAACATCCAGCTGAAGCGCAGGATGAGGTAGTCGCTAAGGTTCTCGCGGATCCAGGCGTCGGCCTCCATTTTTTGCTCGCCGTAGGCGCTGACGGACGCCTGCTCGTCGTCCTCAGAGAAGGGCGCCTTGCCCGGGGCCGCGTTGAAGCACTGCTCGGTGGAGATGAACACCATGCGCTTTGCGCGCTCGCGGCACACCTTGGCGATGGCGATGGCCGACTCTGTGTTCACACGATGCGTGAGCTCGGGCTGCTCCTCGCAGTGGGCCGTCGTGGCGTCGGCCGCCATGTGCAGGCAGACGTCGAAATCCGCAGCCTCGAAGTACTTCTCGACCTCATCGGGGTGCGAAAAGTCCACATCGGTGTGGGACACGCAGGCAAACTCCATGCGCCCCGCGTTGTACAGCCGCGCAAGGCTGGCAAGATACCCGTGCGCTCCCGTGACCAGGACCTTCTTCATGGTTACTCCTCCTCGCCGGGGCGCGTGGCGTACGAACGGATCACACGGCAATCCCCCTCGACAACATAGCTGCCGGCGCTCGCGGGGACCAGCGCCGACCGGGTGCAGGGAAGCTCTACCGTACCCTCGGCGCTTCGCAGCCGGGCGGTCCCGCCCACGCACGACACCACATGATACCGCCCGCCGAGCTCCTGTTCCCAGCTCCCCCGCACGTCGGCGACGTCGGCGACGAAGAGGCGGTGGGTCACGCCGCGGCGCACGCTCGCCGGGCCGGCGGGGTCGTACGCGCCGAGGTGAACGGGATCGGGCCGGCTCTGCGTCCGCAGGACATCGAAGCCCTTCTCGACATGGAGCTCGCGGCCGCGGCCCCAGTCGCAGATACGGTAGGTGCAAAAGCCGAAGCTGCCGACCTCAAGGGCGAGCACGCCCGCGCCCAGGGCGTGCAGCGTTCCCGCCGGCACGCACACGAAGTCGCCCTCGGACACCGGGACGCGGCGGCCGTACTTCTCGCCGATAGTGTCGTCGGCCGCGGCCGCGCGCAGGGCCGACACGTCGTCGGTAGTCGAGCCGCAGATAATCGTCGCGCCGGGTTTGGCCTCCACGATGTACCAGGACTCGGTCTTCTCGTGGTCGTTCTCGTGGGCCTGGGCATACGCTTCATCGGGGTGTACCTGCACCGACAGGTTCTGCCCCGCGCTCATGGTGATGATCTGGACGATGCCGTCCCCCTCGAGGTCGCCCATGATCTCCGACCTGTGCTCGGCAAGAAGGACGTCCAGCGGCGTGCCGTCATACGGCCCGCCCTCGACGTCGTTCACGAGCCCCTCGTGGACCGAGACGTCGAACGACTCGCCGAACACCATGTCGCCGTCAATTCCCCGCAGGCGGTTGATCGCGTCTCCGGACCAAACGGGCGAGATCAGGTTCGGTTTAAGCAGAAGCGGTCCCACATTGGCCTCCTAGAGCTCGAGGGTGTCCACGCCGGCAGCGGCCATGCGACGGCCGATCTCCTCGATGATGGGGATTCCCGCGCTGCAGCCGATGCGCTCGGCGCCGGCACGGACCATGTCGAGGAAGTCGTCGGCGGTGCGGATGCCGCCCGCAGCCTTGACCTTAACGCGGGAATCGACGTGCTCGCGCATGAGCTTCACGTCCTCGACGGTGGCGCCGCCGGTAGAGAAGCCCGTCGAGGTCTTGACGAAGTCGGGCAGCACCTCGCTGGCGACCTTGCAAAGGCCGAGCTTCTCATCCTCGGTGAGCAGGCAGTTCTCGAAGATGACCTTGGAGGGAACGCCGGCCTCGCGGCACACCTCGACGATCTGTGCCATCTCGTCGCGGATGTAATCCCAGTTGCCGGCCTTAACCTCGGTGAGGTTGACGACGTAATCGATCTCGTTCGCGCCGTTGGCCAGGGCGTCCTTGGTCTCGAAGACCTTGGTGGCGATGGTGGTCTGACCCAGAGGGAAGCCGATCGCGGCGCCCGTGTCGATATCGGTGCCCGCGAGCAGCTCGGAGCAGAGCTTGGACTGGACGGAGTTGATGGCGACCATCTTGAAGTGGTAGCGCTTGGCCTCGTCACAGAGCTTCTCCATGTCGGCTCGGGTGGCGTCGGGGTGAAGGTTCGTGTGGTCGACCAGGCGAGCAAGATCATCGAGGGTGTAGGACTTCATTGCTGGCTCCTTTCGGTGGATTCAGGACAACTGCAATCTAGCATATGTACGGTCCTATTGCTATAGAACCGCCAAAATATCCGTTTAGGGCTGTTTTAATACCGCTCAGCGTCTTCATATGTTTCTTTGATTGACGTTTATGTCTGCTCTAATACAATGAATTCGTCGAAAGGAGCACCCAATGAACCTGATACTTGCCTCACACGGAACGCTCTGCGAAGGGCTCGCAGACGCCTTCCACATGCTCGCTTCCAGCGAAATCCCCATTACAACCGTTAGTTTGAACGACACGGGGATCGACGACTTCCGCAGGCGCCTCGTCGCCGAGGTCGAGAAGAGCAAAGGTACGGCCAAGACTCTTATTTTGACTGACCTATACGGCGGAACCCCCTTTAACGAGTCCTTCGCGCTGTATCTCGCAGACCCGGAGAACCTCAGGGTCGTCGCAGGCGTCAACTTCCCCATGCTGATTGAAGCTGGAATGGCCGCCCCGGACACCGACGACCTCGACGAGATCGTCTCGATCGCGGTTCAGGCGGGGACCGCCGGCGTCGTCGCGGCAAGCGCAGAGCCGGACAAGAAGGACGCCCCCGGCAGCCCCAAGCAAGCAGAACCGCATGCGAATTCAGTGCCTCAACGAAGCGCAGAGAAAGGAGCAGGTATGTCGATTGTTCTAGCCAGAGTCGACGACCGTGTTATTCACGGCCAAACGACCACCAGGTGGATGGCGGTGAAACCCGCCGATGCGATCCTCGTAATCAGCGATAAGGTCGCCGCCGACGAACTCAGGTGCAAGGTCCTCAAGGCCGCCGCGGGCAAGTACAAGCTCGGGATCTACACGGTTGCCCAGGGCGTCGAGGCCCTCGCCAAGGCCAACGCCTCCGCAAAGAAGTTCTTCGTCATCTCCGACTCGGTCAAGGCCTTCGACGAGCTCAAGCGCGCGGGCGCCGACTTCGGAGCGACCCTCAACCTCGGAAACATGAATGCGACCCGCCCCGGCACCAAGGACCTCGGCAGGACCGTGCTTCTTAACGACGAGGACCTCGCCGCGCTCGATTCGCTCGAGTCTGCGGGCGTCGACCTCCAGTTCCAGCTCCTCCCGGATGACAACATCCGCACCTGGCACGACATGAGGGCGAAGTACCTGGCGCTCTAGGGCTCCGCCACGTCACAAAGAAAGGAACGGATATGAACCTCTCACTGCTTTTCCCGGCCATCATGTGCGGCGTGTTCTGCTACCTGGGCGCCATCGAGAGCTGCTGCCTCATGGGCATGACCGGCGGTTACTACATCATGGGCCGCCCGCTCGTGGCAGGCCTCCTGTGCGGCCTCGTCTTCGGCGACGTGACCGCCGGCGTCCTGTGCGGCGTCGCGGTCCAGGCGGTCTTTATCGCCAACCTCTCCACGGGCGGCGCCACCAACTCCGAGATCACCTATGCGTCCTACGGCGGCATCGGCCTGGCCCTGGCAACCACCAAGGACCCCGCCATCGCCGTCACCCTCTCGGTCCTCATGGGCCAGACGCTCGGCCTGATCTTCTACAACACCCGCATGGCCCTCTACTCGTTCTTCAACAACGGCGCCCAGAAGGCCGCCGAGAACAACGACGACCACGGCATCACCCTGTGGCACATCGTCTATCCCCAGATCTGCACCTTCTTTATCCGCGCGGTCCCCGTGTTCCTCGTCGTCTTCTTTGGCCAGGGCGTCGTCGACACGCTCCTGAGCAGCGTCCCCGAGATCGTCACGCACATCATCTCGGTCCTCGGCGGAGTCCTTCCCGCCCTCGGCATCGGCATGCTGATGAACATCGTCATCAAGGACAAGCTCCAGCTGATCTTCTTCCTCGCCGGCTTCGTCCTTCTTTCCTTCGCCGGCCTGTCCATGATCGCGATCGTCTTTATCGCCGCGCTCGTCGCGTACCTCGTGTTCCTCTCCAACGGCAAGTCAACCTCCGCCGCGACTGCGGCCGAGGCCGCCAGCCCCGCCAACGCGGTCTACGAAGACAACGACCTGTTTTAAGAGGAAGAACGGAGACTAACCATGGATAAGCAGATCACTGCCAACCCCGAGACCGACGCAAACGAGCAGGGGCACCTCAGCAAAAAAGAGCTCAACCAGATCTGGCTGCGCTGGGGCTTCACCCACCTCGCCTCGATGAGCTACGAGAAGCTCCAGGGCCATGCCTACGCTTGGGCCTACATTCCCTTTGCCAATAAGTACTACAAGGACGACCCCGAGGCCAAGCGCCGCCTGCTGGTCCGCCACTCGGTCTTCTTCAACACCGAGCCCCAGACCGGCCAGATCATCAACGGCATCGTCACCTCCCTGGAGGAGAACATCGCCAACGGCGGCGGCGTCTCCGAGGAGATGCCCAACAACATCAAGGCCACGCTCATGGGCCCGCTCGCCGGCATCGGCGACTCCATCATCCAGGGCATCATCGTCCCGATCCTGCTCTCGATCGGAATGAGCCTCGCCTCCGGCGGCAGCGTCATCGGCCCCCTGTTCTATATGATCGCCTACGCCATTGCCGGCACCGCGATCTCCTACATCAGCTACCACACCGGCTACAAGCTCGGCGTGGGCGCCATCGACGTGATCGTCGGCGAGAACGCGAGACGCATCACCGACGCGTTCAACATCCTGGGCGTCATGGTCATCGGCGCGCTCTCGGCAGGCAACATCGCCCTGACCACCGCGATCAACATCCCGCTCGGCGGCGAGTGGCAGCCGCTCCAGACGACGCTCGACGGCGTGTTCCCCGGGATCCTTCCCCTGGCGGCGGTCCTTCTGACCTGGTGGATGCTCGGCAAGAAGCAGTACAGCCCCACCAAGGTCATCGTGATCCTCACCGTGGCGGTCACGCTGCTGTGCCTCATCGGCGTGTTCTAATCCGCGCCTGCGGCAAATAGACGTTCCTTCGCGGGCGGGACCGCTTTCACGGTGGCCCCGCCCGCAGCCTTCCCAAAGCTCATCGCGGCCTCGGCAAGTACAATAAGAGACCGCATCCTCACCCTGAACGGCAGGCACCATGAACCTCTACGACAACATCAAAGAAGATATTCTCGACAAGATAAAGAACGGCACGTACCCGATCGGCGAGACGATCCCCTCCGAGCTCGAGCTCGCCGAGTCCTACGGCGTGAGCCGCGCGACCGTCCGCCAGGCGCTCCAGATCCTTGCCGCGGACGGCTATGTCGAGAAGCGCCGCCGCAGGGGCACCATCGTCACCAAGCCGAAGGTCGAGCAGTCCTTTACCATGAGCGTCCGCAGCTTCGAGGACGCCATGCGCCTGGAAGGCCGCCTGCCCAAGACAAACGTGATTCTTTTCCGCTCCGAGCTGGCAAGCCAGGAGGTCGCCGGCCGCCTTGGGCTCAAGGCCAAGGAGAAGGTCTTTAAGCTCGTCCGTCTCCGCTACGTCGACGACCTCCCTAATGTCTTTGTCGAGAGCTACATCCCGTGCGCGCTCTACCCCGGCCTCGATAAGTTCGACTTCAACAACAAGAGCCTCTACGCCGCGATGGAGGAGTGCGGCGAGCCGGTGGCCAACGCCCGACGCCGCTTCGAGGCCGTCAAGGCGGAGGGCGCGACCGTGGCCCTTCTTGACGTTGAGGACGGCGACCCCCTGATCCTCTTCCACACCATCGGCTACGACGCCCAGGGGCGCGCCGTCGAGTACTCCATCGCAAGGTATCGCGGCGCCAGCAACTCCTTCGAGATCTACGTCACACGCTAGCTGAGCTGGGATGCTGTTTTGTATGTTACTATCTTATATGTTAGTAACATACGTGTTAGCAACTTATAAAGCAGCATCGCGAAGTCAGGAGACGGCATGTTCGTTGGACGCGATAACGAGCTCGAAGCCCTCGAAGAGCTCTACGCATCGGACACGTTCCAGTTCCCAGTGGTCTACGGCCGCCGGCGCGTGGGCAAAACGAGTCTTCTTCGGCGCTTCACCGAAGGCAAGGAGAACGTCGTCTTTTTCACGGCGCAAGAAGCAACAATTGCGGAGAACTTGGTGCTCTTGAGCAGGGAGATCTCAAAAGAGCAGGGCTCTCTCCTCCCCGAGGGGTTTCCCGTATACCAGTCTCTTTACCAGGCATTCGAGGAAGTCTTTCGTCGTGCCGCAAGCAAGCGCCTGATTTTTGTCATCGACGAATACCCGTACCTTGCGAAAAGCGATACCAGCGCCTCTTCCGCACTCCAAACGCTCATCGACAACAACCAAGCTTCTAGCAAGTTGTTGCTAGTCCTCTGCGGCTCCTCGCTGAGCTTCATGGAACACCAAGTTCTCGGAAGGCAAAGCCCGCTGTACGGCCGTCGAACCGCACAGTTGCGCATCGACCCATTCACGGCTTTTGACGCCGCGAAAATGCTGCCCGAGGCATCCCCACAAAGGGTAATCGAGCTGTACTCGATCGCGGGCGGCGTTCCCTTATACCTCAGCCAGCTCGACGGTTCGAAGTCGACCGAATGGAATATTGCCCAGAAGGTCTTTCGCCAGGATTCGATTCTCTATGAGGAGCCGAGGGCTTATTTGCATCAAGAAACGCGCAGCCCGGCTGCCTATAACTCGATAATCGCCGCGATCGCAAACGGTCGCGTGCGCCCCTCCGAGATCTCCGACGCAACAAGCATCCCCAGCTCCGCCGTCAGCCGCTATCTTGAGTCGCTCATAGAGCTGAAAATCATCGAGCGGTGCATGCCGATGGTACTGGGCAACAAAAAGCAGGTCGTGTACCGCATCAGCGACAACCTATTCCGATTCTGGTTCCGCTTTGTGCCCCGCTACGCCGGCACCATCGAGGCTGGGATGGGGGCAGCGGTCGCCAAACGAATCATGCCCGACGACTTCCCGACATTCGTCGGTCCAGCCTTCGAAACGGTATGTCGCCAATGGCTCATGAAAGAAGCTACCGAAGGGAGGCTCGATCTTCTTCCCAGGGGAATCGGCTCATGGTGGGGCACCGATCCCCGAACGCGGAGTCAAGAGGAGATCGACATCGTCCTGGAGGGATCCGACGGTGAGCTCGTCTTCGGGGAGTGCAAGTGGAAAGGCCGCCCCGTCGACGTCGACGTGCTCGACAAGCTGTTGGAAAGAAGCTCCCTGCTCAGCGGCTCGCCCCGCTCCTTCCTTCTCTTCTCCAAATCGGGCTTTACGAAGAGCTGCGTTGAGACGGCGCGGGGCCGGGACGACGTTCGCCTCGTAACGCCCGAGGAAATGTTTGCCTAAAAATCCGCCGCCGCCGACTGGTTCCAATCCGCTGACACCAGTTCACAAAGCGTTAACGAAAAAAGGGTTGCGCGGCGGCGATGCAGCGGAGTAAAGTGTGCGCCAAGCGCAAGAGACAACGACGACCGCAGAGAGGAGCGCCCAGATGTCCAACTTCATGAACAACAACTGGTGGTGGTGCAACTCGAACTCGGTCGGTCGATCGTGAGTCTTGTCGCGCCATAATTACGCGAATGGAAGGGCTCCCGGTTTGACCGGGGGCCTTTTTTTTGTTCGCAAAATCCCAGGCACACGCCACCAAGCAAAGGAGAAACACCATGTCCCAGCAGAACACCAGCACCGCCAACGCCCAGCAGGCCCGCACCGTTGCCGCCGTCGACCACGGCAAGCTCGACCTCAAGGCGCTCACCCTCTACGCGATTCTTTTGGCCGCCGGCTTCGTCCTCAACCTGACCGTCTCGAAGTTCTTCAGCGGCCTCACCGGCGGCTTTCTTTCGCCCGAGTTCATCATCGCAGCCTTCTGTCTCGAGATACTCATCATTAAGCCCAACATCGGCCAAGCCGCCGTCATCGGCCTGCTCGCCGGCGTGGTGATCCAGATCACCGCCTCCGTCAAGGGCCCCGACCTCATCGCCGAGCCCATCGCCGCCGTCGTCATGGCCCTCCTCGTCTCCGCGCTTTCCGACTCCAAGGCCAAGGGCCTGCTCCCGCTCGTCGGTACCTTCATCGTCACCTTCATCTCCGGCATCATCTACGCCGTGATCTTCTCGTTCCTGATCATGAAGAACCCCGCCTTCGTGGGCGTCATGGCCCCCGTGGTCGCCGCCACCGGCGTCGCCAACGCGATCATCGTCGCCGCGCTGCACCTCCCCATCAAGAAAGCCCTGAAGCTCTAAGGCCTGCCCCGAGCAACGCGCCCGCACCGCACCTGCCCCTTCGACGACCCTGCCCACGACAACTCGCAAAAATCTCGCGCCGAGCGCGCGCTTCTTCCTCGAAAGGAACCCACCATGTCTCAGCAGGCCCGCACCGTCACCGCCACCGCCAAGCAGGGCGGCATCCTCGACGTCAAGTCCCTCGTTCTTCTTGCCATCCTCCTGGCGGCCGGCTTCATCCTCAACATGACCCTCGGCAACGCGCTGGCCATCGTCGGCATCAAGCCGCAGTTCATCATCGCCGCCTACGCGCTGGCCATCCTGCTCACCGACGCCGGCCTTGTCCAGGCGGCCGTCTTCGGCGTCATCTCCGCCTGCGTGATCCAGCTCACCACCTCGATCCCCGGCCTCAACTTCGCGACCGAGCTCGCCGGCGCGCTCGTCATGGCCACCCTCATCAAGGCCAACATCAACGTCGGCGGCAAGAACGCCACCCCGCTCGTCGCGGCCTTCCTGACCACGCTCGTCTCGGGCGCCCTGTTCGCCGTCTGCGGCACGCTGATCATGGGCGCGGCCCTGCCCACCGTCGTCGTCAAGGTCCCGCTGGTCCTGGGTACCGCCGTCTTCAACGCCATCGTCGTGCAGGCGCTCTTCTTCCCGCTGGAGAAGGTCCTCAACAAGTAGGTTCTTGGTACCATGTAACGCGCCGGCCCACGGGTCGGCGCTTCTTTTTGCACATAGAGAAAGGCTCCGCGTGAGCAGCGAAAAAACAATCATCGAGCTGAAGGACGTCTCCTTCGCGTACGGCCAGGGCACCGAGCGCGCCTTGGACCACATCGACCTCGCCGTGCGCGAGGGCGAGTTCGTGGGCGTCATCGGCCCGTCGGGCGCCGGCAAGTCGACGCTCGCCGCCGTCATGAGCGGCGCCATCCCCCACCACTTCGCGGGCCAGCTCTTTGGCGCGACCCTCGTGGACGGCCAGGACACCTGCGAGGTCACTCTCACCGACATCAGCCGCGTGGTCGGCAGCGTCCTGCAGGACATCGACACGCAGATGGTGGCATCCGTCGTCGAGGACGAGATGCTCTTTGGCCTCGAGAACTTCGGCGTGCCGCACGACCAGATCGAGGAGCGCATCAGCCAGACGCTCTCCACCGTGGGCATCGAGGAACTGCGCGACCGTGAGATCGCCACGCTCTCGGGCGGCCAGAAGCAGAAGGTGGCCATCGCGGCCATCCTCGCGCTCGCCCCGCGCGTACTCGTGCTCGACGAGCCCACCGCGGCGCTCGACCCGGCGAGCTCCACGCTCGTTTTCGAGACGCTGCACAAGGTCAACGAGCTCGCTGGCATCACCGTCGTCGTGATCGAGCAGAAGGTCGCGCTCCTGTGCAAGTACTGCGGGCGCGTCCTCGTGATGAGCGACGGGCGCCTGGCCTTCGACGGCGAGCCGCACGAGGTGTTCGCACACGCCCACGAGCTGCGCGAGATGGGCGTCGACAGCCCTCGCGTGGCAAGAATGGCAAACAGCCTGCTCAAGCACGGCGTGATCGCCGCCGGCGGCCGCCCGTGCCTCAACGTCCCCGAGGCCAAGCAGCTCGTCGCCAGCCTCGTCGGGCAAAGCGGCAAGAAGGGCCAGGCGCCTGCCGCGGCCGCGGCCGCGGCCGCCGCCGGCTCCCGACACCTGCCGGCGTCGCGGCCGCGCGCCGTCGACGCCAAGCCCGTGGTCGAGCTCGACCACGTGAACTTCGGCTACCCCAACGGCGGAGCCACCGTGGACGACCTGCAGATGCGCGTCTTCCCGGGCGAGCTCGTGGGCATCGTCGGCCAGAACGGCGCGGGAAAGACGACCCTGACCAAGCTGCTCAACGGCCTTCTGCGCCCCGCGTCCGGCACCGTGCGCATCGCGGGGCTCGACACGCGCGACGTGCCCACGAGCACCATCGCCGCCCACTGCGCGACGCTCTTCCAGAACCCCGACCGCCAGATCTGCAAGGACACCGTGCTCGAGGAGGTCGCCTTCGGCCTCACGCTCCATGGCGTCGCGGAGGACGAGGCGCGCACCCGCGCGGCCGCCGTTGCCGAGCGCTTCGGCCTGCCGCTCGACGAGTCGCCCTTCTCGCTTTCGCGCGGGCAGCGCCAGATGGTCGCCTTGGCCAGCGTCGTCGTGCTCGATCCCGACGTCGTGCTCCTCGACGAGCCCACGAGCGGCCTCGACTACCGCGAGTGCATGACCGTCATGGAGACGGTGCGCGACATGGCCGAGCGCGGCTGCGCCGTGATCATGGTCTGCCACGACATGGAGGTCGTGAGCGACTTCGCCGAGCGCCTCGTCGTCATGGCCAACGGCCGCATCCTCGCGCGCGGCGAGGCCGACGAGGTTTTCGCCGACGACGACCTCATGGCCGCCGCCTACGTCGAGCCGCCACAGGTCATCGCCCTTTCCAAGGAGCTCGCGCGCGACGTGGACCCGGTGTTCGCGGGCGTGAGCCAGGTTTCTGCAATCGTCGACATCGTGGAGGAGATGGTCGGCCGTGGGTAGCGTCATCGACTACATCCCCGGCAGCTCGCTGCTGCACAGGCTCAATCCCGTGACCAAGCTCGCGCTGGCGGCCGCGATCATTCTCGCGACCTTCCTCGCGGACACCTATGGCCTGCTCATCGCCCTTCTTGCCCTCACCTTCGCGCTCGGCGCGTACGCGCGCGCGACGTCGGGCCTCGTGAGCCTGGCCAAGCTCATGGTGCCGCTGTCCGCGATCATGCTTGTGCTGCAGACTGCCTTCATCCGCACGGGCGACCCCGTGTTCGCGTGGGTGACGGTCGACGGCCTCGTCACCGGCTCCAAGGCGGCGCTTCGCCTGCTCGGCGTGGCCCTGCCGCTCATCCTCATGCTCACCGTAACCAAGCTGAACGACCTGGCCAACGCCGTGGTCGAGGTGCTCCACGTGCCGTACCGCTACGCCTTCACCTTCACGACCGCGCTGCGCTTCGTGCCCGTGTTCAGCCAAGAGATGAACGCCATCATGGAGGCCCAGACCGCCCGCGGCGTCGAGTACGACACGAAGAACCCGCTAAAGAAGCTCCAGCTCATGCTGCCGCTGTGCATCCCGCTGCTCGTGAGCTCCGTGGGAAAGACCGACGCGACGGCGCTCGCCGCCGAGCAGCGCGGCTTCTACTTGCGCACGCGCGAGAGCAGCTACAAGCGCTACCCGATGGCCGGCGCTGACTTCGCCGTGCTCGCCTGCTGCGTGGCGCTCATCGCCCTCGGCGTGTTGTTCTAGCACGTTCGACCCATCAATTAGCAAGAAGGACCGGCTCATGGCAGCCGGCCCTTCTTTTTGCGCGTGCTTCTTGCCCGCAAATAATTGCGCCCTACGTGTTTTCAGCGCCAATCTTCTGTCACCTGAACTTTATGAATAGAAGTCAGAATTAGTGCACCAAGTTTTTGCTTGCCGCGAACAGCCCCTCAGATTACTTATCTATCACAATTAGTATTGACTGGCCGCCAATCGAGCGCAACTGAATAGCACAACGAAGAGACGGGGCTCGCAGCAGCCCTCCCGCAAGCCCCGTCCGAATTCGCTCAATCAATTCATCTTCTATCTAACGGTCACAATCTCCGCATTCTGGAGCGCATAGTCGGTCAGTTCCTGGCCGATACCCGGGGCATCCGGAACCTCGAAGTAGCCACCTTTCGCTACATAGTCATTCTTACAGAGACGAATGTTGTCCTCGATAAGAGCGGAGGCGTGAAGCTCGTGGATAACGAAGTTCGGAATCACAGCCTCAAGCTGCAAAGCCGCACTTGCGGAGACTGGGCCTCCGCAGCAGTGAACCTGAACGCCAATGTCGTAGACATGCGCCTGGTCGCAGATCTTCTTACCTTCCGTGATACCGCCCACGTTGCAAAGATCGGGTTGAATGATGTTGATGGAATGGTCCTCAAAGAAGGGTCTGTATCCCCAGCGGGTGTATACGCGCTCGCCCGTCGCGATGGGGATGTCCACCTTCTCGCTAATCTCACGGAAAAGAGCCGGGTTGAGCGGTTGCGTGGGTTCCTCATAGTAAAAACAGCCGAGCTTCTGGAGCTCTCGACCCAGCTGCACGGAAGTAGTGGCGTCAGTGAGCGCATGGAGCTCGATGATGATGTCCACGTCCGGGCCAGCCTCGCGCATAGCGGCGACACGGTCGACGGCAAGCTTCATCTGGTCGCGTTGGAGGATGCCGCGGCTGGACCGACCCATCCAAACACCGTTCTTATCGAAGCCCACAGGATCAACCTTAACGGCATCAAATCCGTCTGCCATGGCCTTGCGCATTGCCTCAGCATACTCCTCCGGCCTTGCCAGTGAGTGCGAGACCTTGCCCCAGTCAAACTGCAGCTGAGAGGCATAGGCACGCAGTTTGGTATTAGTCTTGCCGCCCAGAAGCTTCCAGACGGGCGCGCCCAGGGCCTTGCCGCGAATGTCCCACAGAGCGATATCGATACCAGAGATGCCAGCCATGATGACACCACCGTTGCCCATTCCCCAGAACGTGAGGCGGTGCAGCCTGTCCCAAATTTGTTCGTTATTCATGGGGTCAAGGCCGATTATGCACTTGGCAAAGTCAACCGCCATGCCAAACCCGGCGCTCTGCGCATTGCCATAGGCGACCCCGACCTCACCCAAGCCCGAAATACCCTCATCGGTGTTGATGCGCACGAAGACGGGGTGCCAAGGCACGTTGCCAACGGCAACCTCTGCGGGGATTGAAGGCTCCTTGAAGGACCTGATGACGTCGACACTCGTAATCTTCATGGGTTGGCTCCTCACTTTCCGTAATAGACAGTCCTGAGGAGCAGACGCGCGTCGTCCTCGGTAACATTGACTGGATTGGCAGGAGTACAGACGTCGGTCATGACCTTTTCGACAAGGACCTCGATGTTGGCCTCGAACTCATCGGCATCAGGCACAACCTCCTTCATCGTGGCGGGAACGCCAAGGTCAGCCCTCAGATCGAGGACAACCTGCTCAAGGTCGGTCTTGCCCACAAAACTCGCGAGCTCCTCGTAGCGGGCAGCAACGGCGGCATCTCGATCTCGGTTGAACGCGATGCTATAGGGAAGCATGATGCCATTAGCCAGGCCGTGAGCAATGTTGTAGGTGGCTCCAAAAGTGTGAGCGACACCGTGGCAGATACCCAAGGCACCGTTTGTGAAGGCGATACCGCCAAGGCAGCTAGCCGCAAGCATCGCTTCGCGCGCCTCAAGGTCATTCGGCTCATTGGCACAGGCGGAGAGGGCCTTGTAGCCGGCGACCCATCCTCCCATTGCTGCAGCATCGGAAAACGTGTTGGCAGTACTGGCGACGTAGGACTCGATGCAGTGCGTGAGCGCGTCCATGCCGCAGGCAACGGTTCCGCGACGGGGCATGGTCGCCGAGAAGGACGGCTCGAGAATGGCGACGTCCGGGATCAGACGGCCAGTGTACTCGCGCACGGAGTACTTTCTTTTCTGAATTGGGTCCTTAATGAGCGCGGCACGCGTACATTCGGAGCCCGTGCCCGCGCTTGTGGCTATACAGCACACGCGCGCCTTCTGACGGAGGGTCAAAGGAGCCGGGGGCATGACCTCCTCTAAGGTCTTGTACTGCGGATTCTCGTAGAAAACCCACATGGCTTTTGCCGCATCCATGGCGGAGCCGCCGCCAAAGCCGATAACCCAGTCAGGCTCGAACTCGAGCATCTCGGCGACGCCCTTCCTTACGGACTCCCAGCAGGGCTCAGGCTCCACATCAGTGTTAGCGCGCCAGGTCCAGCCCGCCCTCTCGAGAATGTCGGTGACAACCTTGAGCTGGCCAAGCTCCTCCTGAATGGTCCCGCTCATGACGATGTAAGCGCGCTTCTTCTCGGCAGGCAGCTCTGCCAGGGACTTCACCGCCCCCTCGCCAAAGTAAATCTTATCTGCGCCAAGCTTCACGGTTCTCATGCCCAGACGCACCTCCCTTCGTGCAGGCGCATCTGGCGCCCGCATCGCTTCTCTTCGATGGCAAGGCGGCCGGACGACTAGCGCCATCCGGCCGCTCACAAAGCTACTTAGTCTGCTGGCCGTAGGTCTTCGATCGCTCCATGGCAGCCGCCATCTGCTCGTCGGTCAGGTACTTCGGCTCGCCCGCCGCCATGCATTGCCACTGAATCTGGGCGGTGAACTCGATGTTGGTGGCAAGGCCGAACGCCTTCGGAAGGCTCGCCTGGTAGCACACGTCGCCGTGGTTTGCGAGCAGCACGACACGAGTCTTGGGGTTGTCGACGAGGACCTTCTCGACGGCGTCCGCAAGCTCCGGGGTGCCGAAGGTCACGTAGGGGACCAGGGGAACCTCATCGACGGCGGAGCCCATGATCACGTAGTGGATGGGCTTCAGGGTCTCATGCATGCAGGCAAGGGTGGTCGCGTAGGGGGAGTGCGTGTGGACCACGGCACGCGCCTCGGGACGGTTCTTGTAGACCACGGTGTGCAGGCCGTGCTCGGAGGAGGGCTTGCGCTTTCCGTCCACGATGTTTCCGTCGAGGTCCATGACGACGACGTCCTCGGGCGTGGTGTCGAAGTAACCGAGGCCCGAGGGGCTGATCGCCATATAGCCCGTCTCGGGATCATAGATGGAGATGTTGCCGCTCGTCCCGACGGACAGACCGGCCGCGCTCATCTTCTTGCCGTACTCAACGATCTGCTTGCGCTCTTCTTCCATCAGCATGGGAATCTCCCTTCCCTCGCAGGTAGCGAGGTAGCAGTAGTCATTTCTCTGTCAGGTTATTTCGCTTTGGGGGATATGCGGCAACGCCGCGTTACCCCGACCGTCAGGGCAACACGACCGGCAAACAGCCCGGACCTACGCCTTGAGGCTCTTCAGGTTGACGACCATGTCGCTCTTTCCGGTCTCCCAGTACTCCTCGATCTTCTTGGCGAGCAGCAGCGGGCTCTTGGGCAGGGCATCGACAACGTTACCGGCGTTGTGGGGACTCACGGTCACGTTGTCGAGGGCCAGGATCGGATCATCGGCCGCAACCGGCTCATCCCAGAACACGTCAAGGGCGCAGCCGCCGATGCTCCGGTCTGCCAGGGCCTTGACGAGAGCGTCCTTGTCGACGACGCCGGCGCGGGAGGTGTTGATGAGGTATGCGGTCGGCTTCATGAGTCCCAGCAAGCGCTCTCCGATGCAGCCCTTGGTCTCGGGGGTGAGGCGCATGTGCAGGCTGATTACGTCCGAGGTCGAGAAGAGCGTGTCCTCGTCGACCATGCGGACGGGAAGCCCCTGCTCATCAACCTGCTCCTGGGAAACGAACGGGTCGTAGGCAATGACCTGCTTCATTCCGACGCCGGCGCCCTTCTTGGCCACCAGTTTGCCGATGTTGCCAAGGCCGACCACTCCCAGGGTCATCTCGCACATGGAGGTGGTGTAGCCGCTGTTGGGGTAGTCCTTCCGCCACTCGCCGTTCTTGAGCGCTGCGTGACCGCGGGCGATGTTCCTGGCCTCCGCGAACATAAGGCCGATAGCGTAGTCCGAGGTCGCCTCCGCGTTGCGAATGCAGTGGATCACGGGGATGTTGCGAGCCGTCGCGGCCGCGACGTCGATGTGCTCCATGCCCCCGCGGCAGGTTCCGATGAGCTTCAGCCTGGGCCCTGCAGCAACGAGGTCCTCCGGGACCGGGCAGAAATGGGTGAGCAGAACGTCAGCGTCAGCGACCTGCTCGTAGGCCTCGCCCGGAACCTTCTCCGCAGTCGGACCGTTCTTCTCCAGGTTCTGGGCACGGTGCTGGAACTCCTGGCGAGAGGCATTGGGCCACTCGACGGCAACGACCTCAGCGTGTGAGTCGAGGTGCTTTGCCGCCTCAACGAGCAACTCGCAAGGGACGACGATGTCCCCGATAACAACGATCTTCATGGGTGTTCCTCCTTCTTCTTTGCACGGGCGGGGCGCGCCGGGGAGCACTGTCCCGCCCATCGCAACCATGTGGTTTAGCCTAGATGCGGATCGCTAGGCAGCAGCCTCGGTCTTGTGTTCGGGACGCTTACCAGTTGCAAGGAACTCGAGGTAGTCCTGGAAGCGGACCTTGTTCTTGCGGAACAGGAAGTAAAACGCAAAGTAGACGATTACAACAGCCGCGATGATAGCCGGGTTCTGAGTCATGAACGCCATAGTAATCAAGCCGGCAGTGCAGTTAGACATGATGAAGCCGATGACAAAGGTACCAGCGGCGACAGCGTCGACGGCGGCCTGGAAGCCGACCTCTGCGGCAACCTGAGTAAATGCGTCAGCCCAGTAGGAGGCCATGAGAAGCTTAGCCGTGAAGACGATGATGGCCATGCAGACAGACTTCACGACGTTGCCGTTGGAGAGTGCGACCGGAATCTCGACCATGTACGGAAGGGAAGGCAGAACCATCAGGGGGATGACAAGGTTGCCCGGAATCAGGAAGGCGATGAGGATGCCGAACGGAATGGTGATAAGGCCCGTGGTGAGCGTAGCGGCCTCGCCATAGCCCAGCGCGTCGTTGACGGCAACGATGAACTGGCGGTCCTTGCCGTACTTGGTCTGAGCGAGGGTCTTGCGGGAGTACTCGGTCAGGGCGCCGAAGCCGGCAGCGAACATGCCAGCGATTTTGGGGAAGATTGCCATGACGGCAGAGCAGGTAACGGCAACCTGAGCGACGTTGCCCCAGCCAACGATGGTGTTCAGACGGTCAACATTGCCAACGAGACCGAGGATGGCGCCAATGGCAAGGCCAATGTACATAGGCTCGCCCATGAAGCCGATCTTCTTGCGGATGGATTTGGGGTCGGCCTTAATCTTGTCGAAACCAAGCTTGCTGAACAGGATATTAAGAACGAGGTACATGGGCGCGTCACCGTTATGGTGAGGGGCAGTCATGGCGCAACCCGGATAGTTATAGTAGGTAGACCAGCGCTTCTGGACGGACTCGGCGATGAGCAGAATCACCAGGTTGATAAAGAGCATCAGACCGAAGGCCAAAGGCATGTTGTTCGTGAGCAGAAACAGGAAGGAGCCCCAGACGGAGATGGAGTAGTTGTTCCAGAGATCAGAGGGCATGAAGATATCAGTCCACTTGCCGAACCAAAGAACAATCTGGAAGAGCAGTCCGACGCCGATGAACATCATACCGAGATTGGTGGAGTAACAAACGGCAGCCACCGCCTGCCAACCAATGTCAAGAGCCGGCTTAGAAAGGCCAGACGCATCGACCATGCGAGTAATGAGCGGTGTCAAGACACCACCGAATGCAGTGGTAACAAAGGACATGCCCATGAGGCCCACGCCCACGAGCACAGCAGACTGAAACGCACGCTTGCGGGGCGTCTTGAAAATGCGGCAAATTACGTAGATGATGATCGGCACGGTAATATAGTTGCCAAACGCATCGAAAATCTGCTTCAATGTTGCAAAGAAACCATCCATTAGTACATCCTCCCTCAGGAGATATGGTCAAAGTGCCAATAGGGTGGTGCACGAGCCAGGTTCTGGCCAGGGGCAACTGGTCAGAACCCGTCTCTCTCTTTAATCACTCAAATCAAGCGCGCCCACTGCATCCATAAGCTGCTCGATAAACTCGTCCTCGTTGATGCCAACGAGGAATCCCGTTGCGTTCAGCATGGGGATACCGCAGTCCTCCTCGACGGGGCTGGTATAAGCCAGAACATCCCAAGGACGGGCGAGCATCATGGTCGCAACTCCCGGAGGATTAGTCTCGTCAGTATCGCAGTCGTAACCATGCTCTTCCAAGACATCACGAATCTTCGCAGAGAGCATCGCCGAGGTGGCAGTACCCGAGCCACAGACGCACAGTACGTTCACGGTTCTCATTAAGTTGCCTCTCTTTTCATGTCGACCGCCAGCAGCGGTCACTATTTCGAGCTAGGCTTCCTCCAAGGAGTGAAGCAGGTCCAGAATTTCCGCTTTGTCCTTAGACGCGCGAATCTTCGCAAGGCGGTCACTGTCCTGGATGACGTGCATCATTGCCTTAAGAAGTTCGATTTGCTGGTCAGAGTTCTTGATCACCAATGGCATGATCAGCTTCACGTCCAGCTTGTGGCCCAGCTCTCCCATCATGTCGAACTCAACCGACTCTTTTGGGATAATTACTCCAATTGCTGGTTTGATGACCAATGTCGGATCCGTATGAGGAATCGCGATGCTCATCTCCTTGCCCGGAAGGCCCGTAGGGAAGACCTTCTCGCGAGCGATGACCATGTCCGCATAACCCTCGTTTACGTAACCGCACTCCTGAAGACGCCCTGCCATAAGGCGGATCGCCTCCTCGGCGGTCTTGACGTCGGCATCAACGAACACCAACCTCTCATCCAAAAGCTTGCTCATATCATTCACCTCCTCTACAGGGTGCTTGGCACAAGGCCCGTCCAATCAGATTTGGAAGTAACCGCGCTAGGTGGGAATAAGCCCGAAGCGCGCGGCCGTAACGACAAGGGAGAAGAGAAGAAGAATCGCCGCGATAACACGAACCAACCTCTGCGTCCTCACGAGACCGAGGGAAAGGTAATACTCATAGCGAGGAAGTACGCGAGGCCATGCAAGAATCAGCATGCAGAGGCCCACAAAGGGAATCGGCGTCCAAGCCGGCTCCTGCTCAAAGAAGCCAATAGCCACCCAGGAAGCAATGGCGAGAATCGCGAGAAGCACATAAAAAACCTGACGGAAGTGAGCGTCCCTCTCGATAAAAGACTCGGCGTTACGATAATGCTCCTCACAACAGCATTTGAGGACTGGAAGCCCACCAGGATTGACTACGTACGCGTACTCGGTAGTCGCCTGGCCACACCACAGACAGTTGGCAGCCTCACCCTCGACACCGTGATGCCCGTTGTATACAAGCTTGCGCTTAGCGGACATGGCTACTCACTCCTTTCGGCGCGCTCGCGGCAGCGCCCGTACTCGTCCTCAAGTTCGGCAACGGCCTTTTGATCCGAGAAGATCTGATAGATGCTAAAGAGCGTCCCCCAGTGGGAGTAACGATTTATCGTCGCAATGCAGATAACCACCTTCGCAGGAGCACCATCAGGGAATGTAATGCCCTTATCACATACCGCAATCTGAGCCTCGACGCGCGCGTTCTTATCGCCTTGGACAGGGCAACGGACGATGACAACGTCGGGTGCCATGCGGTAATACATGAAGCGCGATCCGCTAACGAGATTTGCCATGCGTTCCACAAGCAGGCTTCCGGCAGAGTCGCTCTGAAGGGCGGCAGCGCATTTGATAACCGCCTGTTGCCAGGTCACGCCCTCATTGAGATACATCTTGTCCTCACGGATATGGGCATCCCCGACCTTGGTCGTAAGCGGGCTCACCAAGCAACGGCCACCATCGTCAAAGAGTTTGAAGAGCTCAAAGTGCAAACGATCGGAAGCGAGCCAGGAAGCATCTCCCTCAGGCATGTTCTCGGACACGATGCCAAGAATCCCGTCAATCAGAGAATCATATCGGGAAATGATGCGGTTTCTCCTCAAGACACCGTAGATTTGGCGCTTACTCTCCCCAGAAAAGAAGGGCGTCACCTCAACCATGTTGTCGCTTCTCATCTCGAGCGGCAAGGGAACGAGGGTGAGGACAATCGCGTAACTCTCCAAAGTCCAGCGGCGCAGCTTTTCCGGATCAGCATACTCGCAGTCGAAGTTGATGCCACAGGCTTGAGAGAGTTGGTCTCTGACCAACGTCGCGGTGGACATGTTGGCTGCCCCCACAACCAAGGCACGAGTTGCACTGGTGTCGCCTTCCTCGAGCATGTTGCTATCGAGGTCGCTTGAGAGGTAAATGGTAAGGTAGGCAAGCTCATCGTCGGAAAGGCCACCCATGCCAGACTCAAGAGCAGCGCGGCGACAGAACTCGAAAGACATCGGATACATCTTACGGACGTCCTCCGTCAGGGGGTTGTGCACCGGAATGCCGTACTTCTGTCGGTAAAAGAGCGGCCTTATGTGGTGCGAAAGCTGCTCCTTGACAAAATCTTTGTTTACAAAGGTCAAGCAGGCGACGCGCTCGAAGTTTCCAATCAGGCTTTCTGCAAGACCGGAGACATAGGCGTCCTCCTCGCTCTGATGGGCGAAGTCAGCCGTCTTGATACCAAGAAGAAGCGAGGTGATGTATAGAATTTCCTCGGAAGGCAAGGTAATGCCAACGCTCTTGAGCTTCTCGGCACTGCACTGGACGGAGCGATAGGAGACAGTACCCATCAGTGTCACCTGTTCCTCACGGCCCATCTTCACCGAATTGCCAGCGAGACCACGGAGCCAAGACACCTGGACCATCATGCCCTCAAGGCCATTGCTCTCCAGGAAGCAACGTGTCTTTAGGTCGCTCTCGTACTGCTTGATAAGGCTGCGACAAAGGGCAAAGTAGTCAATGTCGTTTTTCGTCACCTCGACTAACGCGGACTGCAGAAAGCGCTTTGCGTCATGGGTGCGCTCGGAATCCGCAAGCTCCTGAAGCTTTGACCAAATATGTTTGCGAATGGCGATCTCATCGCCAATGACCTCATAGCCTGAAGCAATGGTGCTAGAGAGAACAAGACCGAGCGGTTCGATCGACTCGCGAATCTCGCGCACGTCCGCAATCACGGTATTACGGCTCACCCCAAAGGTGTCCATGAGCGTGCCTATTGTGATTGGTTCAGCAGAAAGCGCAACACGCAAGAAGGCCATAGCCTGGCGCTCTTCAACAGAAAAGAGCCTACGATCAGCAGAGCCGGTCAGCCTCTCGACCCTGGCCCATTTAATACCTCTGGCACACAGGCGCTGACCCTCAACGAAAATCTCCCCTAATCCGGCGATAGATAACCATTCGTTGATCTGAGAGATGTCATAGTAAACAGTACGCCGCGAAACTCCGAACTCTGACATAATCTCTGTCAGAGAAAGCCCACCAATAGATTGAGAAAGGCTCTTCAGTAATTGGACCTGTCGGCTTTTAAGATCCATGTCGCGCCTTCTCTCGTTGAATCTCATCTCAATGGCTTCTCTTAACGGCCTCTATTCTCCATTGACCTTCTGTTTAGAAGAATTACCAATTTGGTGCAAAAGAGCGGCTTCAAATAGTGCAAGGACTTGTGCTTGCACACAATTCCGTACAAGCCGAATAAGCAGACTTGGGTTACTGCCTCGGTTTTGTTTGCTTGAAATGCTCTTAAGAGTTTATCGTTAGGTTCATAGATTGATGTACTATTAATTCACGCAACTTAAAGAGTCCGATTATTTGCACTGGTATTATTACCGTTCATCGTTAAAACTGAACCGTTTACGGGCGACAGCTATAACAGCTAAGACTGGTGAACGACACAGTCTATTTCACATATCGCATGTCCACGTGACATGTTAAGTGCAAATAGATACGCCAAGCTTTTTGCACTCGATGACGCAATTTACGAAATCCCTACTGCAAAAGTAGCCGTGCTCGCCTGCTGCGTGGCGCTCATCGTCCTCGGCGTGCTGTTCTAGCACGTTCGATCCATCAATTAGCAAGAAGGACCGGCTCGCGGCAGCCGGTCCTTCTTTTTGTACGCGCTTCCTGCCGTCTGGGCACGCTCTCGCTAGATGTACTGCGAGCCGATGGACTTTTCGTAGGACAGGAGCTCATCGACGTTGTGCTTCTCGTAGGCATTGAGCGGCGAAGCCATCGAGTCGAACTCTTCGGGAGTGTAGCGAGCAACGTACCAGGACTTGCGCGCAAAGTAGCGGGCAAGGTCGTCGTTACTGAACTCGCGGCCATAGCGCGCGAAGATCTCGTTGCGCGCGACGTAGAGCTCCCAATCGGACAAGCCGGCAAAATCGGAGCTCGAGTAGTAGACCTTATCGCTGTTCGGGAGGATGTAGTCCGCCGCGTCGAGGTGTTGGACGACGGGCTGGACCACCACGACCTTGGTCTGCGTTGCGTCGGAAGACTGCGCGGAATCGTCCTTCTGAGCGGGAGGATTGTACGTAAAGCCGACGGCATCCCACGTGCGATCGGAACCGGCAGGCGCAATGGTGACGGA
>UQIF01000008.1 GCA_900540955.1 uncultured Olsenella sp.
GCCCCTCGTCCGACCATCGGAGCGAGGGGCTTGATCGTTCTGCTTGGTTGCGATTTCGATTATCGATGGCTAGCCTCGGTTGTCGTCGTCGCCGGCTGCGCAACAAGCGTAGGCCGTGAGCGTGAGGAGCCCCATGAGGAACCCTATTCCGAGGGGCGCGAACCCCATGCTTCCACCTCCTTCGCGTAGACCACGGTGCGCGAGTTGCAGCAAAGAAGTGATAAGCGGGCGATTGAATAGCTCCATCCGCTTTGGTAATAACAAAAAGTAGCGTGTCGCGCTCCTGCGACATCGGGAGAGGAGAGCCCTATGAACATCGTTGTATTGAGTGGTAGCCCGCGCAGGGGCGCCAACACTGACACCATGGTCGACACGTTTGCTGAGGCTGCGCGCGAGGGCGGCCACACGGTCGAAGTCGTGCGCGTTGCCGGCAAGAAGATAGCCGGTTGCCTGGGGTGCCAGTACTGCTTCGAACACGAGGGCGCTTGCGTGCAGAAGGACGATATGGCCGGCGTGATTGAGTCGCTCAAGAACGCCGACATGGTCGTGTTCGCTTCGCCCATCTACTGGTTCGATATCACCGCGCAGGAGAAGGCCGTCATCGACCGTCTATACGCCTTCGGCGCTACGGGTTTCCCGTTTACCAAGACTGCCCTTTTGCTCGACAGCCACAGCGAGGGCGTCTATGACGCGGCGATCGCTATGTACAAGGCTACCTGCGCGTATTGCAAGTGGGAGGATCAGGGCATCGTCACCATCAGCGGCATGACCGAGCGTGACAGTATGGCGTCGTCACCCAAGCTCGAAGAGGTGCGCGAGCTCGCTCGCAAGCTCGCTTAACTTTGCGTTGCTGAACATCTGTCGAGTATATAAGACGGATTATTATATAATCTGTCGAGTATAAAAGACGGATTGGGGAATGATGAATAGGGAGATTCTGAAAAGCGTCATCTTCGACCAGCATGAGATTATTCGCAACGCAGATATCGTCCATCGTCGATATTTCCTTGATGCCCAGGCCAACTACGTCGTAACCGGTTTGCGCCGTGCTGGAAAGTCGACGCTCCTCTATGGTCTTGTTCAAGACCTGGTCGCGCGGGGTGTTGATTGGCGCCGGATCATCTACATCAATTTCGAGGACGAGCGACTCGCCGAGTTCACTTTGTCGGACTTCAACGACATTCTCGTGGTCCAAAGTGAGCTGAGCGACGAGGAGGGCTTTTTCTTTCTTGACGAGGTCCAAAACATCGATGGTTGGGAAAAATTCGCACGTCGTTTGGCTGATTCTGGTCGTCGAGCATACATAACGGGAAGCAATGCAAAGATGCTGAGCACGCAAATCGAGACGACGCTTGGTGGCCGCTACCTGACGAGGTATGTGACACCTTATCGATTCGACGAGTTTCTCGATGCTACCGGAAAACAATACGACGAGGCGGCCGTGTACTCGACGTCTGGTAAGGGTGCGATTTCGGCAGCCTTTGAGTCGTTTTATGTTGACGGGGGCTTTCCCGAGTCGCTTCGCTATGCCATGCCGCGAGAGTATGTGGAGAGCATTTATCAAAAGGTGCTTCTGGGTGACATCGTTGCTCGAAACAACGTGCGTAATCCGCAGGCGATGAGGGTGTTGATGAAGAAAGTCGCGGAGACAGTTCATAATGAGGCGTCGAGCACGATGTTCTACGGCATGTTGAAGGGCGTCGGATACAAGGTCAGCAAGGACTCGGTGATCAACTACCTTGCCATGGCCCAGGAAGCCTATCTCATCTTTCCCGTTCGCAATGCTGTTGCCAAGTTTATCGAGCGTGAGGGAAACCCAAAGTACTATTTCACAGACAACGGGCTGCTCAACCTGTTTCTCTCTAAAAAGGAGCCGGTTCTTCTGGAAAATGAGGTCGCGGTCGCGATGCTCGATAGATATGGTGACGAGCTCTGCTATCTCAAATCGCCAAAAAACGGCATCGACGTTGATTTTTATGTGCCCGATGAGGGACTTGCCGTTCAAGTTACCTATTCGCTTTCGGAAAGTGCTAATCCACGCGAAGTGGGTAATTTGATAAAGCTTGCGCGGGTTGACCAAAATGTCCGTCGTTTGCTTATCGTCACAAAAGAAGAGGACGGATCCATCGAAAAGGATGGTCTGAAAATAGAAGTGATTCCGGCTTGGAGGTTTTTGCTTGAGCTTGCAAGCAGATAATTCGAACCGTATGCAAGGGCCCCGGAGTGCGGTTAATCGTGCTCCGGGGCCATCGTTTAAGGATTTGTGGCGGTCCGACTTCCGCGGTTTCAGCCGGTCGCGCTAGTCGAACAGGCTCGGCATGTCGTTTTCCTTCATGAGGGCGCCGGCGGAGGGGAGGCTCTGTGCGGTGAACCTGTCCACCCAAGCGCCGTTGCCCAGGATGTCCTCGATCGCGCCCACCGTGGTGACGATGCGGTTCTTCTTTGCGGTGAAGGCCTGGACGCCCTGGGTGTTGGTGGTCGTCTTGGTCTTGAGCAGCGACGTGTTGAAGTTCATCAGGCGGAAGTCGTTCGAGACGAGCGCGAGGTCGCGGTCCTCCTTGAGCACCTGGGCATAGAGCAGCTTGCTGCCGCCGTAGATGGCGTTCTTGAGGCGCTTGCGGTTGGTCTTGGTCACATAACCGGCGAGCGCCACGCGGACGACGCGGCCGTTCTCGAAGACGAACAGTGCGTCGGCCTTGTAATCCTCGGGGTCGATCACCCAGATCACGTTCTCGTCGGGATCCATCTCGAGGTCAGTCGGCAAATACGAGCCGAGCTGAGCGGACTTCGTGTCCTCGAACGACGCGACCTTGCACTTGTACACCTGGCTTTTGTCGGTGAACACCAGCAGCTCGTGCGTGTTGGAAGAAGGGAACTCGATGAAGGGCTTGTCGCCATCCTTGTACTTGAGCGCGGCGCCCGTCTTGAGCACGCGGTCCGTCATCTTCTTGAGGTAGCCCTCGCGCGAGAGCATGATGGTGACCGGGTACTCCTCGACCTCGGGCTCCAGGCTCACCTCGATGACGTCGGACGGGTCGATCTTGCCCGTGCGGCGCGGCATCACGTACTTCTTGTTGACCTCCGCCAGCTCGTCGCTGATTACCTTCTTGATATTGTCCTCGCTGGAAAGAATATCCTCGAGCTTGGCGATCTCGTCCTCGAGCTTCGCGATGTCCTTGGTGCGGTTGAGGATGTACTCCTCGTTGATGTTGCGGAGCTTGAGCTCGGCGACGAACTCCGCCTGAATCTCGTCGATGTCGAAGCCGCGCATGAGGTTGGGCACGACCTCCGCCTCGAGCTTGGTCCCGCGGATGATGGCGATGGCCTTGTCGATGTCGAGAAGGATCGCCTCGAGACCGCGCAACAGGTGCAGACGCTCGGACTTCTTGCCTAAATCGAAGTTCATGCGGCGGCGAGTGGACTGTATGCGCCACTCGACCCACTCGTGCAGGATCTGGCGCACGCCCATGACGCGGGGATAGCCGTCGACCAGCACGTTGAAGTTGCACGAGAACGAGTCCTGCAGCGTGGTCGAGCGGTACAGCTTGGCCATGAGCTCGTCGGGGTCGACGCCGCGCTTCAGGTCGATGGCGATGCGCAGGCCCGAGAGGTCGGTCTCGTCGCGGATGTCGGCGATCTCGCGCACCTTGCCCTCCTTGGAGAGCTTGACGATGCGCTCGATGATGACGTCGGTCTTTGTGGTGTAGGGGATCTCGTAGACCTCGATGATGCGTTCCTCGGGGATCCAGCGCCAGCGGGAGCGGATCTGGAAGCTGCCGAGGCCCGTCTCGATGATGCGCTCCATCTCCTCGCGGCGGTAAATGATCTCGCCGCCGGTCGAGAAGTCGGGCATGGGCATGTACTCGAGCAGGTCGCACTCGGGGTCCTCGAGGTAGTGCATGGTGGCGCAGCAGACCTCGTTGAGGTTGAAGCCGCAGATGTCGGACGCCATGGCGACGCCGATGCCCTTGTTTGCGGACACCAGGATGTTGGGGAACGTGGTGGGCAGCAGGCGCGGCTCCTTCATGGCGCCGTCGTAGCTGTCGACGAAGTCCACCGGGTCCTTGTCGATGTCCTTGAAGATCTCGGCGCAGATGGGGGAGAGCTTGGCCTCGGTGTATCGGGAGGCGGCGTAGCTCAGGTCTCCGGAGTAGTACTTGCCGAAGTTGCCCTTGGACTCGACGAAGGGCGCCAGCAGCGCCTCGTTGCCTGTGGCAAGACGAACCATCGTCTCGTAGATCGCGGCGTCGCCGTGCGGGTTGAGCTTCATGGTCTGGCCCACGATGTTCGCGCTCTTCTGGCGCTCGCCCTTGAGCAGGCCCATCTTGTACATGGTGTAGAGCAGCTTGCGGTGCGAGGGCTTGAAGCCGTCGATCTCGGGGAACGCGCGCGAGACGTTGGTGCTCATGGCGTAGGGCATGTAGTTGGTCTCGAGCGTCTGGGTGATGGGCTGCTCCGTGACCTCGGAGTGCAGTCCGATGACGTTCTCGTTGCTGACCTGCTTCTTTTTGGGCTGGGTTTTGGTTTTCTTCTTTGCCACGATTTCCTCTTGCTGCTTTTTGTTGAACCGATTCGGTGCGCCGCTGGTGCGACTGCCCGCTGTGCGAGCCGTGCCTTACTGCAGGTCCAGCTGGTCCAGGTACTCCTTGCCGTGCTCGGCGATGTGGCGCTTGCGGCCCTCGTCGTCGTTGCCCAGCAGCAGGTTGAACATGGTTTCCATCTTTACGACGTCTTCGGGCTCCACCTTGATCAGGCGGCGCGTCTCGGGGTTCATGGTGGTGAGCCACATCATGTCGGGGTCGTTCTCACCAAGACCCTTCGAGCGGTTGATGGAGCACTTCTGGTCGCCGATCTGCTTCAGGACGTCGTTCTTCTCGAGCTCGGTGTAGGCGAAGTAGGTCTTCTCCTTGCAGTTGATCTCGTAGAGCGGCGACTCGGCGATGTAGACGTAGCCCTCGTCGATGAGCGTAGGCACCAGGCGGTAGAGCATCGTCAAGATGAGCGTGCGGATGTGGTAGCCGTCGACGTCGGCATCGGTACAGATGATGACCTTGCTCCAGTTGAGGTTGTCCAGGTCGAAGGTGGCGAGGTTCTTGATGCGCCGGTCCTTGATCTCCACGCCGCAGCCGAGTACGCGCATGAGGTCCATGATGATGTCGGACTTGAAGATGCGCGGGTAGTCCTCCTTGAGGCAGTTCAAGATCTTGCCTCGGACCGGCATGACGCCCTGGAACTCCGCGTCGCGAGACGTGCGGATGGCGCCTGCCGCCGAGTCGCCCTCCACGATGTAGATCTCGCGGCGGCTTTTGTCTTTCGAGCGGCAGTCGATGAACTTCTGCACGCGGTTGGCCATGTCGGTCTTTTGCTGCAGGTTGGTCTTGATGCTCTGACGGGTCTTCTCGGCGTTCTCGCGGGAGCGCTTATTGATAAGGACCTGGTCCACGATCTTGCCGGCGGCGTCCTTGTTCTCGATCAGGTAGGTCGAGAGGCGCTCCTTGAAGAAGGCCGTCATGGCCTGCTGGATGAAGCGGTTGTTGATGGCCTTCTTTGTCTGGTTCTCGTAGGAGGTCTGGGTGGAGAAGCAGTTGGTTACGAGCACCAGGCAGTCCTGGACGTCCTGCCACTTGATGGAGCTCTCGTTTTTGTTGTACTTGCCCTGGCTCTTGATATAGGCGTCGAGCGCGCTGGTCAGGGCGCTGCGGGCTGCCTTCTCGGGCGAGCCGCCGTTCTCGAGCCAGGAGGAGTTGTGGTAGTACTCCTGCATTTGGAAGGTGCGGGAGAAGCACATGCAGGCCGTGATCTTGACGTTGTAGTCGGGCAGGTCCTCGCGGTCGCGGCCGCGGCGGTCGGCCTCTATAAAGAAGGGCTCGGTGAGGTAGTTCGCGCCGACCTTCTCGAGCACGTAGTCCTCGATGCCCTTGGGATAGCAGAAGTCCTCCTCGGAAAACTCGCCGTCCTCGCCCTCGATGCGCAGGCGGAAGGTCACGTTGGCGTTGACCACGGCCTGGCGGCGCATGGTCTCGCGGTACCACTCGTCGGGGATGTCGATGGACGTGAAGACCTCGAGGTCGGGTCGCCACTTGATGGTGGTGCCGGTGCGGTCCTCGTCTGCGGGCTCGATTTGCAGCGCTTTCTTCTTTGTGCCTACGACCTTGCCCTTCTTGAAGTGCAGGGAGTATTTGTTTCCGTCGCGCCAGACCGTGACGTCCATGTACTCGGAGGCGTACTGGGTCGCGCAGGAGCCCAGGCCGTTGGTGCCGAGCGAATAGTCGTAGTCGCCGCTGCCGTTGTTGTCGTACTTGCCGCCGGCGTAGAGCTCGCAGAAGACGAGCTCCCAGTTGAAGCGCTTCTCGGTGGGGTTCCAGTCGAGCGGGCAGCCGCGGCCGTTGTCCTCGACCTGGATGGAGCCGTCGGAGAAGGCGGTGAGGGTGATCAGCTTGCCAAAGCCCTGGCGCGCTTCGTCGACCGCGTTGGACAGGATCTCGAAGGCGGCGTGCGCGCAGCCGTCGAGGCCGTCCGAGCCGAAGATGACGGCGGGGCGCAGGCGGACGCGCTCCTCGTCCTTGAGCTGACGGATGCTGTCGTTGCCATAGTTCGCGGTGTTCTTTGCCATGGTTGCTTTTCGGTGTTCCCTCTCTGAGCCTCAGTCGTTCAGATAGTCAAGTTAGCATAGCCCGGGCGACGCCGACACGAAATCCAAACGCGTGAACAGGGGACGTACCCCTGTTCACGCGTTCTGTTCGATTGGGCGCGTGAGCACGTGAACGGGGGTACGTCCCCTGTTCACGGTGTTATCCCCGTGCGATGTGGCGGGGGTACCACTTCTGGAACCATGCGGTGAAGGCGCCCATGAACGCGGGAAGGACCGAGTTGATCGCGCCGACAAAGCTGGCAGCGTCCGTTTGCATGATGAAGTACGTCCAGATGGGCGTGACCAGGTAAAGCGCGCCCCACGCCGCGGTTAGAATGCGGTTCGTCCTCATGAAAATCGGGTTGCGCAGCGCCGCGTCCCCGCCGTAGCTGTTTTTGGAGTAATGCGCCGTCAGTGGCACCTTTGTAAAGCAGGAGACTGCCCAAAGCAAACCAAACAAGAAGTACGATGCCGGGATCACTAGGATGGGGGAGACTCCCGCCAGCAGCGCGATGGAGCACGCACCGACCCCCAAGGCTGAGATTCGGTCGTACAAGGTGGCTTTTGCCCGGTGCATTAGGACGGGCAGCAGCACGCATGCCGCCACGCTGGTCAGGCTGCCCCAGCGGCTGTCGATGGAGGCGGCAACCCAGAAGACGATCCAAGGAATCAAGAGCAGCAGCATGTTGGTCTTCGGCTCGGCGACGCCCCTGGCGGTCTCGGCTCCGCCGGCGCGGGTGGCACCAAAAAAATCATCCCAGTGAATCATCAGGTCGAAGTTGCCCTCGACCGAGTACAGGTGCTCCATCAGCGCTTCGTCGCCCGCGATCTGGCCGCTGGCGATTGAGCGCCAAACGCTTAGTGGCGTGTTGATTCGCGTGGTGAAGTCCGCGGCAAAGCCGTCGGCGGGTTCTTCTTCCACGTGGCTTCCGGCGGCTCCGAGAACGATGCGGTAGGTCTTCCCGATGTCGGTGTAGTTCATGTCGAGCACCACGTCTTGCCCCGGCCAGGCTTGCCTGCGGTAGAGGGCTGCCATCTGACGGGTGAACACCAGGCCAGGGTCTTCCTTCTTGCCGGATCCATCGATCCCCCAGCTTGCGTCCGCCATTGCCTCGAAGATGTCGCGCGGATAGAGGTCCCGGTCAAGCTCGGAGCGGGTATCCTCGGTGATGCCACCCGCCGCGAATTCCTCGCCGGCCTTCTTGACCTGGGAAAGGTACTCGTCGGTGCGTTTGGACAGCTCCTTCACGCGGAAAAGCTCGCCCTGTCCGCAGAAGATCGCGGTGTAGCCGCCCCTGCCGTAAAGACGGTCAAATAGGTCGGTCACGCCGCTGTAGTTGCCTTTTGCGGTGTAGAAGCCGCAGGTAGAGATCACAACCGTGCGCTTGCCGCTCATGTCGTAGCGCGACGGGTGCCCGCCGCTTTCCGCTTGGGAGCTCATAAAGGGGAGCGACATGGGGAGCTGACGGTCGATGAGGTTCTTCAGCGGGCCGGGCAGCCCGAAGTAGTACAAAGGGAAGCTCCAGACGACGACGTCGGCCCACAGGATCTTCTCGATGACCGCCTGCATGTCGTCGTGAATACAGCAGATTCCCGGCGTTTTGCTCCAGCAAGAAAAGCAGCCTAGGCAAGGTTTGATGTCGAGCCTGCCGACGCCCAGGGTTTCAATCATCGGCGCCTGGCCGAGGCCGCTCTCTTCCTGGGTGGCGATGCCCTCCAAGAAAGCGCTGGTCAGCCGCCAGGTGTTGCTTCGCTCGCCCTTCGGGCTGCCGTTGATCGCCAAGATCTTCATTGCTCGCTCCGCCGTGAACAGGGGACGTAGCCCCGTTCACGGCATGGTCGCATTCCGCGATGGAGCAGGCGTCTTTACTGGGCTTCTTGCTTATTTCATTCGCGCCATGAGTATAAGCTGCGGGCAGAATAACAAGGACGGCCGTGCCGTAATTGTTCGGTAAAGCGTGAACAGGGCTACGTCCCCTGTTCACGCGCGTGAGCTAGCGCAGCATATGCGCGACCAGCTCGGTACGAGTTCCGATACCGAGCTTTGCATACACGCTGGATAAGCGGTTCTTAACGGTGCCCGGCGACACGCCCATATGGTGCGCAATTTCGGCGTTGGTCCATCCGCGGCAGGCGAGCATGGCCATGGTGAACTCGGTGGTGGTCAGATCGTCGGCCACATCCTCGCCCGAGTTGGGGTTGTGGATGCGCCGCCACCCATAGCTAAACCGATACGTGATCTCGATGATGCGCGCATAATCGTCGCGATATTGCGTTTTCAGACATGCCTCGATGAGCCCCTGCAACAATCCGTGGTGCTCGCCGATGAGCTCGATAAGGCCGTCGGGGCGCGCTGTGCTCCAGGCGGCCTCGAAATGCGCCTTTGCGGCGTCGACGTCCCTGAGGCTCATGCAGCCCATGGAAGCCGCCAAATGCAGGAACAGTTCCGAGATGGGGTAGCTTCCCTGTTTCATGATCAGGGCGTTTTCCACCATGCCAAGGCTGCGGGCGTATTCGCCGCGCAGGTAGAGGGTATGAGCCAGCACGTAGCTGGCAAACAAGCGCAGCCCTTCGGGCAGGCGTGCTGCAGATCGACAGAAATCGTCGTCGGAATACGGGGAAGGCAGGTGCAGCAGAACGCTTGCCGCCGTGGCGAATAACACGTGGATGGCGTGGACGTTGGGGAAATCCCCAACTGCTGGTGTATCGAGGATGCGCGCAAGGCACCGGTGGGCATCGGCGATGCGGTTGAGCGATAAGTCGGCGTAGCCGCAGATGAAGCATGCTGAATAGCGCAGCGCAAGGTCGCTTGCATCAAGATAAGGGCGTGCCGTCTGGGCGGCGAGGGTGGCCTGTCCGCGAAAGTACAGTGCCTCCGCCGTAGCGATGGCGCGCGAATCGGGGTCGGAAATGTTCGCGACCGCAGCGTCCATCTGGCCCGGCGTAAAGGCGGTGCACATTAGCGGCATGGGGACGTGCGAACAGCCTGCGCGGTCCATCTTCCATCTCCCATCAGGTGGCAACAACTACGTTGATTTTACTCCCTGACTTCGGGCGCGCTCTTACTGGAGGATTCAAGTTCCATGCTCTCCGGTCCTTAAAAGCCCTGTTAACCGTGCTGTCTGCATTTTAAAACTAGCGGGAGGGTTACAAAATTTTACACTATCGCATTGGCATGTATCGCGGCTTTTGGAACTGCGTCGACGTCGTCGTCTCGCCTTTGCGATACGTCAGGACATCCTTTGCATGGCATAGGCCTCGCTCGAAAGCAGGTCCGAGGTCGCCGCCGACAAAGAGGCCGATGTACCGACGCCGGCGCCGCGCCGCAGACGGTATCCTAGGGCGCGGGACGCACCGCCGCCCGCACCCCGAGCGAGCGGACGAATACGAAAAGAAGGGCGAAACGATGCTGTTGTCGCTTGCCCCCATGGAGGGGATCACGGGCCATGTGTTCCGACGTGTCCACGCAGAGGTCTTCGGCGCGCTCGACCGCTACTACACGCCGTTCATCTCGCCGCTCCCCAGGGTGGGGGACGGCTTTACCAAGCGCTACGACCGCGAGCTCGATCCCGCGAGCAACCTGGGCCTCGATGTCGTGCCGCAGGTCCTGACCAACGATGCCGATCGGTTCGTCTGGGCGGCGGAGCTGCTGTCGGGCATGGGCTACACGGAGGTCAACCTCAACCTCGGCTGCCCCTCGGGGACGGTCGTCGCAAAGGAGAAGGGCTCCGGCCTCCTGCGCAACCCGACCCGGCTCGAGGCGTTTCTTGCCGACGTGTGCGATCGCTCGCCGCTACCGGTATCGATAAAGACACGCGTCGGCATTGTGGACGACGTTGAGTACGATGAGCTCCTCGAGCTGTTCTGCCGCTGCGGGATCTGCGAGCTCATCGTTCATCCCCGCGTTCAGAAGGACTTCTACAACGGCGCCCCGCGGCGCGGGCTCTACGGCAGAACGCTCGAGCTGGCGCCGTTTCCCGTGGCCTACAACGGGGATGTCTTTGCGCGCGGCGATTACGACGCGCTGCTCGGCGACTACCCGCAGACGCGCCACGTCATGCTCGGCCGCGGGATTCTGGCAAACCCTGCCCTCGCGCGCCAGATCCGTGGCGGCGCGGGCCTTACGCGCGACGAGCTCGAGCGCTTCCACGGCGAGCTTTACCGCGCCTATACCGAGGAAATGGGCGGAAACGCGGTGTTCCGGATGAAGGAGTGGTGGTCCTATACCAAGTGCGCCTTCGCCGACCCGCGGTCGGTTCACCGCGCCGTGAGAAAGCTCCGCCGTGCCGACGAGTACGAAGCCGCCGTGCGGCAGATCTTTGCCGCCGAGCCCCTCGCGGATGAGCCGCGGTATTGCTAAGCCTCGCGGCAGGTCCTTCTTTCCAAGGGCGCCTCGCTTAAACCGGTTGCATCTTTTACCTACCTTTGCAAAGGCGGGTAAACGCGTGGGGCGACGTCGCCGATCTTCTGCGACCTGCGGTTTTGTAAGTGGTTGCATCCTTTATTTACCTTTGAAAAGGTAGGTAAAAGATGCAACCACTTGACTGCACCGGCTTTTGCTGGCAAGAAGTGCGCTCGGCCGCCAATTTCCGACATATGCCAAAAAAGACTTGCGCCGCCAGCGCATTGGCGTATCCTTATTTCTGTCATAAGTCAGAAATAAGGAGCAGGAAGCATGGCGGGTCGCCGGCAGAAGGTCAGAAACGTCGGGACGGAGCCTGAATACCTCGGGTTTTCTCCCGACGGCCCGGCGAGTGGGCGCGACATCACGTTGGCGGTCGACGAGCTCGAGGCGCTGCGCCTCGTGGATCTCGAGCGCCTGAGCCAAGCCGCGGCCGCCGAGCGCATGGGCGTCGCCCGCGCCACGGTGGCGGCCATCTGTGACCGCGCCCGTGCAAAGGTCGCAGAGGCGCTGGTCGACGGTCGGTGCCTGGTCGTCTCCGGCGGCAACGTCGCCTATGCCTCCGCTCCGCAAACCGACGCCGAGCCTTGGCCGGCAAAGAAGGAGAGCGCCATGAGAATCGCGGTCACGTACGACAACGGCAACGTCTTCCAGCACTTCGGTCGCACCGAGCAGTTCAAGATCTACGACGTCGAGGACGGCAAGGTCGTCTCTTCGCAGGTCGTGGGCTCCAACGGCGCGGGCCACGGCGCCCTTGCCGGCGTGCTTGCCGCCGGCGGCGTCAATATCCTTATTTGCGGCGGCATCGGCGGCGGCGCCATCAACGCGCTCTCGCAGACCGGCATCGACATCTACGCGGGCGCCCAAGGCGACTGCGACGCCATCGTCGCAGCCTTCCTTGCCGGTGAGTTCGAGCAGGTTGAGAGCGCTACCTGCGACTGCCACGGCGAGGGCCACGAGCATGGCCACGAGGGTTGCGGCTGCGGCGGCCACGATCACGGCGAGGGCCACTCCCACGAGGGCGGCCACTGCTGCTGCCACTAAACGGCGCGGACATAGCCTATAAAGAAGCGCGGCCGGCGGGGTCATCCCTCGCCGGCCGCGTTGCGTTGCGGGCTTTCGAGGCGCAGGCCGCCGGAGGACTCCGGCCGATGGACCCGCGCGTCTTGCCGCCTGTCCTTCTTGACGTCTGGCGCGGTTTATACGGGCCTGAACAGGGATAAACTCAAAACATTGAATAAGTCACGCAGGGCGATCAGAGCGGGGGAGAGGCCGGCGCGGGCACGCCGGCCACACACAATGAGAAGCGCCTTCTATAAAGACACCGTGCGCTCCGTCGCCCATTCACTGGGGCGCTTCGTAGCCATCGCGGTCATCGCCGCCCTGGGCACGGGCTTCTTTGCGGGCCTGCGCATGACGGGGCAGGACATGCTCCTTGCGGGTGACGAGTACTACGACGGTACGAACCTCTGCGACGCGCGCGTGGTCTCGACGGTGGGTCTCGACCAGCCGCAGGCGAGCCGGCTGCGCGGTATCGTGGGCGTCGACAGCGTGATGCCCGCCTACGAGGCCGATGTCACCTCGGACGTGGCCGGCGAGCAGTGCACGCTGAGGTTCCACTCGCTCGACGTCGATGCCGCCAAGGCGTGCGCCTACACCGAGACGGCTGCCGTCTCCAGAGACGCCGACTACATCAACCGCCCTCTGCTCGTGAGCGGCGCTTGGCCCGAGGCGCCGGACGAGTGCCTGCTCTCCGCCGATCAGGTTTGGCCGAGCGAGGTGAGGCTTGGCGATAAGGTCCGGCTGCTCGAGGGCGTGCAGGACCTGGACAAGACCTTTGCCGTGCAGGAGTTTACCGTCGTGGGCTTTGTGCACTCCTCGTACTACACCTGCTCGACGAATGCGGGCTCGACCTCGCTCGGAAGCGGCAGGCTCACGAGCTTCGCCTACGTCCCAGAAAGCGCGTTTGCGCAGGATTACCCCTATACCGAGGCGTTCATAACCGTTGGGGGCGCCCGCGAGCAGCAGTGGGGGACCGATGCCTACCAGGCCAAGGTCGACGAGGTGATCGACCGCATCGACGGCATGTCGGACGAGCTCGCCGCCAGCAGGATCGACGACCTGCGCTCTGAGGCGCAGGATAAGCTCGACGAGAAGCGCGCCGAGTTCGAGCAAAAGAAGGCCGACACGCAGGCGCAGCTCGACGACGCTCAGGCGACCCTCGACGATTCCAAGGCTCAGCTCGACGCCGCCGCGCAGAAGCTCGAGTCCTCCCGCGCGACCATTGCGTCGAGTGAGGCCGAGCTCGCAGACGGTCAGGCACAGTACGAGTCCGGGGTCTCGGCGCTGGCGCAGAAGCGCGCCGAGGCGAGCACGGGGTTCGACCAAGCGCAGAGGCAGATCGATGACGGCTGGGCGTCCTATGAGGACGCCATGGGTACGCGTGCCGGCCTTGTGGAGAAGCGCGACGAGGCAAGCAGCGGGCTGGAGCGGCTCAACGACGGAATCGCCCAGGTCGAGGCTGGCATCGCCCAGACCCAGGCGGGCATCGATGCGCTGTCCGCGACGATCGCGCAGCTCCAAGCGGCCCTCGACGCGCTCGACCCGATGGCCGAGGGGTACGTGGAACAGAAGGCCGCGCTCGAGGCGCAAAAGGCCGCCTGCGAGCAGAAGCTCGCCGAGGCCCAGGCCGCCCTTCCCGCGCTCGAGGCGCAGAAGGCGGACCTTGAGGGAAAGAAGGCCACGGCCGAGGCCGGCATCCAGCAGCTCAACGACGGAATCGCCCAGATCGATGCGCAGGTGGCCGGCGTACCCGAGCGACTCGACGCGTCCGCGTCCGAGCTCGCCGCCCAGAAGGCCGCCGCAGAGCAGGGCTTCGCTGACGCCCAAGCCGAGCTCGATGCCGCCGCAACGCGCCTTAACGAAGGCCGCCGCCAGCTTGCCGACGGTAAGGCGCAGCTGGCCGCGGGCCAGTCCGAGTACGACGACGGCCTTTCGCAGTGGAAGGCGGGCGCCGAGGAGCTCGCCGCCAAGCGCGCCGAGGCGGAAGGCGAGTTTGCCGACGCCGAGGCCCAGCTTGCCGAAGCACAGGCAAAGGTGGACGACATCGCATCCAGGAACGCCGCCGTCTACACCCTCGACCTCACCAAGAACATCGGCGCCGAGAGCTTCCGCTCCGACGCGGGCCGCATCGACAAGATCGCCCAGGTGTTCCCCCTGATCTTCTTCCTCGTGGCGGCGCTCGTCTCGCTCACCACCATGACGCGCATGGTCGACGAGGACCGCGTGCTCATCGGCACCTATAAGGCGCTCGGTTACTCGAAGGCCAAGATCTCGTCGAAGTACCTGCTGTACGCGGCCGTCGCGAGTGGTATCGGGTCGGCCGTCGGCATCGCGGTCCTCTCGATCTTCTTGCCGTGGTTCATCATGGGCGCGTACGCCATCATCTATCCGCTGCCGTGCCGGCCCGTGCCCATCGACGCGGGCATAGCGCTAGCGTCGGCGGGGCTCGGCATGGGCATAACGGTGGCCGCGACCTGGGCCGCAGTGGCCGCGACCCTGCGCGAGAAGCCCTCCGAGCTCATGCTCCCGCGCGCCCCGAAGGCGGGCAAGCGCATCCTGCTCGAGCGCGTGAAGCCGGTGTGGCGCAGGATGTCATTCAGCTGGAAGGTCACGGCTCGCAACCTCTTCCGCTACAAGCGCCGCCTGTGCATGACCGTCATCGGCATCGCCGGCTGCACGGCGCTGCTGCTCACGGGCCTGGGGCTCCAAAACGCCATCAACGACATCATCGACAAGCAGTTCGGCGAGCTCTACCACTACAACACGACCGTGCGCATGGATGCCGACGCCACAGACGCGCAGCGCGAGGCCGTGGCAGACCGCGTGGCCGCCGACTCCCAGAGCGACCGCGCCTGGGTCTTTGCCGACAATGCCGTTGCGCGCGCAGCGGGGGCAGCGGACGACGACGGCGACCAGCGTATCGAGATCGATGTCCCGCAGGACGAGAACGCCTTCGGCCGGCTCGTGACCATGCGCACGAGGCTGGGTCACGAGCCGCTCTCGCTCTCCGACGACGGCGCGATCATTACCGAAAAGCTCGCGACGCGCCTTGGCGTGAAGGCCGGCGATGTCATTGCGGTCTACGACGAGGACACCATCGGCAACGCGACGGGCGAGCCCCGCGAGGTGCGCGTCGACGGCGTGATGGAGTACTACATCGGCCAGGTCGCCATCATGTCGCCGGAGGCCTATAAGAAGGCATTCGGGCAGGAACCGGCGCCCAACGCCCTGTACGCGGGCGTCTCCGAGGACGCCGACGCGCGCTCCTCGCTTTCCGCCGATGTCCTGGCACTGGACGGCGCAAAGACGCTCATTTACAACGACGAGACCATCAACAGCTACCGCAACATGCTCAAGAGCGTCGACTCGGTCGTCGTCGTGCTCGTGGTCGCCGCCGCGCTTCTTGCCTTCGTGGTGCTCTACAACCTGACGAACATCAACATCGCCGAGCGCGTGCGCGAGATCGCGACCTTGAAGGTCCTCGGTTTCAAGCCGCGCGAGGTCGACGCCTATATCTACCGCGAGACGCTGCTGCTCGCGCTCATCGGCGCGGCCGTGGGCTTGGCGCTCGGCGTCTACATGGAGGGCTTCGTCGTGGTTACGGCCGAGGTCGACCAGGTCATGTTCGGCCGCGAGATCCACCCCCAGAGCTTCCTGCTCGCCTTTGCGCTCACGATGGCCTTTGCCGTGGCGGTGACCATCGCCATGCGCGGCAAGCTCCGCCGCATCAACATGGTCGAGAGCCTAAAGAGCGTCGACTAGCGGCGGCCGTCGAATGGCGCCGGGGCGGGTGGGCGCGGCGCAACGTCAGCGTCTGGCCGCCCCGGTGCCCCCGGCGCTAGGCCTTCTGCAGCGTTATGGCGATGGTGTTCAGGTAGTCGAGCGCCCCGGCGTCGACGGCGGCGCGATCGCCTGCGGCGTACTCGTTGTCGCAGGAGATCCAGTCCGCCCATGCCTCGCGGGTGCATGCCATGGCGTGCATATCCAGGATCTTTACGCCGGCGGTCCGCGCGATCATCGCATGCCACCAGTCGATGTCGTGCATGAACTCGAGTTGCTCGGGCGTCCAAGACGCGAGCAGGCATTCGGGCAGCTCGCCGTGGCAGTCATGCACCATGCCGGGGATCGAGAGGTAAAGCTTGCCTGCGTCCGCTACGTACGGAAGGAGCTTCTTGCCGAGGTAGTCGGGGTCGCGACCGTAGTAGTTGTACGAGTCGATGCTCACCACGGCGTCGAAGAACCCTGGCAAGAAGGGCAGGCCCTCGGCGGCATCGGCCTTCACCGGGTGGATACGGCTCGCGGGCACGCCCATCTGGTCGAAGAACGCGCGGTTCTCGTCGGGGTTGCTCCAGAGGTCGACGGCATAGACGTCGAGGCCGTACTCGCGCGCGAGCATGACGCTCGTGATGCCGCTTCCGCTGCCGAGGTCGCACACACGGCTCCCGCACGGGAGGTCGGCGCCGTCGAGCAGCTCCTCGCAGAGCTTGAGCGGGTTGGGGCCCATGATCTTAGAGCGCACAAGGCTGGGGTCAAAACTGTTTGACCTGGGGAAATTAGACATAACTGTCCCTATTCGTTGTCGTTTGCAGGTTTGCGGTCGCCCCCTTGCGTGGTCGGGCGATCAAGAAAACCTAACGAACAAGGACCAAAAAGACATCCCCTTACAGAGTCGTGGCGGACGGTCGCCCGCCGATCGAGGCAATCATAGTCCGTGCGGGGACATTTGGCGAGCGACATTCGTCCCGAGCAGGTGCCGCTCGCGGGCGTCCGCCCTTATTTCCGACACAGCCATGGGCGATAATGGCGGCCTTACGAACTGAGGATTGGACCATCGTATGATTCTGTACTTCAGCGGAGAGGGGAATAGCCGTCACGTCGCCGAGCGCATTGCCGAGCGCGTGGGCGATACCGCTGTGTCTATCGAGAAGTACAAGGGCGAGGCGGCGCCCCGCATCGTCATCGACGAGGACGAGTGCTTGGGGTTCGTTGCCCCGACGTACTGCTGGGGGCTGCCGGCTCCTGCCGCCGACTTCCTCGAGCGTGCCTCGTTCTACGTGGTGGAGGGGGCCTACGTCTTTACCGCCACGACGTTCGGCACGACTGCCGGCCAGACCACGCACCTTGCCGCCGACCTGCTGCGAAAGCAGGGCGTTCAGACGACGGCCCAGTTCAGTGTCCAGATGCCGGACACCTGGACGCCCCTGTTCGACCTCTCTGACAAGCAGAAGGTCGCGAAGATCAACGCCGCCGCGGAGGTCCAGATCGACGAGTGCGCCGACATGGTGAGCAATCGCGTCGCCGGCAACCACGTGCGTCGCGAGATTCCGATGTTCGCTTCAAAAATCTACTACCGCCTCGGCGCCCCGGCATGCCAGGACACGAGCAAGTTCACCGTCGACGTGGACGCCTGCGTGGGCTGCGGGCTGTGCGCGAGGCGATGCCCCGTCGATGCCATTCAGATGCACGGCGGCCTGCCCACCTGGGCTAAGGCCCAGTGCGCCGCCTGTCTGCGCTGCCTGCACAGCTGTCCCAAGTTCGCCATTCAGCGCGGCCCCAAGACCCGCTCTCACGGGCAGTACCTGCACCCGTAGCCGGTCTGCGGCGTCGCGCGACGGCTAGGCTGCGACGGCAACGGCGGTACTGTCGGCGCCCTTCTTGCCATAGGTCTTCGCGGGATGGATGGCCAGGGCGGACGAGACGATTAAGATCGCGGTCACGCAGAGGCTGATGGGGTAGACGAGCATAATCGTCTGGAAGTCGTGGTGCACGGGGAACACGCCGAACACCCACCAGAAGCGGATGCCGCAGATGCCGAGCGCGGTTAGAATCGCCGGCGCGAGCGAGATGCCAAAGCCGCGCAGGTAGCCCGAGAAGTTCTCGTAGCACATCGAGAAGATGTAGGCGGGGAAGATCGTGCACACGCGGATGTAGCCGATGCTCACCACGTTGGGGTCGCTGTTGAAGACCGCGAGGATCGACTTCCCAAAGAAGATCACGCTCGTCACCGTGGCGATGGCGACCACCAGGTCCTCGGCCAAGCAGACTTTGAGCACCCGCTTGCAGCGGGGGATGTCTCGCGCGCCGAAGGCCTGGCCGACGAAGGTGGTGCAAGCCTGGCTGAAGGAGTTCAGCAGGTTGTAGAACACGTACTCGAGGCTCATGGCTGCGCTCGAAGCTGCCATTACCTCGGTGCCGAGCGAGTTGATGCCGGCCTGGATGATGGTGTTTGCCAAGGCGAAGACCGCGGACTGAAGGCCCGCAGGAAGGCCGATTCTGACGATGCGCGCGAGGACAGCGCCGTCGACGCGCAGCTTGCGGGGGTCGAGGCGCACGGGCGAGTCGGTCGTGGTGAGCCTATAGAAGAGCGTGGCCGCGCTAAGGGTGTAGGCGATCGCGGAGGCTGCGGCCAGGCCGGCGACGCCCCAGTGGAGCACGGAAACAAACACGAGGTCGAGCCCGACGTTCACCACGGTGGACACCATAAGTGCCTGCAGCGGCATGCGCGTGATGCCGACGCTTCTGAAGATGGCCGCCTCGAAGTTGTACAGCAGGATCGACGGCATGCCGAGCAGGTACACGCGCAGGAAGAGCGCGGCGGTCGGCAGGGTCTCGAGGGGGACGGAGAGCGCGGTCAGCAGGGCCTCGGCGTAGATCTCGCCGATGATCACCACGGCGAAGCCGATGAGCGACATGAGGACCGAGGTGTGGACGGCGCGGGTCACGGTCTGCTGGTCGCCTTTGCCGATGGCGTTGGCTATGACCACGTTGGTGCCGAGCGAGATGCCGATGAACAGGTTGAGGATCAGGCTCATGATCGGCGTGTTCGCGCCGACCGCAGCCATGCCGAGAGTGCCCTCGGGGCCGGGGACCTGGCCGATGACGACCGTCGCGATGAGGCTCGAGAGCTGCTCGAGGATGCTGGTGGCGGCCACGGGGAACGCAAAAAGCGGAATGGCTTTCCATAGGTTTCCGGTGAGCATGCCCTTGTCTTCCATGAGACGAATCCTTAGGGGTTTGAACAGGTGTTTTGGCTAAGTACGCGAAATGCTACACCCGATTCAGGAGGCTGAACCGAAAGCCACAACCCTTTCAGATGCATGCTCGGCGCCCTCGGCAAAGGAGCTAGGCTTGCGGGGGCAGTCGTGCGTGGACTCTCTGTCCCACGGCACACGCTTGAAGCCGGCGCATATGGCGTCACGGGGAGACGATGAACTCGACGCGGTCGAGCGCAGGAACGTTCAGGCGGATTAGCCTCTCGGCGGTGGCGCGGTCGCGCTCGTCCAGCTCCATGTCGCTGGTCACGCGCGCCACGACCTCGCGCGTCGCGGTTTTTCCCTGCTCACCAGCGGAAACCTCGACGTCGACGGCGTAATGCGCAAAGCCGGGCACCACCGCGGCGAGCTCTCGGGTGGTCTCGGACACGCCGTAGCCGTCCTCGATGCCGGCCTCCGCTGAGCCGATGGAGTTCGCGGTTAGAAGCACACAGGGAATGGCGAACACGAGGGTTCCCGCGATGACGCGCCGGCGGACCTTGTGCGACAGGGCCTCGGCCTGCGCTTCTTCCTCCCTCGTTACGACGCCGTCGTTGTTGAGGTCGCTCGACAGCGGCACGCGCAGGGCAAGAAGGACCGTCTCTGTGGCCAATGCGATGAACACGACGTTGATGCCGAACTCGTAGAGCGCCGAGAGGAACAGCGAGAGGTTCGCCGCCGCGATGCCAAAGCCCGCGGCGCACAGGGGCGGCATGAGCGCGGTTGCCACAGCGACGCCCGAGATGAGCGTGGCGGGCTCCTGGTCGCGAGACATGCCGAGGCCTCCCGCGAAGCCGCCTGCCAGTGCGACCGCGAGGTCCCAGACCGTGGGCGTCGAGTTGTCCACGAGCGCCGCGGTCGTCGAGGCGATGGGGGAGAGCTTGAAGTAGATGGTCGACGTCGCGAGGCAGAACGCCATCTGGAGCGCGAGACCGGCGATGGCCTCGGCCACGATGCCCCGGTCGAGCGTGGCGATGCCGTAGGCGATGGCCAAAACCGACCCCATGAGCGGGCAGATGAGCATGGCGCCGACGATGGCTATGTCTGAGTCGGTGTCGAGGCCGATGCACGCGACGAGCATGGCCACGATGAGGATGCACAGGTGGGTGCCGGTAAGGCGGGCCCCGTTGAGGAAGCGCCGGTGGATCACGCTGTAGGGCGCGCGCCCTTCTCGCACGTTGAACGCGCGTTTGAAGAACTTGCCGGCATGCAGGCGGAGCAAATCGACGCCGTGGCGGAGCCTACCCGCGAGCGCTCGCGTGGTGAGGCGGTGGCTGCGCTGGTACTTGCGTCTATGTCGTTCGGGTCTCATCGGGTCTCGGGCCCCTTTCGAGATGCTGGCGGGAATCGTCTATCTTTGTACCCATACCTGTAAATTAGATAATTAGACAAACGTCTAAATATTGAGTAGAATAGCCGTGCACTGCAAAACACGACCGAAGGAGGGACTATGCCGGGGGAGGGCTTCAAGGCGCTCGCCGACCCGACGCGCCGCCGCATCCTCGAGCTTTTGCGCGACGGCGACCTCACGGCGGGCGAGCTCGCCGAGCACTTCGACATAAGCAAGCCGTCGCTCAGCCACCACCTCGCCACGCTCAAGTCGGCGGGCCTCGTGAGCGACGAGCGCCGCGGACAAAACATCGTCTACAGCCTGAACACCACCGTTATGCAGGACCTCATCGGGTGGTTTCTGGGCTTCTCGCAAAATTCGGAGGAACACAAATGATCAATGGCAAGAAGGGCGACGGCGTCATGCCCGCCGTCGATGCGAGCAAAAACTCCGGTATCCCGGCGCGCGTGTGGGCCGCGCTCATCGCCGTGTGCGTGGTCAACGTTGCCGGGCACCTTGCTGTGTTGTCGAGCCTGCCTGCGCAGATCCCCGTCCACTGGGGCGCCGACGGAGCGGTCAACGGCTGGGGCCCGAGCTGGACGGTCGTGGCGCTGGGCTTTCTGCCCTTGGCCATGCTCGCGATGTTCTGGGTGGTCCCGCGCATCGACCCTAAGGGCGCGGCGTACGCCAAGTCCGGCAGGTTCTACCTCGGGTTCGTTATTGCGTTTACGGTGTTCATGTGCGGCATGACCTGGCTTTCCGAGCTGACGGTCTGGGGTGTTGTGCCGCAGGTGGGCGCCGTGGGGACCATCGTGACGACGGCGATCGGGCTTCTGCTCATCGGGATCGGCAACTACCTGCCGCGCGTTCGCCAGAACTACACCATGGGCGTCAAGACCCCGTGGGCGCTCGCCGATCCCGAGAACTGGCGGCGCACGCAGCGCTTCGGCGGCAAGTGCTTTGTCGTCATGGGGGTGGGTCTCATCGTGTTCGGCTTCGTGGCGTCCGCGCTGTCTGACGAGGCGGCGGCTGCTGGCATCGTGGCAATCGCCCTTATTCCCATGGCTGCGATGTACCTCTACTCGTATTTGACCTGGCGCAAGGCGGGCGGGCGCTAGGCCGGGCAGCACTTTTTACGTATAAATGACGAAAACGAAACGACCTTTCTGATCTAATGGCGGAACTGGGCAATCGAGGTATCATGCTTCTTCGAAAGGGGTAATCAGCATGAGACTCGATGAGCTTGAGATCGGCAAGGACGCGATCATCGCGTCGGTTGAATCGGACGACGCCGCGCTGCGCCAGCACATTCTGGATATGGGGCTTACGCCCGGTACCGAGGTCACCATGATGAAGCTCGCCCCCATGGGCGACCCCATGGAGATCCGGCTGCGAGGCTATGAGCTCACGCTGCGGCGCGCGGACGCGAGCCGCATCGAGCTCGCGGGCATCCACAACACCGATGCGGTTCCGCGCGACACCCCGAAGACCGGCGGCACCGCGCACCCCGCCCTCGGCGAGGGATTCCTCCCTCGCCGTGCGCCCAAGGCCATCCCTGAGGGCGAGCCCATCGCCTTTGCGCTCGCCGGCAACCAGAACTGCGGTAAGACCACGCTGTTCAACCGCCTGACCGGCTCGAACCAGCACGTCGGCAACTTCCCGGGCGTCACGGTCGACCGCAAGGACGGCCAGATCCGCAACCATCCTGAGGCCACCGTCACCGACCTGCCCGGCATCTACTCGCTCTCGCCGTACACGGGCGAGGAGGTGGTGAGCCGGCAGTTCATCCTCGACTCGCGCCCCGACGCGATCATCGACATCATCGATGCCACGAACATCGAGAGAAACCTCTACCTCACCTTGCAGCTCATGGAGCTCGACCGGCCTATGGTCATCGCGCTCAACATGATGGACGAGGTCACCGCCAACGGCGGCACCATCGACGTCAATCTGCTCGAGAGCCAGCTCGGCGTGCCGGTGGTGCCCATCTCGGCCGCAAGGAACGAGGGCATCGACGAGCTTGTGGAGCACGCCATGCACGTGGCGCGCTACGGCGAGAGGCCCGGGCGCGTCGACTTCTGCTCCGACGACCCCGACGCCCCCGACCATGGCGCGCTGCACCGCTGCATCCACGGCATCGCTCACCTGATCGAGGACCACGCGGCCGCCGCGTCGATCCCCGTGCGCTTCGCCGCCACGAAGCTCGTGGAGGGCGACGAGCTCGTCCTCAAGGCGCTCGGCCTCGACGACAACGAGTACAACGGCATCAAGCACATCATCCGCCAGATGGAGGAAGAGTCGGGCAACGACCGCATGGCCGCCCTTGCCGACATGCGCTTCTCGTTTATCGAGCATGTTTGCACCTCGTGCGTGGTCAAGCCGCACGAGAGCCTCGAGCACAAGCGCTCAGTCGCCATCGACCGCGTGCTCACGGGCAAGTGGACAGCCATTCCGATGTTCATCCTCATCATGGGGCTTGTGTTCTGGATTACGTTCGGCGTGGTGGGGGCGGCCCTTCAGGGCGTGCTTGAGCAGGCGGTCGACGCCGTGATCGCCGCGGCGGCGGCAGGCCTCGACGCCTTCGGGACAAACCCCGCTGTGCGGTCGCTCGTGGTCGACGGCGTGCTCACGGGTGTGGGCAGCGTGATTTCCTTCTTGCCCATCATCGTGGTGCTGTTCCTTTTGCTCTCCATCCTCGAGGACTCGGGGTACATGGCGCGCGTGGCCTTCGTCATGGACAAGATCCTGCGCCGCTTCGGTCTTTCGGGTCGCAGCTTCGTGCCGATGCTCGTGGGCTTTGGTTGCAGCGTGCCGGCCATCATGTCCACGCGCACGCTGCCTTCCGAGCACGACCGAAAGATGACGGTCATGCTCACGCCCTTCATGTCGTGTTCCGCTAAGCTGCCGGTGTACGGCCTGCTCTGCGCGGCGTTCTTCCCGCAGGCGCCGGCGCTCGCGATGATCTCGCTGTATGTGCTCGGCATCGTGGTGGGCATGGTCGTCGCGGTGATCTTGAACCACACCTCGTTCAAGGGCGAGCCCGTGCCCTTCATCATGGAGCTGCCCAACTACCGCATGCCCAGTGCAAAGACCACCTTGCAGCTCGCGTGGGACAAGGCCAAGGGCTTCATCACCAAGGCGTTCACCATCATCTTCGCGGCGTCGGTGGCCATCTGGTTCTTGCAGACCTTCGATGTGCGGTTCAACGAGGTCACGGACCAATCGCAGAGCATGCTCGCGAGCCTGGGCGGCCTCATCGCGCCGATCTTCGCGCCGCTCGGTTTCGGCGATTGGCGCGCGTCGACCGCGCTGGTGTGCGGGCTTGTTGCCAAGGAGAGCGTCATCTCGACGTTGACGGTGCTTCTGGGCTCCACCACGGTGGAGGCGCTCTCGGGCCTCTTTACCCCGGCGATTGCCTACGTCTTCCTCGTGTTCACGCTTCTGTACCCGCCGTGCGTGGCGGCTATCGGAACGGTCCGCTCCGAGCTCGGCTGGCGCTACGCGGCAGCGGTGTTCGCGCTGCAGATCACGGTCGCGTGGGTCGTCGCGTTTATCTTCCACGCGGTCTTTATGCTCATGGGCTTGGCGTAGACGGAGGCACGCTCGGCCGCCTTTTTAGATGGCAAGAAGGGCCGGCGAGGGGGTTTGTATCCCTCGCCGGCCCTATTTGTCTTGCGCGATAGCGATTCGAGTCAGTGCGCTAGAGGTGCAGGACGCGATCGCGGATCTCCTCGGTGCGGCCCTGGTTCCAGAACTGCGTGCCGATGTAGCCGCAGGTGCGGCGCGCGACGTTAAGCTTGGACTGGTCGCGGTTGCCGCAGTGCGGGCACTCCCACACGAGCTTGCCGTCGTCCTCGACGATTTTGATCTCGCCGTCGTAGCCGCAGACCTGGCAGTAGTCGCTCTTTGTGTTGAGCTCGGCGTACATGATGTTGTCGTAGATGTAGCGCATGACGGCGAGGACGGCCTCGAGGTTGTCCTGCATGTCGGGGACCTCGACGTAGGAGATGGCGCCGCCGGGCGAGAGGCGCTGGAACTCGCTCTCGAACTTGAGCTTGGTGAAGGCGTCGATCTTCTCGGTGACGTGGACGTGGTAGCTGTTGGTGATGTAGCCCTTGTCGGTGATACCGGGCACCACGCCGAAACGCTTCTGGAGGCACTTGGCGAACTTGTAGGTGGTTGACTCCAGCGGCGTGCCGTAGAGGGAGTAGTCGATGTTCTCGGCCTCCTTCCACTCGGTGCACTTGTCGTTCATCTTTTGCATGACGGCGAGCGCGAAGGGCGTGGCCTCGCGGTCGGTGTGGCTGTGGCCGGTCATGGCCTTGACGCACTCGTAGAGGCCGGCATAGCCGAGGCTGATGGTGGAGTAGCCGCCGTAGAGCAACGGATCGATCGGGGCACCCTTGGGCAGGCGGGCCAGCGCGCCGTACTGCCACAGGATCGGGGCGGCGTCGGAGAGCGTGCCGCACAGACGGTCGTGACGGGCGCGCAGGGCGCGGTGGCAGAGCTCGAGGCGCTCCTCGAAGATCTCCCAGAACTTGTCCATGTCGCGGCCGGCGGAAAGCGCCACGTCGGGCAGGTTGATGGTGACGACGCCCTGGTTGAAGCGGCCGTAGTACTTGGGCTTGCCCGGCTCCCAGTTGCCGGCGTTGGCGACGTTGCCGTAGCCGTTGCCGGTGCGGTCGGGGGTCAGGAAGCTGCGGCAGCCCATGCAGGTGTAGACGTCGCCGTTGCCCTCGGTCTCGCCCAGGGAAAGCTTGTACTCGCGCATCTTCTTTTCGGAGATGTAGTCGGGGACCATGCGCTTGGCGGTGCACTTTGCGGCGAGCTTGGTGAGGTAGTAGTACTTGCCGGACTCGTCGACGTTGTCCTCCTCGAGCACATAGATGAGCTTGGGGAAGGCGGGGGTGATCCACACGCCGGCCTCGTTCTTGACGCCCTGGTAGCGCTGGCGGAGCATCTCCTCGATGCACAGGGCGAGGTCTGCCTTCTCCTGCTCGCTGCGCGCCTCGTTGAGGTACATGAAGACGGTGATGAAGGGCGCCTGGCCGTTGGTGGTCATGAGGGTGACGACCTGGTACTGGATGGTCTGGACGCCGCGGGCGACCTCCTCGCGCAGGCGCTTCTCGACGATCTGGTTGATCTTCTCGTCGCCGGGGTGCGCGTCGATGGCCTCCATCTCGGCGTAGACCTGACGGCGGATCTTCTTGCGGGAGACGTCGACGAAGGGCGCGAGGTGGGTGAGCGAGATGGACTGGCCGCCGTACTGGCAGCTGGCCACCTGGGCGATGATCTGCGTGGCGATGTTGCAGGCGGTCGAGAAGCTGTGCGGGCGCTCGATGAGGGTGCCCGAGATCACGGTGCCGTTCTGCAGCATGTCGTCGAGGTTGATGAGGTCGCAGTTGTGCATGTGCTGCGCGAAGTAGTCGGCGTCGTGGAAGTGGATGATGCCCTCTTCGTGGGCCTGGACGACGTCGGCGGGAAGAAGCTCGCGCATGGTGAGGTCCTTGGAGACCTCGCCGGCCATGTAGTCGCGCTGGACGCTGACGACGGTGGGGTTCTTGTTGGAGTTCTCCTGCTTGACTTCCTCGTTGTTGCACTCGATGAGCGAGAGGATCTTGTCGTCGGTGGTGTTCTTCTGGCGCTTCTGGGCCTGCACGTAGCGGTAGATGATGTACCTGCGGGCGACCTCAAAGTGGTCGAGGGCCATGAGCTGATCCTCGACGAGGTCCTGGACCTCCTCGACCGTGACGGTGTGGCCGATCTCCATGCACTCGTCGGTGACGTTCAGGGCGGCGAACTTGATGCTGCGCTCCGAGAGGCGCTCCTCCTCGGGCACCTCGAGGTTAGCGGCGCGAATCGCGTTCTCGATTTTGTTGACGTCGAAGGTGACCTCTGAGCCGTTACGCTTGATGATCTTCATGGTCGTCCCAGCTTTCCCAAAAAACGGGCGCGTCTGGCGACGCGCCGATACGTGCAAGTGGTTTTGTTCAAGGACAACTATGACACAAGACCTTGTGTTTTTGTTGGCTTCTTGGCCCCATATCTTGTAAGAAAGGGGCTTGACTTTATCAATTGGTTGGGGACGGGCGAGGTTGTCGCAGGCAGTGCGCCTGCCCGCTCACAAAAACGGTCGTAACTATTTTTGCCGACCCGAACGAGCGGTGAAGGACCGATGAATCCGCGCCCCCGGCCGCAGATCCAAGCCGATTCGGCGCGGGGGCGGTCCCCGCGCCGCTCCCGACACGTGTCCTTCTTGCTAAATCAGGCGGGTTGAGGAGCACGGCGCCGTCCAGACAGGCCAAAATGACTGCCAAATCAGACAGGCTGAAAAAGCTGCCAAATCAGACAGGCTGAATTGGCAGGTGTGGATTGGAGCGCACGATGGAATTCTCTAAGCGGCTCGACCTTTTTGGCGCCGAGGTGTTCGCGGCCTTGAACGAGAAGCGCCGTGCGCTGGAGGCCGAGGGACGCCGCGTGTTCGACCTCTCGGTCGGCACGCCCGACTTCAAGCCCTCCGCACACATCATGGACGCGCTTGTCGAGTCCGCCAAGGACACCGACAACTGGAAGTACTCCCTGCACGATAAGGACGAGCTCCTTGACGCCGTCTGCGCCTACTACAAGGACCGCTACGGCGTGGAGGGCGTCGGGCGCGACATGATCATGAGCTGCCGTGGCACCCAGGAGGGCATGCTTTGGCCCCTCTCGGCGCTCGTCGACCCCGGCGACCTCGTGCTCGTCCCCGATCCCTGCTACCCCGTCTTCCAGAACGCGACGCTGCTCGCGGGTGCCAAGTGCGCGTATTACCCGCTGACCGCCGAGCACGATTTCCTGCCCTACGTCGCGGGCATCGACCCTAAGGTTGCCGACGCCGCCAAGGCCATGATCGTCTCGCTGCCGGCAAATCCTGTGGGCTCGGTGGGCACGCCCGAGGTCTACGCGCAGATCATTGAGTTCGCCCGCGAGCACGACATCGTGGTCATCCACGACAACGCGTATTCCGACATCGTCTTCGACGGCCCCGCCGGCGGCAGCTTCCTGGCGTATCCCGGCGCCCGCGAGGTGGGCGTCGAGTTCCTCTCGCTGTCCAAGAGCTTCAACGTTACGGGTATGCGCCTGAGCTTCCTTATCGGCCGCCCCGACATCGTGGCCGCCGCAAAGAAGCTCCGCGGCCAGGTGGACTTTGGCATGTTCTACCCCGAGCAAGACGTTGCCATCGCCGCCCTCACCGGTCCGCGTGAGCAGGTCGAGGAGCAGCGCATGATGTACCAAGAGCGCCGCGACGCGCTCTGCGACGGCCTCGAGGGCATCGGCTGGGAGCGTCCCAACGCGCACGGCTCGATGTTTGTCTGGGCGCGCCTGCCGCACGGCCGCCGCGACTCGATGGCCTTCGCGCTCGAGCTTATGGAGAAGTCCGGCGTGATCGTGACGCCGGGCGCGAGCTTCGGTCCGTCGGGCGAGGGGTTTGTCCGCATGGCGCTCGTCCTGCCGCCTGAGCGCCTCCGCGACGCCGTGGCCGCCATCGCCGCCGCCGGCCTGTAGACTTGTCCTGTTAGCTTCGGCTCCAAGGCCCATACAGGAGAGAGCATGACCATAGAAAACCTCACGCGCCGCGAGTTCGTCGCGACCTCGCTCGGCGCCCTCGGCGCGGCGGCGCTTGCCGGCTGCTCGGGCAATGGCGCACAGAAGGGGGAGGGCTCTGGATCCGGTGCAGAGAGCACTTCTTCCCAGCCCGCCTCCGACGACCCGTACGCCACGGGCACGCACCACGCGACCATCGTGGTGGAGGGGTACGGCACCATCGAGTGCGCGCTCAACGCGAACGTCGCCCCCATCACCGTCGCCAATTTCTGCAAGCTGGCAAACGAGGGCTTCTACGACGGCCTCACGTTCCACCGTGTCATCGAGGGCTTCATGATCCAGGGCGGCGACCCCAACGGAGACGGCACGGGCGGCTCCGACGCGACGATCAAGGGCGAGTTTGCGGCCAATGGGGTGGAGAATCCCCTAAGCCACGTGCGCGGCACCATCAGCATGGCCCGTTCCTCCGCCTACGACTCGGCGAGCTCGCAGTTCTTCATCATGCACAAGACGAACACCTCGCTCGACGGCCAGTACGCGGCTTTTGGCAACGTGACCTCGGGCATCGAGGTCGTCGATGCCATCGCCCAGAACACGCCGGTGCAGGATTCCAACGGAACCGTCGCCGCGGCCGATCAGCCGAAGATCGAGAAGATCTCGGTCGTCGACTAGCCGTCGCCTGACGCCTGCTTGAGCGGCGGCTCGGGGGTCGCGCCCCGGGCCGCCGTTTTTTCGTACGCGGGGGCGCATCTGGTGTATACCAGTAGAACCTTATATATGCAATATAAAATCGTCAAACGGCAAAAATAGCCATTTACGTGCTATAATTTCGTTTGGCGAAAGGAGTTCGGCATGTATCAGGTCGGCGAGTTTATTGTTCATCCAGGGCAAGGGGTTTGCAGGGTTGAGGACGTGAGCTCCGGCCCGGACGCGACCTATAAGCTGCTCCCCGTGGGCCAGCGCCATGCCGTGCACATCAGTTTCCCCGTTTCGAACGAGTCCCGCCTGCGCCCGATCCTCTCGGCCGAGGAGGCGCGCGAGATCATCGACCAGTACCCTCGGATGGACGTCGACGACTACGCCGACCGGAACAACTCCCTTGAGGAACAGCACTTCAAGCAGGAGATTCGCAACGGGTCATGCCGCGACACCGTGCGCGTGGCCAAGACCTTCTCGGCACGCATCGCCGAGGTCGAGTGCCGTAACAAAAAAGCTCCCGTGGCCTACGGACGCATCCTCAAGCTCGCGCGCGAGCGCTCGCTGCAGGAGCTCAGCTGCGCGCTCGACTGCACGCCCGAGGATGTCGCGGCGCTCTTCGAGTCGAGCCTCGCCGGGGATCCGAGCGAGAACTAGCCGGTATTCGCGGCAAATCCACGAGGTCGCCGCAACCGTTACGTTTTCGAGCCACTTGCGCCGCCCCGGGACGCGCACGGCCCAACTCGGATAGAATGGCAGCTCAACCGTCTATCTCGAGGAGGGCTCATGCCTAACACCGAAGCTGCTTCCAGCAACCGCGCGATCATCACCGTCCTGGGCGGCGACCGTCCGGGCATCGTCGCCTCCGTTACCGCCGAGCTTGCCGACCGCGAGGCGAACATCCTCGATATCTCGCAGACCATCCTACAGGGCATCTTCACCATGACCATGCTCGTCGACCTCGGCGACTCGGTCGACTTCTCAGAGCTCAAGGGCACGCTCGACGGCCTGTCCGAGAAGCTCGGCGTGCAGATCAACCTGCAGCGCGAAGAGGTTTTCCGTTTCATGTATCGCCTCTAGGACCGCACTTGGGCCCATCTGCGCCGAGTGGCCGGTGAGTCTCGCGTTGCTTTAGCGCGGGCACGGGCCTTCTCTTTGTAAGGAGGTTTTGCCAATGGCTATTATTCGCAACCGCAAGGGCGGCACGCGACCCATCCTGACCGCCCTCGAGACCTCGGCTTTGACGCACGTCGCCGACGCCTATCCGATGCCCTCGATCGCCCTCGGGCGACCCGACGTCTCCGACGGCCTGTACGAGGGTTTTAAGGGCATCGATGTCGTTCCTCCCGAGCTTTACACCAAATACGACGTCAAGCGCGGCCTTCGCAACGCCGACGGCTCCGGCGTGCTCGTGGGCCTCACCACCATCTCGAACGTCCACGGCTACAACAAGACGCCCGACGGCGTGGTTCCCGACGAGGGCGACCTGATCTACCGCGGCTACCACATCGCCGACCTCATTGACCACGCGCATCAGGAGGACCGCTTCGGCTACGAGGAGGCGGCCTACCTGCTCATTACGGGCTCGCTGCCCACCTCCGAGCAGCTGGACGACTTCAAGGCGCGCGTCGACTGCCGCCGCCAGCTCCCCGAGGGCTTCCTGCACATCTTCCCGCGCACCACGTACAGCCAGAACATCATGAACGTCCTGCAGCGCGCGACGCTTCTGCTGTACTCGTTCGACCCCACGCCGGACGACACGTCGCCGACCCACGAGATCGACGTCGCGCTGTCGCTCCTCGGCCGCTGGCCGCGAACCGCTGCCGTGGCGCACGAGGCGGCCGTCGCTTCGGCCACGGGCACCAAGCTGCTCGTCCCGCCCGCGCGCGAGGGTTTCTCGATGGCCGAGACCCTGCTCGACGTGCTGCGCGGCGACCAGGGCTTCACGCACGACGAGGCCATGCTCCTCGACGTCATGCTCATGCTCCACGCCGAGCACGGCGGCGGCAACAACTCGACCTTCACCACCCGCGTGCTTTCCTCCTCGGGCACCGACGCCTACTCCGCTTACGCGGCGGCCATCGGCTCGCTCAAGGGCCCCAAGCACGGCGGCGCAAACGCCAAGGTGGGCGCCATGATCGAGGACGCGTCCGAGAACATCGAGGACTGGACCGACGAGGACCAGGTCGCCGCCTACCTCACCGAGGTCGTGAGCGGCCGCGGCTTCGACGGCAGCGGCCTCATCTACGGCCTTGGCCACGCGGTCTATACCCTCTCCGACCCGCGCGCCGTCATCATCAAGAAGTATGCGCGCAAGCTCGCCCGCGAGAAGGGCCGCGACGACAAGCTTGCCCTCCTCGAGAACATCGAGAAGCTCGGCCCTGAGGTCATGCGCGACGTCCGCGGCGTGACCAAGCCGATCTGCGCGAACATCGACCTCTATACGGGCTTCGTGTACTCCATGCTCGGCATTCCCGCCGACATGTACACCTCCATCTTTGCGATGGCGCGCCTTGCCGGTTGGTGCGCGCACCGCATGGAGGAGCTCTACGGTGCCGGGCGCATTATCCGCCCCGCCTACAACTCGATTATGGGCAACGGCGACTACGTGCCCATGTCCGAGCGCAAATAGCTCTTAGTGGGTGAACAAAACAGGGGTTCGTCGGGTATCCGACGAACCCCTTAAATAAAAACGCCAGGTAGACGGCCTGGCATTTTTTCTATACCTTGCAAAACCGCGTTTTGTTCACCCACTTAGGCCTGTTTGAGGGGCTCGGGCGAAAAAAGAGCGCCGCGGGCGGCTATCTGGCTGCCGTCCGCGGCGATTCTGTTTTTGGGTTGGGCCCGCGCGGCTCGCCTTCGGCTAGGCGGCCTCGTCGAACTGGGAGTTGTAGAGCTCCGCATAGAAGCCGCCGAGGGCAAGGAGCTCCTCGTGGGTGCCCTTCTCCACGATGTCGCCGTCGCGCAGGACAAGGATGACGTCCGCATTACGGATCGTGCTTAAGCGGTGCGCGATGACGAAGCTCGTGCGGCCCTGCATGAGGGCGTCCATGGCGCGCTGGATGAGCTCCTCGGTGCGCGTGTCGACGTTCGAGGTGGCCTCGTCCAGGATGAGGGCGGGGCGGTCGGCCAAGACGGCGCGGGCGATGGTCACGAGCTGACGCTGGCCCTGGGAGAGGTTCGTGCCCTCCTCATTGATCATGAAGTCGTAGCCGCCTGCGAGCGTGTGGATGAAGTGGTCGCAGCGCGCGGCCTTCGCGGCGGCCTCGACCTCGGCGTCGGTGGCGTCGGGGCGGCCATAGCGGATGTTCTCGCGGATGGTGCCGTTGAACAGCCACGTGTCCTGAAGGACCATGGCGAACTCCTCGCGAAGCGCGGCGCGGTCCCAGTCGCGCACGTCGACGCCGTCTACGCGCAGGCTGCCCGCGTCGACGTCGTAGAAGCGCTGGAGCAGCTTGATAAGGGTGGTCTTGCCGGCGCCGGTGGGGCCGACGATGGCCACGGTCTGCCCGGGCTTGGCCGTGCAGGTGAAGTCGTGGATAATCGGCTTGGCGGGGTCGTAGCCGAACTTGACGTGCTTGAACTCGACGAGGCCGTCGCGGGCCTCGGGGATCTGCGGGTCTGTGGACTGTTCCTCCTCGGGCGCGGCGAGGAACTCGAAGACACGCTCGGTGGCGGCGGCCATGGACTGCATGGTGTTGCTCACGTTGGCAAGCTGCTGCACGGGCTGGGTGAAGTTGCGCACGTACTGGATGAAGCTCTGGATGTCGCCGGGGGTGGCGTTGCCGGTGAGCGCGAGCTGCGCGCCCACGACGACGACCGCGACATAGCCCGCGTTGCCCACGAGGCTCATGAGCGGCATCATCAGGCCACTCAGGAACTGCGAGCGCCAACCGGAGATGAACAGGCGGTCGTTCTTCTCGTCGAACTCGGACACGGCGGCGTCGGCGCGGTCAAAGACCTGGATGACGTTCTGGCCGGCGAAGTCCTCCTCGATGATGCCGTTGACGGCGCCGAGGACCTGCTGCTGCTCGCGGAAGTACGGCTGCGAGAAGCGCATCATCACGCCCATGATCACGGCGGCGACGGGCAGCGTGACCACGACGACGCCGGTGAGCGGCAGGCTGATGGAGAGCATCATCACGAGCACGCCCACGATCTGCGTGATCGAGGTGATGAGCTGCGTCACGGACTGGTTGAGGCTTTGGCCGAGGGTGTCGACGTCGTTGGTGATGCGCGAGAGCACGTCGCCCTTGCTGTGGCCGTTGAAGTAGCTCATCGGCACAACAGTGATCTTCTGGGCGATCTCCTTGCGCATGCGGTAGCAGATCTTCTGTGTGACGCCCGTCATGAGCCAACCCTGGATGAGGTTGCACGTGGAGCTCGCCAGGTAGAGGCCGAGCAGGAGCAGCAGGGTCTTGCCGATCCAGTCGAAGTCGACGGCGCCCGTGCCTGCGACCTTGGCGACGAGGCCCTCGTAGAGCTTGGTCGTGACCTGGCCCAAGACCTTCGGCCCGATGATGTTGAAGATGACCGAGCACATGGCGAAGGCCACGGCAAAGAAGACCGCGATCTTGTGCGTGCCCACGTAGCCGAGCAGCTTCAGCATGGTGCCCTTGAAGTCCTTGGGCTTCTCGACGACGCGGCCGGGTCCGTGGCCGCCTCCGCCCGGGCGACGCTTCGCCGTGGCGGTCTTGCTCATCTCGTCAGCCATTAGCGGGCACCTCCTTTCTGGTCTGCGCCGTCATCTACGGCGGCGATCTCCTCCTCGGTGAGGCCGAGCTCGGCTGCCGAGAGCTGCGACTGGGCGATTTCGAGGTACGCCGGGCAACTGCGCAGCAGCTCCTCGTGCGTGCCTTGGCCCACCACGCGGCCCTCGTCGAGGACGATGATCTGGTCGGCGCGCATGATGGTGGCGATGCGCTGTGCCACGACGACGAGCGCGGCGTCCTTCTCGTTTTGGGCTAGCGCCTCGCGCAGGCGGGCATCGGTCTTGTAGTCGAGCGCGCTGAAGGAGTCGTCGAAGACGATGACCTCGGGGCGCTTGGCCAGGGCACGGGCGATGGAGAGCCGCTGGCGCTGGCCGCCGGAGACGTTGTTTCCGCCTTGGCTGATCTCGGAGGAGAAGCCGCCGTCGCGCCCCTCGATGAAGCCGGTCGCCTGGGCGGTCTGGGCGGCGCGGCGCATGTCGTCGTCGCTCACGAAATCACCGGCGAACTTGAGGTTGCTCTCCACGGTGCCCGAGAAGAGCATGCCCTGCTGCGGGATGTAGCCCACACGGCGGCGCAGCTCGGAGAGCGACAGGTCGCGCACGTCGACGCCGTCAAGGAGGACCTTGCCTCCCGTGACGTCGTACAGGCGCGGGATGAGCTGGACGAGTGTCGATTTGCCCGAGCCCGTGGAGCCGATGATGCCGAGCATCTGGCCGCCCTCGACGGTGAAGCCGACGCCGCCGATGACGTCCTCGCGGGCATCGGGGTACTGGAAGCTGACGTTGCGGAACTCGAGCCGGCCGCGCGGCGCGTCGGCGGCGGGAAGCTGCGGGTGCGCCGGCTCCTTGATGGAGCTCTGGGTGCTCAGGACCTCGTCGACGCGCTCGGCGGCGACCTCGGCGCGCGGCAGCATGACCGAGACCATGGTGAGGATCATGAAAGCCATGACGATCTGCATGGTGTAGGAGATGAACGCCATCATGTCGCCGACCTGCATGACGCCGTCGGAGACGCCATGGGAGCCGGCCCACACGATGAGCACGGTCACGCAGTTCATGACGAACATCATGAGCGGCATCATGAAGCTCATGGCGCGGTTGGTAAAGAGCTGCGTGTCCATGAGGTCGCGGCTCGCCTCGTCGAAGCGGTCGAGCTCGTGGTCCTGGCGGCCGAAGGCGCGGATGGGCATGACACCGTCGAGCATCTCGCGAGCAACGAGGTTCACGCGGTCGACGTACTTCTGCATCTTCTTGAACTTGGGCATGGTGAGACCCATGAGCACGCCGACGACGGCGGAGACCGCGATGACGGCAACGCCGATGGTCCACTCGAGGCCGGTGTGGGTGGCGAGCACGCGCATGACGGCAACGGCGCCCATGATCGGTGCCATCAAGACCATGCGGATAAAGAGCGTGGTCGCCATCTGAATCTGCTGGATGTCGTTGGTGCAGCGCGTGATGAGGGACGCCTGGCTGAACTTGCCGACCTCGGCCGGCGAGAAGTGCATGACCTGGTCGAAGGTCTTGCGGCGCAGGTCACGGGCGATGGTGCAGGCGGTGTGGGAGGCCACGGCGCCGGTGAGAATCGTGGCGACGAGCGAGATCGCGCACAGGCCGAACATCTTTGCCGACATGCCGGCGAGGTAGGAGTTCTGCACATCGGTGAGGCTGATGCCCTGGGCCTCGTATTCCTGCTGCACGTAGCTGATGGCGCGCTGCTTGACGATGGAGCCGCCCATCTCGCCCATCTGGTCTGCCATGGCCTGCGCGCCCTCGGCGAGCTGGTCGCGGCTGATCATGCCGGCCTCATACGCCTGGCGGATCTGGTCGAGGGACACGGTCCCTTGCATGGGCGCGCCTGTGAAGGAGGCGTCGATGCCCTGCTCAAGGGCAAGGACGACGGTCTCGGGCAGACTCATCGCGTCGGCGACGGGGCCGTCCGCGGCGCGGTCTGCCTCGGTGCCCTGGAAGGCGCAGATGCCGTTGTCGTCGGACTCGGAGAAGGCCGCCTCGACGACGGCGATGTCCTCGTCGGACATGAACATCTCGAGGTCGTCGAGCGACTGGCGGCGGATGTTGTTGGGGACGGGGGTCTCGACGCCGCCCTGCTGGATGCCCACGTCCACGATCTCGGACATGTAGGTGGGCAGCGTGAGGTCGGCGTTGCAGCTGATGATGATCAGCGCGACCGCGGTGACGAGTGCCAGGATGTGGTTCTTGAAGAGCTTGATGATTCTCACTCGGCCTCGCTCCTCTCTGTACGGGTGCTCAGGATTTCGTTGCAGCGCTTGAGGATCCGGATGGCCTCGCTTGCGTCGTGGGCGCCGAGCTGCCTCAAAAACCCACCGGCCTCGGCGTCCATTTGGGAGCGGCGGCGGGCGCGCTCCTCCTCGCCGATTTCGGTGAGCGTGACGGTCACGCGGCGGCGGTCGGCGGTGTCGTGCTCGCGGCGAATCCAACCTTTGTTCTCAAGCGCGCGCAGCACGTTGGCGGTGCGCGCGGAGCTCAGGTACGAGCGCTCGGCGATCTGGGTCGGGGTGAGGCCGTGCTCGCCGGCTCCCTCGGCAAGGTGCAGGGTGCGGATAACGCCTGCCTCGCCGCGGGTGAAGTTGCGGGTATCGGGGCGTATGCTGTGGCCAAGGCAGGCGAACTGCTCGAAGAGCTCGTGCGCGAGCAGGCTGAAGTCGGCGTCTTCGGCCGCAGAATTAGCTTCCACTAGAACCTCCTTACACTAGAAACTATTTAGACCAGAAGATTATGCCCGCGCGGCCGAGGAGCTCGCGGCGGCGCGTCCGCCTTCACAAAGACGGCAAAGTGACGGCGCGCCGGCACTTCTTTCTTGTTGTGGCGCCGCTGCGTGGATACAATGACGCGCGAAAGCGCGCGGGGCGCGTTGGGTAACCGAGCAGTGGATGGCCTCTAGGCAAGGGAGCGCGATGGCTGACCAGCGGTTTGACGAGAGCGAGAAGTACGGCGACGGCTTCGACCCGATAGACGACGAGGTGTGGGTCACCCAGCAGGCGGCCCCGCTTGACGTCGAGAAGACCCTTGCCGGAGACACCGTCGAGTGGCAGCAGACGCGCGTGGGCGCGCCGCCGGTGCCCGCCCCGGTTCCGTCGCCGCCGCAGCAGGAGGCGCCCGTGCCCGATGCTGGCGCATATGACCGGGCCCTCGACCGGGGGAGCCGACTGAGCCTGAAGCTCGCGGTGGCCCTTCTTGCCGTCCTCGCGGTGCTCGTCGTGGGCAGCATCGTCGTCACGGAGGCGGTGGGCTCCGCACAGAAGGCGGCGGGCGCCGTGGGCGACGCCGTTGCCGGCGCGGTCGGCTCGGGCCCGGGGGACGAGGCCGCCTCGGGCGGCTCCGACGAGGGGAATTCTTCCTCCGGTTGGGGGATTCCTGAGGCGCTGGGCGACCTTTCCGACAAAGCGCGCGACGTCGTTTCCGGCACCGATGGCCTCCAGGGCACCGCCAAAGACATCGCGTCGGTCTTGGGCGATGTGGCAGACAAGTTGGGCGGCGTTGCGAGCGGCCTTGGAGACGCGGCGGGAAAGCTCGGCGACGTCCTGCGGTAGGACGCGGCGCCGCTCGCCAATTCGCTGATTGCATACGCCTCGCCGAGGCGGCATCCTTAGAGACGCGCGTCCGTTGCGGGTGCGCATCTTTGTTATATGGCAAGGGAGAGAGACCATGATCACCAGAAGCAGATTCCTGCAGGTTCTCGCCGGGGGCGCCGGCGCCATTGCGCTCGCCGGATGCGGCGCCCAGAAGGCCGTCGACGCCGGCGACGAGGGCAAGAAGGACGCCGCCGCGGAGCCGGTCGCTGTTCGCGCGGCCGCGCTCAAGGGCCCGACCGCGATGGGCCTCGTCAAGTTCATGAGCGAGGTGGACGCCGGCAACCTTAAGGACGAGGACTATAGCTTCAGAATCGTCGCCTCAGCCGACGAGGTGGCCCCGCTCATCTCGAAGTCCGAGGTCGACATCGCCGCCGTGCCCGCCAACCTCGCCTCCGTCCTCTACAACAAGACCTCCGGCGCCGTGCGCGTCATCGCGGTGAACACGCTCGGCGTGCTCTACATCTGCGAGCTCGGCGACACGGTGAACACCGTTGCCGACCTGCGAGGCAAGACGATCTTCTCGGCAGGCAAGGGCGCGACGCCCGAGTACGCGCTCGAGTACGTCCTGCGTGCGAACGGCCTCGACCCTACCGCCGACGTGACCATCGAGTGGAAGAGCGAGCACGCCGAGTGCGTGGCCGCGCTTGCCCAGGACGCAACCGCCATCGCGATGCTGCCGCAGCCTTTCGTGACCACGGCGCAGGCCAAAAACGACCAGATTAGAGTGGCGCTCGACCTCAACCAGGAGTGGGCGGCCGCGTGCGAGGCCGAGGGGCGCGACGGCAAGCTCATCACCGGCGTCGCCGTCGTGCGCAGCGAGTTCGCCGACGCGCACCCTGAGGCGGTCGACGCGTTTCTTGGGCACTACCGCGAGTCGGTGGAGTTCGTCAACGCGAACACCGATGAGGCGGCGTCGCTCGTGGGCGGCTACGAGATCGTGCCCGAGACCGTGGCAAAGAAGGCTCTGCCTGCGTGCAACATCACGTTTGTCGACGGGGCCGACATGAAGGCGCAGCTCAGCGGCTACCTCGAGGTGCTTGCCGACCAGAACGTCGATGCCGTGGGCGGCAAGCTCCCCGGCGACGACTTCTACTACGGCGCCTAGCGTTGCGGCAGGAGAACACGGGCAAAGAATGGCGGCGCGCGCTATCCGTTTGGGGGGAGCGCGCGCTTGCCGTGGCGTTTTGGCTCGTCGTGTGGCAGGCGGCTGCCGTCGCCGTGGGCTCACGGATCATACTCGTGGGACCGGCAGAGGTCGTGGCTAGGCTCGCGGAGCTTGCCGAAACCCGGGAGTTCTGGGGCGCTGTCGGCGTGTCGTTGGCAAGGATTGCGGCGGGGTTTGCGCTGGCGGTCGTGGCCGGCATCGCGCTTGCGGCCGCCGCGGGGCGCTGGCGAGTCGCGCGCACGCTGCTCGCGCCGCTGGTGGGGGCCGTGAAAGCGGCGCCGGTGGCGAGCTTCGTCATCCTCGTGCTCATCTGGGTGCCGTCAAGGCGTCTCTCGGTGATCATCTCGTTCCTCATGGCGATGCCGATCGTGTACACGAACGTGCTCGAGGGCATCGACCAGACCGACCCCGCGCTGCTCGAGATGGCCGGTGTGTTCGGCGTGCGCGGATGGCGCCGCGCGGCGACGGTCTACGCCTCCGAGGTCGCGTCTTATCTTCGCGCGGGGGTTTCGCTTGCCGTCGGCCTTTCATGGAAGTCGGGCATCGCGGCCGAGGTCATCGGCCTGCCGGATCCCTCCATCGGCATCAACCTGTATGAGGCCAAGGTGTACCTGGACACGCCGGACCTGTTTGCCTGGACGCTCGCGATCGTGCTGCTCTCCGTGGCAATCGAGGCTGCGCTTCGCCGCGCGCTCGGGTGGGCGCAGGCGCGTTGGGAGGCGAGGGCGTGATGGCGGAAGACGCGTCCTTTGCGCTCTTTGGCGTCGGCTTTGCCTACGGCGACGCGGGCACGCCGGTGCTCGCTGGAGCCTCGGCCGAGTTCGAGCCAGGCTGCGTGCACATGATCTTCGGGCCCTCCGGGGAGGGCAAGACCACGCTGCTTCGCCTGCTCATGGGTCTTGAGCGGCCTTGCGCGGGCGAGGTCGCGCGGCCTGCGTCCGCGCTGATCGCCGCGGTGTTCCAGGAGGACCGGCTGTGCGACGGCATGACCGCGACGGCGAACATCCGCCTGCCGCATGCGGGGCTTCACGGTGCTGAGCTGCGGGAATTCATCGAACATGAACGTCGGGCGCTCAAGGAGGTCGGCATTGACGCCGACGAGGCGGCGCGTCCGGTCCGCGAGCTCTCCGGTGGCCAGCGCCGTCGGGTGGCGCTACTGCGTGCCCTTCTTGCCGATGCAGACGCGCTGTTCTTCGACGAGCCGCTCCGGGGCCTCGACGCCGAGGGCGCCGATCGCGTCGCCGGCTTCGCCGCGCCGTTGCTTGTGGGAAAGACCGTGTTTTGGGTTACCCATGACGAGCGGGACGCTAGCCGCGTCGCCGATCCCGTGTGCTGGGTCCTCTCCGACGGGGTTTTGCGGCGCATGCCGGCGTAAAGTTCCAAAAATCAACGACTTAATTCCGTCTTGGTCGGTAACGGCACAAAAAAGGCGATTTGCTTAGATAGCGCCCTGCGTTTGGACGGGGCTACTCGCTCAAATCGAATTAAGTCGTATATTTTTGGAACTTTAGATAAGCTTCGCCCAATCGACGAGCAGTTCTGCCCTCAGTTGGGTGGCGGCCCTCTTCTCTTTCTCTGTTTCCGGCTTGAGCCGACGCCCAAGCCTTTCCGCCACGAGCTTGGCAAAGGCATCGAACCTGTCTTGGCTCCCCAGCATGTCGTGGGAGGCGAACAAAACGCGAATCCCCATCTGCTCGAGCGCGGCGGCCCGGTCGAAATCGCTGATGAGGCTCTCCTCGTTGTCGTGAACCATCTTGCTCTGGCATTCGACGTCGAGGCTGGCGTCTTCCCAGAACAGATCACAGTAGCAGTGGTTTCTTTGAGCGAGGAGCTGGGCGTTCGGGCTAAGGGCAACCTTTGCGTTGTGCTCGAATCCGCCGAGGCCTTTTCCTCCCCGGCGGCGCGAAAGCCCGAGCAACAATGCCGTTTGAACTTCAAGTGGGGAGACGGCGCCGGGTGTGACGAGCTCCGCTGCCAGGCGCATTTTCTCTCGACCGTTTCGCCGCGTCGTCTCCTCGGTGAATTCCTTAAGGGCTTGGGGGTCGGTAAGCGGTGCTCGATTCCAAAGGCTCGATAGCTCGGTGCCTTCAAAATAGGGCGACCATCCGTTCAGGCGCAGACGGCCGACATTGCTGGTCAGTAGTTTCTGAAGTCGTCGTTCGATGGGGGCGGGGGCCTTGTAAACCGAGAACGATCCGCACAGCTCGCTTGTTATCATCAGTGTCTTGATCCACGAGCTTCGCGCGGCGACCTGTTGCAGGGCCAGCTCCGGTGATGCGACGCTGATGTCATCCGTTATCTGCACGAATGATCCGAACGGGAGCTCGCCCGACCAAAGATGAGGCCGGATCAGCTTCGAGGGCCGGGCGTCTTTTCGGTCATGGACAAGAACGTCGACGGGACCGTCGAAACACGCGGCAAATGCGAGGAACACCTTCTTGAGCTCGGCGGCGGAGCCGCCGGCTTTTCGCCATTGGGGCCCCGACTGAAACAAGCCGCATAACGGTAGCGTCTCAAGGAGTTCCGCCCTGAGGGCGGCGAGGTCGTCTGGCGCCATCGCGCCGCGAAGCATCTCCTCGTCGCCCGCCGTGAGCAGGCGAACGATGGGCGGAGTGCGCCAAAACTTCAGAGCCGATATGTCGCATATGCGCGTTTCCATGAAAAGACGCTAGCACGAGCTCTGCCAATGGACGTTTTCCGGTCGGTTAAGGGGCCGACATTATCCGATATGCGGCAATCGCGTTGACGAAGTCGTGAAAATAAACGACTTAATTCGTACCCAACGAGTATGTAGGCCAATTTCTGCGCCAAAACACATCGATTGGCGGTGGGATACCAAGGCGATCTGAATTAAGTCGTTTATTTTCAGGACTTGCTAGCGTCAAAGCCCGGCCCGCGGCCTCGGGGCCGTCCAGTTTGCCGGCTTGTTACTGTCTTGTCACCTGTAAAGTCAAGTGCCATACTGTCAACCACTGTATCTCGACCCGGCGGGGAGGCCGGGTCCGACGGAGAGGCATGGCATGGTTTCTGACGAGATGCGTGCAGAGGTCGAGCGACTCAAGCGCGAGCAGGACGCGGTGATTCTCGCGCACTATTACGTGACGCCTGGCGCGCAGGATTTGGCCGACTACATCGGCGACTCGTTTTTCCTGTCAAAGAAGGCGGCCACGCTCGACTGCAAGACGCTGGTCTTTGCCGGCGTGCACTTCATGGCCGAGTCGGCGAAGCTCTTGAGCCCCGATAAGCGCGTGCTCATGCCCGAGCCCACCGCCGACTGCCCCATGGCCCACATGGTCAAGAAGGCCACCATCGACGCCGCGCGCGCCAAGTACGGCGACGACCTCGCCGTGGCCTGCTACGTTAATTCGACGAGCCAGATGAAGGCTTGGTCCGACGTGTGCGTGACCTCCTCGAACGCCGTCAAGATCGTGCGCGCCCTGCCGCAGCACAACGTCTTGTTCATCCCCGACATGAACCTCGGCCACTACGTCGCGCTGCAGGTTCCCGAGAAGAACGTCATTCTGAACGACGGCTTCTGTCCCACCCACGAGGCCATCGAGCTCGCCGAGATCGAGGCTGCCCGCGCCGAGCACCCCGGCGCCCGCGTGCTCGCGCACCCCGAGTGCGGCGACTGGGTGCTCAAGGAGGCCGACTTCGTCGGCTCCACCTCGCAGATCATCGCCGAGGCCGTGGCGAGCGACGCCACCGACTTCATCATCGCGACGGTCCACGGCGTCATCCGCGAGCTCGAGGCTCAGACCGCGGGCACGGGCAAGCGCTTCTGGTTCCCGCGCACTACGCCCATCTGCCCCAACATGGCTCGCGTTACGGCCGAGAAGGTCCTCGCATGTCTGCGCGACGGCACGGGCGAGATCAGCCTGCCGGGCGACGCGGTCGCCGACGGCTCCGCCCACGCGCTCGACCTCATGCTGGACTACGCAAAATAAGACGTCGGGGCTGTCTCCTCGTCAAACGGAAGGAAAACTATGGCTGGAACGAAGACCATCGACGCGGACGTCGTCATCATCGGGTGCGGCGTGGCGGGCCTCTACTGTGCCCTTAACCTGCCGCACGCCCTGCGTGTCGTGCTTCTTGCCAAGACCACCGTCGACGAGTGCGACTCCATGCTCGCCCAAGGCGGTATCTGCGTGCTGCACGACCCGGACGACTACGAGTCCTTCTTTGAGGACACGCTGCGCGCCGGCCACTACGAGAACCGCCTCGAGTCCGTCGACATGATGATCCGGGCGAGCCGCCCCATCATTGACGACCTGATCAAGCGCGGCGTTCGCTTTGCCCGCACTGCCACGGGCGAGCTCGACTACACCCGCGAGGGCGCCCACTCCCGCCCGCGCATCGTCTATCACGAGGACATCACGGGCGAGGAGATCACCACGCACCTGCTTGCCTGCGTGCGCGAGCTTCCGAACGCGACCGTGCTCGAGAACACCTGCATGACCGACATCCTCGAGGGCTTCGAGGCAGACGGACGCCGCGTGTGCCGCGGCATCGTGGCCGAGGACGCCGGCGGCGCGCGCCTGCAGATAAACGCCGACGCCACGGTGCTCGCGACGGGCGGCGTGGGCGGCCTGTACAAGCACTCCACGAACTACCCCTGCCTCACCGGCGACGGCTGCCGCGTGGCCGCTGAGCACGGCGTGCTCCTCGAGCACATGGACTTCGTGCAGATCCACCCCACGACGCTGTGGACCCAAAAGCCCGGCCGCAGCTTCCTCATCTCGGAGTCCGCGCGCGGCGAGGGCGCGATTCTGCTCAACGGCGCGGGCGAGCGCTTCTGCGACGAGCTTCAGCCGCGCGACGTGGTCTCCGGAAACATCCTGCGCGAGATGGCCCGCGAGGGCTCCGAGCACGTCTGGCTCAGCTTCGAGCACGTGGCGCGCGAGGAGCTCCAGAACCACTTCACCCACATCTGCGAGCAGTGCCGCGAGGAGGGCTACGACATCTTCACCGAGCCGGTGCCCGTCGTTCCGGCCCAGCACTATTTCATGGGCGGCATCCACGTGAACTCCGACTCGGAGACCACCCTGCCGCATCTCTTTGCTGCCGGTGAGACGTGCTGCAACGGCGTGCACGGCCGCAACCGCCTGGCGTCGAATAGCCTGCTCGAGGGCCTGGTGTTCGCTCAGCGTGCCGCCGACAAGATCATGCGCGACCGCTTCGCCGCCGACACCGCCGCCCAGCTCGCCATCGCCGCGGGCGCCCGGAGCCGCTTCATCGCGGGCTCGCGCGACGTGACCGACGTCGCGGTCCTTTGCGGCGCCGAGTAGCGGGAAAGAAGACCAGGCAAGAAGGGCGAACCCGCGCGCCCTTGTTCACGTACGCGCGATTTTGGGACAAAATCCCCCGTCCCTTTTGTCCCAGTGAGGAGAGACGATGATGGACCCGATGATTCAGGCAAAGATGGACGCCGCGATTCGCGCCGCGCTCGAGGAGGACATGCCGTTCGGCGACGTAAGCACGATGTCCGTCATGTCCGAGCCTCGTCCCGGCCGCGTGCAGCTCATTGCCAAGCAGGACGGCGTGATCGCCGGCCTTGGCGTGTTCGCGCGCGTCTTTGCCCTCATCGACCCCGCCGTGACCGTGAACGCGCTCGTCGCCGACGGCGACGAGGTGACGAACGGCCAGCACCTCGCCACCGTCGAGGGCGACGTCCGCGTGCTGCTCGAGGGCGAGCGCGTTGCCCTCAATTACCTCCAGCGCATGAGCGGCGTAGCCACCTACACCCACCGCATCGTCGCCTCGCTCGTGGCGGCGGGCGCGAAGACCCGCCTTGTCTGCACGCGAAAGACCACGCCCGGCCTGCGCCTCTTTGAGCGCGAGGCCGTGCGCATGGGCGGCGGGCACCTGCATCGCTACGGCCTCTCGGACGCGGTGATGCTCAAGGACAACCACATCGACGCCGCCGGCGGCATCACGCCCGCCGTGGCCGCCGCCCGCGCGACCGCGCCCTTCACCGCCAAGGTCGAGGTCGAGTGCGAGACGCTCGACATGGTGCGCGAGGCCGTCGAGGCGGGTGCCGACATCATCATGCTCGACAACATGGACCACGCCACGATGGCCGAGGCGATCTCGATCATCGACGGCCGCGCGACGACCGAGGCGAGCGGAAACGTCACCGCCGAGAACGTCACGGGCTACGCCGACCTCGGGGTCGACATCGTGAGCTGCGGCGCCCTCACGCACTCCGCGGGCATCTTGGACCTCTCGCTCAAGCACCTCGAGGTGCTCGGGTGAGCGGTTCCGGCGAGGTGCGCCGTGAGGAGATCCTCAAGGCCCTGACCTCGGCCGATGCTCCCATGGCGGGCGCGTCTCTCGCTCAGGCGGTCGGCGTTTCTCGCCAAGTCGTCGTGCAGGACATCGCGCTTCTTCGCTTGCAGGGCTGGCCCATCAACTCGACGAATCGCGGCTACGTGCTCGAGCGCGAGGCCACCCGGCCCACTCGTTTGTTCAAGTGCCACCACTCCGTCGAGCAGACCGCCGACGAGCTCAATTTGATCGTCGATTTGGGCGGGCACGTCCGCGACGTGCTCGTCAACCATCGCGTCTACGGCAAGCTCAGCTGCGAGCTCGGCATCGCGAGCAGGCGGGATGTGCGTGCCTATATCGACCAGATCCATTCGGGGAAGTCGAGTCCGCTCATGCTCATCACGAGCGGCTACCACTTCCATCACGTGACCGCCGAGTCCGAGGAGGTCCTCGACGAGATCGGCGACGCCCTTGCTCAGGCTGGTTTTCTCGCGCCAAAGACGGACTTTGAGCTAGAGTCATTTGGCGAATAGCCAAAACGCCGCCCGCGGCACGTCCGAAGGAGCATCTATGAGCGTCAAGCCATCCGTCCCGCGCACGCTCGCGCAGGTCACGCTTCGCGTCGTCTCGGCCATCATGGCCATCATCGGCGGGCTCATGGTCGTGGGGGCAATTCTGGTGTTTCTGTACCGTCACCAGCTGGGCTTCTCCGAGGACTCCATGTGGACCATCTTTGCGTACGGCGGCATCATCCTGGCCGCTGCCGCGCTGCTGCTCCTCACGGCGCGCCTCGGTCTGCGCGCGGCCGACGACTCGTCGAAGGTCGGCCCGTATCGCGCCCTGTGCTACTTCGTCGGCCTCGTGATCCTCGTTGCCATCGTGTGGGGCTGGGGTATGGGCATGTTCATCCTCTTCAACCCCGTGGTGCTCGTGAGCACCGTGACCTACGTGCTCGTGTGCTCCCAGCTCGCCGACAAGGTGGCCGACGAGCACGAGCGCGGCGTCGTCGGCGAGACCTTCCTGCGCACCGGCCGCCAGCGCACGCTGCACCTGCTCTCCGAGGTCATGATCGTCAAGGGCGCACTCGTCGGGCTCATGGCCGCAGTGATGGCCCTCGCGTTCTACTCGATGGGCGACATAAGCCTCGCCGCGAGCCTGGGGGTCTCCGTTGCCGACCTCGAGCGGGACCTGCTCGAGAACGCCGTGGCGGCCGCCCTGCACCTGGGCGTCGGCGCGCTCGGCATCTGGGGCTCGAACCGTCCCGAGAAGATCATGCCCTTCTTCGTCGTGTCAGCCGGCGCGCTTGCGCTCGACGTCGCGCGCATCGTCACGGGCGTCGTGGCGAGCGGCGCGCTTCTTGCCACCGGCACCGACACGCTGCTCGACCTCGTGTACACGGGCAGCTGCGCGTGGCTCGCCTGGAAGGTCTGGCGCCAGCCTCGCGAGCTTGTGGACAAGGGCCTCATCGCGCGGCAGTAGGCCGGCGGGCGCCCGGTTTGCCGCGGCGATTTCATTAGCTTGCAGCTAATTTTGAACCTGTGGAGTAGCTGGAGATGCTTTGTTTAGGACACGGCACCTATGAAGGCATATAACGATGCAAGGTAATGTTTGGATATTGCTCTGCAACTTGGCGGTGACGTTATAGCCTGCGGGCGCTGCCTGATCCTGCGCAACCTTGCTGTGCCCGTTGTCCTGCGCGCTCCGCGGTCGCATCGCCCTGTTTTGTCTCGGGTTGCAAACCATCTGCGGTCTGCTTCTTTACAAAAAAGTGAGCCATCGGCATGTCATAAGAAGGTTCCGCAAAAGAACTCTCCTACCATATAGCGTCAATCCTGACGTCTATGAGCCCGGGATAGTCTAAGAATTCGGAAGGAAAGGCTGGCTTTAGCTCGCCGTTCGCTTTATGTCGCATTGATCCCAAAAGAATATAGCAGACTTTTTTCGCCCGAGTGATTCCCACATAGTGCATGCAAAGCGCCTGCTCACGGGCATTGTATGGCTGTTCGTCGTATTTGTACGGAGGCATTATGTACTGATAGGTTTCCAAGCAAAACACAATGTCATATTCGAGGCCCTTTGCCTTGTGATAGGTAAGTATGCTCACCTCATCGGAGGACGCGGGTTTGAAACCGTTCCTCAGTAGCTTAACGTCTCCAACAACCGATCTATACGCTTTCACCGCATCGCCATTATCTGAGTCGGGCTCGCAAAGCCTCGCTATTGAAATTGCAAGATTGATGTTGTCTGCAAGCTCGTCTTCGGAGAGGGAGAAGTACTTTTCGAGCAGCTCCGCTCCGTGTTGCCGTTTTGACGACCTAGCTAGAGGGCCGAGATGATCATCGAGAAAGTGTCCGCTAAAGCGCAGGGGATTATAGTATTCCGATAATAGGCTTGAGAACAAGCGATTCCATTTTGAGAAGCTCTTGTCAAGAGGAGTCTCGGAAAAGCGCTTGTGAGGTAGGTCGATATTGTCGGCGAACCTGTCTAGTGTTTTATTGCTGTATCCGATGAGCGCCACCTCTCGCCGTTCGTTTACCCCGTACTTTTCCATAATCATCGGGAGGTGATTCTTGATGCCGACGGACAAATCTTTTTCATCGCCTGTTACATGGACGGAGAAGACCCTTCTGTCGGAGCGAGGGATAGGCTCGGGGTGGACTCCAAGAAGAGCGAGAGAGTATGCCTGAATAGCCTTGTCGCATCGGTGGTTCTTGGTGATTTGGAAGTGTTGGAACTCGGACGACCTCAGGAATTCGCGAAGGTAGTCCGGGGACTTGCCCGCGAAGCGGAAGATTGCCTGATCGATGTCTCCCACGACCACCCCCCTTAGATTGTAGGAGACCAGTTTCTTCATGAGAAGGTGCTGACAAATCCCACAGTCTTGATATTCGTCGATGAAGACGGCCGTATACCTGGCTTTTACAAATGCCGCTGCTTGAGGGACTAGCTCCAAAATGAGAAGCGCGGCCGGACCTAGCGCTCCAATAGGAAGGCTGCCGTTTCGGAATGATCTGATGATGAAGTTTCTGAGGCCCTCGTCGTCCATTGTTCGGTCCTTAAGCTTCTCCCATTCTGGGCTGAACTTATCTTCGATGAGGCTCAGATTGACGATTTTATGGGTGACGTGGGATGCGAATGGAGCCACGATCTGCCCCATACAGAAACTGTCAATGGTCCCGAAGAAAGACAGTCTTCGCTTGACCCCCAAGCGCCTACAGCGATCTCTCAGCTCGTCACTTGCCTTGTTTGTGTAGGAGATGGCAATTACTCCTTGGTAGGAGAGTAGACGAGAAGACTCCTCGACTATCATTCTTGCGAGCGTAAAAGTCTTCCCGCTGCCGGGGCGAGCTGTGACAACGACGTTACCCTTGCAGTCGATGATTGCCTGCTGCTCCAGCGTAGGCTCCACGCTCACTTTATCCGGCTTTCTACCAGCTTGACGATGTATTCCAGCGGAGTTGCTATCCGGTCGTTCCGTAAAACGCAAAGGCCAGGCTCCGAGGCGATGAAGTCATACATGGTTTCGGCCTTACGCTTCTGCATAGACCCCCTTGTCTCCTCAGGAGAATCCCGCCCGAAATGTCCGCTCAGCTCTTTGAATAGCGGTCCGTGAACCAGGTCGTCCTCAAGATCCGCGTACTCGGACAAAAAGAGCCCGTGTTCAGCAAGCGACGAAGCCAAAGTCTTCATTGCCTTTTCCGATTCCACTGGAGGCTCCCTGGAGTCCTTCCAGATCAAGTCTTCAGCGTACTCCTTGGTCAGACCCTCGAGATTGTCGTCCTCTACGTACCTGCTGGCAATGCTCGTCAGGCGCTGAACTCCTGCCGCGCGCCATCTCTCGGTCTTGGCGATTTTGAAGACATCGTTGTCCGTACGGAGGGTATAGGGGATTCCGAGGCTGGAGCACACGCGGACATACGGCTCGAACCCCACGCCCTCAACAGAGAGTATGGAGATGTTCAGCCTATCGACGTCCTTTTTGAGCGCGTGCGCCAGGGCGGAGTAGAAGATCCGCTCGGAAGGGCCCTCGACAAGGAAAACGCCGCTTGAGAAGAAGACTTCTGAGGAGATGGCATCGAGCCGATAGCCAAACCTATCAAGCGCCTCGTCGACATCGATGCTGCACCCCAGCGCGTGGCTACCATTCGCAGAAGCGCCATAGTTGAACAGGCGAAGAATCCGGCCGTCGGTAAAGCTTTCGATAATTTGCGGGGAGTGGGTAGTAATGAGAGCCTGACCACCTATGGCGGACGAGAGATACTTTGCAAGTCGTCTTTGCTGGTGAGGATGCAGATGGGCCTCCGGCTCCTCTATCGCGTAGATTATCACCTTTTCGGGATGCGCCGCGAGCTTCTGCTCGGAGATCCAGGTGGCGAAGTAAAGCTGGTTGCTACGGCCGTCTCCTCCGAACACAAGAGGGGCATCCCCACGGAGGTAGCCCAGGCGAAGGTTGTCCAGAAGCTTCTTTGCGTCGGTGTTCCCAGCGACAAGTCTAGCGGAGTACCCTTCATTCGCCGCAGACAGAGTGGCCATCTCCTCGTTTACAACGTCCAGTGACTTCGAGATGTAGTGGAGGGAGCTTATATTCTTGTTGAGGTCAAGAAGATTTGACTGGATTTGGTCTATCGCAGCGTCGTCTTCTGACTCCTGCTCCTCATTTCTCTGGCTTCTCGCGATGTTCAAAAGTCCGTTTTGCCGTCTTCTTAGAAACGAGACGAGGTCTCTGCCGCTGCTGACGTATTCAAGGGTCAGATTTCTTGTGTACGTCCTGCCATTTATCTGTTCGAGAGCCTCAAGGTGATGGCCTGCGCGAATTTCATACTCCCCGCCGCGTTGAAGATGGTACTGAATGAAGGCGACACCGTTATCTACAGCCGCCCCAAGAACGCTGACAACGCAGTCTTCGCGAATATCCTCAAGCCTGGCAGTCAACTCTATCGTGTCATCCGAAGAATAGATGCAGAAGTCGCTTTCGTCGAGCTCGAGGTCTCTCTGACTTAGGCTGGGGTCAAAGAGAATTCTGAGAGCGTGCAGTAGATTCGACTTGCCAGTATCGTTGCCTCCGATAATAAGGGTCTTGTCGTCGAAATCAACGCTCTCATCGACGAAGTTTCTGAAGCCCTTGATTCTTAGAGAAGATATTCGCATCTAATTATCCATTCATCGCGTGCTGCGGTTAAGACATCTTGCCTGCGGCGTTTTCTAGACTCAGCGACAAGTTGCTCAAACAGCCTGATTGAGGCTTAGGATAACGATAAGAACGGCCTTGCCTATATGGTCAAGCGTATTACGGTGCACTTCCTCGAGTCATCTTGTCCAGCTTGCTAGCGATGCTCTTCTTTAGGCCTTTATCCAGGATAGACTAATCTGGATTAAGGGCCAAAACGTTGTCGACTTCTTTCGACAGTATCCAAAGAACGATTTCTCCGTGGCTTCTACCGTAAGGCTTAGTAAATGCAAAGGCAACGCTGCTGTAGTAAGAAATCGTAACCATTTCTGGATTGATGCTATTGTCAAGCATAGGCGCACGTCGTCCCAGACGGAGTATTGCGTATTGTCTACGCCTTGCAACCTTGGAAGCATTCGTCAATCTCGAATTGAAAAACTACACGGCCATCCCCGTGGTACGTCATTTTAGGAGGCGATGGAAGTAACTATGATAGCGGGGAGCGCGGCGTCGTATCCGTCCTCGAGCGATACCTGCTGCATCTCATGCGTGGTGCCGAACACGGGAAGGGCGTCGCCGACCTGATAGCCGCCCAGATCCTCACGATCAGACGGCATCAGAAGGATGTCATGGTCGGATAAGGTGGCATCATCGTTGGCGAGCGTGGCGACAAGATAACGCTTACTCTGAGACTGAAACGTGCGCGTGACCATGCACGCTGCGCCTACGTACTTACCGTTCTGATTGTGCTCGTTCTCCATGTACCAGCCGTAGTCGAACTTTTGGTACAGGCCGCTATCCGGTACAGGCACGAGAGCGTCTGCAGCATTGATGAGCGCGAGGCTTGCTGCGTCGACTTCCTCCTGCGTCGCTTTGTTGTCGCTGAGAATGCGCTCAGCCTCCTCGTGTGCCGATGCGTAGGCGTCCCATCCCTCTGGCTCGTAATCCTCTTGCATCTTGCCGCTGTCGGCTAGGGTTGCCTCGAGCCCGGACTTGTCCACAATGGCGGAGGCGGGGTCGAAAGAGACGTTGCGCAGAAGAACGCCAATTCCCTCGAATTCGTTCTCATTTCGAGTACGGGCAAAGATGGAGAAGTCTGCGTCATTTGTCGTGCCGATAAGTACAAGATAGCTCTGCCCGTAGTTCGATTCGTACGAAGAGAGCGTATAGTTCGCATAGCCATCGGACCAGCTGTCGGTCTGTTTGAAGTTGTTTCCGAAGGGCATGTCCCAGCCGGTGGCATCTTCAACGGCATTAATATCCTTGGCCGTTCCGGCGGGTAGGCATTCTACAAAGAGGGCAGTGGTGCCACCAAGGATCGCGGAATCATCGTCGAGTTTGGCATCTGAGAAGACCGTTCCGAAGTTTCGGGAGCTGGAACGTTTCCAATCGGGGCTGATCTTGAATGTTATCCCCCGGACGTTTGCGTCTAAGGTGTAGCCGTAATCTGAGGGCGTTTGCTGAGAAGCGGTCTGGCCACTGCAGCCCGCCAGTACTGTGCCGCAGAGGGCGAGCACTCCGGAAAGCGAGAGGGAGATAATGCGATTTCGTATGAGCACGAGGAGGTCTCCTTTTCATTGGCTATCCAAATTGTACGCAATAGGCTGCTCTGAAAAGCATGTCGAAGGGAAGGAGGTCCGCAAGTGGTAGGGCGCGTCCATCAAGAAGTGTGCGGAGGGCCTTGTGGCGAGGTGCTGAGCACGCCGGTGACGCTCTCTCCGGAAATCTCACAAGCGGCATCTGCCCCAATCAGATTCGTAAGATTCTCATGCCGCTATTCGACGACCTCGTAAAGGACAGCATTGTAGTCAAGAATCCTTGTATGGAGATGGTCGCGCCGCGCAGGGGTCGCTCGGACCCGGTACGCCCTCAGGCCGGAGACCATCTGCGACTTCATTGAGCGGCTTAACTTCTCTCAGAAGTCTGACGCCGTTTAGTTCCTTGCAGCCAGCGTCTGAATGCGATAAGAGGAGGTTGGCAGCCTTTCGCGGTGCGCCGCCAGCCTTGAGAGTTTGGCCATACCAATCCGCAAGTCCTACTACTGCTCAGGAAACCTTAAAGAGCCCAAGACCAAAGAAGGGCACGCGCCGCCTTCCCATGTCAAGCCCTCCTGAAATTCTCTTGTTTTAAACGGGGGCACAAATGCACGCATCGATGCGTATACGCTGGGCGGAATGGAGTGGCGGAGAAAAGTGGCAAGAAGCCAGAGGGGCTCTTATAGTAAAGTGAGGATATGTTGGCTATCCCCGGCGCCATCATGGGCAGGGTCGGCCCGAATGATCTCGAGTCGCGGAAATTTCTCGATTGTCGGCTGTTTGGCCTAAAAGGTTGGGCGTGACATGAGCTACGCCGCTCTTACCTCTTCGCGATTGCCCTGGGGGATGTGCATCCCAAAGCGGCGCAAGAACTTGTCGTCAATGCTTCGAGCGTGGTCACGATGGAGATCAACGCTCATGTGAATATGGAAACCAAACGCGCAGCAATGGACGTCGCAAGCTACCTCTTCTCCGAGTCGTGCGCGGCGGCTGCCATCGTCAACCTGATTGATCAATCTGGGCCTTGCATCGTTAACGGCTTCCTGTACCTTGCGCTCATAGGCTCGCATCGTGATTGGGCGCAAGGCGCACTGAAAAATGCCCCGAAACAAGCCAAAGAATAATTCGTGCCAGATTTGCACTAGGCTGCTGTTTAATAACAGGAAGTGAAAAAACAGGGGCACTTAACTGTTCGTACGCCTCCTTGTCCAGGCTTAACCTCGCATCCTGCTATTAGCTCGCAGCTAATGAAATCGCCGGGAGCGTTTCCTACGATGTGCTTATCGAAACGCCATCAAGAAAGGAAACGTTATGTCCGAACAGCAAGCCCCTCGCTCCGTCGCCGCTATCGTCGCCCTCGTATTGGGCGTCATCGCCCTCATTTCTTCCTGGGTGCCCATCATCAATAACTTATCGTTCGTCTTTGCCCTTGTGGGAGTCGTGTTCGCCGTCGTGGGTCTTGTGGGCACGCTTCGCGGCAAGAAGCCCGGCCGCGGGCTCGCCATCGCCTCGGCGGTCGTGAACGTGGCTGCCGTCGCCATCGTGCTGGCGACCCAGTCCGCCTACTCCGTCGCCATCGACGAGGCGGCCTCGGGCGCGGTCCAGACTTCGGATGGGGCGTCTGTTGCTGCCCCCGTGGCCGGAGAGGCGACCTCTGCCGAGCCTGCCGACAAGTACTCCATTGACGGAGAGGAACTTACCGGAGACGCCTACTCCTGCAAGATCTCCGGCGTGTACACCAACAAGGCCGGCAAGGACCTCAGCTATGTTCAGGTAAGCTATAACCTTTTTGACGCGGACGGCAACCAGATCGGCACGGCTCTGGCGAACACGAACAACCTCGCCGACGGCGGAACCTGGAAGTTCGAGGCCTTCGGGTCCGCTGCCGTTGACGAGGTCGCGAGCTATAAGATTGGGGATGTGACGGGCTTTTAGGCGGGAGGTCGCATGGCGGAGAAACTGACGGAGGAGCTTCTGAGTGAGCTGCTCGACGCGCCGACGATTGACGGTTTCGTCGCGAAAAACGCGCTTGGCCATCGAAAGCTCGGCGAATACCTGGAGGAGCTTCTCGAACAAAAAGACCTCAAGCGCTCGCAGGTCGTGCATATGGCGAATCTCAACGAGACGTTCGGTTATCAGATCTTCACCGGTCAACGCAATCCGAGCCGCAACAAGGTCCTGCAAATTGCCTTTGCCATGGCGCTCAGCCTCCGCGAGACGAACCGTGCGCTCGAGGCTGCCGGCGTGAGCTCGCTATATAGCAAAGACCGCCGCGATGCGATCATCATTTTCTGTCTTGACCGTGGGTGCTCACTTCAAAAGGTCAACGAGGAGCTCTATCGCTTCGGCGAGGAAACTCTTTGCTAAGGCTATTATGGGGACCATGGATGAGTCTCCGGACAATTCGCTTCACGACGAGCTGGCAGCCCGGCTCGATGCGCTCGGCGTCGCAACGGCGTCGGGCGCTTATCGCGTGGAGCGCGTGCTTAAGCGGTCGCCGGCGGAGGAGACTCAGCTCGTGTACCTGCGCTGCACCGACGGGGGAGAGCTGGGTCCCTATGTGCGCAAGGTGTTTGCCGCCAATGCGGCCATCGGCGGGGTGTACCAGAAGCTTGCGGAGGTGCAGCGTGCCGGCGCTCGCTTCAGGCAGCTTCCCCGAATCGTGAGCTGTGCCAAGAAGAACGGCCGACTTGAGGTCGTTATGGAGTACATACGGGGCGCAACGCTTCGCGAGGTCGTTGAGCGTTCGCGGCCGGAAGACCGAACGCTGCTCGCCTATCGGCTTATGCCCGCCATCTGCGAAGCTGTCCGGGAGCTCCACGAGGGCACGGGCGAGGTAATCATTCATCGCGATCTCACGCCGAGCAATGTGATAATCCCCGCCGCTGACCCCGCAACGCCCGTGCTCATCGATTTGGGGATAGCCCGAGTTTGGCGCGAGGGCGCCGGGGTCGACACCACGCGCTTTGGCACGCGTCCCTATGCCCCGCCGGAACAGTTCGGGTTTGGTCAAACCGATGTGCGAAGCGACGTCTACGCCCTCGGTATGCTGGCGTTTTTCTGCCTGACCGGGCGCGATCCGGAGGTTGGCGACCGGGAGCGCGGCTTTGCCTGCTATGAAGTGCCCGAAAGGTGGCGGAAAGTTATCGCCAAGGCGGCGTCGCTCGATCCAGGCGAGCGTTACAGCGCCGTCGCAGAGCTCGCAGAGGCGATTGCTGGGTTGAAGGCGGCGTCGCCTCAGCATGGCCCTTCTCGATCCATGACGTCTCGCCCGGCTCGATTGCTTACCGTTCGAAACGTGATTGTGCTTCTAGTTTGCGGCGCGATCATCGTCAGCGGACTGAGCACAGCCTTGCCGTCGCCGGGACATATTCAGGGATCGTATGCAGGTTACGTGCTCGGTGCGGCAGTGCTGTTTCCCTGTTGTGTGGCAATTGCCGCCTACGCGCTTATGGATAAGCGCTAGCTGCGAGAAAACGTCTCTTTCTTTCGCGAGCACACTCCGGCGCAGGTATGGCGGGCGATCGCTGGCGTGTTCGCAGCCATTATGGCTGCCGGGTTTATCGTCGCGCTTCTATTCGAGCTGTAAAGAAGGCGGGCAGAGGCGTTTCCCCTGCCCGCCTTTGCGCGTGCGAGTGATATCCGTACTCGCAGCTACGCCAGGTCAAGCTCCATGAGGCGCGCGATGCTCACGATGTAGATCTTGAGCGCGCGCTTGAGATCGGCCTCGCTCACGCCCTCGTCGGGGCCGTGCTCCATGCCGACCCACTCGGGCTCGTCGGCGTCGTTCTCGTGCGGGCCGAAGGCGCAGGCGCGGCTGAACTTGCGGGCATAGGTGCCGCCGCCGATGCAGAAGGCCTCGGCCTTCTTGCCCGTGTACTCGCTGTAGGTGTCGAGCAGGCAGCTGATCTGGTCGCACTTGGGGTCGATGTAGAAGGGGACCTTGTCCTCGAGCTTGCGGTAGCCGCAGCCGTGGGACGCCGCGATCTGGCCCATGCGCTCCGTGATGGCCTCGCCCGTGGTCGTGGTGGGGTAGCGGGAGTCGACGGTCTGCACGAAGTGGCCGTCCACGGTGCGCACGGTGCCCGCGATACAGGTAAGGGGGCCGAACTTCTCGTCGTGGGCGGCGATGCCGGTGTGGGAGCCGCAGGTGTCCTCGGTGAGGGCGACCTCGAGCTCGACGAAGGCGCGGGAGGCGTCGTCGACGAGGTCGTTGGCGAGCAGGTAGCGGGCGAGCAGGCCGATGGCGTTTACGGTGCCGGCGGGCAGCGAGGCGTGGCCGCCCTTGCCGTGGGCGCTGACGCGCGCAAGGCCGTCGCCTGCGGGCTCGACCGTGATGTTGTCGGCGGCGGGCAACGCGGCGGCGTCGGCGCGCACGATGGCGCAGGCGAGGCCGGGGATGGCGTTGGCCACGGTGCCGCCGTCGAGCTCGACGAGCTTGCCGCCGGCAACGGCGTCGACCGTGCGGAACTCGCCCTGGTAGACGCCCTTCTCGCCGCAGATCAGCGGGAAGTCGGCGTCGGGCGAGAAGCAGAACAGCGGCTCGGGGCAGCGCTCGAGGTAGTACTTGACGTCGCCCATGGACGTCTCTTCGGCGTTTCCGATGATGCAGCGCAGGGTGTAGGGGAGCTTCTTGCCGGAGGCCTCGACCATGCGGGCAAAGAAGTGCGCAGCGTAGAGTGAAAGGACGAAGGGGCCCTTGTCGTCGAGGACGCCGCGGCCGATGAGGTAGCCGTCCTTGCGCGTGACGTCGAGGGCGGGGAAGGTCCAGCCGAGGCCGAGCGGGACGATGTCGGTGTGGGCGATGGTGGCGATGTAGCCGTCGGACTCGCCGGCGAGGTCGGCGTAGCCGATGTAGCCGTCGAGGTCGGTGACGGCCAGGCCGAGGCGCGCGGCGATCTTCTCGGCGGCGACCAGCGCCTCGTTGGATGCCGGGCCCCAAGGCTTGCCGGGTTCCGCGTGCTCGAGGTCCTCGACTGACTCGATTTTCACGAGGGTGCGGATATCTTCGACGACATCCTCCCAGACCTCGTCGACGAAGGCGTCGACGTCCTGCTTGAGCTGCTGCTCGTTCATGCGTCCTCCTTGTGCCGCGTGTGCGGTGCTCCGGTGGGTGGTTTCCGAAATCATCTTAGCGCGTGGAGGGGAGGGCGGTGCCGCTGCTTGCAAGACGGCATCGATTCCAAAGAAGGGCGCGGCGCGGGGCTAGCGCGCAGGTGGGGCGCCGCGGCGGTTGCGGCCGCTCGGTTAGTTGCGGTTGCCGCGCGTGCGGTTGTAGCCGCGGCCGTAGGCGTCGAACGCGTCGATGGCGTCTCGCTCAAGGGCGTCGAGGCTCTCGTAGCCGCTCTGGGTGAGCGAGACGACGCTGATCTCGAAGGCGTCGCCGTACTTGAGGTCGGCGTAGACGTCGCCGTTGCCGTGCCCGGTGAGGTGCTGGGTCACGCGGCCGACGACGCGGACGCTCTGGCCGACGTAGTACAGGTCTTGCGTGGTGTTGTGGATCACGTAGACGCCGGTGAAGTCGCCGTTTGAGGTGAGGCGGTCGCGCGCGGCGAGGAACTCTCGCGGGGTGGCGCCGGGGGAGACGAGGCCCCAGAGCTTGTTTTTGAGGGCGGCTTGCCGGCGTTGGAGAGCAGATCCGTAGGCGACGAAGACGGCTGCGAGGGCAAGGCACGCGACGGCGCCCCATAGGCTGAGGTCACAGAGGAACGCGCCGACCTCAGCTGCCGCGGCGCTGCCTGCCATGCCGAAGCCGTCGGCACGGCCCGTCGAGTAAAGGCATAGGCAAAGAACCGCTACGGAGGCGAGGCCGCCCGCGACGCGGAAGTAATGCATATGGGTCGTGCTTTGGGAGCTTGCCAAGACGAAGTGCCCTTCAAACCAAAAAAGGCCAGGACCGAAGTCCTGACCTTTGAATTTATGGTGGGCGTTACAAGATTTGAACTTGTGACCTCTTCCGTGTCAGGGAAGCGCTCTCCCCCTGAGCTAAACGCCCGAAGCTTGGGGTGCGCGTTTTCGCGCGAGGAATAATATACCGAAGGTCTGGCATAGACGCAACCCTTTTTTTGAAAAACTTTTTCCCAAGCGAAAATTAGCGGTTTTGGGCTGCCGGCTGTGAGAAGATTGACCTGCGCTCCAAACACACTTCAACCGCACGAGGGGGCAATCCCGTGTATACCGTTTTTCTTGCCGGGGGCATCGCCTCGGGCAAATCTTCCGTAGCCCGCGCGCTCGAGCGCCGAGGGGCTTGGCGCATCGACCTCGACCAGGTCTCGCGCACCGTGCTCGAGCCCGGTTCTGAATGCGTCGCCGAGGTCGCCGAGGAGTTCGGCGAGGACCTCGTCGACGCACAGACGGGCGCGCTCGACCGCGGTGCCCTCGCGCGCCGAGCCTTTGCCGACGCCGATTCCACGGCCCGCCTGGAGGCCATCGAGCTCCCGTATATCCGGTGCATGCTCGTACGCATGTTGGAAGGGGAGGGCTGCTGCCTGACCAAACCGCGGGTCTGCGTCGTCGAGGTGCCGCTGCTCGACAGGATCGAGTCGATGCTCAACCTCGCCGATGAGGTGCTCGTTGTCGATTGCCCGCTTGAGGTGCGCCGAGTACGTGCCCAGGGGCGTGGAATGGACGTTGCCGACTTCGACCGCCGCGCGGCGCTCCAGCCGAGCGATGAGTACCTGCGCAGACACGCGACGGCGCTGCTCGACAACTCGGGCGGGCCGTCGGAGCTGGCCGAGCAGGTCGAGGCCTGGTGGTCGGCGCATGAGGCCGCCGGTTGGAGGGGTGCCTGCAATGGCTAGGGCCAAGGATAAGACCCGCTTCTTCCGCTGGTTCCGGGCGCTTCCGTTGCTTGTGCTCACGGTCGCCTTCATCGCGTGCGCGACACTCTCGGCCACGCCGACCACTTTTGTGGCGCAGACCTTCTATCCGGTTAAGTATCCGGATGCGATCAATGAGTCGGCTGCCAGGCACGGCGTCGATCCGATGCTCGTGGCGGCGGTGGCCAAGTGCGAGTCGGGCTGGAACGCCGACGCTCAGTCGGGGGCCGGCGCCGTTGGCGTCATGCAGGTCATGCCGTCCACGGCCGAGGAGCTTGCCGAGCTCGGGGTGGTCGATGGCTCGGCCTTCGACCCCGCGGCGCTCGACGACCCTGCGACCAATATCGAGTACGGCTGCGCGTACCTAGGCGTTCTTCAAGGGGAGCTCTCCGACGACGATGAAGTGATTTGCGCCTACAACGCAGGGCTCGCGGCGGTGCAGGGCTGGCTCGAGTCCGGCGGCTCGGTTGCCGACAACGTTCCGTTCTCCGAGACGAAGTATTACCTCGAGCGCGTCAAACAGGCGTATGAGGGCTACAAGCGGTCGTATCCCGACGGGTTTTAGCCCCATTGCGTCGCAATCGGGGTCTGTGCCGGAGCGTTATTCGCTTAGTGGGTGAACAAAACTTGGTTCACCTGAGTATCGGCAAATTGCTCAACTCGTCTACCTGCGGTTTTACAAAACGGGGTTCGTCGGATACTCGACGAACCCCGTTTTGTTCACCCACTAAGGGATGTTTGCGTGCCCGATGGCTGCGTAAGGCGCCAGACGCGGCAGATTCTTAGCGCGCGGCCCTGTGCGTGAGGTGCCAGCCGCCGCAGAACTCGCACTCGTAGCAGTTGAGGTCGCGCGATCCGTGCCGCTTGCAGGCGCGGATCGCGTCCTCGGCCTCCGCGCGCGTGGCGTAGCGCTTCTTTCGGTCGCAGGCTCGGTAGCGAGCGTGCTCTTCCCTTCGCGCGTTCTCACGCGCGAAGGCCGCGGCGGCGCCGGCTTCCGACGCAAGGCCCGCCTCAAACGAGGCGCGCTGCTTAGCCTTTGCCGATTGCTTCCTGCTGCCCACTCAAACTCCGATCCATGCCCGCCTGTGTCGTGTACTAACTATAATCGCCGCCGGATAACGAAATAGCGCCCGCCGGGTAACCGACGGGCGCCAAGTCATGCCGTTATGCTCGTGAGCTGGTATTACATGCGCTCGTGGCAGGTACGGGAGATGACGTCGAGCTGCTGCTCACGCGTGAGGTCGATGAACTTCACGGCGTAGCCGGAGACGCGGATGGTGAAGTTGGCGTACTCGGGCTTCTCGGGGTGCTCCATGGCGTCCTTGAGCTTCTCGACGCCGAAGACGTTCACGTTGAGGTGGTGAGCGCCGTTGGCGAAGTAGCCGTCGAGGACGTTGACGAGGTTCTGCGTGCGCTGCTCGTCGTCGTTGCCCAGGGCAGACGGGTTGATGGTCTGCGTGTTGGAGATGCCGTCGAGGGCGTACTCGTAGGGGAGCTTGGCGACGGAGTTCAGCGAGGCGAGCAGGCCGTTCTGCTCAGCGCCGTAGGCGGGGTTAGCGCCCGGGGCGAACGGGGTGAACGCCTTGCGGCCGTCGGGGGTGCCGCCGGTGGCCTTGCCGTAGACGACGTTCGAGGTGATGGTGAGGATCGAGGTCGTCGGCTCGGAGTTGCGGTAGGTGTGGTGCTTGGCGATCTTGGCCATGAAGGTCTTGAGCAGCCAAACAGCGACGTCGTCGGCGCGGTCGTCGTCGTTGCCGTACTTGGGGAAGTCGCCCTCGACCTCGTAGTCGACGACAACGCCCTGCTCGTCGCGGACGGTCTTGACCTTGGCGTACTTGATGGCGCACAGGGAGTCGACGACGTGAGAGAAGCCGGCGATGCCGGTCGCGAAGGTACGGCGGACGTTGGTGTCGATGAGGGCCATCTCGGCGGCCTCGTAGTAGTACTTGTCGTGCATGTACTGGATGAGGTTCAAGATGTTGACGTAGAGGTCAGCCAGCCAGTCCATCATCAGGTCGAACTTGTGCATGACCTCGTTGTAGTCAAGGTACTCGCTCGTGATGGGGGCGTACTCGGGGCCGACCTGCATGTGGTTGCCCTGCTTGTCCATGAACTTCTCGTCCTTGCCGCCGTTGATGGCGTAGTTCAGGCACTTGGCGAGGTTGGCGCGGGCACCGAAGAACTGCATCTCCTTGCCGGTCTCGGTAGCGGAGACGCAGCAGCAGATGGAGTAGTCGTCGCCCCAGACCGGACGCATGACGTCGTCGTTCTCGTACTGGATCGAGGACGTGGTGACAGAGATCTTGGCGGCGTACTTGCGGAAGTTCTCCTGCAGGCGCTTGCTGTAGAGAACGGTGAGGTTCGGCTCGGGAGCAGGACCCATGTTCTCGAGGGTGTGCAGGAAGCGGTAGTCGTTCTTGGTCACGAGGCTGCGGCCGTCCTGGCCGAGGCCGGCGACCTCAAGGGTGGCCCAAACCGGGTCGCCGGAGAACAGCGCCTGGTAAGAAGGAATACGGGCGAACTTGACCATGCGGAGCTTGAGGACGAGGTGGTCGATGAGCTCCTGGGCCTCGGACTCGGTGATCTTGCCGGCCTCGAGGTCACGCTGGATGTAGATGTCCAGGAAGGTGGAGACGCGGCCCACGGACATGGCGGCGCCGTTCTGGGTCTTGATGGCGGCGAGGTAGCCGAAGTAGAGCCACTGGACGGCCTCGTGGGCGTTGGTGGCCGGCTTGGAGATGTCGTAGCCGTAGATCTCGGCCATCTTCTTCATGCCCTGCAGGGCACGGATCTGGTCGGAGATCTCTTCGCGCTGACGGATGACCTCGTCGGTCATGGTGCCGTCGCCGCAGTTGGCCTGGTCGGCCTTCTTGCCGGCGATGAGGCGGTCGACGCCGTAGAGGGCAACGCGGCGGTAGTCGCCGACGATGCGGCCGCGGCCGTAGGTGTCGGGCAGACCGGTGATGACGTGGGAGTGGCGGGCGGCGCGCATCTCGGGGGTGTACGCGTCGAACACGGCCTGGTTGTGGGTCTTGTGATACTCGTTGAAGATCTGGTTGAACTTGTCGTTCACGTGGAAGCCGTAGTTCTCGGCCGCCTGCTGGGCCATCTTGATGCCGCCGTAGGGCATGAAGGCGCGCTTGAGGGGCTTGTCGGTCTGCAGGCCAACGATCTTCTCGAGGTCCTTGGTGTTCTCGCCGATGTAGCCCGGGCCGTAGGCGGTCAGGCCGGAGACGATCTCGGTCTCGCACTCGAGGACGCCGTCGTGGGCGCGCTCCTCGGCCTGAAGCTCCTGGACCTTGCCCCAAAGCTCGTTGGTGGCGTTGGTCGGGCCGGCCAGGAACGAGTCGTCGCCGTCGTAGGGGGTGTAGTTGCGCTGGATGAAGTCGCGGACGTTGATGTCGTCCACCCAGTGGCCACCCTTAAAGCCGTTCCACTCTTCGCAAAGCTGCATTGCCATGCCTCCTTGTTCTCGGCGCGGCGTCCCTGAGCCGGGGGCGACGCGCATTAATAACCTTGCCTTGAACCGATGGTGCCTTTGGTGAATCTATATCTCCAGCTCGCCGCGAAGGATCTGCTGTGCCCGCGCGGTGCGCTCTGGGGTCGGGGGCTCGACGCCTTCGAGTCGATAGGGGAGACCAAGCTCCTCCCACTTGAAGACGCCGAGGGTGTGGTACGGGAGGACCTCGACGCGCTTGACGGCGTCTCCGAGCTCGGCGATGAACTCGCGCGTGCGGCGCAGGTACTCGTCGATGTCGGTGATGCCCGGCACGAGGACTTGGCGAATCCACAGGGGCTGCTCGCGCTGCGCGAGGTAGCGAAGACAGTCGAGGATGTTCGCGTTGCCGCGGCCGGTGAGCTCGCGGTGCTGCTCGGGGTCGATGTGCTTGATGTCGGCCATCACGAGGTCGCAGACATCCATGAGCTGCTCGAACTTGCCAAACCACGGCTCCTCGCGCGTGAAAGGCGCAAGCGAGGTGTCCAGGCAGGTGTTGATGCCGCGGGCGCGCGCCTTCGTGAAGAGCTCGAGCACGAAGTCGAGCTGCCCCAAGGCCTCGCCGCCCGAGACGGTGATGCCGCCCTCCGGGCCCCAGTAGCTGCGGTAGCGCTCGGCCTGGTCGAGCAGTTCGTCGGCGCTCTTGAGCTCGGCGCCCTCGCCAGCCCAGGTGTCCGGGTTGTGGCAGTAGGCGCAGCGCATCGGGCAGCCCTTGAGGAAGATGAGGAAGCGAACGCCGGGGCCGTCGGCCGAACCGAACGACTCGATCGAGTGAACACGTCCCTGCATGCGCGCCTCCTCAGCCTGGATGCCTTGCCTTGCCCCGTTTGGGCCAAAAGCAAATCTAGTTGGCGCGCTCGAAGCGTTCCTTGATTGAAATCAAGTAAAAGATATTTACATAAGCGGATGGGGCGAACGGTAGGATTTTGACGGTAAACGGTTGGCCTGCAGGTGGAAAGAAGTGCCTCCCGCTACTGGCGGCACAATCGATCTTAAGCAGCATTCGCGCAGGTCAGGCCTGACTGCGCTGTGCGATTCCCCGCAAGCCCGCATGGTCCACGATGAGGATGCGTCCGCGGCCGGGGCGCTCAATCAAGCCCTCGCGGGCGAACCGTGCCACGTTGCGGCTCACGGTCTCGGGGCGCAGACCGACGCTCGCGGCGATGTCCTCGAGCTTGAGGTGGATCTCGGGGCCGGCGCAGCGCTGATCCCGAACGAGCAGATACTGTGCGAGCCGCTGCCTGGGGTCGCGGATGGAGAGCATCATGATGCGCTCCTCGGCGTCGTCGAGCTCGGTCGTCACCATGCGGATGAGCCCGAGCGCGACGTCGGGGTGGTTCGAGAGCAGCGCCTCGAAGTCGGGGCGGTGTATGCGGCACAGGCGCACCGGCGTGAGGCACTCGACCGAGTAGCGGTAGACGTGGTCGGCGGTGAACATGCCGTGCCAGAGCGCCTGCCCGTCGTGGAGGACGTCGAGGACGTATTCCTCGCCGTCGGGGCTTACGCGAAACGTCTTTATGCGGCCGGAGCGGACGACGATTATGGACTCGATCGAGTCGCCCTCATGGACGACGATGTCGCCCTCGGCGTGCGCCGTGTGACGCGAACATGCCAGAAGCTCGCGCTTGGCGTCGACGGGGAGGTCGGCAAAGAGGCGGATGTTGTCCATGCAGGAGCTGCCCGCGCGTGAAAACGCGCAGTCGTGCCCGGCGCCCGCGCATACGCGGTTGCTCTGCGGCTTTGTGGTCATTTTCGCCCCTCTCGTCGCTCGATTGGCTCATTATGGCGCATAAAGAAAACCGCCGCCCGCGAGGTGCGGACGGCGGCAATGTTTTATGCAGATGAGGTGGGCTTCGCGCTGCTTAGCGCTCCCAGGTGGTCAGGAGCGCGTCGAGCTGCGCCTCGATGGAGGCGCGGTCCATGTGGCGGCCGATGATGCAGAGTTTGGTTTCGCGGTCGCCGACCTCGGGGTCCCAGGTGTCGAGGATCTCGGGCGTCTCGGCGAGGATCTGCTTCTTTTCCTCCTCGGGCGCGGAGTCGACGAACAGGCCGTTCTCGGACAGGCGCATCTGGTGGCCCGCCTGCTCAAAGAGGTAGCACATGTCGGTGTTGAGCGTGGTCCACAGGACGCCCTTGGCGCGGACGACCTCATCGGGCCAGTTGTACTCGACGTAGCGCTGGAAGGCGTCGTGGTCGAACGGCTGACGGCGGTGGTAGACGAAGGTCTGGATGTCGTACTCGAGGACCTCGGGGTCTTCGTGCTCCTCGGGGTGCTCCATGGCCTCGATCCAGGCGGCGGAGTTGTAGGCCTTCATGAAGTCGAAGCGGCCGGTGTCCAGGAGCTCCTTCAGGTCGACGTCACCCTGCTCGGCCTCGATGATGACGGCGTCTTTCTGCAGGCTGCGCACGATGGCCTTGAGCTCGCGGAGCTGCTCGGGCGTCACGGTGTCGGTCTTGTTGAGGATGAGGGTGGAGCAGAACTCGATCTGCTGGATGAGCAGGGACTCGATGTCGTCCTCGTCGATGTCGTCGGCCAGCAGGTCGCGGCCGCCGTTGAATTCGTCGTACATGCGCGCGCAGTCGACCACGGCGACGATGTTGTCGAGCGCGAGCTTGGGCTCGCCGCCGACCTTCTCCTCGTCGCAGAAGGCGCTGATGGTGTAGGCGATGGGCACGGGCTCACAGATGCCGGAGGCCTCGATGATGATGTAGTCGAAGTCTCCCGAGTCGGCGATGGAGCTGAGCTGGTTGGCGAGGTCGTCGGCCAGGGTGCAGCAGATGCAGCCGTTGGTGAGCGGGATGATGTCCTCGGCCTCGGTGAGGCCGCCGTCGCGGATGAGGCTCGCGTCGACGTTGACCTCTCCGATGTCGTTGACGATCACGGCGGCGCGGATGCCGCCGTCGTTGGAGAGGATGTGGTTCAAAAGCGTGGTCTTGCCGGCGCCGAGGTAGCCGGTGAGCATCACGATCTTCACGGGTTTGTTCGCGGGCATGTGCCCTCCTTCGGGTTGAAAGCCATAACGGCTTTATGGTACCCCGAAGGGGACGCCCCCGACGGCAAAACGGCAAGAAGCGCAGGGGCTTCTTGCCGTTCGGGCACCAGGGAAGGGGGAGATGTGGGCGCGCGGACCCTCGCTGAAGCCGCGGAGCCGGGGGATGCGGGCCCGCGGCCCCAATTAGTGCACGAAGAGCTTGATGATGGGGCGCTTCCAGTCGGCGTGCGGCGCATAGCGGAACGGCGCGTCAAAGAAAGTCGCCTTGCTGATCACGGACTTCTCGTGGGTGAAGGTCTCAAAGCTCTTGCGGCCGTGGTAGCTGCCCATGCCCGAGGCGCCCATGCCGCCGAAGCCCATGTGGCTCGTGGCCAGGTGCATGATGCAGTCGTTCACGCAGCCGCCGCCGAAGGGGATCTCGGCCGTCACGCGACGCTGCGCTGCGCGGTTCTCGCTAAAGAAATAGCAGGCCAAAGGCGTCGGGCGCGAGCGCACGAAGTCGATCGCCTCGTCGAGCTCGCGGAAAGTGAGCGCGGGGAGCACGGGGCCGAAGATCTCCTCGCGCATGACGGCGTCGTCGGCGGTCACGCCGCGCATGATGGTCGGCGCGATCTTGAGCGCACCCTCGTCGACCTGCCCGCCAAGCACGACCTTGGCCGGGTCGATGAGGCCGCAGACGCGGTCGAAGTGCTTGCGGTTGACGATCTTTCCGTACTCGGGGTTGGAGAGGGGGTCGCTTCCCAGCTGGCGCTCGACCGCGCACTGGATCTCGGCGATCAGGCGGTCCGCCACGCGCTCGTCCACGAGCAGGTAGTCGGGGGCCACACAGGTCTGGCCGCAGTTGAGCCACTTGCCGAAGGCGATGCGCTCGGCGGCGACGCGCAGGTTGGCGGTTGCGTCGACGATGCAGGGGCTCTTTCCGCCGAGCTCGAGCGTGACGGGGGTGAGGTGCTCGGAGGCGCGCGCCATGACGAGCTTGCCCACGGTCACGCCGCCGGTAAAGAAGATGTAGTCCCAGGCCTCGTCCAGAAGTGCTTTGTTCTCGGCTCGGCCGCCCTGGACGACGGCGACGAGCTCGGGGCCGAAGGCCTCCTCGCAGATGCGGGCGAGCTCGGCCGAGGAGGCGGGCGAGTAAGCCGAGGGTTTGATGACCACGGTGTTGCCCGCGGCGATGGCGCCGGCGAGCGGCTCCAAAGTCAGCAGGAACGGGTAGTTCCACGGGGCCATGACAAGCGTGACGCCGTAGGGCACGCGCTCGACGTGCGCGGAGGCGATGGCGTTGGCGAGGTCGACGCGGCGCGCGTGGCGTCTTGCCCAGCGGCCCACGTGGGCGATCTGGTGGCGGATCTCGGCGAGCGAGAGCCCTATCTCGCACATGTACGCCTCGTCGCGGCATTTGCCGAGGTCAGCGGCGAGCGCGTCGGCGATGGCGTCCTCGTGCGCGGAGACGACATCGTAGAGGCGGCGCAGGGCGGCCTTGCGGGCGGAGACGGGCAACGTGGCGTTCGTGCGGAAATAAGCGCGCTGGCGCTCGACGACCGCGTGGATGTCGGTTGCGTTCATGATGGCCTTTCGTTTCGGTCGACCTGCTGTGCTCCGATGCTATCGGGCTGGTTTGCGCTGCGCGCGGCCCTTTGAGCGGCGGCTTAGGAAAGCGCTGGGGAGAAGCTCGCTCCCATTGTCGCGCTGCCGGCGACCAAACGGTAGAGGCAGGCAAGCTCGGAGGCGTCCCAGAGCACGGGGACCGGGTAGAGCGGGTTGGACTCGGCGTCGGCGTGGGCAGCCATGGCGCAGATGTCCTCCTCGCGGATGCAGTCGAGGTGGGCGGGGATGCCCATCTTTGCGTTCATCTCGTCGACCCAGTCGATGAAGGCGCCGGCGAGCTCGGCGTCGCTTTCGCCCTCAAGGCCGCAGACGCGGGCGAGCTCGGCGAGCTTCGCGTGCGCTGCCTGCCCGTAGGCGCGCAGGACGTGGGGGAGGATGACGGCGTTCGCCAGCCCGTGCGGCGTGCCGTAGAGGCCGCCCAGGCTGTGGGCGATGCCGTGGACGTACCCGACGTAGCTGCGGGTGAAGGCGACGCCGGCGGAATATGCGGCCGTGAGCATGTTGCGCCGGGCGTCCTCGTCGTCGCCGTGGAGATACGCTTGGTAGAGGTTGTCGCGGATCAGGCGCACGGCCTCGACGGCGGCCGCGCGGGTATAGGCGTTCGTGCTGCGGCCGATGTAGGCCTCGACGGCGTGGGTGAGCGCGTCCATGCCGGTCTGCGCCGTGATGGCGGGCGGGAGCCCGATCGTGAGGCGCGGGTCGTGCACGGCGTAGCGCGGGATGAGCACGAAGTCGTTGATGGGGTACTTGTGATGCGTGGTAGAGTCGGTGATCACGGCGGCCAGGGTGACCTCGGAGCCCGTGCCGGCAGTCGTCGGGACGGCGATGAGCAGGGGCAGGCGGCGGTGCACGCGCAGAAGGCCGCGCATCTTGTTCACGGGCTTGTTCGGCTGGGCGATGCGGGCGCCCACGGCCTTGGCGCAGTCCATGGCCGACCCGCCGCCGAAGCCGATGATCGCCTGGCATCCGGCGGAGCGGTAGAGCCCGGCGGCCTCCTCGACGTTGTCGACGGTGGGGTTGGCGACGGTCTTGCTGTAGACGGCAACGCGGACGCCCGCGGCGCCGAGCGACTTCTCGAGCCCGCGCGTGAGGCCGAGGCGGGCGATGCCCGGGTCGGTGACGAGCAGGGCCGACGAGACGCCCTTCTTTGCAAAGATGCCGGCGACGTCCTCGACCGAGTCCAGGATCTGCGGCTCGGTGTAGGGGAGGACGGGCAGGGCGACGCGGAAGACGGTCTGATAGGCGCGGCACCAAAGCGCGCGAAGCGGGTTCATGGGGAGGGGCTCCTCTCGTTGACGACTCAACAGCTGGGTATTGTAGGCGCGTTTAACGTTGATTAGTCAACCATTCACAAAACAAGCAACGCGTCAGCCGAGGTGCGGATTTCGATGGAAAGAAGGGCGAGATGGACCCGGGGATGGCGCGCGTCGGGCAGGAGCGCGAGAATGACATGGCGCGGGGCGGGAAGTTGGGACAAAATCCCCCGTCCCTTTTGTCCCAAGGAGAGGCGAATGAAGCAGGCGGTCATCGGCATACTTGCGCACGTGGATGCGGGCAAGACGACGCTTGCGGAGGCCATGCTCTACGACGCCGGGAGCATCCGCGCGCTCGGGCGCGTGGACCGCGGCGACTCGCACCTGGACACCGACGCCATGGAGCGCGACCGCGGGATCACCATCTTCAGCTCGCAGGCCGAGCTCGTCCACGACGGCGCGCGCCTCATGCTCGTCGACGCCCCGGGGCACGTGGATTTCAGCGCGGAGGCCGAGCGCACGCTCGCCGCGCTCGACTATGCCCTGCTCGTGGTGGGCGCAAACGACGGGGTGCAGGGCCACACCGAGACCTTATGGCGGCTGCTCGCCCGCCGCGGCGTGCCCACGTTCGTCTTTGTGAACAAGACCGACCTCCTGCCCGAGGGCGGAAGCCCAAAGGAGCGCGCCCAGGTCCTGCGCCAGCTCCGCGCGTGGCTCTCCGACGGCTGCGTGGAGGCCGCCGAGCTTTCCGGCGAGGCCGCGGCGATGACGGACGAGGCGGCGCTCGACGAGTATCTCGAGACGGGCTCGCTTACGGTCGCGACGCGCCGGCGGCTTGTGGCGTCGCGTCGCGCGCACCCGGTCTTCTTTGGCTCCGCGCTCAAGAACGACGGCGTGGCGGAGCTGCTCGACGGCCTGGTCGGCAGCATCGAGGAGCGCGCGTGGCCCGCGGAGTTCGCGGCGCGCGTGTACCGCGTGAGCCATGGTGGGCGAGGCGAGCGCGTCGCGTGGCTCAAGGTCACGGGCGGCGTGCTGCGCGCCAAGCAGGTCGTGAGCGGCGTTCGCGGCGGGGAGCCGTGGCAAGAGAAGGTCGACCAGGTCCGCGTCGCGACCGGCGCGCGCCTCGAGCCCGCCTCGGAGGTCTGCGCCGGCAGGCTCTGCGTCGTCACGGGCCTCTCGCGCGTGTACCCCGGCGATGGCCTGGGCGCCGAGCCCGATGCCTGCCGCCCGATGCTCGCGCCCGTGCTCACCTATCGGGTGATCACGGGTGGGCAGGACGTGCACGCGGTGCTTTCGGCCCTGCGCGAGCTCGCCGGGGAGGACCCGATGCTCGGCGTGACGTGGAGCGAGCGCCTGCAGGAGATCCACCTGCAGCTCATGGGCGCCGTGCAGCTCGAGGTCGTGCGCGACCTCCTGCTCAGGCGCCATGGGCTCGCGGTCGACTTCGGCTCGGCGGGGATCCTCTACAAAGAGACGGTGTCGGCGCCGTCGATGGGCATCGGGCACTTCGAGCCGCTGCGCCACTACGCGGAGGCGCACCTGCTCGTGGAGCCTGGCCCGCGCGGCAGCGGCGTGGTCTTCGGCACGCGCTGCTCGGAAGACGAGCTCGACCGCAACTGGCAGCGGCTCATCCTCACGAACGCGATGGAGCGCGACCACCTGGGGGTCCTTATCGGCGCGCCCCTGACCGACGTGCGGATCACGCTCTGCGCGGGCCGCGCGCACGCGAAGCACACCGAGGGCGGTGACTTCAGGCAGGCGACGTACCGCGCGGTACGCCAGGCGCTCATGTGCGCCCGTTCGCGCGGCGAGTGCGTGCTGCTGGAGCCGTGGTATGCCTTTGAGCTGGAGGTTCCCGAGTCAAAGCTCGGCCGCGCCATGGCGGACATGACGCGCATGGGAGGCCGCTTCGAGGCGCCGGAGGTCGCGGGGGCAGACGCGCTGCTTGCGGGCACGGTGCCCGCCTCCGAGCTGGGAGACTATGCGCTCGAGGTCGCCGCCTACACGGGCGGCCTCGGGAGGCTCTCGCTCGAGCTTGCTGGCTACGAGCCGTGCCACGACGCCGAGCGCGTGATCGAGGTCGCCGCCTACGACCCCGAGGCGGACCTGCCGAACACGCCGGACTCGGTGTTCTGCAGCCACGGCGCCGGCTATACCGTCAAGTGGGACGACGTGCCCGAGCGCGCGCACGTCGAGGACGACCCCGCGCTGCTGCGCCCGTGGCGGCCTGCCGACGCCGCGTTCTTCGGCGCCTAGGCGGCATCGCCGCGGCCCGGGCGCCGGACACGCCGCGTCAGCGCCCGCACAGCCAGGCGATGCCGCGCGCCATGCGCAGGTCGGTCTGCGCGAAGTGGTTTCCCGGGTTGAGCTCAAAGACGGTGTCGGCGCCGCGCTCGGCAAGAAGCGCCTCCGTGGCCCTGGTGGCGTCGCGCACCTCGCGCATGAGGCGGTTCGGCGTGCGGTGCTCCTTGCTCCCGAGCGAGAGGTACGCCCGCTCGGGTACCCGCGCGGGCTCGCGGCCTGCGGCGTAATCGAGCCAGCCCTCGTACCACAGCGAGCCCGATGCGCTTGCGGCGCGCGCGAACGCATCCGTCTGCCAGCAGCTCCACAGCGAGAAAAGCCCCGCCAGCGAGTAGCCTGCGATGCCGCGCCACGTCACGTCGACGCCGGCCCAGGCGAGCCGACCCTCGGCGGCGGGGACTATCTTGCCCACGAGTTTTTGCAGGTAGGACGTCGCGCCGCCCTCATAGGGAGGCTCGTTGCGGGTTGCCGGCTCAGCGGGCCACGGCGTCATGTCGCGCTCCCATGCGATGCCGCCGACCGCTACGAGCGCGAGCGGCGCGCAGCCAAGTTCGCCCAGGCGCTCCCACACCTCGGCGCCGTCGCCCTGGAAAACGTTGAGGTACACCACGGGCAGAGCGCCCTTCTTGCCCTCAGGCACGCGCACGGTCACGGTATTTCCGTCGATGATGAAGACTTCTTCCGAAGCGCTCACTATGCCGCCTCCTAGCGCATCCACAGTGTCTCGGCTAAGGAGCACCACTTATCCGCGGCGCAGATGAGCCAGGCCTCTGCGCTCGCGGGGACGCGCGTCGGCGGAAGCGGCCACATGTGGGCGGCGATGGCGTTCTCCTCCAGCGGCGAGAGGTCAAAGTCCTCACGGGCCTTCTCCAGCGCAAAGACGGGGTGCATCGTCGCGTGGGCGGTGTGCCCCGGCTCGTGCCAGTCGTAGAGGAAGTAGTCGTGAAGAAGCGCCGCACGCACAAGCTCGCGCTCGCTGACGCGCAGGTGAAGGGCCTCGGCCATGCCGACGGCCGCCTTGGCCACGCGGACGCAGTGCGCCCATGTGCTCACGCACCCGTGCTGGACGCAGCCGCGCATCCGGGGAACGCGGGCCGCGCCCTCCAGCTCCGACACCTGCCGACGGAATCGCTCGAGCGCCTCCGGGCTCATCGCGCGCCGCCCTTACGCTGGAGCAGCGCGTCGAGCGCGTCGGTGAGCCTGCGCGCCGCGATGCCGCGGCCCTTGTTGGTAAAGCGGCGGGCGTTGTGCAGGATGTGCTGCTGGCGCGCGTTGAGGCGGCCTGCGATGGCGCCCAGGCGCTCGGCGCCGCCCTCGCGCAGGCGTCCTGCGTGCTCGCTGCCCGTCTCGATCAGGCGGTCGGCGCCCTCGACGACCGCTGCGTGTGCGTCGCCGATCGTCGCCTGCACCTCGTCGAGCGTTGCCTGGACTCGCTGGTTGAGCTCGGCCTCCGCCCGCTCGATTGCCGCGAGGACCTCGGTCAGCGTGCAGATCGTCAACGTCGTGTCGGCGGCGAGCACCGCCGTGACCACGAGCGCGCACGTCTCGAAGGCGAGTGGGGGCACCGCCGCGGACACGATCCTGACCAGCGGAATCGCAATGTAGACGACGCCCAGCCCGGCGGCTCCGAAGAGCGCCGCCGCCGGCGCGCAGATGCGCCCGTTGAAGTTGAGCGGCAGGTTCGAGTAGTCCCACCATACGGTTCCGAAGGCGTGCTCGAGCACGATCGACGTCACCCACTCGATCGTTGACGCCCCGGCGGCGCAGATAAAAAAGACAGCGACGGGCGACGGCGCTAGGGCCTCGACCGCCGGCGAGCCGAAGACCGCGATAGCGGCCACGGCGCCGGTGCCGTAGATCGGGCAGATCGGGCCGAACAGGAACCCGCGGTTGCACCAGCGCTTCTCGGTGATTGAGCAGTAGGCGGACTCGAATACCCAGCCAAAAAGGCCAAAGAGCACGAACCAGACGACGTATTGGCTAACGATCAAGGGCGTGTCCTCGCAGCTAGACTACAGATCAAAGGAATTTAGCACAGGTGCGCGCTCGGGCAGATGTCCTCCAAGGGGCAGCCTTCGCACTTGGGCGAGCGCGCCGGGCAGACCTCGCGCCCGAAGCGGATCCACTGGTGATTCACGTCTTTCCACAGCTCGCGCGGCAGGATGGCCAGGAGGTCCTGCTCGGTCTTGAGCGGCTCCTTGGCGTGGGTCTTCGGCGAGAGCCCGAGCCGATGGGCGATGCGGTTCACGTGGGTGTCCACCGCGATGCCCTCCACGACGCCGAAGCTTACGTTGAGCACGATGTTGGCGGTTTTTCTCCCCACACCTGGCAGGCTCGTGAGCCCGTCCATCGTGCGCGGGACCTCGCCTCCGAAGTCGGTGACGATCGCCTGCGCGCACTCGACGCAGTGACGAGCCTTGGTCTTGTAGAAGCCAAGGCTGCGGATGACCTCGGCGACCTCGGCGGGGGAGGCGGCCGCCAGGTCGGCGGGCGTGGGCCAGCGGCGGAAGAGCTCGGGCGTCACGCGGTTAACCTGCGCATCAGTGGTCTGCGCGGAAAGAAGCACGGCGATGACCAGGTGGAAGGGGCTCTCGTGGTCGAGAAAGCACTCGACGGGCCCATACAGCGCGTCGAGGCGCCGGCACACCTCGACGGCGCGCGCCGACTTCGCGGCCTTGGTCTCCCTGGGCATCTTGCTCCTTTCCGGCGCGAAATCGGGCGCTCGCCCGCGCCGACCACTCGCGCAAAACGTTGCAGATAGAAGCAATGATATACTCGACGGCGCCGAAGACCCATCGAAAGGAACCGCCCATGATCCGTGAACTCGTCTGCGACGACGCCGTTCTTTCCACGCCCTGCGCCCCCGCGACCGCTGAGGACGCCGGGCTCGCCCAGGACCTCATCGACACCATGAACTCCCACGAGGACGCCGTGTGCCTCGCCGCCAACCAGGTCGGCGTCGCCCGCGCCGTCGTGGTCTACAAAGGCGACGACGAGCGCGACTACGTGCTCTACAACCCCAAGATGCTCATGGGTCTCGGCCCCCAGAAGCTCGTCGAGAGCTGCATGACGCACGAGGGCGAGAGCCGTGTGACCCGCTTCATCAAGATCAAGGTCGCCTACGACGAGCTCGTCGACGGCGCTCTCGTCCCCCGCAAGAAGGAGTTCTTCGGCTGGGAGGCCCAGATGGTCCAGCACATGATCGATCACTGCAAAGGTAAGCTGGTCTAAGCCGGAAAACCGCACCTCAACTGACGCACAGGCGCAAAGGGCCCGTCCCTTTGCGTCTTTTTTGTGCCGCCGCCCGCAGCGGGTACATACGAATCTATACAGCCAAAGCAAATGACGGCATGGGAGGCAATATGTGCACTGCGGTTAGATTCAACGCATCCGACGGCGGCATGTTCATGGGGCGCAACCTCGACTGGGGCTGCGGCTATGGCCAGAAGCCCCGGGTGGTGCCTGCGGGGTTCCCCGTGACCTACCGTTTCATGGACGACGCCCCGGCCGCCCACGCCGCCATCGGCATGTGCGTCGACTTCCAGAACTACCCGATGTTCTTCGACTGCGGCAACGACGCGGGCCTCGCCGTGGCAGGCCTCAACTTCCCCGGCTTCGCCGCCTACGCCGACGCCCCTGTCGGCGGAAAGAAGAACGTCTGCGCCTTCGAGTTCCCGCTGTGGATCGCGGCAACCTTCGCGAGCGTCGACGAGGTTGAGGCCGCGCTTGCAAATACCGTCATCGTGGGTGAGAGCGCGGGCGAGGGCCTGGGCGTCTCGTACTTGCACTGGATCGTCGGCGACGCCTCCCGCAGCATCGTCGTCGAGAGCCGCGCGGACGGCCTCCATGTGGTAGACGACCCCGTAGACGTGCTCGCCAACCAGCCTTCCATCGAGTGGCACCTCGAGAACCTGCGCAGCTACGTCACGGTGACCAACGACTTCCCCGAACCCTCCCAGTGGCGTAGCGCCAAGCTCGTTCCGTATGCCGCGGGCGCGGGCATGCGTGGCATCCCGGGCGACTCCTACTCTCCCTCCCGCTTCGTCAAGGCCGCCTACCTCAATGCGAGCTACCCCGAGAAGGACAGCGAGAAGGACAACGTCATCCGCATGTTCCGCACGCTCGAGGGTGTGGCCATGGTCGAGGGCGCCGCGCGCATGGGCGACGGCACCTTTGAGCGCACGCTCTACACCAGCTGCTTCGCCGCGAACAGCGGGCGTTACTACTGGTCGACCTACGAGGACCCCGCGATCCGCTACGTCAGCCTCGCCGACGCCGCGGGCGCGCCGATCGATAAGCTTTACGTACCCGAGCCGCGCCTGCGCTAGGAACTTCCTGTCTGAACGCCCGACGCCGCGGCTCGTCGGAGGGCGCCCCGGGCCAAGTCGCGTTTACGCGGCCGGCCCGGGGCGCCTTTGTATCCGGGCCTCGCGGGCGGGCCGTTCCACCCCAGGCACTTCTTGGCGGCTTTGGTGGGACAATTGGCATCCGAATGGATCGAGCGGGCAAGAAGGGTATGCATATGGAGCAGCGCGGGGCGGCGCCGGACCACATCGAGGTGCGCGGGGCGCGCGTGCACAACCTGCGGGGCGTGGACGTTGACATCCCCTTGAACGAGCTCGTGGGCATCGCGGGCGTCTCGGGCTCCGGCAAAAGCTCGCTCGCCCTCGGCGTGCTCTACGCCGAGGGCTCGCGTCGCTACCTCGAGGCGCTGTCGACCTACACGCGCCGGCGCCTGACCCAGGCCGCCTGCGCCGACGTCGACGAGGTGCGACACGTGCCGTCGGCGCTTGCCCTGCACCAGCGGCCCGCCGTGCCGGGCGTGCGCTCGACCTTCGGCACCATGTCCGAGCTCGAGAACTCCCTGCGCCTCATGTTCTCGCGCCTGGGGTCTCACCGCTGCCCGCACTGCGGCGCTTACGCCGAGCCGACCATGAACGTCGCGGCCGAGCTGCCGATCACGTGCCCTTCTTGCGGCAAGGAGTTCTTCGGCCCCGGCGCCGAGGACCTCGCCTTCAACAGCACCGGCGCCTGCCCGACCTGCGGCGGGACCGGCGTCGTGCGCCGCGTGAACGAGGCGGCGCTCGTGCCCGACGAGTCGATCTCGATCGACGACGGCGCCGTGCTGCCGTGGGGAAGCCTCATGTGGGACCTCATGAAGCAGGTCTGCGGCGCCATGGGCGTGCGCACCGACGTGCCGTTTTGCGAGCTCACGCCCGAGGAGCGCGACATCGTTTTCCACGGCCCGGCCGAGAAGCGCCACATCCTCTACCGCTCAAAGAAGGGCGACGACTTCGCCGAGCTGGACTTCACCTACTTCAACGCCGTCTACACGGTGGAAAACGCGCTCTCCAAGGCCAAGGACGAGAAGGGCCTGAAGCGCGTCGCGCGCTTCTTGACCGAGGGGCCGTGCGAGGACTGCGGCGGGACGCGCCTTTCGGACGCGGCCCGCGCC
>UQIF01000009.1 GCA_900540955.1 uncultured Olsenella sp.
TTCCGATCTCACGTTGCCGTCCTCGGCGATGCCTGGGTGCGCGGTGAGCAGCATGAAATCGGAGTAGAGGCGGGCGGTCTTCTCGTTGAAGTTGCCCGTGCCGAGGCACGTGACGCGGCTGATCCCCGAGGCGTCGTGGTAGGTCACCTGGCAGATCTTCGAGTGGCACTTGAAGCCCTCGGAGCCGTAGATCACCGTGCAGCCGGCGTCCTCGAGGCGCTCTGCCCACGCGATGTTGTTTGCCTCGTCGAAGCGGGCTCGCAGCTCCATGAGGACGGTGACGTCCTTGCCGTTCTCTGCGGCCGCGATGAGGCTCTCGCACAGGTGGCTGCGCTTGGCGACGCGGTAGAGGGTGATCTTGATCTGGATGCAGGCGTCGTCTGCCGAGGCCTCTCGAAGCAGCGACAGCAAAGGCGACATCGACTCGTACGGGTAGGTAAGAAGGACGTCATGGTCCTCGATCTGCTCGCGCATGGGCCTGCCGTCGACGACCATGCTGGAGGGCTGGGGCTCGAAGGGGTGGAAGACGACCTCGGGGCGGTAGAGGTCGGGGATGCGGCCCTCAAGCCCGTAGACGTAGCCGAGGTCGAGCGGGCGGTCGACCTTGAAAACGCGGCGCGACTCCAGGCCGAGCTCGTCAGCCACGAGGGCCTCGAGCTTCTTCCCGAGCGAGCCTTGGATCTCAAGGCGAACCGGCTGGAGGCGCTGGCGGAGCTTGAGGACCTTCTTCATGTGCTGACGGTAGTCCTCCTCCTCCTCGACGCCCTCGCCGTCCGGGTCGATGTCGGCGTTGCGCGTCACGCGGAGCACCGCGGTCTCCTGGGGCCGGAAGTCTCCGAAACAAGAGCCAAGGCAGGTCCGGATCACGTCCTCGACGAGGGTGTATCGGAAGGACTTGCTCGAGGAGGGGAGCTCGACCACGCGGTGCTCGGCCGTCGGCACCTCGACGATGCCCAGAAGTCCGGACTCGGACGGGCCCGTGAGCGAGCAGGCGACGAAGAGCCTGCCGCTGCGCAGGTTGGGGAAGGGGTGGCGCGGGTCGACGACGAGCGGGCTCACGATGGGGGAGAGGCGCTCGTCAAAGAGCCGCTTGACCGCCGCGAGGTCCTCGTCGGTGTAGTCGGCCGGCTCCACGCGCGCCAAGCCCTTCTTTGCGAGCTCGCCCTCGACGAGCGCAACGGCGCCCTCATGGCGCTTGACGAGCGGCGGCAGGGCGGCAAAGATGGAGTCCAGCTGCTCGGCTGGAGTCTCGTTCGACTTGTTGTCCTTGGGCTGGTTCTTGAGGGTGGCGAGGTCGGAAAGGCCGCCCACGCGGATCATGAACCACTCGTTGAGGTTCGAGTCGAAGATCTCGCAGAACTTGAGGCGCTCGAAGAGGGGCACCTGCTCGTCGAATGCCTCGTCGAGCACGCGGTCGTCGAAACGAAGCCAGCTGATCTCGCGGTTCTGGGTGTACCCGAAGTCGCGCCTGGGCTCGGCGTCTTTTGCCTTCGAAGCCTTTGCCGCCTTGTCTGTCTTGTCGGATTTATCCTTGGCCATGCGGGCCTCCTCGTGTCACGCTTCTGCTAAGCCTGATTATCCTACTTGGCCAACGTAAGGTCTCTGTAAACCATGGGTGTCCTAGCTCAAAACAAACCTCAGGCCAGCGGCCGGATTGCGATAGAATCGCTCCATCACGCACGCGCTATACATAAGGAGACGCCATGGCAGTCGATATCTCTGGCCGCAACTTCCTCAAGCTCCTCGACTTCACCCCCGAGGAGATCCAGTACCTCATCGACCTCTCCGCCGACCTCAAGGCGAAGAAGCGCGCCGGGGAGCCGCACCGCTACCTTGAGGGCAAAAACATCGTCCTTCTCTTCGAGAAGACCTCCACGCGCACCCGCTGCTCGTTCGAGGTCGGGGCCATGGACCTCGGCATGGGCGTGACCTACCTCGACCCCAAGAGCTCCCAGATGGGCAAGAAAGAATCCATCGAGGACACCGCGCGCGTCCTCGGCCGCATGTATGACGGCATCGAGTACCGTGGCTTCGCGCAGTCCATCGTGGAGACACTGGCCGAAAACGCCGGCGTGCCCGTTTGGAACGGCCTCACCACCGAGTTCCACCCCACTCAGATGATCGCGGACATGCTGACCGTCCAGGAGGAGTTCGGCCGCGACCTCAAGGGCAAGAAGCTCACCTTCATGGGCGACGCTGGCAACAACGTCGGCAACTCCCTCATGGTCGTGTGCGCGAAGCTCGGCATGGACTTCTGCGCGTGCGGTCCGACCGAGCAGATGCCCTCCGCCGAGCTCGTGGCCGAGTGCCGCGAGGTCGCCAAGCATAGCGGCGCCACCATCACCCTGACCGAGGACGTCGACGAGGGCGCTGCCGGCGCGGACGTCATCTACACCGACATCTGGGTCTCGATGGGCGAGCCCTATGAGCTGTGGGAGAAGCGCATCGGGCTTCTTTCCAAGTACCAGGTCAACGCCGAGCTCATGGCCAAGGCGGCTGACGACTGCATCTTCATGCACTGCCTGCCGAGCTTCCACGACCGCAACACCACCATCGGTGAGGACGTCTACGAGAAGTTCGGCATGCCCGAGCTCGAGGTTACCGACGAGGTCTTCGAAAGCGAGCGCAGCCGCGTGTTCGACGAGGCGGAGAACCGCATGCACTCCATCAAGGCCATCATGTACGCAACGCTGAAGTAGGGGCTTTACGGGCCCTCTCGCCGTCTTTGTGAGGGCTCGGCAGTCCTGCTCGCGCGAACGCGACATTAAGTCGCGTTCGGCTCGTGCGGAACTCGCTCTCACAAAGACGGCGAGAGGGCTTGTGGCTCCCACTTTATTCCGTACATGAAGGAGGCCCTTGACTCACTTGGGATGAAAAGGGTTGCGGGCTGGGCATCTTTGATGCCCGGCCCGCGTTTTGTATGGGTGCTCAGAAATCCCCGGTTCCAGCTCGCAGGGGTTTCTCGTCGCTAAGAAATCCCCTGTTCCAGCCTTGTCTATGGGGCTGGAACAGGGGATTTGTTAGCGATTCAACGTTATTGGCGGCTGGAGCCGGGGGTTTCTTAGCGCTTGTGCGAGTGCTGCGGCTGGAACTTGCGCTTTCTTAGCGGGCGCGCGGCGACTCGGCCGGAGAGAAGCGCCTAGTACACCATGCCCATGGCCTCGCGGACCTGGCATAGGGTCTCGTGGGCAATCTCGTTGGCGCGCTTGTTGCCGTCGGCCAGGACGTCCCTGATATAGTCGGGGTCGCGGAGAAGCTCCTCGCGGCGCTCGCGGATCTCGGCGAAACGGCCGTTGACCGCCTCGGTGACGACCTTCTTGAGCTGACCGCCGCCGCCCATGCCGATCTCGTCGGCGAGCTCCTTGGGGTCGCGCCCGCTGCAGATTCCGGCGGTGGTAAGAAGCGCGGAGACCTCGGGTCGGTTGTCGGGGTCGAAGGTGATGTTGCGCTCGGAGTCGGTCTTTGCCTTCTTGATGAGCTTCGCCGTCTCCTCGGCCGTCATGCTGATGGCGATCGCGTTGCCGTAGGACTTGCTCATCTTTCGGCCGTCGAGGCCGGGGAGCAGCGGCGTCGAGGTCAGAAGCCCCGTGACCTCGGGGAACACCTTGCCATAACGCTTGTTGAAGCGGCGGGCGATCTTGTTGGTGACCTCGATGTGGGGCAGCTGGTCGCGACCGACGGGCACGATGTTGCCCTTGCAGAACAGGATGTCGCAGGCCTGGTGGACGGGATAGGTAAGAAGAAGCCCGGTCAGTTCGTGGCCGGAGGCCTCCTGCTCGGCCTTAACGGTCGGGTTGCGCTCCATCTCGGCCTCGGTCACAAGTGAGAGGAACGGGAGCATGAGCTGGTTTGCCTCGGGCACCGCCGAGTGGGTAAAGATCATGGTCTTCTCGGGGTCGATGCCGCAGGCGAGGTAGTCGACGACCATGTTGAACACGTTGTCCTGGATGTTCTTGGTCGTGTCGCGGTCGGTGATCACCTGGTAGTCGGCGATGATGATGTTCGTGCGGACGCCCATTTCCTGCAAGCGCACGCGGTCTACGAGCGTTCCGAAGTAGTGGCCGAGGTGCAAACGGCCGGTCGGGCGGTCGCCGGTGAGCATGGTGTACTTGCCGGGGTTGACCTTGAGCTCCTCGTGGACCTCGTTGCTGCGGCGAAGCGCCGCCTCGTAGCTTCCCTCGTTGGGCATATGTTCTCCTTTTATGCGGGTCATATTCACATCGGTCTTTATGGTACGTCAAATACGCGCTCGGCGGCGGCTGGGGCGCGAGCCTGTTAGAATGGCTTAGCTGTAAAACAACGTGGAAAGAAGCGAATCTTGGCTAGCTCATACGGTACCGACGCTGACAAGAGCTCGCTGCGGTCCAACTACCTCACGGCGAGGCGTCGCATCGACCCCGCGACCAAGGCCGCTCTCGACGCGCGCATCCTCGATCGCTTGGCTGGTTTCGGCATCTATGCCGATGCGGGGCTCGTTTTGGCGTACGTCTCCTACGCCAACGAGGTCGACACACGCGCCGTCATCGAGTCTGCTCTCGCTTCCGGCAAGCGCGTCGCCGTTCCCCGCGTCTTGCCTCATAAGCACAAGATGGATTTCTACGAGATAGACGGCATGGATGATTTGGCGGAGGGCTTCAAAGGAATCCTCGAGCCCAAACGCGGGCTCTGCTCACCCCTGGGGACTGTTGATTTGCTCGGCTCCGTGTGCCTTGTGCCTGGCCTCGTGTTCGATGCCGCAGGGCACCGCATCGGCTATGGCGGCGGCTACTACGACCGGTTCCTGCAGTTCTACCCTGGCGACAAGATCGCGCTCGCCCGATCCACGCAGGTAAGCTCGAACCCGCTGCCAGCCGAGTCCGGTGACGTGCCCGTCGACTTTATCGTCACTGATTACGGCGTCTGGCATTGCCGCTGAGCTGCCAGACGTATCGCTAAAAGCCTAAAAAAGAAACGCGCCTCGAGACCTATGGGTTCTCGAGGCGCAGTGCTCTTGATCATGCGGGCTGATATTCCCGATCCATGTTAGAGATCAAGCTTCTCCGCGAGGTCGAGGATGGCTTTGCGGTAGCCGGCTATTCCCATGCCGCTGATGGTCTCGAAGCATGCCTGGCGGATGTAGCTGACCTGACGGAAATCCTCTCGTTCCTCGACTTTGGAGATATGCACCTCGACGATGGGCAGGCGCACCGCCTTTGCTGCGTCCAAAATCGCGATGGAGGTGTGGGTGTAGGCTCCGGGGTTGATGACGATGCCGTCGTACTTGCCCATGGCGTCCTGAATCGCGTCGACGAGGTCGCCCTCATGGTTGGACTGGTAGCAGGTGCACTTGTCGAAGCCGACCTCGGCCGCGGTGTCCTGGCAGAGCTGGAGGAGATCGGTATAGCTCTCGGTCCCGTATATGCCGGGCTCGCGGATGCCGAGCATATTGATATTCGGGCCGTTGAGCACGAGCACGCTCGCGGACCCCATGTCATCGATAACACGGGCGGCCGATTGCTCAGACGCTCTCTTTTCGGGCTTCTCGTCCGCGTCGAGCAGGGACACGAGGCTCTCGACGGAGGCGAGGTCGCCGTCTTTGCCATCGGCGTCGGCCGTATCCTCGACATCGGTTTCGGCGTGGCTGCTCACGATGACGTTCATGCGGGAGGGCCCGTCGTCGGAGAATCCGGTTTCCGACGACTCGATTCCGGTGAGGTCGGCGAGCGCCTCGTGCACATCCTCGACCTTGCCGGGCCCAAAGACGACCTCGATGCCGCCCTTGCCTCGCTGCACGATGCCCAGGACGCCGCGGGTCGCGGTGAGCTGGTCGGTGTCGACAAGGGAAGGGTCCTCGGTTTTGATCCTCAGGCGTGTCATGCAAATATCGTTGCCGGTGACGTTCGCTTTTCCGCCAACCGCCTCGAGAACTTCTTTCGCTATTTGGAGCGCTTTGCTCACAGGGTATCAATCCTTAATTCGTTTAACAGGCCCATATGGTCAGGTACGGGCCTTGAGCATCCATCGCCTGAAAGTATACGTGCGCTATTGTTTCGCTTGGTTTTCCTCTGGGTGTTCGGCCCGGCTCGCAACGGTGAGCGGTAGCTAAGTCTCCGCTTGCCGCTCCTCCTTCGCTAAAACCCCACTTTGCTGAGGATAACCTTTGCGTCGCCCTCCGCCGTGCCCGTGCACTCGATCTGTATGTCCGACCACGAGCGGTAGGCGTCCATGCGCTCTGCCGCGAGCCGCTCGATCCCCTTGGCCGCAGACACCGGGCGCCCCTTGCTCGAGAGCTCGCCCAGCGGTCGGTCGACCATGACGACGACGCCGTTCTGGCGCAAAAGGTCGCGGTTGCAGGGGCGCGTGACGACGCCGCCGCCGCACGCGACCACAAGGCCGCTTCGAGAGCAGACGTCTCCGGTGACCTCTGTCTCGACCTTTCGGAACGCGTCCTCGCCCCGCTGCTCGATAATCTGCGCGGCGGTTTGACCGCTGCGCAGCGCGACCTCGTCGTCGATGTCGACGAAGGGCCTGCTGAGGAGGCGAGCCAGGCGTTTGCCCGTCGTCGTCTTGCCGGCTCCGGGCATGCCGATGAGGACGATGTTGCGCGTCTGGCGCTCGATGTCAAGCTCAATCGGCTCGATCGAGGCCTCGTCGAGCTTCTTTCCTTGAAACAGCTCGCTTGCGAAGAACGCCTGTGCCACGAGCATGGCGAGGCCGGACTCCGAAGGCAGCCCAAGGCTCTCGGCCGCAAGGCAAATGCCGGTGCGGTTCGGGTTGTAGACGACGTCGAGCACGCCAAGAAGCCCTGCCATGCGCGCAAGGTCCTCATCGGCCACAGGCGTGGCGGGGCAGGAGGGGAACATGCCCACGGGGGTTGTGTTGACCACAAGGGAGGCGTCCGCGTGCCGCTCGAGGAGGTTGCCGTAGTTGTCCTCGCCCGCGCGCGAGACGACCACCACAGCCGCCCCCACGTCCTCGAGGGCCGCCTGCACCGCCTGGGAGGCGCCGCCCGAGCCGAGCACGAGGCACTTCTTGCCAAGAAGGACCTCGTTGGCGCTGCCCCCGAGCTCGCGTCGGCAAAAGCGCTCGAGCATCCACGCGAAGCCGAGGACGTCGGTGTTCTCGGCGTAGATGGTCCCGTCGGGCCTGCGGACGAGCGTGTTGGCCACACCCAGGCGGCGGACGCGCGGGCTCCGCTCGTCCGCCGCCGCCGCGGCGTCCGCCTTGTAGGGGATGGTCACGTTGATGCCGCGCCACGCGCCCTCGCGGATGAAGTCCGCGACGTCTTCCGGCTCAAGCTCCAGAAGGCTGTACGGAGCGCTTCCCAGCTCCTCGTGAATCTGCCTGGACCAGCTGTGGCCGAGCTTGCGGCCGATAAGGCCGAAGGGCGTCTGCATGCGGGAAGATTCCACCTAGATCACCTCGCTGTAGCTGCCGAGGTAGCGGAAATCCTGGCAGAGCCCCTCGATCGTGGACATGAGGGCCCTGAACTCGTCGGAGGCGACCGGGCAGTCGATGTCGAAGTAGAAGCCGAAGTCGAAGTCGCGCTCGGGGATCGGGCGGCTCTCGAGCTTCACGACGTTGATGTCGAGGGCGTAGAACTTCGCGAGGAGCTTATAGAGGGAGCCCGGCTGGTGGGGCGTCACGAGCGTCATCGAGGAGCGCTCGGCGCCGGGGTAGATCTCGAGCTTCTTGCTGATGCAGGCGAAGCGGGTGTAGTTGTTGTCGCGGTCCTGGACGGCGCTGCCGAGGACCGAGAGGCCGTAGAGCTCGGCGCAGCTTCGCGAAGAGAGCGCCGCGACGTCGTCGCGCCCGGCGTCGGCGACCATCCGGGCCGCCACGGCGGTGTTCTCGCACACGTGGACGCGGGCCTCCGGCAGCGTCTCGAGGAAGGCCGCGCACTGGCGGATGGCCTGCTCGTGGCTGTAGATGTCGCGGATGCCCTCGACGTTGGCGCCCTTCTTTGCGAGCAGGCAGTGGTCGACCTTGACGCGCGTCGAGCGGACGATCGAGAACTCGTGGGCGCCCATGAGGTCGAAGACCTTGTTCACTGAGCCGGCGGTGGAGTTCTCGATGGGCAGGACGCCGTAGTCGACCTCGCCATCCTCCACGGCTTGGAAGACGTCCTCGAACGACTGCATATAGCGGATATCGGGGTGACGGAAGAACTTCTCGGCGGCAAGCTGGGAATACGCGCCCTCCACACCCTGGCAGGCCACTCGCCCGCGCTTGGGGAACACCTCGGGCGTTTCCTTTCGCGCCTGCTCGATGCGGGCGACGAGCTGGTTGTTCTCTGCGTCGCCAAGAAGCGCGTGCTGCCGCGCGCGGGAGGCCTCCATGAGGAGCTCCATCATGACCTGGCCGTAGGTGGCGAGGTCGGCGGGGACGCGCCCGGCGGCGTCGGCGATCTTCTGGCGCTCGCGGGCGGGGTCGAAGACGCGCTTGCCGTGGGCGCGCTTGTACTCCGCGACGCCGGCGGCGACCTCGGCGCGCTCACCGAACAGCTTGAAGATCTGGCTGTCGATACGATCGATCTCGTCTCGAAGCTCGCTCAATTCCTTCATGCAGTACCTTTCTGGGCCGGCGCTCGCGGGGTGCTCGCCGGCGGATCTTCTTAGCGGGTGGGGGCGGCGGGCCAGGACAGAAGGGCGTCGGCGACGGCGCATGCGGCCACTGCCTCGACCACGGGGACGGCGCGGGTGACGGCGGTGGCGTCGTGGCGGCCGCGGACCGTGAGCTTAGCGGGCTCCATGCGCTCGAGGTCGACCGAGTCCTGCTCGATGCCGATGCTGCTGATAGGCTTCAGCGCGCAGCGGAAGTGCAGCGGCGCGCCCGTGCTGATTCCGCCGAGGATGCCGCCCGCGTTGTTTGTCGAGGGCACGCATGCGCCTTCGCGCACCTCATACGGGTCGTTGTTCTGGCTGCCGCGCATGGCCGCGGCGGCGAAGCCGGCCCCGAACTCGATGCCCTTGACCGAGGGGATGCCGAAGACGGCATAGGCGATCGTGTTCTCGAGGCCGTCGAACATGGGTGAGCCGACGCCTGCGGGAAGGCCGCAGGCGACGCACTCGACCACGCCGCCGACGGAGTCCTTCTGCGCCCGTGCCGCCATGATCGCCTCGGTCATGCGCCTCGCGGCGCCCTTGTCGATGGCGGGGAACTCACGCCCGTCTGCGAGCGCATCCATCTGGGCACGGAGCCGCTCTGCTGCGGCGGGGGAGTTGTCGAGCGCGCAGAAGTGCTCGTCGGCAACGCCTGCGCACTCGTCCACATGCGCCGCGATTCGTATGCCCTGCTGCTCGAGCCACTGCAGGCAGATGGCTCCCGCGATGCACAGAGGCCCCGTGAGTCGCCCGGAGAAGTGGCCGCCGCCGGGGATGTCCTGCTCGCCGTGCCACTTCGCCCAGGCGGCGAAGTCGGCGTGGCCGGGCCTGGGGACGCCCATGATGTTTCCGTAGTCCTGGCTGCGGGTGTTCGTGTTCTCGATCACGGCGGCCAGGGGCGCTCCGCAGGTGCGGCCGTCCGGGTTCAGGCCCGAAAGGATGCGGACGGCATCCTTCTCCTTGCGCGGGGTGGTCCAGGGGGCGTTGCCCGGGGCGCGGCGCGCCATGAAGCCGGCAACGCGCTCCTGGTCGACGGCGATGCCGGAGGGCAGGCCCTCGACCACGCAGCCGACTCCCGCGGAGTGCGACTGCCCGAAAACGGTCACGCGCAGCGTGTTTCCGAAGCTGGAAGGCATGGTTCTCCTTATCTGCAAGAAAGGCTCTGTCCCTCTTTGCGTCGGTGGCTAGATCTCGGCGCAGGTGCCGCCGAGCGCGCGGAAGTCCTCAAAGAAGGCTGGGTAGGACTTGGCGACGCATTGGGCGCCACGGATGGCCGAGGGGCCCTGGGCGCGCGTGGCGAGCACGGCGGACATCATGGCGATTCGGTGGTCGTTCGCCGCGTCGGCCACGCCGCCGGAAAGCTTAGCCACGCCTTCGATCACAAGCCCGTCGGCGGTCTGGTCCACCTGGCCGCCCAGCGCGCGAACGGCGTCGGACACCGTCTGGAGCCGGTCGGACTCCTTGATCCTCAGGCGCTCCGCGCCGCAGATCGTCGTTGTGCCCTGGGCGCAGGCGGCGACGGCCGCGAGCGGGGGGACGAGGTCTGGGCAGGAGCGGACGTCTAGCTTGCAGCCCCTGAGCGTGTCCGGCCTTACGGTGACAGAGCTCGCGCCGCGCTCAACACGGGCGCCGAGCATCGCCAAGGCGGCGAGGACGGCGCGGTCGCCTTGTGTGCTCCGGAGGTTTACCCCCTCGACGGTCACTCCTTCTTTGGAGAGGGCTCCGGCGGCAAGCCAGAACGCGGCGTTCGACCAGTCCCCGCCGACACGGACCTGACCCGGGGTGTGCAGGCGCGACGCGGGCGGGACGCGGAACAGGAGCCCGCGGCGCTCGCCGTCGTCGAACTTCTCGCGCGTGACCTGGACGCCGAACTGCGCGAGCGCGGCGACGGTGATGTCGATGTAGGGAAGCGACTCGATGGGCTCGGTTACGAGGACCTCGCAGCCCCCGTCCATGAGGGGCGCCGCGAGCAGAAGCCCGCTCACATACTGCGAGCTCACGTTTCCTGCGATCGCGTAGCGGCCCGACTCGAGCTTGCCGCGCACGGCGAGCGGCATGTTTCCCTGGGGGCCTAGAAGCGCCCCATGGGCAACGAGCTCCTCGTAGAGGGGCGAGAGCGGCCGCTCGGGCAGCCTGCCGTGGCCCGTGAGGCTCGCGTCGCACCCCAGGGCCGCGACGACCGGCAAAAGGAACCTGAGCGTGGAGCCCGACTCCCCGCAATCGAGGAGCGCTCCGCGCTCGGGCGATCCCGCGGGCACGGGAACGACCCTGAAGCCCTTCTTCGTACGGGTGACGCGGGCGCCGAGCGCACGCATGCACGCCGCGGTGGCGTCGATGTCCTGGGAGGTGGTGTTGCAGTCGATGTCGGTCACGCCGTCGGCGAGGGCGGCGCAGATGAGCAGCCGGTGCGCCTCCGACTTGGAGGCGACGGCCTCGATGCTGCCTGCGAGGGGGCCGGGGAAGATGCGCATGTCCATGATCAGGCCTCCTTGCCCGTGCCGCATCCGAGCTCGACGAGCTCGCGGAGCTCCGCCAAGGTGACGCGGCGAACCTCGACGGCGCCGATTCTTGCGGGGACCACGATGTTCATGGCGTCCCCGTGGCGCTTCTTGTCATGGGTCATGTAACCGAAGATCTGCTCATGCGGTTGGTCGGTGTCCGTGGGAAGCCCCTGGGCGGCGACGGCCGCGACGATCGCGTCGCGCGTGGACGGCTCGCACCAGCCCTTCTTTGCGCATGCGCGCGCCATGCAGCACAGGCCGGCAGCCACGCTCGAGCCGTGCCCGAGCAAAAAATCGCTCGCCGCCTCGATGCCGTGGCCGATGGTGTGTCCGAGGTTGAGCGTCTGGCGCAGGCCGTGCTCGCGCTCGTCCGCGTCGACGACGTCGCGCTTTATGCGGACGTTCTCGGCGACGATGCGCGCGACCTCGTCCTCGGAGAACGCTTCGGAGACGAGGGGCCTTTGGGAAAGAAGGCGAAGCATCCCCGGGTCTGCGAGAACGGCGTGCTTCACGACCTCGCCGACGGAGTCGCGGAAGAGTGCGGGCTCGATGGTCCGCAGGCAAGCGACGTCCGCCACGACGGCCGACGGCTGCCAAAAGAAGCCGCAGAGGTTCTTGCCGTGCGAGAGGTCGACCGCGACCTTGCCGCCGACGCTCGAGTCCACCATGGCAAGAAGCGAGGTCGGAACCTGCACCACCTGAATGCCGCGCAGGTACATCGCGGCCGCGAGGCCCGCCATGTCGCCGGTGACGCCGCCGCCGAGCGCGACCACGACGTCGTCGCGCGTGAGCTGCTCCTCTGCGAGCGCCTCGAGAATGCCCTCGAGCGTCGAGAGTCGCTTGTGCTGCTCCCCGGCGGGGAAGGTGATGATGCTCGCCTTATAGCCCGCGTCCTCGAGCGATTTCTTCACCGCGTCTGCGTAGAGGGGCCCGACGTTCGTCTCGGTGACGACGCAGGCGCGTTCTCCGCCGGCTGCCTTGCGGGTCACGGCGCCGACGCCGGCGAGGTTTCCCACGCCGACGTGGACCTCGTAGGAGCGCGAGGCGCAGCTCACGGGAACGACCGTCTCCATGGATTCGCTCATCGGCCTTCGATCTCCCTCTTAATGCGGTCGCCGTCGGCAAGAAGCCGCTCGAGCCTCTCGGCGTCGCCCTCGTCGATGGCGTCCTTGTAATCCTGCAGGTTCTTGATGATGGTGCCGAGCTCGTCCGAGAGGTAATCGGCGTTGTCCAGGAACAGCTCCGTCCACATGGGAGCGTTGAGCCTGGCCACGCGAGTGAGGTCGCGGTAGCTGCCGGCCGAGAAGCCATGGTGGTCGCGGGAGCTGGGGCTCTTTACGTAGGCGTTCGAGACGACGTGGCAGAGCTGGGAGGTGAAGGCGATCATGCGGTCGTGCACCGGCGCCGAGGCCAGCGTGAAGCTCCCGAACTGGCACGGGGCAAGAAGGGACTTCAGGCGCTCGAGGATCTCGACGCGCTCGAAGTCGTCCATGCCCTCGGGCGGCACGACGACCATCGGGGCGCCCTTGAACATGGTCGCGCGCGAGTGGGCGAAGCCGGAGTACTGGGTTCCCGCCATGGGGTGGCAGCCGACGAAGGTCCAGCCGCGGCCCTTGGCGATGGCGCCGCACTTCTCGCAGATAACGCGCTTCACGCCCACCGTGTCGATAACGATGGTGCCGTCGGCGATGAGCCCGGCCTTCTCGGCGAGCCAATCGATCGCGGACTGCGGGTATCCTGCGAGCACGATGAGCTCGCAGGTCGGGATGGTCTTGTCGTCGAGCTCCCCGCGCACGGTCTCGATCTCGGCGAGCTCGAGCGTGCTCTTCGTACGGTTCCAGGCGTAGACGTCCACTCCCGCGGCGCGGAAAGCGCGCGCGAAGGAGCCGCCCATGAGGCCGAGCCCGACGACGCCCACGCGCCCGGGGACGAAGCTGTTTGCCGCGGCGTCTGCCTTGGGCGTGTTCGTTGTTTCGCCGGTCATTCCTAGGCCTCCTCGAGGTCGGCCGTGATCGCCTCGCGGATGAGGGCGATGCGGCGCATGGCATCGGAGAACATCTCGGGCGTGAGCGCCTGGGCGCCGTCCGACCATGCCTCGCTCGGGCAGTTGTGAACCTCTATCTCCAGCCCGTCGGCGCCGGCAGCCGTCGCGGCGTAGGCCGCGGGGCGCACGTAGCGTGTGTACCCGGTTGAGTGAGAGGGGTCGCCGACGACAGGCAGGTGGGTGAGGTGGTGAAGCACGGGGATGGCGTTGACGTCGAAGGTGTTGCGGGTGCGCGTCTCAAAGGTCCGGATGCCGCGCTCGCAGAGGATGACGTTCTCGTTGCCTTCGCTCATGATGTACTCGGCAGCCATGAGGAACTCGTCGATCGTCTCGGCCATGCCGCGCTTGAGCAGGATGGGCGTCTTCGTCTTTCCGACCTCTCGAAGCAGCGGGAAGTTCTGGGCGTTGCGCGCGCCGATCTGCATGATGTCGATCTTCTTGTCGACGAAGAGCTCGACGTCGCGCGGGTCCATGACCTCGGTGACGACGGGCATGTTGAACTCGGCGCCGGCCTCCATGAGAAGGTCAAGGCCGCGCTCTCCCATGCCCTGGGAGGTGTAGGGGGAGGTGCGGGGCTTGAAGGCTCCGCCGCGGAGGATGGTCGCTCCCGCTTCCTTGCAGGCGCGGGCAATCACAAAGAGGTTGTCGCCCTCGACGGAGCAGGGCCCTGCCATGACCTGGAAGTTGCCGCCGCCGATCTTGACCCCATGGCCGCAGTCGATGACGGTGTCCTCGGGGTGGAACTTGCGGTTTGCCTTCTTGAAGGGCTCGGTCACGCGCTGAACGCGCTCGATGATGTCCATGCTCTCGAGGAGGAAGGGATCGATCTTGGAGGTGTCGCCGATAATGCCGACGATCGTCTCTTCCTCGCCGGGGGAGACGTTCGTCTTATAGCCGCGATCCTCAATCCACTTGACGAAGTGGCTGAGCTGCTCCGCGGTGGCGGTGTTCTTTACGACGGCGATCATGTCTTCCCCTTTAATTGGCGTATTAGAAAAGTCTAGAAATGTTAACACGGGGAGACTCTGGGAGAGCGTAAGGAAACAATGCTGTAGCAGCGGGTCATTAGGGGGCGAGGGCGTGGGGGCGTATGCCGTGCGCAGGGGGGGCGGGCCCGCGTGCGCGCGGACGCGCAATAGCCGTGGTGAATCCATGAGGCGCACATATGGTTGCGCTCGGCGCGCCTTCCCAAGGGCCTCGAGGCTGAGCAAATATGCTGAATTCCGCCCGGGGCGCCCTCCGCGCCGCGAACTCGTGAAAATGAGCGACTTAATTCTGATTTGTTAGGTAGAGGAGTCATATTGGAGAGACTCTTCTGCGCTTTAGGCGCTATTTGCCTCGCGCTGTGCGCGATCCGTGGATTAAGTCGTTGATTTTCGGGACTTTGCGAGGGGCTGCTCGTGCCCTCACGTGTTCGAGCCCATGGCGGCGAGCCGTATAAGAAAGAAGCCCCGTTGCCGGGGCTCTGTAACTCTATGGTGCGCCCAGGGGGGCTCGAACCCTCGACCTTCTGCTCCGGAGGCAGACGCTCTAATCCGCTGAGCTATGGGCGCAGTGCGAGTGGAAGTATAGCGCAAGGTTGGAGAAAACCTCAACGCGGGGTTACGACTTCGTAAGGTTGGGCACCATTCCTTTATATGTTTCGCCCAAGCGATAATATTGACCGAGCAACAGTTAACACTTTCGGCCGTTATGCAAATTGCCCCGGCCTTTTTATTTACTAGGAGCTGCATGTCAGATATGAATAGCGAGCTGCATGGCCTCTCTTCCGAGGAGGTCGCGGCGCGTGTCGCCGACGGCCGCGTGAACCACGATACCGACGTCAAGACCAAATCAATCTGGCAGATCTTCGCCACTCATGCCTTCACGCTCTTCAACGCCGTCAATATCGGCATGGCGGCTCTCATTTTCTTTACCGGCGAGTATCGCAACATGCTGTTTCTCACCATCGTGGGCGCCAACCTCGTCATCGGCGTGTTCCAGGAGATTCGCGCGAAGCGCATGGTCGACAAGCTGACCCTCATCACGCAGAAGCAGGTCACGGTGATCCGTGACGGCTCCGAGTCGGCCATTGCGCCCTCCGAGCTCGTCCTCGACGACCTCATGCGCCTCTCCCACGGCGACCAGGTCCCTGCTGACAGCGAGGTCGTCGAGGGCAACGTCTACTGCGACGAGTCCCTGCTCACAGGGGAGTCCATTCCGGTGGCCAAGGTCCCCGGCTCCGAGCTGTTCTCGGGCAGCTTCATCGAGAGCGGAAGCCTTGTGGCTCGCGTGACCAAGGTCGGCCGCGACGGCTATGCCGCAAAGATCAACGCAGAGGCAAAGTACGTCAAGGACGTCAAATCCGAGATCCTCGCCACCTTGAAGGCGATCATCCGATTGGGGACCGGGCTTCTAATCCCGCTCGGAATCGGGTTGTTCCTCCGCACCGTGTTCATGGAGTCGGCGTCTGTCGAGAGCGCCATACTATCGACCACATCCGCGGTGCTTGGCATGATTCCGCAGGGCCTCGTGCTCCTCACCTCTACCGTGCTCGCCGTCGCGACCTCCCGCCTGGGCAGCCGCGGCGTCCTTGTGCAGCAGGCCTACTGCGTTGAGACCCTTGCCCGCGTCGATACGCTGTGCCTCGACAAGACAGGCACCATCACCTCCGGCGAGATGGAGGTGGCCCACGTGCAGAGCGCCGACGGCGTCGACGAGGGCCGCGCCGTCTCGGCCTTCACCGCCATCGCCAGGGCAAACTGCTCTGACGTCAACGAGACCGCGAGGGCGCTCCTTGCCTTCGGCGAGGGTTTCGGCGCGCAGGACGTGCCCCCTTCCGCTCGGGCCGTGGCCTTCAGCTCCTCTCGCAAGTACTCCGGTTGCGTTCTCGGAGATGGCCGGGGCCTCGTCATGGGAGCGGCGCAGTTCGTGCTGGGGGAGGAGCGCGCGGCAGAGGCCGACGCGCTATGCGAGGGGTTCGACGACATCGAGCGCCGCATGGTCGTCTGCGAGTGCGACGGCTTCACCGATCAAGACGGAATCGTCGGTGAGCCGACGATTTTGGCGTGCGTCGGCATTCGCGACAAGATACGCGACACCGCCCGCCAGACCATGGAGTACTTCCTAGAGCAGGGGGTCGAGCTCCGTGTGATCTCCGGCGACGACCCGCGCACGGTCTCCGCCATCGCGCGCCTTGCCGGCGTCCCCGAAGCCGATCTGTACGTCGACGCCTCCAAGCTCGACACCCCCGAGAAGCTCGACGCCGCCGTCGACGTGGCCCGCGTTTTCGGGCGCGTCACCCCTCAGCAGAAGCGCGAGCTCGTCGACGCCCTGCACAGGCGCGGGCGCACGGTGGCGATGACCGGAGACGGCGTGAACGACGTTTTGGCCCTTCGCGAGGCAGATTGCTCGATCTCCATGTCCTCGGGGTCGGCTGCGGCGCGCAACGTCTCGGAGATCGTCCTTGCGGACAACGACTTCGCGCACATGCCCGAGGTCGTCGCCGAGGGTCGTCGCTCCATCAACAATCTGCAGCGCTCGGCGTCTCTTTTCCTCGTCAAGACGGTCTTCGCTGCGGTTCTTGCGCTTATCTGCATCGTTTTGCCCCCGTATCCCTTCATCCCGATTCAGATGTCGCTCATCTCGACGACCGTCATCGGCGTTCCGTCGTTCGTTCTCGCGCTCGAGCCGAATAAGGAGCGCGTCAGGGGCAACTTCCTCGTCAATGTGCTGTCTCGTTCGCTTCCAGCTTCCGGCGCGATCATCGTTTTCCTTCTCCTTGAGCTCGTACTTGGCCGCCTCCTCGGCCACGAGTTCGATGAGATCTCGACTGTGTGCATGATCATCACGGTCGTCGTCGGCCTCGCCCTCATCTACCGCATCTCTCAGCCGTTGACCACCCTTCGAAAGCTGCTGCTTGCGAGCATGTCCGCGCTTGCCGTTCTCGCGTGCACGGTGGGCGGGTCTTTCTTCCACGTCGTCGCGCTCCCCTTCGACGTCGCGGTCGCGACCGTTGTGTTCTGCGTCCTCGCCGTTCTTCTCTTCGAGCGCTTCTCCACCGCGTTCGAGCGCAACGCCGACACCAACAGGTTCCTCGTTGCCGCCGTCGAGAGGATCGAAGGCGGAGTCCCTGCGCCCCGCTTCGCGAAGCCGAGGAAGTAGCCTTGGGTCTGTGTGGTTTTTGGCTCCGGTGCCATCTCCGCATCTCGCTCGGGTAGGCTTTTTTTGAGTTTATTCGTCCCGCGAGCAACCGAAAGGCCGCCTTTTGATCTGCCCTAGTTGCCATAGCGAGGTTCCCGACGGGAGCTTCGAGTGCCCGTATTGCGGCGAGCCGCTCTGCGCCACGCAGAAGATCGATCTCGACGAGATCTCATGGTGCCCGGTCTGCGGCGCCCTCGTGCCGGCAGGCAAGGCAACTTGCCCCAAGTGCTCATCTCCCATGCCCGGAGCCCGCGCGGCAAGAAACGCAAAGAAGCCCGGTCGCGAGCGCAAGCCCGATCTTCCCGCGCCTGGGCTCGAGAGCGCCATCCCGCCGACGGGGCCGGGCAGCTATACCGCCTCCTCGGCGCCTGATGTGCTCCCGAGGCTCAAGCAGTTCATCGTCGCCGCGGGAGCGGCGGTCTTGATCGTCGGCGGAACCGCGCTCGCCATAACGCACCCCTGGGACCCAAGCGCGAACGACCTTTCCGCTAAGTTTCCTTTCGATACTTCGCAGGCGGGCTCTCCCGACAAGATCGATATTCTCGACTCGCAGGACAAATCGGGGTCGGAGAATAAGAGCGGGTCGCAAGACCCTATCTACGATTCCCTTATGTCGGATTACGAATCCCTGGTCTCTTGCGCCGAGCGTATCGACGCGAGCGAGGCCGCCCTCGCAGATAAGGGCGTCTCGGGAACGGATGAGGAGCGTTCGCAGGGGTCGTCCGACGCATGGGCGGTTTCCATCGAAGTGTCCAACACCATAAGCGCGATAGGCTCGACCTCTGACGGCGCCGGCGCCTACGCCGAAACCATCGGCAATCTAAAGACGCTCGGCAACTGGCTTCGCAACCGTTGCGATGCGCTCAACTCCGCTTGGGAGATGGCGCGCGATTCCTCCGACCCTGCCGGCGAAGAGGAGCAGATCCTTGGAAAGATCTCCGGAAACTCAGGTTACAAGGACCTGTTCGACCAAAACGTCGAGGGCTGGAAGCCCTCGCCGGCGGCCTCCTAAAGCTGCCGTTCGTCTACCGATTGTGTGAAACGCTGCGGCTACTGGTATCATCGGATAATTGACCGAAGGGTGCGTCGGCGCCCTGTTTTGACGAAAAGCGAGGAGAGACCATGGGATTTTTCGGAGATCCGCTCTATACCCCCGCATATGAGGTGGCTGGCGATGAGCTTGCCGTTTTCGATACGAGCAAGGGCATCATCCGCGTCCGTCTCGACGGCGAGGGAGCCCCTGTCCACGTTGCGAATTTCTGCGAGCTCGCGGAGTCCGGCTTCTACGACGACCTCAAGTTCCACCGTTTCGTTCCCGGCTTCGTTATCCAGGGCGGTTGCCCCAATACCCGTGAAATGTCTCCCTTCGAGGTTGCCTCCGGCGCCGTGGGGCCCGATGGCCGTCCCGGCACGGGCGGGCCTGGCTACCGCATCAAGGAGGAGTTCACCTCGAACCCGCGCAATTCCCACGACGACGGCGCCCTAGCCATGGCGCGTTCGTCCGACCCAAATTCCGCCGGCTCCCAGTTCTACTTCTGCCTCGGTCCCCAGCATCCCCTCGACCGCGACTACACCGTCTTTGGCCAGACTGTCGAGGGTATGGACGTCATCTCCCAGCTTCGCGCCGGCGACGTCATCAACTCGATCAGGATCGAGCACGTCGCCTAGCGGCGTCACTTCTTGGAGGAACCCATGAATCAACAGGCTTTCGATGCCGGAAAAGTCGCTTATCAGTCCGGTGATTGGCTGAAAGCGGTCGCCTCGCTTTCCGATGCGAAGGAGACAAGCGAGGTTAACGGCGCCGTAGATCACCTCATCGGCAACGCGTACATGAAGCTCGGACGATACGAGTCCGCCGCCGACGCGTACGCGAGCGCTCTTTCCGATATCTCCTACGGCAAGGTCGGCGCCCTTTCCTGCAATCGCGGCCGCGCGCTTCTCGCGGCGGGTCGCGCCCAGGAGGCCGTGCAGGCTCTCACGACGGCCGTCCAGGACGCTTCTTACTCCACGCCTTACAAGGCTTACCTTGCGCTTGGCAGGGCTTATGAGGCTTCCGGCGACGTCCGAAACGCCGGAATCGCGTACCGCTCCGCCGCCATCGACGAGAACAACCCTGCTCCTGCTGGCGCGCTTTCCGACCTCGGCAGCTGCTTCATGCGCCTTGGACGCCCGGTCGACGCCGTCGAGGCGTACCGCACTGCCCTCGACTTCACAACCCCGCTCGAGAGCCAGTCGAAGGTTTACTGCGACCTCGGGCTTGCCTATGTCGCCGCCAATCGCATGCCTGAGGCCGTGGACGCCTTCACCCACGCCACGAGCGACCCCTCGTTCGTCATGAGCCCCGAGGCCCAGGCCTCCTTCGACGCTGCCCGCAAGGCCATCGCTGTCGCGGCCGCCAAGCAGCAGCAGTCTGGCTCTGCGCCCTCGGACACCGACGCCTTCCTTGCCGCCGCAGGCTACGGCGCCGAGGTGGACCCGCTCGATCCCACGGGGGCTTCCGGGCAGCTCATCCCCTCCGCTGAGGACACCGGCTTTTTCTCCGTTACCGAGGAGGAGCTCGTCGCCCAGGACAAGAAGGACCGTAAGGTCAAGCGCAAGCACAAGCATCGCGGGCTGAAGGTTTTCTTCTTCATCCTCATCCTCGTCGCCCTTATCGGCGGCGGAGCCGCCTTCGCGTACACGCAGGGCTTTGGATGGCCGACGCAGGAGTCCGTGGTCGTGTCCCTCTTCCAGGCGAAGAGCGACGGGGCCGAGATCAGCCGCTATATCGCTCCTTCCGCCTCCGCCCAGGCTCAGGCTATCTCCGATACCCTCCCTGTTGGCGCCCAGGCCACGGTCGACGGCGTCGACCGCTCCATGAACGAGACCACCGTCCATGTCGTTGCCAAGCTTTCTGGCGGCGGCGAGCAGCAGTACACCGTTAATATGGTCAGGGACGGCATTTCTTGGAAGGTCGTCTCGGTCAACACCGAGTATTCCTCCCAGACCGGCAACAACTAAAGCACGAAGACACGTAAGGCAAAGGAACCGGATGTCTCTCTTCGATTCATTGTTCGGCGAATACGGCGGGGACCTCGCCATCGACCTCGGCACGGCCAACACGCTCGTCGCTGTGCGTGGCCAGGGTATCGTTATCAACGAGCCCTCGGTCGTGGCTATCGACAAGAGCGAGAGCCGCGTGCTGGCGGTCGGCGCCGACGCAAAGCGCATGATTGGCCGCACGCCCGGCTCAATCATCGCCGAGCGCCCGCTCAAGGACGGCGTTATCGCGGATTTCGACGTCACCGAGGTCATGCTCCGGTACTTCATCGAGAAGGCCCGCGAGCGCCGCTATCCTTGGAGCCCTAGGCCGCGTGTCGTCGTGTGCGTCCCCTCCGGCGTCACCTCTGTCGAGAAGCGCGCCGTCTTTGAGGCGACGATTCAGGCCGGCGCCCGGCAGGCATACCTCATCGAGGAGCCGATGGCCGCCGCTATCGGCGCCGATTTGCCCATCGAGGACCCTACTGGTTCCATGGTCGTCGATATCGGCGGCGGCACCACTGAGGTTGCCGTCATCTCCATGGGCGGCATCGTGGTCTCGCAGTCCATAAGGACCGCCGGCGACGAGTTTGACCAAACTATTCTTCAGCATGTGCGCGACGCATACAATCTTTCGATTGGCGAGCGCACCGCCGAGGACATCAAGATCAAGGTCGGATCCGCGGCACCTCTGACGGAGGAGCTCGACGTTGAGGTCAACGGCCGCGACGTCATGAGCGGTTTGCCTAAAACCGTGCGCATCGAGAGCGAGGAGATACGCCGCGCGCTCAACCGTCCCCTTGACGAGGTGACGAAGGCGGTCAAGGATGCCCTCGACGTTACCCCTCCCGACCTTGCCTCCGACCTCATGTACTACGGCATTCTCCTCACCGGCGGCGGCGGACTGCTCCGCGGTCTCGACCAGCGTCTCCGCGAAGAGACCGGCGTTCCCGTGAACGTGAGCCCCACCGCTCTCGAGAACGTCGTCAACGGATGCGCAAAGGTGCTCGAGGCCAACGCCCTGTCCGGCGGCTTTGTCCAGAGCACGGGCCAGTAGGCGTGTCAAAACCCGGTTTTGGCCGCGCCAACGGCCCCTCCATCGGCAACAACTCAAACAATTCCGGGGGCCGTCAGCTGCTTGTGTGCGGGTTCGTCTCGCTCGTGCTCTTTACGGCTAGTTGTCGAATGGGCTCGACGGGACCTCTCGAGACGATCCGCGGCGTCTTCGGTTTCGTGACCTCACCGGTGCGTTACATAGGCGCAACGGTGAGCGTCCCGTTCCAGGGCCTGGGAAACATCTTTGCCAATCTGACGTCTGACCAGGAGTCTCTTTCCGAGCTCAAGGCCGAGAACGAGAGACTCCAGGCCAGAAACGCCGAGCTCGAGGAGTCTGAGCAGACGGCAAAGCGGCTCCAGGACCTCTTGAACCTCCAGGATTCTTACAGTCTTCAGTCGACGGGTGCCCGCATCATCTCGGGCTCCACCGACTCATGGACCTCGAGCGTCACCATCAATATGGGTTCCGCCTCGGGGCTTACGGTGGGCATGCCCGTCATGGCCTCCAACGGCGTCATCGGGCAGATCACCGAGTGCGGCGCCACGACCTCGACCGTGAGGCTCATCACTGACGAGAACTCGTCCGTCTCGGCGATGATTCAGTCGAGCCGCGCCCAGGGCATGCTCGTAGGCTCCGCGACCGGTAAGCTCACGCTCGACATGATCGCGACCGACCAGACCGTCAACGTCGGCGACGTCGTCGTCACAAGCGGCCTGGGAGGCGTTTTCCCCAAGGGATTGCCTCTCGGCAAGGTCACCAACGTCGAGAGCACTCCTGGGTCGCTGTACCTCGAGATCACCGTCGAGGCATTCGCGAGCACCGAGAATTTCGAGGAGGTCATCGTCATCACCTCCCTGACCGAGGGGCAAAGCGCGACCGCCGAGGATATCGCCGAGGCGGACAGACAGGAGTCTGGCGGGTCTGCGTCGGCGTCCGGGTCCTCCTCGGCTTCTGACGATCAGGACTCCGACGCCGCTCCCGCCGCCGGCTCCGGAGACGATTCCACGTCCGAATAGAGGAGGGTCGATGCAGATAGCTGACAAAAGCCACGATACCAAGGGCATGGTCACGCTCGCGGCGATATGCGCCGTGCTTCAGCTTGCCCTCTCGCCCAATCTCGCCATCGGAAATGGGCACCCCAATTTCGCGCTGGTTTTCTGCGCGTGCATCGCCCTATCGCGAGGCGGCGCCCAAGGTGTCGTCGCAGGCTTCGCTGCCGGGCTTTTCTTCGATCTTTCGAGCAGCGGCCCCATTGGGCTCATGGCGCTTTTGCTTACCGTCGCTGCCTACGCCCTTGGCTCTGAGCAGCGCAACCGCATGGCTGGTGATTTCGCTTCGAGCATCGCCATCTTCTCCGTTTCGGCGCTTGCCGTCTCGGCCGCGTACTCGATCGCGATGCTGGTCGTCGGCAGCGCCAACTCCCTCATCGATGCCTTCGTCTTCCGCGCGGTTCCCACGACGTTCCTTTCCATTGTCGCGTTCATACCCTTCGCTTATTTCTTCTCGCGCGTGAAGGCCTCGTCGCTTTCCGGCGGGCACTTCTCCCGTAGGGGAATCTAGGGGGAGTTATGGACTTCTCCCACGTAATCGTTGCCGTGTGCATTGCGCTCGCGGTTCTTCTCATTCTTTTGTTCCTTGTCTTCGGGCGTTCTGAGGCGGCCTACACCTTTGATATCGGCGGAGGATCCCCGAGGGCCTCGGGCGGGCGCGACGAGTCCGCCGAGTCGACGTTCTCGTCGAGGCTCATTGGCTTCGGCGTCTTCATCGGGGGCGTGTTCTGCGCTCTTCTTGCCCGCCTGTGGTCCATGCAGCTTGTCTCGAGCGACGAGTACGCGAAGGAGGCCGAGTCCAACCGCACGCGAACCGTCACGACGTCGGCTCCGCGCGGACGCATTCTCGACCGCAACGGGGTGGAGATCGTCACCAACCGATCGAGCCTAACGGTGGTCGCCGAGTCTGATGTGGCCGATGACGAGGTCGAGATGCAGCTTTTGGGCAATTTGATCGGCATGCCGCGCCAAGCCGTGTATCGCAAGGTGATAGACACTTCCGAGGGCGCCCAGAGCGCCCGTACCGTCGCCACGGACGTTTCTCGTCGCGTCGTCGCCTATCTCGGCGAGCACCCGACCGCCTTTAGCGGCGTCTCTGTGCAGCAGCGTTCTCAGCGAGCCTATCCTCAGGGTTCGCTCGCGGCGCATGTTGTCGGCTACACCGGAACCGTTACGAGCGAGCAGCTCGAGTCGAGCGCGGACGACGAGGACTCGGTCCAGTACAAGTCTGGCGACATCGTCGGGCAGTCAGGCGTCGAGGCGGCGTACGAGAGCGTTTTGCAGGGAATTCGCGGCGAACAGACCGTCTACGTCGACTCGAACGGAAAGATTCTCCAGTCCTCAACCAAGATCGACCCCCAAAGCGGCAGCGACGTCGTCCTTACCATCGACATCGATATTCAGCGCGCGGCCGAGGAGTCCCTCCAGAAGGTTTTGAAGCAGCTGAAGGACAAGGGGAAGAACCCGGCAGGCGGTAGCGTGGTGTGCCTTGACTGCACGAACGGCGAGGTGCTCGCCATGGCGAGTGCCCCGACCTTCTCGCCATCGATTTTTGTGGGCGGCATCGCGAACTCCGACTGGGACGGCCTCACCAACGAGTCCTCTCACTACCCGCTGCTCAACCGCGCGATCTCCGGCCAGTACCCTTGCGCATCGACGGTCAAGCCCTTCACCGCCTTTGCCGCCCTCGAAAACGGTATCGCGAGCTCGGAATCCGGCTATTACTGCAACGGTTGGTGGACGGGCTTCGGCGATGCCTACGGCATGTGGTGCTACAACCATGACGGCCACGGCGCCATGAACCTCCAAAGCGGCATTACTTACTCCTGCGACGTCGTCTTCTACGAGATCGGCAAGGGTTTTTCCAACTCGAGCAACAAAGAGGGCATGCAGGAGACTTTCCGCGAGTACGGCCTCGGCTCCGTCACCGGAATCGACCTGCCGAGCGAGGCCGCCGGCCGCGTGCCCGATGCCGAGTGGAAGTGGAATTACTTCACCAACGTCCCGGACGCTGAGCGCGAGTGGCACCCGGGCGATTACTGCAACATCGCCATAGGCCAGGGCGACATGCTTGTGACCTGTCTTCAGGTGGCAAATGCGTACACGAGCATCGCAAACCGCGGCCCCATGTATAAGCCTCACGTTCTTAAGAGCGTGAAGAGCGGCATCGGCTCGGGAAGCGTAATCGACTACAACGTTTCGCAGACGGCCGATATCGAGGAGGCGGATTCCGACCGCGCCCTCGTCGAGAACGGCCTTCTGGGCGTCATCTATGAGGAGAGCGAGAGCCAGGCGGCTCACTGGACCAACCTTGACGTCAAGGTCGCGGGAAAGACGGGCACCGGAGAGCAGAGCGCCGTTGACCGCAATATCTGCTGGATGGTCGCCTATGCTCCCGCAGACGACCCCAAGTATGTCGTCGCCGCCAACGTTGATGGCGGGGACTGGGGCTCGACCACGGCCATGCTCGTCGTGCGCGACGTGCTCGGCCAGATTTTTGGTCAGCCCGACACCGCGACGACCGTTTCCGACACGACCGATTAGCCGGGAGGCGAAGACTGTATGGCAATGAGCTCGATAACAGGCCTCGGTACCGCCTCCGGCGGACTGATGGATAAGATCGCCGGGAGGATTACCGGCAGGGCTGAGCGAGGGGCTAAGGTGAGGGGCAAGACCGGACCTCTTGCCGACCTCTATCTGTCGCAGCTTATCCCCGCCGCGCTTCTTGTCATCGTTGGCGTGGTGACTATCTGGTCCGCCTCGCTGACCATCGCGGAGGCCCGCTTCACGAGCCATCTTGTGGGCATCGCGCTCGGCGCCGTCCTTGCCGCGCTCGTATGGCGATACGATACCCGCGCCCTCTCCGGCATGGTCACGGTCCTTCTTGTGCTCGATTGTCTCCTCATGATCATGCCCCACCTGCCCGGCCTTGGCTTTGAGGCGAAGGGCATGACCGGTTGGGTCCAGCTTCCCATTATTCACCTGCGTTTTCAGCCGTCGGAGCCTGCCAAGCTCGTGACGATTTTCCTCATGGCCGGCGCAAGTGCCCAGTACAACGGAAAGATCGAGACCTTTACCGACTACGCGAAGCTCTGCGGAACGCTGCTCTTGCCCCTGGGGCTTCTTGTGGTCACAGACCTCGGCACCAGCCTCGTCATCCTTTTTGCGGGCGCCGCGATCATCATCTGCTCGGGTGCCCCCTCAAAGTGGGTGGTGCCAACCATCGGCCTCATCGTCGTGACCGTCGCGCTGGTGGTCTGGTCCTCAATGACGGACGGTTTACCCCATATTCTCAAGGACTATCAGCTCAAGCGCCTCATCGTTTTCGTCGACGAGGCGGCGGATCCCTCCGGCTACGGCTATAACCTGAGGCAGGCGAAGATCGCCGTGGGCTCCGGAGGGCTTCTTGGCAAGGGCATCGGAAACGCTTCTCAGGCCGGTTCCGGCTTTCTGCCCGAGGCGCACACCGACTTCGTGTTCGCGCTCTTTGCCGAACAGTTCGGTTTTGTGGGATCCGTTGTCCTTCTTGGCCTGTTCGCCTGGATGATTCTGGCTACGCTGCTCCTCGCCGTGAGGATAGACAACCCGTTTAGCAAGTTGGTCCTGATCGGATGCTGCGGCATGTGGACCTTCCAGGTCCTCGAGAACATCGGAATGTGCATCGGCATCATGCCCATCACGGGCATCCCGCTGCCTTTTATCAGTTTCGGCTCGTCCTCGATGGTTTCCCAGCTCATCGCGGTCGGGATTGTTCAGTCCGTCTGGCGCCACCGCCAGAAGGCCGCCTAACGGGCGCAAGGGGGTTCTTATGGCGAAGTCCGCACGCAGCACAAAGAAGGGCGGCGCGTCCTTTTCTATCTCAGGGCTCATCGATGTCCTCGCCTCCGGAATGGAGACCCTCGATTCCATGGAGGATGGGCTCCGTATTCGTGTGCATGTGGGGACGGAGTGTCCACGCGAGCTCGTCCTCGCCGCCAAAGAGGCGCTCGCGGCGCAGCGCGCCGGGGGAGCGGTTGAGGTCATGGGGCTCTGCGCGCCTGTTGCGAGCGCTGCCGCCCCCGATGCGGTCGTTGTTCTCGCCGCCGCTCATGAGGATGGCCTGTGCTCATTGCTGAGCTCCTACCTCGCTCAGGGCGTTTCGTGCGCTCTGGTGGCCGAGACGCTCCTTGAAACTCCCGTTCTCGACGAGAAGTGCTGTGCCGGCGTCGGCCTCGTGTGCGCATCCGACGCCGACGCCCTTGGGCCGAAGCTCGCCGAATGGCTCTCGGGCGTCGTGCCCAATCCCGTCGCGCTCGCGGCGAACTTCCCTTTCTGCCGGGACGCCGTGGTGAATCGCCTTGCTGCGCGCAGCGCCGCCGAGAACGCGGCTGTCGGGGCCATCTCGCTCATCCCCGGTTCTGACTACCCGATCATGTGCGCGAGCCAGGCGAAGCTCGCGCTCGACATCGCCGCCTGTTACGGCAACGGCGTCGAACTTTCCCGCGCCCTTGAGGTTGCCGGCGTCTTCGGCGCGGGGCTTGCCTACCGTGGCGTCGCTCGCGCCGCGGCCGGCCTTGTCCCGGGCCTCGGTTTCTTGCTCAAGGCGGCCATGGGCTACGCGGGCACCGTTGTCACCGCCAAGGCGGTCCAGGCGCGATTCTCGCTTATGGCAAAACCCGTCAAGAACAGCGCGGGGGAGCGTGCAGGTGCCTCGAGGGGCGACGGAGGCCCACATCCTGCGCCGTTGCCTGATGTGGTTGTTCCCGTCGGCGATGCCGACATCGACCATTCCTATGTCCTTATCTCCGACGACCGTAGCAAGGGGGACCCTGAGTGAGGGCCAAACGTGAGAATCTTTTCCATTTGCTCGAGCCGCTCCTGCCCCATGTGGAGCACCCGAGCCGCTATCTCGACCACGAGTGGGGCGCCTGCGAGGACCAGGAGGGGCCTTTCCACCTGTGCATGTGCTATGCCGACGTCTATGAGGTCGGCCAGCCCAACCTCGGCGTCTCCATCCTGTACAACACGATAAACGCGCTCCCCGACATGAGCTGCGAGCGCGCCTACCTGCCGTGGAACGATATGAGCTCTCTCATGCGGGAACGCGGGGTCCCTATGCTCTCGCTGGAGGCGGCGGCCCCGCTCGCTTCCTTCGACGCCGTCGGCTTCACGCTTGCCCACGAGCTCATATGGACGAACGTCCTCGAGGCCCTCGACCTCTCGGGCATCGCCCTTACGAGCGCCGAGCGCGACGAGGACGACCCTATCATCCTGGCGGGCGGGCCTTCCGCCTGGAACTGCGAGCCGATGGCGCCCGTGTTCGACGCGGTGCTGCTGGGCGACGGCGAGGAGTCGATCGTCGACGTCTGCGCCTGCATTCGCGACGCGCGGGCGGATGGCGTCTCGCGTTCCGGGCTGCTCTGCCGCCTCGCCGAGCTGCCGGGAGTCTACGTCCCGTCGCTCTACGACGTCGTCTACGACGAGTCCTCGACTCGCTGGGGCTACGCCGTGCCCAAAACCGGCACCCCGGCGCGCGAGGTAGTGCTCAAGAGCTGCATTGCCGATCTGGCGGCGACGCCCCCCGTGGCGTCGACCATCGTCCCGTACATGGGCATCGTCCAGGACCGCCTCTCGCTCGAGGTGCTTCGCGGCTGTGCCCGCGGCTGCCGTTTCTGCCAGGCCGGGATGACTTACCGCCCCGTCAGGGAGCGTCCGGCTGATCAGGTCGTGGCGGCGGGGGAGGAGGGGCTTGCCTTCAGCGGCCACGACGAGATCAGCCTCACGTCGCTTTCCACCACGGACCACTCGCAGTGCGCTGCCATCCTCAACCGCATGCACGCCGACCTTGCCGACCGCGGTATCCGCGTCTCGATTCCCTCCCAGCGACTCGATTCCTTCGGCGTTGAGATGGCGATGGCCGTCGGCGGGGGCAAGAAGGGCGGCCTCACCTTCGCGCCTGAGGCGGGCAGCCAGCGTTTGCGCGACGTCATCAACAAAAACGTTACGGAGGAAGACCTCGAGCGCGCCGCGCGCAACGCCTTCGAGAACGGGTGGCGCCGCTGCAAGCTGTACTTCATGATGGGCCTTCCCACCGAGACCGACGAGGACATCGTCGGTATCGTGAGGGCCGCCGAGCGCGTGCTGGAGATCGGCCGTGAGGTCGTGGGCCGCGGCTACAAGAGCGGCGTCTCCGTCACCATATCGGTCGCCGTGTTCGTGCCCAAGTGCTACACGGCGTTTCAATGGGCTGGCCAGCTCAACCCCGCCGAGGTTAGGCGCCGGCAGCAGCTGCTTCTGCACTCATGCCGCGACCGAGGCGTCCGCATCAACTACCACGACTCGTCCACCTCGCTTGTGGAGGGCGCCATCTCAAAGATGGGCAGGGACGGCTTCGGCCTGCTGCTCGAGGCGTGGCGTCGCGGGTGCCGCTTCGACGCGTGGACGAGCGAGTTCTCCTTCGATCGCTGGAGCGAGGCCGCCGCGGCGTGCGGCTACGACCTCGAGGACATTGCCTGCGAGGAGTTTTCCGTTGACGCCCGCTTGCCTTGGGACCACACGTCCCCCGGGGTGTCCAAGGGCTTTCTGCAGAGGGAGTGGCGCCGTGCCGCCATGGGCGTCACGACGCCCGACTGCACGCGCGACAGCTGCGTCGGGTGCGGCGTGTGCCCGACGCTTGGCGTCAAAAACGTGATTCAGGAGGAGCGCAAATGAGCGGGGCCAGGCCTCAGCCCTGGGGCGACGCGAAGCCGCAGGACCTATCACTCATCAAAGAGCTGCCGCGGATCCGCGTGGAGTACGGCAAAGGCGACAGGCTCGCCTTCCTCGGGCACCTCGAGGTCCTCGAGACCCAGAACCGCTGCATCCGCAGGGCGCGCCTGCCCTTCTCCATCGGCAACGGGTTCGCGCGTCGCATGAGGATCCAGTTCTCCCAGGCGCTTCCCGTGGGCGCCTCTTCCACCTGTGAGTATTTCGACCTGAGGCTCTCTGAGGAGATTCCCGCAGACGAGGTGCTCGCGCGCCTTCGCGCCGCGACGCCGCCCGCGCTCGCGCCGACGCGCGCGGCCTACGTCGAGGGCCGCGTTCCCGCGCTCGAGAGCTGGCTCACGAGGTCGCGCTGGGAGGTGCTCGTCCGCGACTGCGCCGTGGACGCTCGAGAGCTCTCCTGCCGTATCGCGGCGCTCAGGGACTCGGGCGTCCTAGAGTACCTGAGGGGCGAGAAGAAAAAGACGATCGACGTCTCGTCTGCGCTCGTCTCTTGGGAGTGCCGCGACGCGGAGGGCGGGGTCGCGCTCACCCTCGACACGCGCTCGAGCAATGCCGGGGCGCTTCGCCCCCAGCTTCTCATCGACCGCGCGCTTACGGGCGCGGCTGCCGGCTCTGTGGGCTATGACTGCCTCAAGGTCTGCCGCGTTTCGCAGGCCCATGAGGACGAGAATAGTGGCCTTCTTGTGAAGCCGCTCTAGATGTTGTGCCTTTAAGGTCGATTACCTCTATATTTTTACAGGTTGCCTGACTGCCGACGACCAGCTGGTACCGCTACCGTTTCCCCGGTGGGACCCAGTTGGCCAACAACATGCTCCGTTGACTGGTCAGAGCGGCTTGAGTAATATGAGTGACTGTTGCACTAACGCCAGCAATGAAGGGTTCAAGAATGTACGCAATCATCGCAACTGGTGGCAAGCAGTATAAGGTTGCCGAGGGCGACGTCATCGCCGTCGAGAAGCTCGATGCGCAGCCTGGCGACAAGGTGGAGCTCCCCGTCCTGCTCATCAGCGACGGCAAGTCCACTGTCGTTGGCTCTGCCCCCCTCCAGGACAAGACCGTCACCGCCGAGATCCTCGAGCAGTTCAAGGGCGATAAGGTCCGTGTCTTCAAGTTCAAGAAGCGTAAGCGCTACCAGCGAGACAAGGGTCACCGTCAGCAGCTGACCAAGATCAAGATCGCTTCCATCCCCGCGTAGCTCTTAGTTTTTATAGAAGGCAGGTAGCACTATGGCTCACAAGAAAGGCCTCGGCTCTTCCCGTAACGGCCGCGACTCGCAGGCGCAGCGTCTTGGCACCAAGCGCTTCGGCGGTCAGAACGTCAAGGCCGGCGAGATCCTCGTCCGTCAGCGCGGCACCCACATCCACCCCGGTGAGAACGTCGGCATCGGCAAGGACGACACCCTGTTTGCCCTTAAGGCCGGCAAGGTTGAGTTCACTAAGGGCGTCAAGCACATGGTTCACGTCCGCGAGGCGTAAAACCGCTTTTTGATTGTTCTTTTCGGGGACCCTGCTTACGCGGGGTCCCTGTTTTTATCTGGCTATACTCTTTTGCTGGTAATAACGACGCACGACTTTGGAGCCGCACGTGGAAAATACTTTCACCGATCTCTCGCATATCAATGTCAAGGGCGGCGACGGCGGGGCGGGCTGCATGTCCTTCCGGCGCGAGGCGTTTGTCCCCAAGGGCGGCCCCGACGGCGGCGACGGCGGCCACGGCGGCGACGTCGTGGTGGTTGCCGACGCACAGCTCTCGTCTCTCATCGATTATCGCTACAAGCACCACTTCCGCGCCGAGCGCGGCACCCATGGCAAGGGCGCCAAACGTCACGGCTCCGACGGTGCCGACCTTATCCTTAAGGTCCCCCTTGGCACGGTCGTCCGCGAGCTCGACGCCCAGACCCAGAAGCCCGTGTGCGAGCTCGCCGATCTTACTCAGCCCGGGGAGCGCGTGATCGTGGCCCCCGGCGGTCGCGGCGGCTTGGGAAACACGCACTTCGTCACCTCCGTGCGGCGCGCCCCCGCGTTTGCCGAGAAGGGTGAGCCCGCCCTTGAGCACTGGATCGAGCTCGAGATGAAGCTCATGGCCGACGCCGCGCTCGTCGGCATGCCCTCGGTCGGCAAGAGCTCCATCATCGCCCGCATCTCTGCTGCGCGCCCGAAGGTCGCCGACTACCCGTTCACCACGCTCGTTCCGAACCTCGGCGTCGCCCGCGCGGCCAACGGCCAGTCATTCGTCGCTGCGGACGTCCCCGGGCTCATCGAGGGGGCAAGCGAGGGCAAGGGTTTGGGCCACCAGTTCCTTCGCCACATTGAGCGCACGGCGCTCATTCTGCACGTCGTGGACATCACCGGCGGGTACGAGGCCCGCGACGTCGTTGAGGACTACAAGACCATCAATGCCGAGCTTTCGGCATACGCCGAGGAGCTCTCCCGCCGCCCACAGATCGTCGTCGCGAATAAGTGCGACCTTCCGGGTTACGAGGACGAGATCGATCGCCTTCGCGCCGCCGCCGAGGCAGAAGGGCATGAGTTCTTCGCCGTTTCCGCCGCCACGGGCGAGGGCCTCGATGAGCTCGTCACAAGGGTGGCCGCTCAGGTCGCAGAGCTGCGAGAGGAGCTCGCGGCTGCCGAGCCCGAGCGCGACCTCACCGAGAAGTGGGAGCGCGACCGCCAGCGCCGCGACAGCGCCATCAGGATTTCGCGCGAGGAGCGCAACGCCTGGCGCGTCACGGGCGGCTCCATCGAGCGTATGGTCGTCCAGACCGACTGGGAGAACGAAGACGCCGTGGCCTATCTCCAGCATCGTTTCTCGCGCTGTGGCCTCGACGACAAGCTTCGCCGCGCAGGCGCCGTCACGGGCGATGAGATTCGCATCCTCGGCTTCGCCTTCGACTACGAGGGAGACGAGCCCGACAGTTTCGCCGAGCTTCGCGAGGACGAGGTCGCTTTCGGTGACGAGGAGGCCTAGCGGACGATGGCAGACAGGCTGATTGTCTTCAAGATCGGCTCCACCACGCTCGTCGACGATACGGGGGCTCTCGACAGGCCCTTTATCCGGAGCCTCTCCGACCAGGTCGTCGCCCTGCGCGAGGCGGGCAATAAGGTCGTCGTCGTTTCCTCCGGCGCGGCGGCCGCAGGCCGCGACGCCCTCGGCATGACCGAGCGCCCGAGCGATATCGCGACGCTGCAGGCGTGCGCGTCCGTCGGCCAGTCGGCGCTTACCGAGGCCTACGCCGAGGTGCTCAGGGAGCGGGGGGTCTCCTGCGGGCAGGTGCTTCTTACCCGCCGCGATGTCGTCGACCGCGAGGGCTACCTCAACGCACGCAACACTATCACGAGGCTGCTCGAGCTCGGGTGCGTTCCCGTCGTCAACGAGAACGACACGGTGAGCGTCGCTGAGTTCACGTTCGGTGACAACGACATGCTCGGCGCGATCGTGAGCGGTCTTGTGGGCGCCGATCTCTACGTGATCATGTCCGACGTCGACGGCCTCTACACCGCCAACCCCTCCGAGGACCCCGACGCCAAGCTTGTCCCCCTCGTGACGGAGGTCGACCACAAGATATCGGCAATGGCGGGAGACTCCTCCACCTCCTTCGGCACCGGCGGAATGTCCTCGAAGGTCTGCGCCGCCCGCGCCATGATGGCGGCGGGCATTCCCACCGTCATCTGCGAGGGAAGAAGGCCGAATGTCCTGTGCGAGGTTGCCTCGGGCAACTCCGTCGGCACCAGGTTCCAGCCTCCCACCGACTCGAGCCACGAGAGCGGCCGTAAGCTCTGGATCGGCCTCGCCGAGGTCGTCCGCGGAACCCTCCGCCTTGACGAGGGCGCCGCGAACGCGGTCCTCGAGCACGGCGCCTCGATCCTTCCCGTCGGCGTGGCCCGGGTCGAGGGAGATTTCGCCTCTGGTGAGGTCGTCAACGTTACGAATCCCTCCGGGGATCTTATTGGCCGCGGCGTTGTGCGCTACTCTTCGGATGACATGCAGCGTGTCCGCGGACTCAAACTCGACGTGATCGCCCGCTTCCTGGGCGACGCGGCAGCCGTGCCCGCCGTCCATCGAGACGAGCTCCTCGTCTTCTGAGCAACTGGGGGTTTCCATGGGACTTGCCCTTGAACTTGCGCGCGCCGCCCGTGACGCGGCTCCTGACATCGCCGCCGCGCCCGCCGAGGTCCGCTCAAGCGCCATCCGCGCCGCCGCCGCCCTTCTTCGCGGGCATGCCGACGCCATAGTCGCGGCGAACGGGCGCGATATGGCACGGGCCAAGGAGTCGGGAATGAGCGAGGGGCTTCTTGACAGGCTTATGCTCGACGACGCCCGCATCTGCTCCATAGCCGATGCGATGGACGAGGTCGCCTCTCAGCCCGACCCCCTCGGCAAGGTCGTCGGCGGTCATGTGAACGCGAACGGCCTGCGCATACAGAAGGTCACGGTCCCCCTCGGCGTCGTCGCCATGATCTACGAGGCGCGGCCCAACGTCACGGCCGACGCCTTCGCGCTCTGCCTGCGCGCGGGCAACGCCTGCCTCCTCAAGGGCGGCAGCGCCGCGAACGAGACCTGCATGGCTATCGCGGACCTGTGCCGCAAGGCGTGCGGCGACTGCGGACTTCCCGCGGATGCCGTGTCCTACGTCGAGGACGACGCCGAGCATACCCAGACGGCGGAGCTGCTCGGCGCCGTCGGCCTCGTCGACGTGCTCATCCCGCGCGGCGGAGCGGGCCTTATCCGCGCCTGCGTTGAGGGCGCGCGCGTTCCCACCATCGAGACGGGCACCGGCAACTGCCATATCTACGTGCACGAGTCGGCCGACCTCGCCCGCGCCCGCGCCATAGTCATGAACGCGAAGACCCAACGCGTCGGCGTTTGCAACGCCGCCGAGTCGCTTCTAGTGGACGAGGACGTCGCCGAGTCCTTCTTACCTGAAATGCTCGATGAGCTCGCAGGCGCCGGGGTCCTCATCCACGGCGATGCGCGCTCGCGTGGGCTCGCCTCCGACGCCGCGCTCTCCAGCTTCGTCGACGCCTCCGAGGACGATTGGGGCCGTGAATACCTCGCCCTCGAGATCAGCGTTCACGTCGTCTCGGGCATAGAAGAGGCAATCGACCACATCAACCGCTACGGCACAAGGCATTCCGAGTCCATCGTCACCGAGTCTTATGCCGCCTCTGAGCGTTTCCTGGCGCGCGTTGACGCCGCCTGCGTGTACGTGAACGCCTCGACCCGCTTTACCGACGGGGGAGTGTTCGGGCTCGGGGGCGAGATCGGCATCAGCACTCAGAAGCTCCACGCTCGCGGGCCCATGGGCGCGGAGGCCCTCACTACGACCAAGTTTCAGATTCGAGGGGACGGCCAGGTCCGATGAGCATGCCCCGTGACTGGAAAGACCGCCTTGAGTCCCTGGGCATGCCCATCTTGGGCGCGACCGAGGGAAAGATGTACCGCCTGGGCATCATGGGCGGGACCTTTGACCCGATTCACTACGGCCACCTGGTCGCCGCCGAGCAGGCATACTCGGATCTGGGGCTCAACGTCGTCGTGTTCATGCCGGCTGGGCGACCTGCTTTCAAGCTCGACAAGAAGGTCGCTTCCGGTGAGGACCGTTTTGCCATGACGCTTCTTGCCACGGCGGACAACCCGCATTTCTTGGCCTCACGGTTCGAGATCGACCGCGAGGGCGTGACCTACACCGCGGACACGCTCAGGCGCCTCCGCGAGCTCTACCCCGAAAACGTCGAGTTTTATTTCATCACCGGCGCCGACGCCATCGCTGAGATCGTCGCTTGGCACGACGCCGACGATATCGCGCGCGTGGCCCATCTTGTGGCTGCCACGAGGCCCGGCTATAACCTCGACCGCGCGATGGACGCCATCGCGGCCTCCGGCATCGACTTCGACGTGACGTACCTCTCGGTTCCCGCGCTCGCCATCTCCTCTTCGTATCTGCGCGAGCGCGTCCACAACGGGCAGAGCCTGCGCTACCTCACGCCCGACCCGGTTACCGGCTACCTCCACAAGCATCGCCTCTACGGCGCCTCGGCTCGCCATTACGGACAGACTGGAGATGTATTCGCCTAGCATGAGCTCAAAGAAGAAGAACGGGCGTCGACTTCACGTTGCCTGCTACACACCCTCGCAGCTCGCCGTTCTGGCTCAGATCGAGGCCGACGTGGCGACGCAGCTCGCCAGTAAGCCTCGCCGCCTTGCCCATTCCATGTCTGTCGCCGCGACGGCGGAGTCGATGGCCCTCATGTACGGGGCCGACCCGTTTTTGGCCCGCGTCGCCGGGCTGCTCCATGATTGGGACAAGGTTGTTCCCGACGAGGAGCTCGTCTCCCGAGCCCGCGCGCTCAAGCTCGACTTCGAGGGGGCGGATTACGAGGACGTGAAGCCTCTTCTTCACGGCTGCGTTGCCGCTTGCGAGCTGCCGGCGCTCTACCCTGATCTTCCTGACGAGGTATGGCATGCCATCAGCGTGCACACGACCGCGGGCTATCGCATGAGCCCCCTCGACAAGATTCTCTTTGTCGCGGACGGCATCGAGCCCTTAAGGCCCTCCAGCCCGGGCATTGAGGCCACGCGGGCTCTTGTCGGCCGCGCGCCTTTGGACGATGTGTTCTGGAATTCCTTTGTGGGAGGCATCATCTACGTGCTCGAAGGCTCTCGCCACCTCTACGAGGGAACCATAAGGATTTATAATGCTCTGGCTGCGGAACGCTCCGGAGGCGCCCGCTAGATTTTCACGAAGCTGGTTAGGAGAACCAAACACATGGCTGCAAGCTCTCTCGACATCGCCCGCGTCGCCGCCGTCGCGGCCGACGACAAGAAGGCGACCGACATCCTCGTCATCGACCTTATCGGCACGACCGACGTCTGCGATTATTTCGTTATCTGCACCGGCGCGAACAACCGCCAGGTGGACTCCATCGTCGACGAGGTTCGCGAGAAGGTCTTCCAGAACTGCGGCGTTCGCCCCTTCTCTTGCGAAGGTCGCGAGGGCCTGAACTGGGTGCTTGTGGACTATGGCTCGGTCTGCGTCCACGTGTTCAACCCTGAGACCCGCGACTTCTACCGTCTCGAGCGCCTTTGGGGGGAAGCGCCCCGCGTGAAGCTCGACCTTGAGGGCGCGGCTGCCGTTGAGGAGACCGCTAAGCCGGCGGAGGATCCCGTCGCGGCTGACGAGTAGGCTATTTGGCCTACGCTCAATTGCTTATGCGAGTGGGGGCGTCGTTCGCGGCGCCCCCTCGTTTTCGATTTGGGCTGAACGGGCTACTTGCCTTGAGGCTGCGTGTCGGATACCCGGCCGTCGAAGCGCAAATCCCTGCCGTAGCGCACGGCGGACTCCCCGAAGCGGGTCTTGAGCTCGTCGCAGGCGCGGGACAGCGCGCTCGCCTCCTCGCTTCTCTTGGCCTCGGGGTCGGCAAAGAGACCGAGCTGCACCGGCTCAGTCTGGTCGAATCCGGAGATGCCAACGCCCAAAAGCCGAACGTGCATCCCAAGGCTCCAGAGCTGGGGAAGAAGGGCGAGCGCCTCTCGACCGAACACCCGCTCCTCATCTGAGGGCACAGGGAGCCTTGTCTGGGCGGACCTTCCCGTCGTCGCGTCGTATTTGACCTTGAGCGTGACTGTGTTGCCCTTAAGGCCCTTCTTTCTAAGCCTTCCCCCCACGATCCCCGCGATGTGCATAATGGCGGCCCGAATCTCCGCCTCGTCGGTCAGGTCCTTGCCGAAGGTTCTTTCGTTCGAGACGCTCTTCGGATCTTCCGGGTCCGATCTGCGCGCCACCTGGGAGCGTTCGAGGCCGGCGGCCCTTTGCGCCATGCGGGGGCCGTGTACGCCGAACGCGCGCTCGGCGTCGGGTTCGGGGAGCCGGGAGAGCTGGCCCAGGGTCCGGATGCCCATCGACTTGAGTTTGGCTTGTGTCGCCGCGCCGACGCCGCTCATGGAACCCACGGGCAACGGCGCGAGGAAGGCCCTCTCGGTGCCGGGAAACACGACGGTGAGGCCGCGGGGCTTCTCCCGCTCGGACGCGATTTTGGCCACGGTCTTGTTCACGCCGATGCCGATCGAGCAGGTTATGCCGAGCTCGGCAACGCGTGCCTGGACGCGGCGGCAGATGTCGACCGGGCTTTCGCGAGACCAGCGGCCGGGTGTGACATCGAAGAAAGCCTCGTCAATCGAGACCTGCTCGACGAAAGGCGTCTCGTCACAGAGGAAGGACATCACCTGATCGCTAACCTCGCGGTAGCGGGCGAAGTTTCCGTTGGTCCAGATTGCCTCGGGGCACAGGCGCTCGGCCTGATACGCGGGCATCGCGGAGTGCACGCCGTATCTGCGCGCCTCGTAGGACGCCGTCGAGACGACGCCGCGTTTCTTTGATGATCCGCCCACGATCACGGGCTTCCCGCGCCACTGGGGATGGTCGAGTTGCTCCACCGAAGCAAAGAAGGCATCGAGGTCCAGAAGCCCCACGGCCGGTCCTGTCCACGTATCGAAGCGCTCTATGTCCGCCTTTTGTTGCATGGCGGCATTATACCCGCGCGTGGCCGCATGGTTTAAGCCCGAAGGAGGATATGGAAGGTCGTGCCGTCGGCCGCGGTGCTCTCGGCCCAGATTCTGCCCCCGCTCGCCTCGACGATGCTCTTTGCGATTGCCAACCCAAGTCCGAAGCCGCCCGTCTCTTCTCGGCTGCGGGCCTTATCGGTGCGGTAGAAGCGGTCAAAGATATGGCTCAGGTCCTCAGGGTCGATGGCTGCGCCGGCGTTGTTCACGCTCAGGTGCGCGCGCTTGCCCTCGCGCGCAAGCGACACGTTTACGATGGATTCTTTGGCCGCGTACTTCGTCGCGTTGTCGAGCAACGTGTGAACCACTCGGGAGAGCTGCCCCTTGTCGCCCTTGACCATGATTTTCTCGGCTGACTTGGTTTCTATCCGGCATCCGCGCTCGAACGCCACGGCGTCGAACTCCAGCGCCGATTCCTCGACCACCGCGGTAAGGTCGACATCGACCACGGTCCCCGCCGCGGCCACGGTCCCCGCCTTTGCCTCGTCGGCGCGCGCAAGGGTGAGTAGGTCTTCCACGAGCCCCTTCATGTGGTCGGCCTCCTCCGCGGTGCTGTCCACCCATCGCTTGTCGTCGGCGGCGATTCCGTCTGAGCGCTGGAGGATCTGCATGTTTGCGATGATCACGGCGAGCGGGGTCTTGAGCTCGTGGGACGCGTCGGATATGAATCGGCGCTGCGCGTCCCAGGCCTTTTCGACCGGGCGCACGGCCCGTGTCGCGAACCAGTGGCAGACGCAGTAAAGGAGCCCCAGGGAAAATATGAAGATGCTCAGGCTCGAAGCCGCCTGTTTCTCCAGCGCCTGGTCGCGCGAGTAGGTGTCGCACAGCGCAATCCTCAGGCCGTAGGTCGTCGTCTTTGTCGCCCAGGCAAGGTGGCGCCCCATGTCGTAACCGTGCGTGCTGCTGGACGACATCGCCTGCTGGACAACCTCCTTCAGGACTTCCTCGTCTATGCCCACGGGCGACGCGGAGCGGCTGAGCATGACGCCTCCGCCCGAGACATCCACCGTGATCGTGAGCATGCTGTCTGCGCCGACGGTTCCCTCGCGGTCCTTTGAGCCCATCGTCGGCGTGACCGCCATGCCGCTCTCGAGGCTGCGGTCAAGAAGCGACGTCGTTATGGAAGTCTGCGTGCCGAAGTTCGTCATGAACGACATGACGAGGGCGAGCAGGAGAATCGCGCTCGAAAGGCCGAGCGAGATGATGGTGAACTTTCGCTTGAGCTTGTCGAGCATAGGACTTCTCCTCGCTCGCGGGGACTAGAGCACTTCCAGCCGGTATCCGAGCATGCGAAGCGTGGTGACCTGCACCTTCGAGCCGATGTGGGTAAGCTTCTTGCGGATAAAGGAGACGTAGGCCTCCACCGAGTTCTCCGAAGCCTCGCCGTCGGTTCCCCAGACGCGGGTTAGGAGGTCCTGCTTGGACACGACGCGCGACGAAGACCCCATGAGGATGCTCAGAACCTCGAACTCCTTGCCCGAGAGGTGCACGGACTTCTCGCCGCACGAAAGGTCGTGGGTGTTGAGGTCGAGCCTGATGTCGGCGAACTTGATCTCGTCGATAAGGACGTCGCCGCGCCTGCGCGTGAGCGCGCGCAGGCGAGCGAGGAGCTCGGGCGCCTCGAACGGCTTCGTCATGTAGTCGTCGGCGCCGGAGTCGAGGCCGCGCACCTTGTCTTCTGTGGAGGTGCGCGCGGTGAGCATTAGGACGGGCGTGGATACGCCGGCGTGGCGCATCTTGTTCACGACGTCGTACCCGCTCATTCCAGGAAGCATGACGTCCAAGACAATGGCGTCGTAAAGCCCGCTTTTCGCGCAGGTGAGACCGGCTTTGCCATCGTAGGTCGCCTCGGCGTTGTATCCCTCGTCCTCAAGTATCTTCACGATGGCGTCGGCGAGGTTCCTCTCGTCTTCCACAACGAGCACGTTCATATCCGCTCCTTATCTTTCAGGCACCTGAGCTTTTCTGGGGGCTATGCTACCCGGCACCGCTTAAAAAGCCCTGAAGCGGGTGTGTCGCGCCCCACATTCATGGATGGTTCACAAAAACTGCACCTTGCGCACCAAAACAGATGTCGTAAGATGAATAACTGTTTGTGGGCCTGCGGCGCGGCCCGACCTTATCTACTTCGCGCGCCGCTTGTTATGAAGGAGTTTTACCTTGGCAGTCAAGATTCGCCTGGCCCGTCACGGTGCCAAGAAGCGCCCGTACTACCGCGTCGTCGTCGCCGATAGCCGTATGCCCCGCGATGGCCGTTACATCGAGCAGGTCGGCCGCTACAACCCGCTGACCAACCCCAAGACCATCGAGATCAACCTCGAGAAGGTCGACGAGTGGACCGCCAAGGGCGCTCAGCTCTCCAACGCCGTCGAGCACCTCGTCGCTATCGTTCGCGAGGGCGAGCCCGTCAAGCAGGAGAAGAACAAGATCTCCAAGAAGGCCGCCGCTAAGGCCGCTGCCGCCGCTGAGGCTGCCGCTGAGGCCGCTGCCGACGCCGAGTAGTCTCCATGGAGACCACCGAAAGCGTTGAGCTCTCGGGCACGGACTCCGAGGAGATGCCCTCCGATAAGGTTGCCGATCTGGTCGAGTTCATCGTCTGCGGTCTCGTGGACGATGAGGACTCCGTGTCCCTCGACGTTACGGACTCTGAGAGCGGTGCGCTCATTGAGGTGAGCTGCTCCGAGGAGGACGCAGGTCGCGTGATCGGCCGGAAGGGCCGCACCATCAAGGCTATTCGCACCCTTGCGCGCGCCCTCGGGCAGCGCGTGGGCACCGAGGTCGAGGTAGAGGTCCTAGGGTAGGTTCATGCGAGAGCGTTATAGATGCATAGCCCGTGTGGTCAAGCCGCACGGAAAGCGTGGGGAGGTCGTGACGGTTCCCGTTCACGGCCTTCCCGCCGTATTGAGAGAGGGGCTGGACGTCTGTCTCGTCCCGCCCCTGCTCAAGGTTGATCGCTGGCACACGGTCGAGTCGTGCTCCGGCGATGATCGCGGGGGCTGCCTTGTGGCCCTGTCCGGCGTGGGCACCATCGACGCGGCCTCGGAGCTTCGCGGCCGCTATCTTCTTGCTCGCGAGGCCGACCTTCCCGCCGACTTTGAGCTCCACGATGCCGACCGGCTCTGCGGGCGCGAGGTCGCCGACGCCGCCGCGGGCCCCCTTGGCCGCATCGCCGAGGTTATGCGCGGCCCCGCCAACGACGTGTGGGTCATCCGCGATGGAGACCGCGAGCTTCTGCTGCCCGTGATCGACTCCGTCGTCCGTGAGGTCTCCCCGGTGGGGCCCATCGCAGTCGACGCCTCCGGCTTCCTCGGCGATTGGGGTGAGGGCTCTTGATATTCGAGACCATCTCCGTTTTCCCCGGCGTTTTCGACGCCTATCTCTCCGCCTCGATCATGGGCCGCGCCGCGAGCGCCGGGATCGCCGAGTTCGAGCATCACGATCTGCGCGACTGGACGCACGACCGCCATCGGACGGTTGACGACGCCCCATTCGGCGGCGGCCAGGGCATGTTGATGAAGCCCGCCCCCATCTTCGAGGCCGTCGAGGCGGTCCGCGCCGCTCGTCCGGAGCCCGCCCATGTCGTGTTCTTCTCTCCGGTGGGGGAGCCTTACACGCAGCGCTGCGCAGAGAGGCTCTCCTTGAGGGAGCGCGTCATTTTCGTCTGCGGCCGTTACGAAGGCATGGACGAGAGGTGCTATACCCTCGCCGATGACGTGTTCTCGCTGGGAGACTACGTCCTTACGGGCGGCGAGCTGCCGGCTATGGTCGTCATCGACTCGGTGGTGCGTCTGCTCCCCGGCGCTTTGGGCGACGACATGAGCGCCGTCGACGAGTCCTTCTCGCCAACCGGCCTGCTTGAGTACGCGCAGTATACCCGCCCTGCGAGCTACGCCGGCATGGACGTGCCCGAGGTCCTTCTTTCCGGGGACCATGCCAAGGTCGATGCCTGGAGGCGCGCAAACGCCGTTGAGCGAACCGCCCTTTGGAGACCGGACATGCTCGAGACTGCTGCGCTCACCGACGATGAGCGGGCGCACGCGGCCTGCGTGGTCCGCAAGAGGGAGGTGCGGGCCGATGGCTGATGAAGACAAGGCCCAAAGCCCGGCGCGCTCGCTTTTCGACGTGGTCGCCACTGTGGTCGTCGCCGTTCTGGCGGCGTTTCTGCTGCGAACGTTCGTCATCGGGGTCTACGTCGTGCCGACCGGCTCCATGCTCGATACGATCCAGGAGGGCGACATGCTCATCGGCGAGAAGGTCACCCTCAGGTGGGAGGCGCCGTCCGTGGGCGACGTCGTGACCTTCGACAGCCCCCTTGAGCCCGGCACCGTCTTGATCAAGCGCGTCGTCGCCCGCGAGGGACAGGTCATCGACCTGCGCGGCGGGGTGCTCTATGTCGACGGCGTGGCCCAGGACGAGCCCTACACCGAGGGCAAGCCCACGGAGTCGCTCTCAAGCCTTCAGGGATCCGCCCAGATCCAGTACCCCTACACCGTTCCCGACGGCTGCGTGTTCTGCATGGGGGACAATCGCACCAACTCACTTGATTCGCGTTATTTCGGCCCTGTCTCGGTGGATGCCGTATCATCGAAGGGTCTGTTCATCTACTGGCCGCTCACCGACGTCGGAGCGCTCTAGCGCCGGGGGCACGGCAAGAAGAAGGAAGCATCTCATGAACAAGTCCGCGCTTACGTTCCAGGATATGATCCTCGAGCTCGAGCGGTACTGGGCCGGTCACGGCTGCACCGTGATGCAGCCCTACGACTCCGAGGTCGGGGCCGGTACCTTCCACACCGCAACTACGCTGCGCAGCCTCGGCCCCAACGCCTGGCGTACCTGCTACCCGCAGCCTTGCCGCCGCCCCGCGGACGGCCGCTACGGCGAGAACCCCAACCGCATGCAGCACTACTACCAGTTCCAGGTCATCCTGAAGCCTTGCCCGGTCGACTCCCAGGACCTCTACCTCGGCTCGCTCAAGGCCATCGGGCTCGACCCCGCCGAGCACGACGTCCGCTTTGTCGAGGACGACTGGGAGAGCCCGACGCTCGGCGCCTGGGGCCTCGGCTGGGAGGTCTGGATGGACGGCATGGAGGTCACACAGTACACGTACTTCCAGCAGGTCGGCGGGATCGAGGTCGACCCCGTTCCCGTGGAGATCACCTACGGCCTCGAGCGCATCGCCATGTACGCGCAGGGCGTCGACTCCGTCTACGACCTCATTTGGTCTTATCTGCCCGACGGCACGCCCATGACCTACGGCGACGTCTTCCACGAGAACGAGGTTGAGTTCTCGACCTACAACTTCGAGGTCGCCGATGTCGAGATGATGCGCCGCAAGTTCGATGAGTATGAGGCCGAGTGCCACTCCTGCCTCGACCGCAAGCTGCCGCTTCCTGCCTATGACTGCGTCATGAAGTGCAGCCACGCGTTCAACATCCTCGACGCCCGCGGGGCCATCTCGGCTACCGAGCGCGCCAACTATATCCTGCGCGTTCGCGCAGTCGCCAAGGCCTGCTGCGAGAGCTATCTCGCCGAGGTCGCCGGCAAGAAGGACACGTATTCCACGAAGGGCGAGGTGGCCTAAATGGCAGACACCAAGGATTTCCTGCTCGAGATCGGCACCGAGGAGATGCCTTCGGCTCCGCTCATCAACGCTTCCAAGCAACTTCCCAAGCTCATCGTGAAGATGCTCGACGATGCCGGGCTCGCCCACGGCGACGTCCGCGTCGTGTCCTCGCCCCGCCGCCTCGCCGCCATCGTTTCCGGCGTCGCCTGCGCGACCGAGGCCGTCCACGACGTCAAGCGCGGGCCTAAGGCTCAGATAGCCTTCGACGCCGACGGCAACCCCACCAAGGCCGCCCAGGGATTTGCCCGCAAATGCGGCGTCGATGCGTCCGCGCTCACCCGCGGCGTCGCCGAGGACGGCAACGAGTACGTCTTCGCCGAGAAGAACGTGCCCTCCAAGCCCGCGATGCCCATTCTCTCGGCCCTCGGCCACGACGTCATCGCGGCCATCGAGTGGCCCAACTACCGCTCTCAGCGCTGGGGCTCCGAGCATGAGACGTTCGTGCGCCCTGTTCGCTGGATCTGCGCGCTCCTTGGCGAGAAGGTCGTTCCGGTCTCCTATGCCGACGTGAAGAGCGGCAACACCACTCGCGGCCACCGTGTCCTCGCGCCCGGTGAGCACGTCGTTGCCGACCCGTCCCGCTACGAGCGGGTCCTCGAGGATTCCTTCGTCCTCTCTTCCGACCGCCGCGAGAAGGCCATCCGCGAGGGCATCGCCGCCATCGAGGCCGAGCGTCCCGGTAGCCACGTTGACACCCCCGCGCGAATCTTCGACGAGGTCGTCAACCTCTGCGAGTGGCCGACCGTGCTCGTCGGCAAGTTCGACGAGGAGTTCCTCCGCGTTCCTCAGGAGATCATCTGCGAGTCCATGCTCTCCAACCAGCGTTATTTCCCGATTTTCGACGCCGAGGGCAAGCTCACCCGCGAGTTCGTGATCGTGTCCAACGCCGACCCGAAGGTTTCCGACACCGTCGTCGCCGGCAACGAGCGCGTCGTGCGCCCGCGCCTCGACGACGCCAAGTTCTTCTTCGACGAGGACCTCAAGCGCCCGATGGAGGAGTTCGTCCAGCGTCTTGGAATCGTTACGTTCCAGGAGAAGCTCGGCACCACGCTCCAGAAGGTTCAGCGTATGGAGAAGCTCGCCGCCGCCGTCGCCCGTGGGGCGGGCGAGGACGAGCAGGGCGTCAAGCTCGCCGTCCGCGCGGCGCACCTCGCCAAGGCGGACCTCGTGTCACAGGCCGTCGTCGAGTTCACCAACCAGCAAGGCGTCATGGGGGGCTACTACGCCGAGGCCGCGGGCGAGGCGCCAGAGGTCTGCGCCGCGATTCGCGAGCACTATCGCCCGCGTTTCGCTGGCGATGAGCTCCCCTCCGGAGTCTGCGGCAAGTGCGTCGCCGTTGCCGACAAACTCGACACCTGCTGCGGCATCTTTGCCATTGACGAGCCCCCGACCGGCTCCTCCGACCCCTATGCCGTCCGTCGCGCCGCGATCGGCATCATCGCCATGCTGCGCACGCTTCCGTCCGTGAGCCTGAAGAGCCTTATTGCCGAGTCCCTAGCCGCTTATGCCGAGCAGGGTCTCGAGTTCGATCGCGAGGCCGTGGCCCACAAGGTCGAGCAGTTCTTCGCCGGTCGCCTCAAGTCCATCGCCAAGGACGAGGGCGTCCGACTTGATTCAATTGAGGCCGTGTCCGCCGTCGGCGTCATCGACCCCGCCGAGTTCATCGCCCGTGCCCGCGCGCTCGACTCCGCCCGTGCCGAGCAGCCCGAGCTCTTCGAGGCCCTTGCGGGCGCTTTCACGCGCGCCCACAACCTCGCCGACGCCTCGCTGGGGTGCGAGGTCGACACCTCGATCCTCGGCGATTCCGAGCTCGCCCTTCTTTCCGCTTGTGAAGAAGGGGAGGAGAAGGTGGCCTCCGCGCTCGCTCGGAAGGATTTCGATGCCGCCTGCAGCGCTCTTGCGGCACTCAAAGAGCCCATCGACCGATTCTTCGACGATGTGCTGGTCATGGACGAGCATGATGATGTAAGGGAGAACCGTCTCCGTCTTCTTAACCGCTTCGCGAACGTTTTCGCCGGCGTAGCTGACGTGAGCGCGCTTTCCCGCAAGAAGTAAGATTGATTTGTCCGTTCTATGGCCTCGAGGTCTTGGGGTCGGTCCCGATACAACGCGGGACTCATCTATGGGGGTATCACGATGAATAAGCTTGACATCGACGACGATCTGTTTAACCACCAGGTCCCGAAGATCTACGTTCTGTCTGACTCTCGCGGCGAGACTGCCAACACGGTCGTTCTTGCTGCTGCCGCCCAGTTCGGCAAGGAGTCTGTGGAGATCGAGCGCCTTTCTAACGTCGCCGATGTCCAGACCGTTCGCGACTACTTCGACAAGAACTTCGACCCGGAGCGTCCGACCGCGGTGTTCCACACGTTCGCTGACGGCATCCTGCGCCGCGAGATTCGCCGCGAGCTCGACCGCAGGGGCATCCCCTCGATCGACCTGCTTGGTCCGGCCGTAACGGTCCTCTCCACGCTCACCGGCGAGGAACCGACCCATGCGGTGGGTGCCACCTTCGGCAAGTAAGTAGTAAAGCGAAGCCCCTCCCTGCGAATGAACTGCCTCCCATTTCTTGGACACGAGAAATGGGAGGTTTTCTTATGCGCACGGACCTCAGGGTGAAGCACGATATCGAGGCCAGGAAGGCGGCAATCGAGCTCTTCGAGCGAGGCCACGGCTTCAAGCCGGCGGCGAAGGCGCTGTCGGTCCCGCGCGACACCGTGAGACAACGGCTCTACGTATACCGGTCGTTCGGAAGCGAGGCGCTGCTGACCATGGACGGCAAGCAGGCGAGGTACACATACGAGCAGAAGGTTGCCGCGGCCTCGGCCGTGGTCGACGGCGGGGCGACGAAGGCCGAGGCGATGGCCGAGCTCGGGATCATGTCGAGGGCGCCGCTGGAAAGGTGGTGCCGGCTCTACCGCGATGGCGGGGCCGAGGCGCTCAGGCCCAAGCCGAGGGGCAGGCCCAAGGGCTCGAGGGCCAAGCCGCGCGGGCTCACCCGCGAGCAGGAGCTCGAGGAGCGCCGCCGAAGGCTCGAGGCCGAGGTCGCGTACCTAAAAAATTGCGCGCCCTGGTCGAGAGGGACGGGCTCTGACCAGGGCGAGGGCCGAGGCCGTGAGCGCCCTGCGCGCCTAGGGGCATTCCCTGCGCCACCTGCTGGAGTGCTCGGGGCTCAGGAGATCGACCTACTACTACGCCCTCGCTCACCCGGCCGGGCCCACCAGGCCCGAGCTGCGCGGCGCGGTCGCGGAGATCTTCTCGCGCACCGCGAACGGCCGCGGCCACAGGCAGGTGGCCATGTGCCCGCGCGCCGAGCCGGGCGAGAGGATCGCCGACAAGACCGTGCCCAAGATGATGCGGGAGATGGGGGTCCGCTGCGGGATACGCCGCGAGACCGACTACCACCGCTACAACTCCTACAGGGGCGTCGTCGGCGAGACCTTCGGGAACGCCATGGGGCGCGACTTCTCCGCCGGCGCGCCGTGGCGGAAGATGGGCACCGACGTCACCGAGTTCAAGCAGCCCTGGGGCAAGGCCTACTTCGCGCCGGTGTACGACTTCGGCAGCAAGGAGATCGTGGCGTGGTCCTCATCGACGAGCCCCAACATGGATCAGCAGGAGCCCCTGCTCGACCGGCTGCTGGAGAGGATGCCCGGGGGCGCGAGGCCGGTCCTGCACAGCGACATGGGCTGGCAGTACCAGCATCCCCGCTGGACGCAGAGGCTGAGGGCGGCCGGGATCGTCCAGAGCATGTCGAGGAAGGGGAACTGCATCGACAACGGCGCCACCGAGCAGGTCTTCGGGCACATCAAGGGCGAGTTCTTCCGGGGAAGGACGTGGCCCGACTTCGAGTCCTTCAAGGCGGACCTCGACGCCTATGTCGTCCATTGGAACACGAGGAGGCGCCAGGTTAAACTGAAGGGGCTGACCCCGGAGGAGTTCCGGAGCCAGTCCCTTGCGGCGTAGTCTGTATTTAGGCCGTCCAAGTTTTGGGGCGCAGTTCAGAAGCGCAGAGAGGGGCTTTTCCTTTAACCAAAGTTGACGAAATCCAAAAATCGTTCCCATCGTAACTCACAATGGTGGATTTCAAGCGCGGGGGCCCTAAATTCCCCTTTTTGCTGCCGCTCACCCGGAACACACTACCGAATATCAAATAAAGCGCAGCGTAAGTGCGGTGCGTTGCTAGTATGACGGAGTCACGCGGGGTTGCAAGGGCCCTGCAAGGCGTTTGTAGTAAGTGCGCCCGGGCGCCGTGCCTGGACGTCGAGCAATCAAGAAGCAAGGGGTTAGCATGGCTGAAAAGCACGTGTACCGTTTTGGCGCCGGCATCGACGGCGTTAACGCCACTGAGCCCGCCGGCGAGACCGTCGAGCAGGCTAAGTGGATCGTCGGCGGCAAGGGCGCGAACCTCGCCGAGATGGCCAAGATCGGCCTTCCCGTCCCTCCGGGATTCTCCATCACTTGCCAGACCTGCGTCAAGTACGCCAATTCCGGCAACCAGTGGGAGGACGGCGTTCTCGACGAGATCGACGCCGCCCGCGAGAACCTCGAGCAGCGCATGGGCAAGAAGCTCGGCGACGCCGAGGACCCGCTGCTCGTCTCCGTCCGCTCCGGCGCCCCGTTCTCGATGCCCGGCATGATGGACACCGTCCTTAACCTTGGCCTTAACGACGTTTCCGTCAAGGGTCTCATCGCCCAGACCGGCAACGAGCGCTTCGCCTACGACTCCTACCGCCGCTTCGTCCAGATGTTCTCCAACGTCGTTATGGGCATCGACGGCGACCTGTTTGAGGACGCCATCAACGAGAAGAAGGCCGAGAAGGGCGTTAAGCTCGACACCGAGCTCGACGCCAACGACCTCAAGGACCTCGTCGAGACCTTCAAGAACATCTTCGCGGTCAACGTCGACTCCCAGGCTCACCCCGAGGTCGCCCCCGATGGGCACGCCGCCTTCCCTCAGGATCCGCAGCTGCAGCTCCGCCTCGCCATCGAGGCCGTCTTTGGTTCTTGGATGAACGAGCGCGCCATCATCTACCGCAAGCAGAACAAGATCTCCGACGACCTCGGCACCGCCGTCAATGTCCAGGTCATGGTCTTCGGCAACAAGGGCGATACCTCCGCCACCGGCGTCGCTTTCACGCGCAACCCCGCCGACGGCACCAAGGAGTTCTACGGCGACTTCCTGGTCAACGCCCAGGGCGAGGACGTCGTGGCCGGTATTCGCAACACCGAGCCTATCGCCGACCTCAAGAAGCTCCCTGGCCTCGAGGAGGCCGGCCAGCAGCTCGACGACATCTTCGTCAAGCTCGAGGAGCACTACCACGACATGATGGACATCGAGTTCACCATCGAGCAGGGCAAGCTCTGGATGCTCCAGACCCGCGTGGGCAAGCGCACCGCCATGGCCGCGCTCGCCATCGCCATGCAGTTCGAGGCCGAGGGCGCCATCACCAAGGAGCAGGCCGTCATGCGCGTCGCTCCCGAGCAGCTTGACCAGCTTCTTCACCCGCAGTTCGACCCGAAGGCCGACTTCAAGGTCCTTACCAAGGGCATGAACGCCTCTCCGGGCGCCGCCGTGGGCCAGGTCGTCTTCTCTGCCGACGCCGCCGTTCACTGCGCCAACAAGGATCAGCCCTGCATCCTTGTCCGCTGGGAGACCACCCCGGACGACCTCAAGGGCATGGTAGCCGCTGAGGGCATCCTCACCTCGCACGGCGGCAAGACGAGCCACGCCGCCGTCATCGCTCGCGGCATGGGCGCCCCCTGCGTCTGCGGCGCTGAGGCCCTGAAGATCGACGCCAAGGCAAAGGAGGTCGTCGTCTCCGGCACCGACGTGGTGCTCCACGAGGGCGACATCATCTCCATAAACGGCACTACCGGCGACGTCATCCTGGGCGCCGTGCCCCTGGTGCGCCCCGAGCTCACCGGCGACCTCGAGACCATCCTCGAGTGGGCCGACGCCATCCGCTCCGACGCTTCCCGCGGCCGCAACATCGGTGTCCGCGCCAACGCCGACAACCCCGAGGACGCGAAGCTCTCCCGCGACTTCGGCGCTGAGGGCATCGGCCTCGACCGCACCGAGCACATGTTCCTGGGCGACCGCAAGGAGATCATCCAGTCCTTCATCCTCGCCGAGCGCACCGGAGCCAAGCAGCAGGCGCTGGGCCAGCTCCTCAAGGTTCAGACCGACGACTTCCTCGGCATGTTCGAGGCCATGGACGGCAAGACCGTCATCGTCCGCCTGCTCGATCCGCCTCTGCACGAGTTCCTGGACAGCCCGCGTGAGGCCGCCGTCGAGCTTGCCCACGCCGAGGCTCGTGGCGAGTCCGATATTCAGCTCAAGGCCCGCCGCGACATGCTTACGCGCCTCGACTCCTTCCAGGAGGCAAACCCCATGCTCGGCCTGCGCGGCTGCCGACTTGGCATCGTGTACCCCGAGCTGACCGAGATGCAGGTTCGCGCCATCGCCGGCGCTGCCGCCCACCTCAAGAAGCGCGGCCTCAACCCCAAGCCCGAGATTATGGTCCCGCTCGTCTCCACGGTCGAGGAGCTCAAGTGCGTCCGTGAGCAGATCGAGAAGGTCATCCAGTCCGTCTCCGAGCAGACCGGCGTCGACCTCTCCATCCCCATCGGCTGCATGATCGAGATCCCGCGCGCTGCGGTGACCGCCGACGAGATCGGCCAGTACGCTGACTTCTTCTCCTTCGGCACCAACGACCTGACCCAGATGGGCTTCGGCTTCTCGCGCGACGATGTCGAGAGCGCCTTCATCCCGCAGTACCTCTCCAAGAAGATTCTTAAGTCCAACCCGTTCGAGACGCTCGATCCCGGCATCGCCAAGCTCGTCAAGCTCGGCGTCGAGGGCGGCCACGAGGCCAACGACAAGATTATCTGCGGCGTCTGCGGCGAGACCGGCGGCGATCCGGATTCCATCCAGATGTACTATGACCTCGGCCTTGACTATGTTTCCTGCTCGCCGTTCCGCGTGCCCATCGCGCGCCTCGCTGCGGCCCAGGCGAAGATCAAGTCCAACGGCGGAGCTCGCTAATTCGAGTAAGTTGACTTAGCGTTGTTTTCCGAAGGGGAGGGGAGCCTCAGGGTTCCCCTCCTTTGTTTGTGCGAGCATTGTGATTGCCGCATTTGAGCGAAATAATGAAGGAGATCCATGGGCGTAAAGAAGGGCTCAGGGGCCGGCACGTATCTGATGCTCGCCCTCTCTGTTATCTTTGTTGCAGCATGCGGGGCGGTGTTCTGGCTCGCCTCGACGGGCAAGCTCTCTTCCCTTCTTTCCGGCATCGGCCCTTCCGCCTCGATTGAATCTCCCGCTTCCGACGACTTTAGCGTGAAGGCGTTTTCCGATTACTCATGGGACGAACTATCCGAGATCGCGCAGCGGATCTCGGCGGCACCCGACAACCAATCCGGGCTCGAGGTGGCGCGCCGGTTCGGCATCATCGGCGATGACGGCAAAATCTCAGATTGCGTACGCGCCGTCCAGCTGTCCGATGGGCAGGTCGCCACGTGCCGCGTGGTCGGTGTCCGAGCCGACGACCTCGCGGACGGGTCCGGCAAGGCCGGGCTTACGTTCATGATGTCCTCTTTGGCCCAAAGGCCCATGAACGACGCTGCAACGAACGTCGGGGGTTGGGGTTCGAGCGGCTTGCGGTCTTGGCTCGACGCCGAGGGTATGGCGCTTCTTCCGTCCGACCTTGCGGAGAGCATCAAACCAGTTTCCAAATTGACGAACAACGCCGGTGTGGTCATCAACGGGTTCGACATCGTCTCGTCGACCTCTGACAGGCTGTGGCTCTTCTCGTCGTCGGAGGTCTTCGGCGAACTCTCGTGGTTTGCTCGCGAGTTCGGGACCAAGCCAATTCCGAATACGGTCTACACCGATTTCGCGCCTTACGATCGGCTCATCTCTTCCGAGGGCCCTCAATATGCCTATTTCTCCGACAACGGGGTTGCCGACCTCTCTGGTTATGGGGTTTTGCCGGGTGCGCTCGGCCAGACGTCTGAAAACTGGTGGATGCGGACTCCGTACCCCGTCAGCTTTGCCGGCATCGACGAGTCTTGTTTCTATCAGGTCATGGCGAGCGGGTACCCCTCAACGGTCCTGTCTTCCGACCAGCAGAACGGCGTTGTCGCTGGATTTTGCCTTTAGTTATGAATTTTCTTGATGCGAAGGCCAAGCTCGGCTATAGTTTCTCCTTGTGTGTAAGCCTATGTGTCGTTCGCAGGTCGCGTCGGCACCTCTAGAGACGAGGAAAACTATGGACTACATCCGCGCTATCGAGCGTCAGCAGATCCGCGAGGACATTCCCGCGGTTAAGGTTGGCGACAACGTCAAGGTTCACTATCGCATCATCGAGGGCGATCGCCAGCGTGAGCAGATCTTCCAGGGCGACGTCATCCGCATGAGCGGCGAGGGCGCCCGCGAGACCTTCACCGTCCGCAAGATCTCCTTCGGCTGCGGCGTCGAGCGTACCTTCCCGCTTCACAGCCCGAAGATCGCCAAGCTTGAGGTTGTCCGCCACGGTGCCGTCCGTCGCGCCAAGCTCTACTATCTCCGTGATCGCGTCGGCAAGGCCGCCCGCATCCCCGAGAAGCGCTAGTTTCTGGTTTGAACCGTTTATGGGGCCGCCCTTCGGGGCGGCCTTACTTGTATCCGGAGTCTCTCATGCACGATTTCGCCCCACATGCCTCAACCGCCAAGGAAATCGCGGCCCTTCTTTCCGATGCCCCTGCCGACGAGGCTCTCGCTCTCATCGAGCGTTATGCCGACGACCCGCGAAAGCAGGTCCAACGAGCCGTTGTCAGCGCTCAAAAAAGGCTTGAGCGCGATGAGGCCGAGCACGCGCGCGTGCGCGGCATGTACGAGCTTCAGCATGAGCTCGGCGGCGACGGCGTTGTGCTCGGGGTCGACGAGGTTGGGCGAGGCTCGATCGCCGGGCCGCTCACCGTGTGCGCCGTGGCGTTGCCGGACGATCCGATGATCTGGGGCATCAACGACTCCAAGCAGCTGACTCCCGCAAAGCGAGAAGTGCTCGCCGCAAAGATCGCCGACGTCGCCCTCGCCATAGGCACGTGCCATATTGAGCCTTCGCTCATTGACGCAATCGGGATGGCGCAGGCCTTGAGGGCCGCTATGTCGGGGGCGGTCAAGGATGCCGGCGTCGAGCCCGATTGCGTCTTGATCGACGGCAACCCCATGCATATTCATCCTAAGGAGAAGACCCTCGTCAAGGGCGATGCCAAAATCGCCGCTATCGCGGCGGCTTCCATCGTCGCCAAGGTCACGAGGGACCATCTCATGATCTCTTATGACGAGGAATACCCTGAGTATCACCTCGCGGATTGCAAGGGGTATGCCTCGGCGGAGCACATCGCCGCTATACGCGCGCATGGGCTCACCCCCATCCACAGGTTCTCTTTCTGTGGGAACTTCCTGGAGACTCCGTCGCTGTTTTAAGCTGACCGCCCTTTGATCCAAATAGGGCTATTTGTCGGCTTTGCGCCGCGTATGTGCGCAAATACTGCGATCGTTTCCATTTTGGCTTGTTTGCCGCCAGTCTTCCGGCAGCTATCCGCCAGCAATGCGACAGCGTTTCGCTAGATGGCCCTGAGAAGCTCACTCACATGGACACGCCATCGACCATGTGAGGAGCTGCTATGTGCGTTGAGAACACTGGCTGGTCGCGCCTTGAGTACGGGGAGACCTACGATACGCCTATCGAGGGCCCCGGCGTTTCAAGGAGCTTCTATACCTACCCCTATGAAAAGAGCAGCTTTCCCGAGGACCTGGGCGGGGTCGGAAAGGCCGATCTTGGGCGTATGGGAGAGAACCTTGCCGCGGTCTTTCTTGAGGACCTCGGCTACTCGATCATCGAGCGGAACTGGCATTGCCGACGCGGGGAGGTCGACATCGTTGCCGAAACCCCCGAGGGCTGTCTTGCGCTCGTTGAGGTAAAAACCCGCATCGACGGGGGCTTTGGCGACTGCGCGCCGGAGTGTGCCGTGGATAAAGACAAGCAGCTGCGTTACGGAATGCTCGCAAAAGAGTATCTCGGCGGCGCGGTCGACAGCGTGCCGTCTCGGTGCGATGTCGTGAGCATTATCGTGAGGCCCGGCAGCGATCTGGAAATCCGCCTGCTCACCGGCGCATTCTTTCTGGACCGCTGATGGGGCGCTCGGTTGCCGTGCGGGCCGCCGCCCTGCGAGGCGTCGAGGCGATTCCCGTGACGGTGGAGGTCAGCCCCGGGGGAGGTGTCCCTGGGTTCATCATTACGGGGGGAAGCGATAACCCGATATTTGACGCAGCCGTCAGGGTCAGGTGCGCAATGAGGGAGTGCGGGTTCGAGATCCCCCCGGTGCGCTATACCGTCAACCTGGCCCCGGCAGATATGAAAAAGGGCGGAACCGCCTACGACCTCGCCATCGCGGTCGCGATCCTCATCGCCTCAGGGCAGATTCCGCCGAGGGTCGCCGACGGCGCGGTCTTTGCCGGCGAGCTTGCCTTAAACGGGTGCGTCGAGCCGGTAAGGGGAGCTGCGGCCTACGCCTCGCTCGCTGCGTCGGGAGGCCTCGACCTCATCGCCTCGTCTCGCACGCCCGCCTTCGGCGGCGAGCAAAGCAACATTGTCGGCATCGAGAGCCTGAGTCAGCTCAAGGGTGGCCTTGAGGGGTTAAGGAGAATCGTCGGCGACTTCGATGAGAATACCCAAGAGTTCTCCCTGGACGACTCTGGGCTCGATTTCTCCGATGTGGTGGACCAGGAGATTCCCAAGCGTGCGATGGTCATCGCCGCCGCCGGCAGGCACGGGCTGCTCATGGTCGGACCCCCGGGTGCCGGAAAATCAATGCTTGCCAAGCGCCTGCCGACGATTCTCCCGCCGCTCACGGCGGAGGAGCGGGCGGAGGCTCTTCTAATTCACTCGGTCGCGGGACAGCCCCTCGATTCGATAGCGAGGGGTGCCCGGCCGTTTCGCGCGCCCCATCACTCAATCTCGCTCGGCGGGCTGGTTGGCGGAGGGCGACCCGTGTTGCCCGGGGAGCTTTCGCTCGCGGACAAGGGTGTCCTTTTCCTGGACGAGCTCCCGGAGTTCGCCAACAACGTTTTGCAATCCATGCGACAGCCGATGGAGGATAGGGAGGTGAGAATCGTGCGCGTTGACGGCGTCTACACCTTTCCCTGCGACTTTCAGCTTGTGGCGGCGGCAAACCCATGCCCCTGCGGCCATCTGGGCGACCCCGGGCATTCCTGCACCTGCAGCCCCTCCAGGGTTCAGAGCTACCAGAACAAGATCGGCGGCCCGCTTATGGACCGAATCGACGTCGTGTGCGACGTCGCGAGGCCCTCGGAGAAGAGCATTATCCGCGGGGGCAGCGGGATGGGCTCATCCGAGATGCGGGAGCTTGTGGCGAACGCCCGTGAGTTCAGGTCTTGGCGCACGTCTCGTGAAGGCGAGCAGGCGGGTCCCGGCGGCGCTCGCCTCGAGGACGGGGCGCGAGCGTTGTTTGAGGATTATGCGGCTCGGCTAAGGCTCGGTGGTCGGGCGATTGTGCGCATAGCGAGGGTCGCTAGGACCATAGGCGACCTTTCGGAGCACGAGCTTGTTGGGGAGCAGGACGTGGTCGAGGCATTGGGCTTTAGGTCGAGGGCGACGCTTTAGGGGGAGCTCATGAGAAATTACCATGACGGGCGATGGGAGATCGGCATCGATGACCCGGAGTATCCTTCCGCATTTCTGGAGCTGGCAAATCCTCCGGGAATTATTTATGGGGTGGGGGACGCCGCTTGCCTACAGACGCCATGCCTAGGCATTATCGGCGCCCGCAGGGCCACTCCCTACGGCCTCGCCATTGCCTCTATGGCCGGGCGTGTTGCCGCGGAAGGAGGCGTCTGCGTGGTCTCGGGAGGGGCCCTGGGGTGCGACTCTTCTGCCGGCAGGGCGACGCTCGCCGCGGGCGGCGCCACAATCGTCGTTTCCGGATGCGGCGCAGACACTGTGTACCCGAGCACCTCCGAGGATGTATTCCGAGGAGCGGTCGAGGGCGGCGGTGCCGTCATATCGGCAGAGCGCTGGGGCATGGGGCCCCGTCGCTATGCTTTCCCAAAGCGCAACGCTCTTATCGCCGCGTTATCCCGATGCCTTATCGTCACGGAGGCGGGGCCAAGGTCCGGCACCATGGGAACCGCCGATGCCGCCATCGAGCTCGGCAGGACGGTGTATTCCATCCCCGGATCGATTTTTTCGGTAAACTCAAAAGGAACGAACGCGCTCATAGCGGAGGGAGCGAAGATCATTCCTGACGAGGAGTCGCTCGCGCTTGCGATCTCGCTCGACTTCGGTTTCCTAAGCCTTCGGTCCGAGCGGACCCAGGAGGAGCCCGACGGCTTGATGGCTGCGCTTCTCGCCTCTCCCTCTCGGCCTGATGAGCTTGCGGAAGCCTTGGGAACTGATGTCATCGGGGTCTTGCGCGAGCTGACTGCGTATGAGGCGAGAAACCTAGTGGAGAGGCTGCCTGACGGGAGCTACGCGCCATCTCAGGCGTATCTGTTGGGGCACAATATAGGTATTTGACGTCATCGGCGCCCGCGCCGGGAAGGGGATTGCATGTCTTCGATGGTCACCGTCGTCGGAGCCGGCCTCGCCGGCTCTGAGTGCGCGCTGCAGCTCGCGCGAAGGGGAATCCGCGTCAGGCTCATCGAGCAGCGGCCCTGCCATCCCTCTCCTGCGCATCATACGGATGGGTTCGCCGAGCTGGTGTGCTCCAATTCCCTCAAGTCAACCAAGCCTGATTCCGCTGCCGGGCTGCTTAAGCGCGAGCTCGACGGCATGGGGTCGTATCTCTTGGCTTTTGCGCGCCAAAGCGCCGTCCCCGCCGGTGGTGCGCTCGCAGTCGATAGAGAGCGCTTCAGCTCGCTGGTAACGGACGCCGTCTGCTCGAGCCCCCTTATCGATGTCGTGAGGCAAGAAGCCCTCGATATACCCGAGGGCCCTTGCGTCATCGCTGCCGGGCCCCTTTGCTCGGAAAGCCTGTTCGCCGCGGTCGAGCGCGCGGTCGGGGAGGGGCATATGTCGTTTTTCGACGCCGCGGCGCCCATCGTTTCTGCCGAGTCCATCGATCGGTCAATCGCTTTCTCCCAGTCTCGCTATGAGGAGGGGGCCGGAGACTATCTCAATTGCCCGATGAATAGGGATGAGTACGAGACCTTTATCGACGCGCTCCTCGGCGCTGCCCGCGTGATCGGTCGCGACTTCGAGCAGAAGGACCTCTTTTGCGCGTGCCAGCCTGTCGAGGAGGTCGCCCGCACCGGGCGTGACGCCATACGCTTCGGAGCGCTTAAGCCTGTCGGGCTTACCGACCCGAGGACGGGGCATCGCCCATGGGCCGCGGTTCAGCTCCGTGCGGAGACGGCGGATGCGCTCGCCTATAACCTCGTCGGGTTCCAGACCAACCTTACGTGGCCTGAGCAGCGCAGGGTCTTCCGAATGATTCCTGGCCTTAAGTCCGCCGAGTTCCTGCGCTACGGCGTCATGCACCGCAACTCCTTCGTCGACTCGCCGCATGTGCTCGACAAGACCTTCAAGATTCCCGGAACGCAAGCCCGTCTTGCGGGCCAGATCTGCGGCACCGAGGGGTATGTGGAGGCGATCGCGTCCGGCCTTCTCGCTGCGTTGAACATGTACGCCGAGCTATCGGGCCTCGATCCGGTCGAGCTGCCCAAGACAACTTCTTTCGGCGCCCTCGTCTCCTATGCGACCGACCCCGCCACCAAGGACTACCAGCCCATGCACGTCAATTTCGGTATTGTGCCCCCGCTCGAGACGCACGTTCGCGATAAGGCCCGTCGCCGCGCGGAGCTCGCTGCCCGGGCCGAGCGCGATTTCGATGCCTATCTTGGTGCTCGGTCGGAGCTCTTCCCTGCAAGCGGGCAATGAGTTCCCTCGATACTTACGTCGATGCGTACGTCGCGCAGCTCACGGGCGTTAGGGGGCTTTCGGAGAACACCCAGAAGGGCTACGCCAGCGACCTGGCCGACTACTCCCGCTGGTGCGAGAGTAACGGCGTCGATGCGCTCAACGTGACGCATAAGGAGCTCCGCGCCTATTTGGCGGAGCTCTCCCGCGCCCGTTACGCTACGACGACCATCAATCGAAGGCTCTCGGCTATCCGCGGACTGTACGGCTGGATGTCTCTTCACGGCGGGGTTTCCTCGGATGCGGCGTCTTCGGTTGCGAGTCCCAAGGTCGCGCGGGTCTTGCCCAAGACCATGACCGATTCCGAGGCGGAGCGGCTGCTCGATTGCTGTGACGTATCCTCTCCCGCCGGCCTGCGCGACCGCTCGTTCCTTGAGCTTCTTTATGCATGCGGCGCTCGAATCTCGGAGGTCTCTCGACTCGACGTGGGGTCCATAGACTTTGCGGGCGGTTCGGTCAAGCTCTTCGGCAAGGGTTCCAAGGAGCGGGTGGTGCCCTTGTACGAGCTCGCGCTCGATTGGGCAAAGCGCTATGTCCAGGAGGCGCGGCCCGCCCTTCTTGCCCGATCCAAGAAGGCTTGCGATAAAGACGAAGCGGCTTTGTTCATTTCGACGAGGGGCAGGCGCATGAGCGCCGATGCCCTTCGCGTCGTGTTTGAGCGCCATGTTGCTCAGGCCGGGCTCGACCCGGCGCTCACCCCGCACGCCATGCGGCACACGTTTGCCACGGAGCTGCTCTCCGGGGGAGCCGACCTACGCAGCGTTCAGGAGCTTCTTGGCCACGAGAGCCTCTCCACCACGCAGATCTACACCCACCTCTCGGTCGAGCGCCTCAAGGACGCCGCGCGCGCCTCCCACCCCCGCGCCTGACAGGCTGAAATAGCAGGTGGTAAAGATGTGAAGGTTGTGAGGGATAAACGAGGCTCGACAGAGACATCGTTGCTGCTATACTAATCAGCTGTTGTGCACAAGCACGGCATGCCGGCAACCGGCCGGCACCATCTCACACGCGCGACGACCCGCCTGCCGTGGTGCCCGAAGGCGAATAGCCAGGCCTCGGGTGGCAGTTCACGGGGATGACATCGCGCGGAGGACCAACCACAGGAGGTTACCATGGCTAAGATTACTATCCAGACTCTGCTCGACGCCGGCTGCCACTACGGTCACCAGACCCGCCGCTGGAACCCCAAGATGAAGTCCTACATCTTCGGTGAGCGCAATGGCATCTACATCCTCGACCTCAAGCAGACGATGTACGGCCTCGACTCCGCCTACACCTTCCTCAAGGAGACCGCTGCCAAGGGCGGCAAGATTCTCTTTGTCGGCACCAAGAAGCAGGCCCAGGAGCCTATCTCTCAGCAGGCTGAGCGCTGCGGCATGCCTTGGATCAACCAGCGTTGGCTTGGCGGCATGCTCACCAACTTCGTGACCATGCGCTCCCGCATCTCCCGCATGGAGGAGCTCGAGGCTATGGTCGAGGACGGCCGCATGGCCACTCTCCCCAAGAAGGAGCAGGCTCTTCTCGGCAAGGAGCTCGACAAGCTCCAGAAGAACCTCGGCGGCGTGCGCGACATGACCAGCCTGCCGCAGGCCATCTTCGTGGTCGACTCCAAGCGCGAGGAGATCGCCATCCGTGAGGCCAACCGTCTGCACATCCCGGTCGTCTCCCTGCTCGACACCAACTCCGACCCCGACGTCGTCGAGTACGGCATCCCCGCCAACGACGACGCCATCCGCTCTGTTGCCCTCATGTGCGAGATTGCTGCCGACGCTGTTCTGGCCGGCACCGGCAAGGAGCAGATCACCGCTGAGGAGATGTCCGCTGCCGAGGCTCCCGCCGCCCAGTAACGCCGAATCCAACGGCTGTTTTATTAGGTTATAAACCAGAGGAGAAGTACATGGCTCAGATTACCGCCGCGCTCGTCAAGCAGCTCCGCGAGATGACCGACTCCCCGATGATGGAGTGCAAGAAGGCTCTCGTCGAGGCCGAGGGCGACCTCGAGAAGGCCGTCGACGTCCTGCGCACCATGGGCATCGCCAAAGCTGTCAAGCGCGCTGGCCGCGACACCAATGAGGGCACCATCGCCACCTTCGTCTCCGAGGACGGCAAGACCGGCGCCATCCTCGAGCTCTCCTGCGAGACCGACTTCGTCGGCACCAACCCCAAGTTCACCGGCTTTGCCGCCAAGCTTGCTCAGGTTGTCGCCGAGCAGAACCCCGCTGACGTCGAGGCCCTCAAGGCCTGCACCTTAGATGGCGAGACCGTCGACTCCGCTCTCACCGAGATGATTCACGTCATCGGCGAGAACATGAAGGTCCTGCGCTTCCAGCGCCTCGCCGTCGAGAACGGCGCTCTTGCTAGCTATATCCACCTCGGTGGCAAGATCGCCAACGTCGCCGTCTTCGAGTTCAACAACGCCGAGACCGCCGCTGCCGACGAGTTCAAGACCTTCGCTCACGACGTCGCGATGCAGATCGCCGCGACCGCGCCTGTCGCCGCTTCCCGCGACGACGTCCCGGCCGAGACCGTTGAGCACGAGCTTTCCATCTACAAGGCCCAGGCTGCTGAGTCCGGAAAGCCGGAGGCCATCCAGGAGCGCATGGCTCAGGGCCGACTCGAGAAGTACTTCAAGGAGTTCGTCCTCACCGAGCAGGAGTTCGTGAAGGATTCCTCCGTCACCATCGACGCCCTTGCCAAGAAGACCTCCAAGGACCTCGGCGACGACATCAAGGTCAAGTCCTTCGTCCTTTACCGCTTTGGCGAGTAGTCGCTTTAATCATTGATTTTTTGAGCCGGTCGCGTTTAACGCGGCCGGCTCTTTTGTGTGTACTGGCATATGCTTTACTACGGGCGGAGGACAACCCGTCCCCGTCTGTTAAACTTTCATTTTGGCAACGTAATATGCGTACGCACGCTCGTTGATGCGTCCGTTCTAATGGAGGCTGATTTGTCAGACCTTAGGTATAAGCGTGTCCTGCTCAAGCTCTCCGGCGAGGCCCTTATGGGTAATCAGGAGTTCGGAATCGACCCCGCAGTCCCTGCTCGCCTTGCCGAGGAGATTCGCCCCGTGTTCGACGCGGGTGTCCAGATCGCGGTCGTTATCGGCGGCGGCAACATCTTCCGCGGCGTTCAGGTCGCGGCCGGCGGCATGGACCGAGCACAGGGCGATTCGATGGGCATGCTCGCCACCGTTATGAACGCGCTCGCGCTTCAGGACACGTTTGAGCACGCCGGCATGGATAGTCGCGTTATGAGCGCCATCTCTATGCGCCAGATCGCCGAGCCTTATATTCGTCGCCGCGCGATCCGTCATATGGAGAAGGGTCGCATCGTTATCCTTGCTGCCGGCACCGGCAATCCTTTCTTCACTACTGACACCGGCGCCGCTCTTCGCGCGTGCGAGGTCAACGCCGAGGTCCTCATGAAGGCCACCAACGTCGACGGTGTCTATGATTGCGACCCCAAGAAGAACGCTGACGCCGTTAAGTACGAGAAGGTTACCTACGACGAGGTGCTCACCAAGAATCTCAAGGTCATGGACGCGGCGGCGATAGCGCTGTGCCGCGACAACAAGATGCCGATCATGATCTTCGACATCAACGCCGAGGGCGGTTTCCGCAAGGCCGTCGAGGGCGAGAATGTCGGGACCATCGTCTACGAGAAGGAGAATTAGCATGAGCCAGTACACGGATTTTGCCCAGTCCCACATGGATAAGGCCATCGACGCCCTGAAGAGCAACTTCTCTCGCGTGCGTTCTGGCCGTGCGAACGCGCACATCCTCGACCCCATCAAGGTTGACTATTACGGCCAGCCCACGCCGATCACGCAGCTCGCCGGCGTGAAGGTCCCCGAGGCCTCCATGCTCGTCATTGAGCCGTGGGACAAGTCCTCCCTTAAGGCCATTGAGAAGGCCATTGAGGCATCTGACCTTGGCATCACTCCGTCCAATGACGGCATCTCGATTCGTCTTCCGTTCCCTCGGCCGACCGAGGAACGTCGTCGTGAGCTCGCTAAGGAGTGCTCTAAGCTGGCTGAGGACGCCCGCGTCGCCGTTCGCAACGTCCGTCGCGACGCAAACGGCAAGGTCGAGCGCGATGAGGAGCTGCCTGAGGACGAGGCTACTCGCGAGAAGAAGGCTATCCAGAAGCTCACCGACGCCTATGTCGCCAAGATCGAGGATATGCTCAAGACCAAGACCGCCGAGATCATGGAGATCTAGCTTGCTCTACGACGAAAAGCTGCTCAAGGAGTACTTCTCCGACGCGCCTGAGGACATCTCGCTTGATGATGTCGACATGGCCCGTGTTCCGGGCCATGTCTCCATTATCATGGACGGAAACGGCCGCTGGGCAACCGCCCGCGGCCTTGACCGCAGTCAGGGCCATGTTGCCGGCGTCGATTCGCTTAGGGAGGCCGTGACCACGAGCGTGCGACTCGGCCTCGATGTGCTTTCCGTTTACGCGTTCTCTACCGAGAATTGGAAGCGCCCGCAGCATGAGGTCAATCTCCTCATGCATCTCTTTGCCACCACGCTTGTCAAAGAGCTTCCCTTGTTCCATCAGGAGAACGTGCGACTTCGGTTCTTTGGGGACCTGTCCGCCCTACCCGAGGAGACTCGCAAGGTGTTTCAAAAGGGCCTGGACGATACCGCCGACCATACTGGCATGATTTTCGCCCTCGCGGTCAACTACGGCTCCCGTGCGGAGATCGTCCGCGCCGCCAAAGAGCTCGCTCGCGAGGCGGCGGCCGGAGAGCTCGCTATCGACTCCATAGATGCCGACGCGGTGGCCGATAAACTATATACCCGCGGGCTTCCCGATCCTGACCTGCTTATCCGTACTTCAGGTGAGCTGCGGCTCTCGAATTTCCTGCTTTGGCAGCTCGCGTACTCGGAGTTCTATGTGACTCCGACGCTCTGGCCTGATTTCTCGCGCTGGGATATGCTCCGCGCGGTCAAGTCCTACCAGTCGCGCGACCGACGCTTCGGAGGCGTCAAGTAGCATGGATAAAGAGAAGAACGGCGTGGCCGAGACGGAGCGCGTAAGCGTCGGTCTCGATCGACAGGTCGATAAGCTCGAGGCGCGGCGCGCCGCCAAGGAGGGCCAGCGCGCCGCTGGAAAGCTCGCCGGTCAACGAGCGCGAGGGGCAACCGAGAAGCTGCTTACACGCACCACCTCCGGTGCCATCTATGCGCTTCTTATCGTGGCGTGTCTGTTCGTCGGGCCGTTCACCACGACGTTGCTGGTTGTCTGCATGGCATGGCTCTGCTGCTCCGAGTTTTTCCGCATGACTCGAATGGGCGGTCGCATGCCCAACGAGATTTATGGTCTTACCGCCGCGATTCTCTTTCCGCTTGCCGCTTACTTTCGCGGTGTCGCCGGCCTTGCTGTAGTGCTGCTGCTGTTCCTTGTCGCTATCGCCGCCTGGTATGTGGCGACGCCGCGCGCCGGCATCGGAGACGTTGCCGTTTCCGTCTTTGGTCCCATCTACACAAGCTTCGCCTTTTCCGCGATCGTTCTCGTGCGCGTGTCCGATAAGGGGGTTCACGGCGCGCTTCTTACCCTGGGGGTAATGCTCTCGTTGTGGGCCAACGACGCCGTGGCGTATCTCGTGGGGTCGCGGATCGGCTCCCATAAGCTCGCTCCCCGAATAAGCCCGAACAAGTCTTGGGAAGGTTTTTGGGCCGGGCTCGTCGGTTCCGTTGCCGTTTGGGTTGTCCTCGCCTTCGCCGGCGTCGCCAATATCGGCGTTCCTTTGGCTGCTGTCGTCGGGCTGGTTGTCGGCATCGTCGGGGTTGTCGGGGATCTGTTTGAGTCTCGCATCAAGCGCGGCGTTGGTGTGAAGGATTCGGGGAACCTTATCCCGGGGCACGGAGGCCTTCTCGACCGCTCCGATTCGCTTCTGTTCGGATCCATCGCTGCTTACATATTGCTTCTCTTTGGGGGAATTCTGTGACTTCTTGCATCAATATCTTTGAGGACACCGCCCCGCGCGCCGAGCGACCCCGCCCGGTGCGCGTTGCCGTTCTGGGCTGCTCGGGCTCTGTGGGCTCTCAAACCCTCGATGTTGCCCGTCGCCACGCCGGTAAAGTGCGCATCGTGGCGCTTTCGGTGCTCTCTTCAACCGAAAAGCTTGTTGCCGCCGCGCGTGAGTTCGGTGTCTCTCACGTTGCCGTGGCGGATGCCGAACACGGCAAGGATCCTGTGCTCGGCGAGCTTCCCGAAGACTGCGAGCTAAGCGTCGGCGAGGCGGCTGTGACCGCTCTCGCAGAGCTTCCTGACGTCGACATTGTTGTCAACGCCCTCGTAGGTTTTGCCGGTATCCACGCGGGCTATGCGGCTCTTTGCGCCAACAAAGTCCTTGCCTACGCGAATAAGGAGTCAATTGTCTGCGGCGGCGACCTCCTCATGCCCATGGCAAAGCCGGGAAGGCTCATCCCTGTGGACTCCGAGCACTCGGCGATTTTCCAGTGCCTTGTTGGCGAGAGATCTTCCGACGTGCACTGCATTTGGCTTACCTGCTCCGGCGGCCCCTTCTATGGCAAGAATCGCGAAGAGCTCCGCGGCGTCAAGGTATCCGACGCCCTTGCTCACCCCACCTGGGACATGGGCGCAAAAATCACCATCGATTCCGCGAGCCTCATGAACAAGGGCCTGGAGGTCATCGAGGCCCATCAGCTGTTCCAGGTGCCCATTGACGCCGTTCGTGTTCTGATTCATCGGCAGAGCGAGATCCATTCGATGGTCGAGTTCTCCGACGGCGTCGTCAAGGCTCAGCTCGGCGGTCATGATATGCGCGCCCCTATTCAGTACGCCCTGAGCTATCCTGAGCGCTGGGAAGCCAGCGTCGAACGCGTTGACTGGGCGTCCTGTGCGCCGATCACGTTCGGCGAGGCTGACGAGGCTACTTTTGGTTGCCTTCGTCTTGCTAAGGAGGCGGGTCGCGCCGGCGGCGTCCTCCCGTGCGCGCTTAACGCCGCCAACGAGGTCGCTAACCTCGCCTTCCGGCAAGGTTTGTGTGGTTTCCTCGACATCGAGCGCGTTGTCGATTACGTGGTGTCTCGAACTTCGGCCGATCGGGTAGAGAGCCTGCAGCAACTGCTCGACGTCGATGAGCGCGCCCGTGCGCTCGCCAAAGAAGCCCTTGCGGAGGTTTAGCCCTTGTCTGCTATCGTCGGTATTGTCTCCACAGTGTTTTGGGGCGTTATTGTCCTGTCGGCGCTTGTGTTCATCCATGAGGCCGGTCATTACGTTGCCGCTCGCGCCTTCGGCGTTCGCGTGACCGAGTTCATGCTCGGCCTCCCTTGCCGGCGAAACCTCTCGTTCAAGAGCCGCAAGGTCGGTACTCGCTTCGGCGTTACCCCCTTGCTGCTCGGTGGTTACAACCGAATCAGCGGTATGGAGCCCATCGATGAAGGCGTGGCGGCGAAGGTCCTCTACTGCGTGCAGCGCCACGGCAGGATCGAGTCCGCCAAGATCTCCGAGGAGCTCGGCATTGACGAGGAAGAAGTGCTTTCGGCGCTCGCCTCCTTGTCTGAATGGGCTTCCATTCGGCCTTTCTACAACCCTGAGCTCGGTGAGGAGCCGAACCAGAAGACGTACCCCGCCGCCTTCGAGACCGTCGCGCGAGACGCCGCCTTTCTTACCGAGTTCGATCAAGGCCATGATTTCTCGGCCGCGGGTGCCACGAAAGCGGGGGAGGCTCGCGATCCCGGCTGCTCTGCAGAGGAGCTCCTTTCGAAGGAGCGCGCCCATACGTACCTTGGGCTTGGTTTTTTCCGGAGGCTCGTCGTCCTTCTTGCCGGCCCGCTCGTGAACATCGCCTTCGCGTTCATTGTTGTTACCGCAGGTTTTATGGCAACGGGTATTCCCGTCGCATCCACCGAGCCCGTCATCGGCTCCGTCGCCGAGGGGTCCTATGCCCAGGCAAGCGGGATCGAGGCGGGGGATAGGGTGGTGAAGGTGGGCGAAGTCGACGTTGCGACCTGGGACGAGCTTTCGGCGGCGTTGTCCCCGTACCTCGCCGATGGCGTTGATTTCCAGATCACCGTGAACCGCGGCGACTCTGAGCTCTACCTCACGGTCGACCTTCCCGACGGCGAGGCCTCCGACAGGATCGGTATCACCTCCCAGACGGCGGTTTATCGCCCCAACCCTGTACAGGCCGCGGGCCTTACCGTGCGCTATGCCCAGATGGTCGGTTCGTTCGTCGTCAAGCTCGTGGTGCCTCAGACCACGATGGAGGTGCTCAATCAGTCCACGTCTGTTGTGGGCATCTCGGTTATGGCTTCCGAGGCCGCAAGCACGGGCCCGGCCGATCTTGTTATGCTCGCCGCCTCCATCTCGATGTCGCTGGGGTTCATGAACTTGCTTCCCATTCCGCCGCTCGACGGGGGGAAGATCTTGATCGAGGCGATTCAGGCCGTCTCAAGAAAGAAGCTCTCCGCCAAGGCACAAAATTACATCAGCTATGTTGGGCTCGCGTTTTTCTTGTTTGTGTTCGTAGTGGTGCTTAAGAACGACATTTTCCGCTTCGTGATTGGATGACGTCATGAATTCTGCTGGCAACAGGCTCCCCCGCGAGCTTACTCGCCCTGTTCACGTTGGCCGCGTCCAGGTCGGCGGGGGAGCGCCCGTCTCGGTTCAGTCCATGTGCACGACCAAGACCGACGACCCCGTCTCTACCCTGGGGCAGATTCGCGAGCTGGCGGAAGCGGGCTGCGAGATCGTTCGCGTTGCCATTCCCTCGGCATCCGCCCTTGACGGGTTTCAGGAAATCTGCGCCGAGTCGCCCCTCCCCGTTGTCGCCGATATCCACTTCGACCATCGCCTTGCGGTCGAGGCTGCTCGTCGCGGTGCTTCCGCCCTGCGCTTAAACCCCGGAAACATTGGTTCCTGGGACCGCGTGGACGCTTGCATCGACGCAGCCGGGGAGGCGGCGATTCCTATTCGCATCGGAGTCAACGCCGGCTCTCTCGACCGAGAGATCGATGCCCGCGAGGATCTGACCCAACCCGAGAAACTCGTTCAGAGCGCCGTTTCGTTCGTGAGGCACTTTGGGGAACGCGGGTTTACCGACATCGTCATGTCCGCCAAGGTGCACGATGTTACGGCGACCATAGAAACGAACCGAGAGCTAAGCCGCCTGCTCCCTGAGGTCCCCCTGCACATCGGCGTAACCGAGGCGGGCACCTTTACCCAGGGAACCGTCAAGAACGTCGCGGCTCTTTCGGTCCTTCTTTCCGAGGGCATCGGGGACACGATGCGCCTTTCCCTAACGGCAGACCCCGCAGAGGAGGTCCGCGTCGCATGGGAGCTCCTCGGCGCGCTCGGCATGCGTCGGCTTCATCCCGAGCTCGTTAGCTGTCCAACCTGCGGACGCTGCCAAGTTAATATGATTCCCATCGCCGAGGAGGTCGAGCGCAGGCTCCGCTCGGTCAAGGCCCCGATCACGGTTGCCGTCATGGGGTGCGCCGTCAACGGGCCCGGCGAGGCTCGCGGCGCCGACATCGGTATGGCGAGCGGCAGGGGAGAAGCCCTTCTCTTCGCGAACGGGGAGCCCATCCGCAAGGTCCCGGAGCAACGAATGGTGGACGAGCTCTTTGAGGAGATTGAGCGTCGCTTCGGCTGACGGAGCCATTCATGGCTGCTGCAAAGTCTCTGCGCGACGCTCAGGGGCTTATTGGCTTAGAATCAATAAATACTGAATCCGAGTCGGGCTACGGCCCGGCCTTCCATAGGGAGATTGGATAAAACGTGAAGCGATACCAGAAGATGTCGAGGCTTTATGCCCCCACCCTCAAGGAAGATCCCGCCGAGGCCGAGCTTGTGAGCCATAAGCTCCTGCTCCGCGCCGGCATGATCCGCAAGACCGCTGCCGGCCTCTATAGCTATCTGCCGCTTTGCTGGCGAGTCATCCAGAAGATCGAGGGCGTCATCCGCGACGAGATGGAGGGCATCGGCGCTCAAGAGATCCAGGTCCCTATCGTCACCCCGGCCGAGCTTTGGGAGCAGTCGGGCCGCTACGGCGCGTACGGTCCCGAGCTGATGCGCCTGAACGACCGCCACGAGCGCGATTTCGTCCTCGGCCCCACCCACGAGGAGACCTTCACCGACCTTGTGCGCAACGAGCTGCGCTCCTATAAGCAGCTTCCCGTGACGCTTTACCAGATTCAGGATAAATTCCGCGACGAGCTCCGCCCGCGCTTCGGACTTATGCGCGGCAGGGAGTTCATCATGAAGGACGCCTACTCCTTCAGCGCCAGCCAGGAGTCGCTGCAGGAGTGCTATGACGACGAGAAGGCCGCCTACGCCCGCATCGCCGAGCGCTGCGGAGTCCGAGCGCTTCCCGTCGTTGCCGACTCCGGCCAGATCGGCGGTGACACCTCCGTCGAGTTCATGGCGCTGGCGGATGCCGGCGAGGCCGAGCTCGTTTGGTGCGACTGCGGGTTTGCCGCCGATACCGAGGCCGCCACAGCGAAAATCGCCGTCGCCGAGGGCGAGGCCGGCGAGCTCACGCGCGTCCACACCCCCAACGCCGGCTCCATCGCCGACGTCACCGCGCTTCTTGGCGTCGAGGAGAGCGCTACCCGCAAGGCGCTCGCGCTTATCGACGGCGAGGGCCGTCCCACGGTCTGCTTCGTTCCCGGCGACCACGAGATGAACGATGTCAAGGCCGAGCACATCTTCGGCGAGTATCACCTCATGAGCGACGAGGAGCTGCGCGACGCCGGCCTTGTGAAGGGCTTCATCGGGCCCGTCGGCCTTCCCGAGGGCATCCGCGTCGTCGCCGATTCTTCGCTTAAGGTCTCCGAGTGGTGGCTCGTCGGCGCCAACCTCGCCAACTACCACTACCGCCACGCGCAGATGGGCCGAGACTTCACCATCGACGAGTGGGTCGACGTCGTGACTGCCCGCGAGGGCGACCTGTGCCCCCACTGCGGAAAGCCCATGCACGCCGCGCGTGGCATCGAGATTTCCCAGGTGTTCCAGTTGGGCACCAAGTACTCCGAGTCTATGGGGGCCACTTTTATGGACGAGGACGGCCGCGAGAAGCCGTTCCTCATGGGCTGCTACGGCATCGGCGTTTCCCGCATGGTCAGCGCCGTCGTCGAGCAGCACAACGATGAGCGCGGCATCTGCTGGCCTGTTTGCGTGGCTCCCTATGAGGTCGAGGTCGTTGCCATGAATGTCGGCGACGACGTTGTCTGGCCCGCGGCCCTTAAGGTCACCGAGGAGCTCGCCTCCGCCGACCTCGAGGTCGTCGTCGACGACCGTAAGGAGCGCCCGGGCGTCAAGTTCGCCGACGCCGACCTTATCGGCATTCCGTATCAGGTCATCCTTGGCAAGAAGGGCGTTGCCGCCGGAACCGCCGAGGTCAAGGTCCGCGAGACCGGCGAGCGCTTCGACGTTCCCTTCGGCGAGCTCACCGAGTGGCTTACCTCGCGTGTTCTTCCTGCCCGCGCATAGAATCGTTCGCGGCCGCGGTCTCGTAACCGTGTGTTCTTCTTGATTCGCTACACTTCAGGCGAGGCGTGGATACTTCCGCGTCTCGCCTGTTTTCGATTCGGAAGGTATTTAGCATGAAATACACGGACCTCGCCGCCTGCGCTCGCGGAAACATCGGTCCCTACTGCAAGGCATGCCCCGTTTGCGACGGCCGCGGGTGTAAGAACACGGTTCCCGGACCAGGCGCCAAGGGCTCTGGCACCGTCGCCATGCGCAACTACTCTGCATGGCAGGGCATCCTTCTAAATATGGACACTCTCCATCAGTATTTCGAGGCTGACTCCTCGTGCGCGGTTCTTGGGCGCGAGCTCTCGCTTCCCGTAATGATCGCCCCGGTCGGCGACGTTCAGCGGCATTATGGCGAGAAGTACGACACGGTTGGCTATAACGAGTGCGTTCTTCGCGCCGCCGAGAAGGCTGGCACGCTTGCTTGGACCGGCGACGGCCTTGACGGCCTCATCATGTCTGAGTCCTGCGATCTCATCTCGAGGCTCGGCGGCGCAGGCGTCGTGACGGTTAAGCCTTGGGATGCGAAGACGCTTGACGAGAAGCTCGGCCAAGCGCTCGTCGTGAGGCCGGCTGCGGTGGCCATGGATATTGACGCCGCGGGCCTTCCTTTCCTCAAGGGGCAGAACCCTCCTGCGGGCGCCAAGGACGAGGGGCAGATCGCCGAGATCGCTGCCGCTTGCCATGAGCAGGGCGTTCCCTTTGTCCTCAAGGGCGTCATGACTCCTTCCGCGGCGGAGCGGGCTGCCCGCGCGGGAGCCGACGGCGTCGTCGTCTCGAATCACGGGGGCCGTGTCCTGGACGGAGTGCCTTCCACGGCGGAAGCGCTTCCCGACATCGCGCAGGCCGTGGGGGGCGATCTCGAGGTCCTCGTCGATGGCGGAATCCGCAGCGGAGTCGACGTCTTCCGTGCGCTTGCGCTCGGCGCCAACGCATGCCTCGTATGCCGACCTTTCGTCGTCGCCGCGTTCGGAGGGGGAGAGGGCGGCGTCGCCGCCTATCTCGAGCAGCTTAAGGCTGAGCTCACTGACACCATGGAGATGTGCGGCGCCGCATCGATCGCGGCCATCGACGAGTCTGCGCTTTGGCGAGGCTAAGGGGTTTTATGAGGTTAACTAACAGTGATTTGGCGGTTTTGGCGACGTCCGGTATTCGTCGTTTCAACGCCTTGGCGAACTCGTACCCGGGGTGCGTCAAGCTTACTCTCGGAGAGCCCGAGTTCGATACCCCCGAGCCGGTGAGGAGTGCCGTCTCGAAGTCGCTGGCCGAAGGCCAGACGCATTACCCGCCGAATAACGGCAAGCTTGATCTTCGCGAAGCCCTCTCGGCGTATATGGGGGAGCAGGGGCTCTCCTACGCAGCCAAGGACATCGTCGTCACCTGTGGCGCCACAGAAGCGCTCTCTTCCACGCTCGCGGCTCTTATCGACCCGGGCGACGAGGTTGTCGTCCCTGTGCCGGCGTTCGGGCTCTACGAGACCATTGTGCGGTCCGTTCACGGCCGCGTCTGCTTTCTTGACACGGCGCCTTCCGGGTTCGCCATTTGCGAAGAGGATCTTCGGGCTGCCGTGGGCAAATCCACGAAAGCCATCGTGGTCACTTCCCCCAACAATCCTACTGGCTGCGTTTACGATTCGGAGTCGCTGAATGCGGTCGCCAAGGTCGCGTCGGAGACGGGCATTTACGTTATCTGCGACGATGTTTACAACCGTCTGTGCTACCTCGACGGCTATGAGCGTCTCGCGGTCTCGCACCCCGAGCTGCGCGAGCAGCTCGTCGTCGTCGACTCCTTCTCGAAGCCCTGGGCCATGACGGGGTGGCGCATCGGCTGGCTCGCCGCCGCGCCGGCGCTCAGGGAGCAGATCGAGAAGATGCACCAATATCTCATTTCCAGCATCCCTGCTTTCGTGCAAGACGCGGCGGTGGTTGCCCTCGGGCTCGATCCCGTGGAAATGCGGGAGACCTACAGGCGCCGAAGGGATTATGTGTGCGAGAGGCTGCATGCCATGGGGCTGCCCCTCACGCGGCCGGAGGGCGCTTTCTACGCCTTTCCTGATGTTCAGGGGCTGGGGATGGACTCCCAGGAGCTTTGCGAACGCCTTGTTCGCGAGGCGGGCGTCGCATGTGTTCCGGGCGAGTGCTTTGGATCTGCGGGATACCTTCGACTCTCGTACTGCGTATCGGACGATGACTTGAAGCTGGGATTGGATCGGCTCGAGGGTTTTGTCTCTAAGCTTTTGCCCTAGGCCGTCTCGCGTGCCAGGGGAGTCTGCTGGCTGATTTCTAAAAAAGTTGGAATTCGCGCTTGACTCGCCTTTGATTGCCCGATATATTATTCCTCGCACCAACGCACGGGGAATTAGCTCAGTTGGGAGAGCGCGTGACTGGCAGTCACGAGGTCAGGGGTTCGAACCCCCTATTCTCCACCATGATAATTGCGGGCGGCGGCTTCGGTCGTCGCCCTTTTTCATAAGGGCTCATGGCGCAACGGTTAGCGCAGGGGACTCATAATCCCTGGGTTGCAGGTTCGAATCCTGCTGGGCCCACCATGATATCCTCAGGCCGAAGGCGAACATCGCCCTCGGCCTGCTTTAGTATTCTCTTGCTCAATCATCGATTGCCTCGTTCAAAGGAGAAGCTGATGGATGCGAACACTTCTGGTCTCAAGAAGGTATCGGTCGTCTCGATTGCCCTTGGGGCAGTCGTTGTCGTGTGGGGCGCGGTCTGCGGTTTCACTGAAGGATTCGGTGACGCGCGCCCATTCTTCGTGCTTCTGTGCGGCGTTGCGGGGGCGCTGTATGGCTGCCTCGTTCTGAGAGCCGTAAACGAGGGCGCCGGTCTCTACACCCTCAGAAAGAGGATGGCGGCCTCATGGCTCGTTCCCGGCTGCATGCTCATCGGCACCTTCACTGCGCCCGGCGGAGCTTCTCCAGCGCTTCTCGCCCCTATCGTCGCGAGTCTTGCCTTATCGGTTCTCCTCGACGTTTTCCTGCGGAAAGCCCTTTAATCGGCATTTTGCCGGAGGCATTTTTCAAATTGCCCAAATTTCTCCTTCCTTTTTGTTGAGTCCTTTGGTAAAGTTTCTTCTTGCGCGAGGGCGATTGGCTCAGGGGTAGAGCACTTCCTTCACACGGAAGGGGTCGCTGGTTCGAATCCAGCATCGCCCACCATTTATTCGGGGAATTAGCTCAGTTGGGAGAGCGCGTGACTGGCAGTCACGAGGTCAGGGGTTCGAACCCCCTATTCTCCACCA